>JBQTHJ010000008.1:0-152405 GCA_052389995.1 Gemmatimonadaceae bacterium | reverse complement strand
CGTCATTACCCCTGAGCACCCTGAGCACCCTGAGCACCCTGAGCACCCTGAGCACCCTGAGCACCCTGAGCACCCTGAGCACCCTGAAGCCAGGCACGCCCATTGCCCCCGAAGCTCCGGATCTCTTCGGAGCGAATAATGGATATCCTGACCTGGATCATCGTTGGTCTCATTGCCGGCGTGCTGGCGTCGCTCGTGGCCGGGGGCGGGTTCGGCATCCTCGTCGACATCGTCATCGGCATCGTCGGCGCGTTCATCGGCGCGTGGGTGTTCGCCGCGCTCGGGATCAGCCCTCCGTTCGGCGGGTTGGCGGGGACGATTTTCGTCGCGTTCATAGGCGCGGTACTCTTGCTGCTCGTGCTGAGGGCAGTGCGAGGGGCTCGAGTCTAGACGGCCGCAGAGGGGGTCGACCGTCGGCCCCCCTCCTACTGCTCGTACGGCCGCAAATTCCACTCGAGGAACGCCCACACGCGGTTCCACGAATCGCGCTGCTCCGGCGTATCGTCGCGCTCCAACGTTCGGCGGTCCACTCGTCTCGAAAAGCTGTGACCTCCCGGTGGATCGACGTACACCTTCGTCTCCGACAGATCGGGCTTCTTCGCGCGCAATGCGCTGATGATCTGCTCGCCTTCCACGAAGTTCACGTCGTCGTCGTTCGTCGCCACGTGCACCAGCAAGGGGACGGCGAGCTTGTCGACGTGATAGAGCGGCGAGCGCTCCACATAGATCTCGCGCTTCTCGTACGGTAGCCCGCCGATCCGCTTCTGCGTCGCGAATGAGCGCTGATAGCCGGGCCCCTTGTACGAGAGACGGAAGATCAGATTCGTGACCGGCACGATCGCGACGCCAGTCTTGAAGGGATGCTCATCCCGGAAGAGGAGCAGGTTCGTGATGTAGCCTCCGTGGCTCCACCCCATGATCCCAATGCGCTCCGGGTCGACGTGCGGGAGCCGCGTGAGGTAGTCCACCGCGGTGAGGACGTCGTCGAGCTCGTAACCACCGTAGTCGATCTCGTTGTGGAACTCGCGGCCATATCCGGTGCTCCCGCGGTACTCCGGCGCAATGACGACGTAGCCGCGCTCGATCGCCTCCCGCACGAACGGCAGGTAATACTCGCTCCAGCTCCCGTGAACGCCGCCGTGCACCCAGATCAGAGCTGCATGCCCGCGCGCGCCACGCTTCGTCAGCGGCTGAAACAGGTAGGCCGGAATCTCGAGATCACCGACGCTGCTCCTGTACTCGATCTTCTGGAAATCCATCACCCCGCGGGCACGTACACGGTAAATACTGTCCGTCCGGGCCTTCGCCACCATGTCGCGCGTGAAATCGCGCGCCGGATGGTCCTCCCACTTGTTGCTGACGTAGAGCGACTCCGCGCGTGTGGTGGGACGGGCTCGGGTCGCCGGCTGCGCCAGTGAGGTGCCGATGGGGAGAGCGAACAGCGCGGCGATGAAGAGGAGTCGAATCGTCATGAACCACTCCGGAAGCATTGATGGGCGCCGATGGAATCCGGCTCGGCTTGACTCGCGAGAGCAAAAGCGGCCACTTCCTCACTCCCCGATCCAGCGTGCATCATGAAATGTCATCCGTCGCGCGCTCTCGCAACCCACCACATGTCTCGACTCCTTCCGCTCGTCATCGTCGCCGCGGCCTGCGCGCGTCCCGCGCCGGTCGGCACCGCGCCTGGGGCGCCGCTCTACGACCTCGTGCTCGCCGGAGGAACTGTCGTCGACGGCTCCGGCGCGGCGCGCTACGCCGCCAACGTCGCCATCCGGGGGGATCGGATCGCACTCGTTTCGCGCGATTCGATTCCGGCAACCGCCTCACGCCGCACGATCGACGCAAGCGGGCTCATCATCGCTCCGGGGTTCATCGACCTCCACGCGCACCTCGAGCCGTTGCTCCGCCAACCCGACGCCGAAAGCCACGTGCGTCAGGGCGTCACCACCGCGCTCGGCGGCCCCGACGGCGGCGGGCCCTGGCCCTTCGCGTCATATCTCGATTCGGCGCAGACGTTAGGCGTCGGCATGAACGTCGCCTTCCTCGCGGGTCACAACACCATCCGCCGGAGGGTCATGCAGCTCGCCGACCGCGCGCCGACGGCTGACGAGCTCGATCGCATGCGTGGTATGCTCGCACAGGCGATGCACGAAGGCGCATTCGGTCTCTCCACCGGACTCCGGTATCTGCCGGGGACGTTCTCGAAGACCGACGAGGTCGTCGCGCTGGCGAAGGTCTCGGCCGATTCGGGCGGGATCTACACATCCCACCTGCGCGAAGAAGGGCTCGGCCTCATCGAGGGTGTGGCGGAGGCGATCGAGATCGGGCGTCGTGCCGGGATCACGGTCGTCCTCACGCACCACAAGGCGATCGGGAAGCAGATGTGGGGGCAGAGCGCGCGCACACTCGCGATGGTCGATTCGGCCAGGCGTGCCGGCATCGACGTTCGCATGGATCAGTATCCCTACACGGCGACATCGACCGGCATCGGCGTCCTCGTGCCGACGTGGGCGCTCGCGGGTGGTGATAGCGCCTTCCGGCGGCGTCTCGTCGACAGCACCCTGCGAGACAGCATCGTGCGCGGGATCGTCACTCTCCTCAACACCGACCGTGGGGGCGGCGACATCTCGCGCGTCCAGTTCGCGAGCGTGTCGTGGCAGCGTCCCCTCGAGGGGCGTACGCTACGCGATTGGGCGGTGGAGCGCGGCCTCGCGGCTACGCCGGAGACCGGCGCCGAGCTCGTGATCGAGGCCGTGAATCGTGGAGGAGCGTCGGCGATCTATCACGTCCTCGATGAGGGCGATGTCGAGCGCATCATGCGTCACCCGCAGACGATGATCGCGTCCGACGGACGGCTCTCGCGTCCCGGCACCGGACACCCGCACCCCCGCGGCTACGGCACGTTCCCGCGTGTGCTCGGCCGATACGTGCGCGAGAAGCAGGTGCTGACGCTGGAACAAGCCATTCACAAAATGAGCGGAATGCCGGCAGCGACGCTTCGGCTCGCGGACCGCGGTGGCGTGGCGCAGGGGTTGAAGGCAGATATCGTGGTGTTCGACGCCGATTCGGTGGCCGATCGCGCGACCTTCGAGGAGCCGCACCAGTATCCGGCAGGAATTCCCTACGTGATCGTGAACGGCGTGGTCGCGGTCGACGGTGGTCGGTTCACCGGAGCGCGCGGCGGCCGCGTCCTGAGACGGGGACAACCATGATGATTCGTACCGCTGCTCGCACCGTCGCGGCGCTCGCCGCGACGCTCGGTCCCGCGCTCGTCGCATGTGCAGGCGCCCAGCCATCCACGTCAGCCTCGCCGGCGACGATCGCTGCGCGGCCGTCCGTCCGCACGGCACTCGATCGCATCCGGGACGACAACGCATGGACGCTCGACCAGCAGGAGTCCATCTGCGAGATCCCGGCGCCGCCGTTTGCCGAAGCGCGGAGGGCTGAGGAGTTCCGCCGCCGCCTCGCCGCCCTGGGACTGCGCGATGCGCGCATCGATTCCGAAGGGAACGTGATCGCGCGACGCCGCGGCACCGGCCGAGGACCGGCGGTTGTGCTCTCGGGGCACCTCGACACCGTGTTTCCCGAGACGACAGATGTGACCGTCACGCGTGAGGGCACGCTCATGAAAGGGCCGGGAATCGGTGACGATTGCCGGGGTCTCGCGGTGGTGCTCGTCGTCGCGCGAGCACTCGAAAGCGCCGGCGTGCCGACGGTCGGCGACATTGTCTTCGTCGGCACGGTCGGCGAGGAAGGCGCCGGGAACCTGCGGGGCGTGCGGCACCTGTTCACGAAGGAGATGAAGGACTCCATCGACTACTTCATCTCCGTCGATGGGACGGGCCTCGGCACGACACGGCGCGCGGTGGGGAGCCATCGGTACCGCGTGACCTATGAAGGGCCCGGCGGCCACAGCTATGGGGCGTTCGGCATGCCGAACCCGGCGCATGCCCTCGGGCGCGCGATCGCTGGAATCGCCGAGCTCCGCGTTCCGCGCGAGCCCAAGACGACGTTCAGCGTCGGCATCCTCGAAGGTGGCACCTCTGTGAACTCGATACCTGCCGCAGCGGCAATGGACGTCGACCTCCGGTCGGAATCGCCGGCCGCGCTCGATTCGCTGGACGCCGATTTCCGCGCTGCGCTGTCGAGGGCACTGGAGGCTGAGCATGCGCGGTGGCCGGAGTCGCGGGTACGGTTGCGCGTGAAAATCGACACCATCGGGATTCGCCCCGCAGGTGCCCAGCCCGACACGGCGCGAATCGTTCGCGCCGCCCAGGACGCTGCGCGCGCACTCGGCTTCAGCACCGAGCTCGGCGCCGGGAGTACCGACGCAAACCTCCCGATGAGTCTCGGGATCCCGGCGATCACCATAGACGGCGGCGGCGAAGGGCGGGGCTCCCACTCGCTGGCGGAGCAGTACGATGACGGCGAGCGCGGCTGGCTCGGACCGCAGTGGGCCGCGCTGATAACGCTGACGCTGGCCGGGGTCAGATAATCGCAGGAGAGTTGGGCGATCGTGATGGGGCAGGAGGGGTGGGCGCGCGTCCCCATCTCGGTGCGCCCAACTCCGGCACCGCTTCCTCGGTCCTCGGTCGTGGTGTTAGCTGCAAGCCTGCAACACGATCAGCGCGTCTTCATCCGACGGCATTCCGCCACCCGCTACGTCGGTGATCAGGAACGTGCGTGACTGATTGGCCGGGACGTTGAACGCCGGCGCTCCATTACCGTCGAACGCCACCACCGTCGAGCCGGGGTTCGTGAAGCGAATACGGACGTCGCCGGCAGCGACGTTGCTGAACGAGGTCGCAGTGCCGAAGTCGACGTCTTCGAACGTCGGGTCGCCCGAGATCGTCACGCCCGGGGCCGTGACGAAAATATCTCGCCGCCCGAGTGCGGGAGATGCGTGAATGACGCGAACCCCTCCCTGCCCGGAGGCCGGCGCGAACGCATCGGGAACGGCGAGTGCGCGAAGGTTGGCTCCCGCGCCGGTCACCAACACCGTGTTGCTGGTCCCGGCGGTGAAGCTCGGGTCCGGCGTTACGCGGACGAGCGCACTACTCGAGCCTGCCGACCTGAACTCCACGGTGCGCGTTCCGGCGGGCACCTCGAAGCACGCTACCGACGCGGTACCGAACGCGAAGCTCGTCGAGCCCACGCGTTCGCCATTGACGAAGAGATCGACGTTCTGATTGGGCGCTGACGCGTTCACCACGCGGATCTGAGCCACGGGCTGAGGGTTGACGATGTCGTCGTCATCGTCGCACGCCGCGACGACCCCGAGCAATGCGATGAGGAGCGGGAATGATGGGAACCTCATACGGCCTCCTGCCTTCTGCTGATTCCTGTACGCTGCCGGTACGCTCGTTCGAAAACGACGTATCGGCCGCACGAGGAATCCCCGCGTCGCAAGCCGCGAACCACCGTCGTGCCGGGGCGCGGTTTATTGGGACGTGACATGCGTCACCCGCACAACGAGTCGCCGCTCGTTGGCACGCTCTGTCGACGGTGCAGCGGATGGTGCGCGTGTGAGCTCGACGTTAACCGCGAGTATGGCAGGCCGGGCATAGTGGACCGCGACATGGCCCGTGACCGTACCGTGCCCGAGTTTATGTGCCTTTCCGGATCGCCGCGCCACCGCTCCCGGAGACGATCGTCACCCGACGGCCGCCGCGGCCGATCGTTGCCCGCAGACGACGTGGATCGAGACGACCCTCGACGCGAAGGGGGAAGTCGCTCTCCAGTCGCCCGTTAGGCAGGCGCGCGTCGATCTCGCCCTCGAAGTTCGCTGGCAGCTCGACCGTGATGCTGCCGTTGCCGGTGCGGAAGGCCATGTCCTCTGTCCCGGTGACCGCCGCCATGCGCGCGTCGATGCTCCCGTTGCCGGTGTACGCGGAGACCGGACCACTGCGCGTGCTCACACGCACGTCGCCGTTCCCGCTGCGCGCCTGCACTTCGCCACCGGCTTCGAGGACCTCGATGTCCCCGTTTCCTGACGAGGCGCGGACGGGTCCGCCGCTCGACGAGACGTCGATCTCGCCGTTCCCCGACGCGGCCTGCACCTCGGCGTGCGCTCCGCGCACCGAGACGTCGCCGTTGCCGGAGGCCGCACGGATCCTCACGCCACGCGGAAGTCGCACCTCGAAGTCCACGCTCGCGTCGCCATTGCGCCACGACTTGCGCGTCGTCTGAATCCCTTCGGCGTCACATTGCCCGCCTTCCCACACGGCGCAGATTACCACATCCTCGCCGACGCGGTTCGCCGTGATCCGCATCTCCGCAGCGTCCTCGCCCCGCTTGCGGCCGACAACTTCGGCGCGGTCACCGGAGGCTTCGACGACGCGAATGTCCCCGTGCATCGTCTGAACGCGCAGCCAGGCGCCGCTGGCGACCCGCTCGGACCAATTGAAGTCGGGTTCGCTCCGCTGAGCGGTCGCGAGGGAGGGCACGGCGAGTGCTGCCAAAAGGAAGAAATGCGAGCGACGCATCGAAAGTCTCCGAAAAAACGGTCGCAGGTGTGACAGCGCGAGTCGCCGCCGGGTTTGAATCGTGCAGGGAAAAGGCCGCCCGTTCCAGGGGGAATCCATGCTCCGTGAGATCCATTGTGGGCCGTTCGGTCGGCTTGGTGCCCTATGTCTCTTTACCGCAGTCGCTTGTACGGCCTCGCGTGACGAGGACGTCGCGGGGAGGGCCGCCTCGGGCGACTCGGCCCCTTCAGCAGAGTCGGCGATGATCACCACCGATCGCGAGTCGTACCAGCTGCGGCGCACCGCCGAGGCGCTCGAGGTCGACATCGTCACGACGTTCACGAATCATACGAACGATACGGTGCGGCTGCACCCGTGCGGACGGTCGCAGCCCGCATTCATGCTCGAGAAGTGGGTGGACGGCGCATGGAAGCCGGCCTACAGCCAGGCCTGCCCCGCGATTCTCATGCTCGATCCACCCACCGTCGCGCCGCATGCGTCGCGCACGGATACGGCCCGCGTGCGGGCGATGCTGGCTGCGAACGCCATGCCCCGTTTCGAGGCCGACCCCATCGCGGGAAGCTACCGCGTCGTCTACGTGCAGGCGTACCGGACGTGGCGGCCTAACGAGGGACCGGGCGAGATGCTCCCGCTCGAGCAGCGGGTGTCGAACACGTTCAGGCTCCAGGAGTAGCGGCCTGGTTCGCGCCGAACGGCAAAGACGTCAGACATCTGTCGTCTTTGCCGTCCACTCCAAACTCAAGGCGCGTACTGCCGCTGCAACTCTGCCCGATAGGCCTCGCTCGCGTAGATCGCCACCTCGACGCGCCGGTTCTGCTGCTGTCCCGGCTCCGTGTCGTTCGGGGCGATCGGCTCCGTCTCGCCTCGCCCAGCGGTCCGGAGGCGCGTACGTGTCACACCCTGGCTCGCGAGGTAGTCGGCCGCCGCGCGTGCACGCCGCTCCGAGAGATCCCAATTGTATGAGTCGGGGCCGATGGAGTCGGTGTGCCCGACGATGAGAAGATCGGTGTTCGGGTACTGATCGAGGCTCGACGCCAGGTTGCGCAGGTTCTGCGCGGCCTCGGCGCGCACGCGGTCGGAATCGAAGTCGTACAGCAGCCCCGACGCGAACGTGACCGCGATGCCTTCCCCGATCCGCTGGACGGTCGCGCCCGGAATATTTTGCGCGAGCTCCTCCGCCTGCTTGTCCATTTGGCGGCCGATGACGGCCCCGACGACGCCACCCACCGCGGCGCCAATGATCGCGCCCCGCGTGGTCGAGCCCGTCTGGTTGCCGATCACCCCGCCGATGGCGCCTCCCGCCCCGGCGCCAATAATCGCGCCCTTCTCCGTGCGGCTGAGGCTCGCGCACGCCGGCAGAATCAGCACCAGGGCGGCGAGCGCGCTCACCGCGCGAGCGCTTCGAGGATACGAATGCATGTGTTTCTCCGTGGTTCGTGTCCGAGCGCGCGCACCGATCCCGCCGTGCCGCGCCATGGCGCGACGGGCAAGATCGATTCCAGCGTGTACTTGTGCGTGCGCTCACAGACGCGGCCCACCGCGCCGGCGGCAGGCCACCTCGTTAGGCGACGGTCGGCGCGCGACTTGCACGACCACTCCGCAGAGACGGTTCTTGCTCAGGCTCACGAGTCAGGAGGGCACATGGCGAAGCACCCGAAGGTGATCTGCGAGGCGTGCGGGACGGAGTTCGATTCCCGCGAGCAGCTCGACCAGCACAACCGGCGCGAGCACGCCCACGAAGCCCAGCCGCGGTCCCCGCTGTCGACCGAGACGTCGTCTCCGCGCCGGGAGGACCGCACCGGCGGGCCCGAGCCCGTCGAGTAAGCAGTAGCGGCTCACCAATGAAATCGTGGCGGGCGAGGAATCCCCGCCGTGTCAGCGACTCGAAGACAGGTGGAGGTAGCAATGCATCACACTGACCACGAGCGCGAGCACGAGCGCGCCGGCGGGGGCACCAGCCTTGTCGCACTCCTCGGCGCCGCGGGTGTCGGTGCGGCGCTCGCGTACTATCTCGACCCCGATCGCGGCGTCCGGCGTCGCAACATGACGCGCGACCGGCTCGTGCATGGCCGCGCGCGCGCGGGCGAGGCGATCGGTACGACGGCGCGAGATCTCGGGAACCGCGCACGCGGTCTCGTTGCCGAGACCCGCGGTCGCTTCGGCCGCCACGACGCCGACGAGCCGGTGCTCGTCGCTCGCGTGCGTACGGCGCTTGGACGCGTCGCATCGCACCCGCGCGCGATCGAGGTCGCGGCCGAGAACGGGGAGGTGACGCTGAGTGGGTTGGCGCTGCGGGAGGAGGCGGAGAGGATTCTCGATGCCGCGCGCGCGGTGCCCGGAGTCACCGAGGTCTACGACAGTCTGGAGCTGCACGACAGCGGCGAAGGGATCCCCGCACTTCAGGGCGGCGTACGACGCGAGCCGCGTCCGGAGCTGGCACAGGAGAATTGGGCGCCCGCGATGCGCCTGGTGACCGGTGTTACCGGAAGCGCGATCGCGCTCTGGGGGTTTCGGCGCCGAGGAATTTCCGGCGTTGCTGCCCGGCTCGCCGGGGCGGCGATGGTGAAGCGCGCGATCACGAACCTCCCCTTGAGCCGTCTCACTGGCGTTGGCGCGGGACGGCGCGCGATCGACGTGCAGAAGGCGATCACGGTCCAGGCACCCGTCGAGCGTGTTTACGCGTTCTTCACGCAATGGGACAACTGGCCGCGCTGGATGTCGCACGTCCGCGAGGTGCGGAGTCTCGGAGCGATTCAGGGCCAGGACCGCACGCACTGGGTGGTCGACGGGCCGGCCGGGACCACCGTCACCTGGGACGCCGTCACGACGGCGTTGATCCCTAACGAGCAGATCGCGTGGAAGAGCATCGAGGGTGCGGCGGTGGAGCATGCCGGAGTCGTGCGCTTCGCCCGCACCGCCGACGGCGCGACGACGATCGACGTAAAGATGACCTACAATCCGCCCGCGGGCGCCGTCGGACACGCTGTCGCATCAATCCTGGGTCGCGATCCAAAGCACCAGATGGACGACGACCTGGCGCGCCTCAAGACGACGATCGAAACGGGGACGCCGCCCCGCGACGCCGCGCGCGCGGAAAGCACTCGTCGCGCCGCGAAGACCGCCAGCTCCTCGGAGCTTCGGGGGTGAGGCGTTCGGCGTGAACCAGAGGGAGATTCTCCGGGTAGCATCCGGGTAGATGAATCTCCGATATGCGCTGGTTCCGGCGGTCTGCGCGCTCGTCGGGTCCTGCGACGAGCGCGCGCCTGTCGAGAGTGGACGTCGGACCCGACGCACACAATGATGCGCGCGGTGTCGCTGCTCGCACCGCTCGTCGCTCTCGCGGCGCCGGCCATCCACGCACAGCAGGTCGCGGTGATCCCCGGCGTCGAGCAGTTCCTCGGCGACGTGCCCGCGGCCATTCGCGGGAAGCGCGTGGGGCTCATCACCAACCACACCGGTGTGGATTCGCGCGGCGCGAGCATCATCGATCGTCTCGCGACGTCGCGCGATGTGCGGCTGGTCGCGCTGTTCGGTCCCGAGCATGGCATTCGCGGCACCGCCGCTGACGGGGTGAAGATCTCGTCGAG
Organism: Gemmatimonadaceae bacterium; assembly: GCA_052389995.1. Lineage (GTDB taxonomy): Bacteria > Gemmatimonadota > Gemmatimonadetes > Gemmatimonadales > Gemmatimonadaceae > JAICNG01. Next base: position 142,333 of record JBQTHJ010000008.1, on the reverse strand, counting down.
CCGCGACGCGAAGACGGGCCTCCCGATCTTCTCGTTGTATGGTGAGACACGGAAGCCGACGCCGCGTATGCTCGCGGGCATCGATGCGCTCCTGTTCGACATGCAGGACGTCGGCGCGCGCCCGTACACGTACGTCTCGACGATGGCGCTCGCGATGCAGGCGGCGGAATCGCGAGGAATTCCGTTCGTGGTGCTCGATCGCCCCAACCCCATCGGCGGACACATCGTCGAGGGAAACGTTCTCGACACCGCATTCAAGTCGTTCACCGGCATCTACCCGATCGCATCGCGCCACGGCATGACGATCGGCGAGCTGGCCCGGATGTTCAACGAGCGCTTCGGCATCGGCGCGAATCTCATCGTGATCCCGATGGATGGGTGGGAGCGGGAGATGTGGTTCGATGAGACGGGACTGCCATGGATCAGCCCATCGCCCAACATCCGGCGGCTGGAGACGGCGATCCATTACCCTGGAACGGTGTTCGTCGAGGCGACGAATCTCTCCGAAGGCCGGGGAAGCGACATCCCACTCGAGCAGGCGGGGGCACCGTGGCTTCGAGCGCGCGAGGTCGCCGATTCCATGAACGCGATGCGACTCCCAGGTGTGCGCTTCGAGGCGGTGCGATTCACTACGACGCCTCATGCGGCGAAGTACGGCGGCCGAACGCTTCCCGGCGTGAGGTTCGTGCTCACCGATCGCGAGCGCTACCGGCCGGTGCGAACGGCGCTGCTGCTCATCGACCTCGTCCGGCGGCTCCACCCTAACGAATTCCGCTGGACCGAGCGTGGTGCGGGCTTCGACCGACTCGCCGGAACGGACAAGCTCCGCAAGGCGATGGAACGCGGAGCCTTCGCGGCCGCCCTCGACGACTGGGAACGTGAGGCCGAAGCGTTCGAGCAAGCCAGGCGGCGCTTCCTGCTCTATTGAGGCACCAGCGCCCGATCGCTTCGGTCCCGCGGCCGGGTGTACGGGTTTGGTGAGTTGTGAGGCGGCTGCTGGCTTCCTGTAGCGATCGATGGCGTGCTCGATGAGCCCGTCTGGTCGCAAGCCGTCGTGCTCGCCGGCTTCTCGCAGTTCTCCCCCGTCGATGGCGTGCCAGCGCAGGACAGTACCGAGGTGCTGATCTGGTATTCGCCGACGGCCATCCATTTCGGCATCCGTGCGCACGAGGCGCACGGACAGGTGCACGCGACGCTCGCCGATCGCGACCGCATCTTCGCCGATGATCACGTCCAGATCCTCCTCGGCACCTTCGATGACGGCCGCCAGGCGACGGTGTCCGCCGTCAACCCGCTCGGCGTGCAGGCGGATGGGATCCTGGTCGAGCAGGGCGGGACGCGGGCTGGCTCGTTCAGCGCCGCGCAGGTGGCGCGCGAGAGCGCCGATCTCAACCCCGACTTCGTGTTCCAGTCGAAGGGGCGGGTTACCGAGCGTGGCTACGAGGTCGAGATCCGCGTTCCCTTCAAGACGTTGCGTTATCAGTCACGACCGGAGCAGCGCTGGGGGCTTCACATCCTGCGACGCGTGCAGCACTCGGGGTACGAGGACTCGTGGGTCCCGGCCAAGCGCGACGCGGCGTCATTTCTGGCGCAATCGGGACACATCGAGGGGCTCACCGATCTCCGCCGCGGCCTCGTGCTCGACGTGAATCCCGAGGTGACCGCTCGAACCGTCGGACGGCGCGGGAACGACGGGAGCTGGAGAACAGACACGCCCGAGCCCGAGGTCGGCGGCAACGTGCGCTGGGGAATCACGAACAACCTCACGCTCAACGGCACGGTCAATCCCGACTTCTCGCAGGTGGAGGCCGACGCCGGCCAACTCGCCTTCGACCCGCGCTCGGCCCTCTTTTTCGCCGAGAAGAGACCGTTCTTCCTCGATGGGAGCGAGCAGTTTCGAACGCCCAGCAATCTCATCCACACGCGGCGGATCGCCCAGCCGTTAGGCGCCGTCAAGCTCGCCGGCAAGGTCTCCGGCACCGACATCGCGTTTCTGACGGCGCTCGATGACGAGAACCGGAACCTCCAGGGCGATCGTCCGCGGTTCGCGATCGCGCGCGTGCAGCGCGACGTCGGCCGGCAGTCGCGCGTGGGTGTCGCCTACACCGACCGCGCGGTTGGCGACGACTGGAATCGCGTCGCCAACGTCGATGCGCGCGTCGTCTTCGGCGGCGTGTACGATGCGCGCGTGCAGTTGGCGCGGAGCTTCACGAACGAGGGCGGGCGCGACTGGAACGCGCCGCTCTGGAACGCGCGCTTCGCTCGTAACGGCCGCCGGTTCGGGATGCGCTACAGCCTCAACGGGATCGACCCCGAATTCGTCACCCGGAGAGGCTTCATCTCGCGACCAGGTATCACGAACGCCGGCATCTCCCACCGCCTCACGACCTTCGGAACGCGCGGTGCGCTGGTCGAAAGCTTCAGCACCGAGCTCAACCTGCTCGGCACCTGGCAGTACGACGTCTTCACGCGCGGCGGCGACGCACAGGACAAGAAGGCCCACCTCAATACGACGACATCGTTCCGCGGCGGGTGGACGCTGGTGGCGTCGCTCCTGGTCGAGACGTTCGGCTACGACGCGCAGCTCTATTCGGGAATCCACGTGGAAGTGCCGCTCCCCGGAGGCGGCGTCGACACGATCCCCTTCACGGGCACCGCCGACCTGCCGAACCTGGACTACGTGCTCGACATCGGGACGCCGGAGTGGAAGCGCGGCTCCGCCAGCCTGTTCGTGGTCTGGGGGAAGGACGAGAACTTCGACGAGTGGTCGTCGGCAGATATCCTGATCGGCACGCTGTCGGGCGACTGGCGCCCGACGGAGAAGGTGCGCGTCAACGCGACCTACAACATGCAGCAGTACAAGCGGCGGACCGACGGCAGCACCGTACGCGTTCGTCGCATCCCGCGGCTCAAGCTGGAGTATCAGCTCGCGCGTCCGTTGTTCGTTCGGCTCGTGGGCGAGTATGACGCGGTCGAGGTCGACTCCCTGCGCGACGATTCGCGCACCAACGGAGCCCTCCTCGTCCCCGATGGTGTGGGCGGCTTCGAGCGGACGACCGCCTTCTCCAGCAACGTCTTCCGCGGCGACTTTCTCTTCTCCTACCAGCCGCTGCCAGGGACGGTGGTGTTCCTCGGTTACGGTAGTGTCATGGACGAGTCACGGGAACTCCATTTCCGCGGTCTCGAACGGCGAAGTGACGGGTGGTTCGTGAAGGGATCCTACCTGTTTCGCTTGTGAGGCACGAGGAACGAGGACCGAGGACCGAGGAAGTGGTAGTCAGGCCCCCCGTGCAGGAGCCTTTACCCAACCTCTTCGGTCCTCGTTCCTCGTTCCTGATAGTTTCCTCGCCTGTACGGATTCCGTTAGGAATGTTGCTCTACTAGCGCCCCGATCAGAGACTTACAGGCGTGCTCCCCAAGCTCCGTCGCTCCCTTCGGGCGCAGCCGCGTACCGCGCTCACGGTCGCCCTGCTGCTCTTTGCGCTCGTGCTCACCACGCTCCTGGCGGGCCAGGCGCAGGTAGCCGCGCGCTCCCATCGGGAGACGGCGGAACAGGCACTGCACGACTACGCGAGGCTCGCGGCGTGGGAATTCAAGCGCTACGCGAGCGCCGACATGCAGGCGACGCTCATGTCGGCCTTCGTCCCCTCGCTGCTGCGTCTGCCACAGGGTGATCCGACGCAGGGGAAGCTCTCGCCTGCCGATCTCGCCGACGCCGCCGTCCGTCGGACACAGTTCTGCGCCTGTCTCGACTCGGCGCGGTTCTTCTTCCGGTTCGAGTTCCGCGATTCGTCGCTCGTGACGAGCGGCGAAACCCTCTCGCCCGAGATCGCCGCCTGGGTGCGTGACACGATCCGCGGTCACTTCACCGCCACTGAGATTGCGGGCGAGCCCGTGCGCACGGTGTACGGATCCGTCGACGGGCAAACGGAGATGTCGATCGTCCTCACCAACGATGCGTACATCACGATCGTGGCGCGCGTGGCCGACACTCTCCGCATGCTCGCCTACGTGCTCGCGCGCACGATGGACGGGCGACCGGTCGCCGCCTACGGATTCGAGAGCGATCCGAGCGACTTCACGGGGCCATTGTTCCGCGAGATCATGACGCGGCAGGTGCTGCTGCCTCCGTCGCTTCTGCACGGCCTGCGAAGCGACTCGGTGCTCTCGGTGGCCGTTCACGATCCGGCAGGCGATGAGATCTTCCGCTCGTCGGCGCGCTTCCCGCCTCGTTATGCATCGGAAGACACCCTCGGCGGACGCTTCGGCAACCTCCACGTGCGTGTCGCCATCCGCCCGGAGATGGGCGAGCAGCTCGTCGTCGGCGGGCTACCGCGATCGCGTATGCCCATGCTGCTGGCGCTTTTCATCCTGACGTCGGGACTGCTGATCGTCGCGCTCCTCAACCTGCGCCGTCAGCAGGAGCTCGCGCGGCTGCGTACGGATTTCGTCTCGAGCGTCTCGCACGAGCTTCGCACGCCGCTCGCGCAGATCCGGCTCTTCGCCGAGCTGCTGAGCCTCGGCAAGCTGCGGTCGGATGACGAGCGGCGTCGCTCGGCACGCATCATCGATCAGGAGGCGCGTCGTCTCACGTATCTCGTCGACAACGTGCTCAACTTCGCGCGCTCAGAGCGTCGGGCGAACCGCCTGCGTCTCGAGGAGACGGACATCTCGCGCGAGGTGCGCGACGTCCTCGACACGTTCGCCCCGCTGACGCGCGCGAAGGACGTGACGCTGCACGCGGAGCTCGACGAGGATCTCGTCGCCGACGTCGACCGCGCGGGTCTGCATCAGATTCTGCTGAACCTCCTCGACAATGCCGTGAAGTACGGCCCGCAGGGGCAGACGATCACCATTCGCACACGTGCCGCTGGCGATCGGCTTCTGATCGAGGTGGTCGATGAGGGCGCCGGCATTCCGGCGGAAGAGCGCGAGCGCATCTGGGAGCCGTATCACCGCCTCGAGCGTGACTCCAAGTCCGTCGCGGGGAGCGGCATCGGGCTCGCGGTCGTTCGCGAGCTCGTCGATCTGCATGCGGGTCGCGCGTGGGTGGAAGACGCGCGGCCGCGCGGCGCGCGATTCGTCGTTGCGCTCCCCCTCGCCGGCACCGTGACGAGGCCGTCGCGGACCGATGTCCCCGCGGAACCCGTGTCCATCTGACCCATGACGCAGATCCTGATCGTCGAAGACAATGCGGACCTGGCGTTCGGACTCAGCACGAGTCTCGAGGTCGAAGGCTACGCGGTAGCCGTCGCCAACGACGGTCCGGCGGGACTGGTGGCTGCGCGTGAGGGCAATCCCGATGTGATCATCCTCGATCTCATGCTGCCGGGGCTCGACGGCTATCGCGTGCTTCGCACCCTGCGCGAGGAAGGACGTGAGATGCCCGTCCTGATCCTGACGGCGCGCGGCGAAGAGGCGGACAAGGTCCTGGGATTCCGCCTCGGTGCCGATGACTACGTCACGAAGCCGGTCGGGGTACTCGAGCTGCTGGCGCGTGTGAACGCGCTACTGCGTCGTGCGCGCGCACCCGAGAAGAAGGAGACCGGGAACGAGAAGTTCGGGAGCGTGGAGATCATCCCGTCGTCGCGCACCGTGCTGCGCAACGGCGCGCAGGTGGCGTTGACCCCCAAAGAGTTCGATCTGCTGCTGGCGCTGGTGCGCCGGCGGGGCGCAGTCGCCTCACGATTCGAGCTGCTGAAGGAGGTCTGGGGTCACCGCACCGCGGTGATGACGCGCACCGTGGATATCCACATTCGCGAGCTGCGTCGCAAACTCGAGGATAATCCGGCCGAGCCCAGACATATCCTCACGGTGTGGAAAGCGGGGTACCGGCTGGAGGCGTGAGCGCAGGGTCGCGTGCCACGGACGCCGCGAAGCATGCCATTCTCTTACAATTGAAGCAAACCATTGTCTGCTCTCGTAGTGTCGAAACGCCAGGACTCTCGAGAGTGGTGACATGGCCATTGCACTTACCGAGTACGCAGCGCGGCGCGCGAACGACGAGGTTGCTTCCGGCAATAGTCATCGCGGGGCCACAGCCTTGGCGTTCGCCCCGACGCTCGACCGCGCGGCTCACGCTCCGCTCGTCCAGTTCACGATGCAGCTCAACGAGCTCGAGCTCCATCGGGTGGTGCAGCTCCTCCAGCGTGGCGGAGTCGACCTCACGCGCGCGCGGCTGGAGGAGGTACTGGACCATGAGACAGCCGCTGCGAGCGAGTCCGACGACAGCCTCGTCATCCCATTCGGCGCCATCGAGGTGAACCTCGCCGCCAGAACCGTTCGGCGCGACGGCTTCGATGTGCACCTCGCGCCCAAGGAGTTCGATCTGCTCGTGGCGCTGCTGCGACGCGAAGGTGGGGCGGCGTCGCGCGCCGATCTCGCTCGCGAGGTGTGGGGAAGCGAGAGCGCTGCGTCGGGCCGAACGATCGACACGCACGTGTGCGCGCTGCGGCGCAAGCTCGAGGAGGACCAGCGCCGCCCGCGACACATTCGCGTCGTGTCGAAGGTTGGATATCGGCTGGAGCGGTAGCTCGATCGAGGAAGTCGATGGTGCTCGAGGGTGCGAACCCTCGGGCACTTTATTTTGTCGCCGTGATGCGCAGCGATAGCCGCCTCGGGATCGGAGCCGCCGCGATGTCGCGTGAGAGAAGCGGCAGCAGCGAGGTTCCCGACATCGCCTCCGGGTCGAGGCCGGAGTAGTCCGTCCACGTCGTCACGTTGCGCCCGGCGAGCGATACGTCGAGCCGCGACGCGCCGAACGCTTCGGCCCATCGGGCGGGTGCGGTGAAGCGCACGGCGATCTCGCGCAGCTTCGTGAAGCTGGCGTCCTCGACGAACACGTCCTGGAATCCGCTTTGCGCCGCGGCGGCGCGTGCGCGCTCGAGTTCAGGCGCGCGCTCGTCGTATGCCGCGAGGCAGGCCGACGTGCAACGCACGGCCTCGGTGATGTTGGCGCGATACTGACCGCCGCGATGCTCGAAGAGCGCTCCGATCGTCACCATGCCGAGCCGCAGCGTCGTCTCGAGGCTCGCCGTGCGTGCCGGGAAGGCCGGGCGGAGGTCGATGGCACCCAGAACGACCTCGCAATCACCCACGTTCCCACGACATGCACTGTCGAGCAGGCCGTCGCCGTCGAGATCCTGGATACTCGTAATCGCGGAATAGCGATGCGCGGCGACGGGTGCACCCGGAAACAGGACCTGCGGACTCAGGGCGTCACCGGCGATAGGGAATGTCGGGCCGTCCAGCGACGTCAGCTCGTTATGGTTGTACGCATACCAGAGCCGGACGTCCCACTCCACGCGCGGAGTCGCGATGACGCCGGCTCGCAGCGAAGCCTCGACGCCGCGATTGAGCGCTTCCATGCGCTGGAAGCGCGGCGCCATGAAGGGACTGACTGCGCCAACGTCCGATGTCCGCTTCGTGTACCAGGTGAATGACACTCCGACGCGGTTGCGGACTGCCTCGATGTCGAAGCCGGCCTCACGCTCGCGTGTCAACTCGACGCTCGGCTCCTCCGGCAGCCCGACGACCGGGCCGAAAAATATGCCGAAGTTTTGCGGGAGATTGCCGGCGTCCCCGAGCGCGGCGCGGAGTCGAAGACTGCCCACGAGGCCTGGTGCGGAGCGGCGAACGTCCCATGTGAGTGCAGCACGCGGGTACGGAGACGACTCCCAAGTCACCTCGCCGAGCTCGACTCGATCCAGACGCACCCCGCCCGTCACCGTGATCCGGGCCGGCAGGCTCACGCGCTGGCTCAGATCGACGCCGGTGATCTCGGTCTCGATGTTCGACGCTGTCGATCGCAGGGACACCGTGCCACGGTCGTCGCTCACGCGGTGGAGAAACTCCTCTTCATCTTGGCCCTCGATGCGCTCCACGGTGAGCGAGCTCTGACCACCGACGCCGCGAGCGCCGTACGTCGCCGTCAGCTCCGCACGCGCCGTGAGATCGCGATACCGTCGCGCCCGGCGCCTGGTGACTCGTCGAAATACACCAGGTTGGATCTCGACCGACGTTTCCATGTCATCGTCGTCCGTGTGACGCCCGGATCCGATCGTCAGGCGTGAGTCCAGCCACGACGCAAGCGGCCAGCGAGCGTTGCCGGTGGCACCGTATCGCTCCGAGCCGTAGTTCGAGCTCGGCGGTTGTGTGAAACCCGTCCACTCTGAAGGCTCGGCAGCGAAGAGGCCCTGCGACAGCAACGTCGACTGAAGATCCGATGGCATGTCGGCATCGCCGCGCGTCCAGAATACGCGAACCGTCGCTTCCCATGTGGAAGTCGGACTCAGCGAGCCCGCGCCATGTGCGTGCAGTCGTTGACCGGCGAGCCGTCCCGTCGTGGAACCTTCGCGATCGAACGTGGCACCGCCGCGCCAGGCAATGGGACCAGTCATCGCGCCGACGGCGCCACCTACGCGAGCGGCAAGGGCACGCTCGAATGGCGACTCGGTCTCGAAGGGATTGAACGCGCTGACAGGACCCGTCGGTGTGCAGAAGTCGGTCGCCTCCCGGGCCAGCGTGCATCGAGAGGTCGTGCCGCTGCTCGTTGCGCCGGGCCGCGAGTAGCTCGCCGGGTAGGTGACGTCATCCTCGATCGCGCCGGCCGACGTGTACAGGCGCCAGGTCGTCTCCTGAGCGCGGGGCGTGAAGGTGCGGATGTGAATGACGCCGTTCCCCGCACCGGTTCCGTAGTTCGCTGCGATCGCCGGTCCGCTGGACGCCTCGATGCGCTCGACATCCTCGATGTCGATCTCGTCGAGCTGCGAAGGACGGCCGGCAAGGTCGGGGTTGGAGGGCTCACTGACGGTCACTCGCACGCCGTCGACGAGCACGAGGGGCGCGCTTCCGGAAAAGCTCCCCTGACCACGCATGTACCAATGAAGGGCGTTGCCGCCGCCGCGGGTGATGATCAGCCCAGGCACGCGCGCCTGGAGAAGCTCGGCGATGTTCGCGAAGGTGGAGCGGTCGAGCGAATCGAGGATGATGACGTAGCGCGCATCGCTCGAGTCCTGCTGCAGTGCTCGAAGCGGCGACGCAGCCATCACGGAGAGCAGTGCGGGAGCGAGACGAAGAAGATGACAGCTCATGTGCGAGTCACCTCGAGGAGTACGGCATGTGCCTGTCCATCATCGACGAGCGGGATCGCGTCACCCTTGATTCGCACGCCGTCGATCGTCACGCGCGTGGCTCGCCGCTTCTCTGCTCGCGACACACGCACCTCGATCGCATACGTGCTGGCTCCATGCCGATACGTTATCGAGAAGCCCGGCCATTCGCGCGGCACGCTGGGCTCGATTCGCAGCGTATCGCCTTCCTTCCGGAAGCCGAGAATCGCCTCGAGGGCCACGCGATACATCCAGCTCGCCGAGCCCGTGTACCACGTCCACCCCCCGCGACCGACGTGTCCTTCGGCCGTGTACACGTCCGCGGCGACGACGTAAGGCTCGACCTTGTACTCCAGGACGCCGTCGGCGTCGCGCGTGTGCGAGAGCGGATTGATCATCTGCCAGAGCGGGAGCGAGCGATCGTCGTTGCCCATCATCGCCGTCGCGAGCACCACCCACAGCGCCGCGTGCGTGTACTGCGCTCCATTCTCCCGCACGCCCGGCAGATATCCCTTGATGTAGCCTGGATCGTTCGGCGTCTCGTCGAACGGCGGAGTCAGGAGCTTGATGATGCCCTGCTCGTTGTCGACGAGATGCTGCTCGAGCGCCCCCATCGCGATGCGCGCGCGTTCCGGATCCGCCGCTCGCGAAATCACGCCCCAGGTCTGCGCGATCGAGTCGATCTTGCACTCGTCGCTCGAGTGGGACCCGAGGGGAGTGCCGTCGTCGAAGTAGGCGCGGCGGTACCAGGCGCCATCCCATGAGCTCTCTTCGACCACGGCAGCGTACTCCGCCGCCGTACTGTCGAGCCACCGCGCGACCTCGGAATGACCCCGCGCTTTCGCGTGCGGCGCGAAGGAGCGCATGATCGCCGCGAGAAACCAGGCCATCCAGACACTCTCGCCACGCCCCTCGATGCCCACGCGATTCATGCCGTCGTTCCAGTCGCCCACGCCGATGAGAGGCAATCCATGCTCGCCGCTCGTCGCCGCGCGGCGAAGCGCGCGCAAGCAGTGCTCGTACACCGTGGCTCGTTCGTCGGATACGCGCGGAAGATCGAACACTTCGTGCTCGTGAGGCTCCAGCAAGCGCATCTCGAGGAATGGCACTTCCTCATCGAGCACCGTCGCATCGCCGGTGACGCGCACGTAGTGATCGACGACGAGTGCGAGCCAGGCGAGATCGTCGGAGAAGCGTGTACGAATCCCGCGCCCTTCCGGCGGATGCCACCAGTGCTGTACGTCGCCCTCGACGAACTGGCGTGAGGCGGCGCGCAGAATGTGCTCTCGCGCGATCGAGGGCTCGGAATACACGAACGCCATGACGTCCTGGAGCTGGTCGCGGAAGCCGTAGGCGCCGCTCGACTGATAGACGGCGGACCGTCCCCACATACGGCACGAGAGCGCCTGATACAGGAGCCAGCGATTCACCAACACGTCGAGCGACGGTTCCGGCGTCTTCACGACGACCGCGGAGAGACGCCGGTCCCAGCTCGCGATCTGTCGCTCGAGCTCATCGGTCGCGAAGGCCGCGGCCCGATAGCGGGTGAGCAACGCGCGCACGGCGTCGTCCCCCCGCTCGGCGCCGAGGAGCGCGACGATGTCGCGCGTCTCGCCGGGCTTGAGGTCGATCGTGCACTGAAGGGCGGCGCATGGGTCGATCGCCGCGCCCGCCATCTCATTGAACAGCTCACCGGTGCGAAGCGCGGCCGGATCGTTCGCATCGCCGTGGCGACCGAGAAACTCCCGGCGGTCGGCCGTCCATGTGCGCACCGGCTCACTCAATGCCGCGAACGCGACCATGGTCGCGAATTGCGGGTCGGTCGTGTTGCGGGCGAGGATGGCGCTGTGCGCGCGATCGTACCCGGTGACCACCTGGTGCTGCGTGTGCTCGCGCTGAATGCCGAGCGTCCACTCGGCGTAATAAGTGAGCGAGAGGCGTCGCCGCTTGCGTCCCCGGTTCGTGAGGCGGAGTCGCGAGATCTTCACCGAATCCCGTTCCGCGACGCCGACCTCGAGCACGCTCTCGATCGACGCATGCTCGTGCGCGAACGAAGTGAACCCGGCGCCGTGCGTCACGACGTAGGGCGTCTCGTGGCGAATCGGTGTCGGTGTTGGCGTCCAGACCTCGCCGGATTCTTCGTCGCGGAGGTAGAGCGCCTCAGCCGCCGGATCGCTGACCGGATCATTCGACCAGGGTGTGAGACGGAAGTACTGCGAGTTGTCCACCCATGCGTAGCCGCCGCCGGCTTCAGTGATGCAGAACCCCGCTCGCTCGTTGGCGACGACGTTTGCCCACGGCGCAGGCGGAAGTCCGATGCCGGTCAGTGTCATTCGGTAGTTCCCACGCTCGTCGAACCCGTGATCGACGCGCGATTCTGCCCGCGTCGAGCTGCGCGGCTGTTTTCCGGAGCGCGTACGCGTGACGACAGGTACCGTCGTGGACGGTGTGACCTTCGCGTCGGGCAAGTCGAGCAGGCTATCGAGTCGCGTGCCGTCGCAGCGGACGTGGACGCGAGCGACGGCGCGAAGCACGGACCAATCCTCATCGGCGACGAGCTCCCGCCGCCGGATGTGGATGCCGCCTGACCGATCGACCACTCCGGCTTCGGCCGACGCCATCACCGTCGTCGTGATCTGATCGTTGAGCTCCTGGAGGTACGACGCCGATCGCATGTTCACGAAGACGAGATCGAAGGTCATCCCCTTGAGGCGCAGGAAATAGTGCGCATCCACCAGCTGCCTGACCGTCGGTAATCCTTCCGGTCCGTCGACGGTCGCGAGCAGGATGGGCCAGTCGCCGGAGATTCCCTGTCCCCACAGCGCGGGGAGGGAGGGACGAGCGGGCACGGCGAGCGGCGACGGTCGCAGCGCCGGGTGTCCATGGAGCAGATGACCGGCGAGCTCCTGATACAGCGACGCGTCGGCGAGCGACATGCCAAGATCGCGAAGCTCGACTTGGGTGCGCGTCCAGGAGAGGTCGAGCGCGCGCTGGGCGGAGTACGGCTCGTCGTAGCGGTCCATCATCTCGATGACGCGCTCACGGTTGTCCGCCATGAGCGTCGTAAACGCCACGCGTGCCGACCCGCCTGAAGGGATCGTCACGCGAACGCGGAGCGCGAAAATGGGGTCGAGCACCGCGCCGGTCGTGTTCGACAGTGGACCGGGAGTCTCGAGCGCCACGGGCGCGCGGGTGTTGAGACCACGACCCAGAAAGCGAGCGCGATCTGTTTCGCACGACACGGAGGCGCGAAGCTCCGATTCCACCGCGAGCACGTGCGCGCCCCACAGCGTCTTCTCCGTGGCCGAGCGCGGTCTGCGGCTCGCCAGGATCGCGGAATGCGCGGGAAGCCACTCCGTCTCGACAAACAGGTTCGCGAAGGCGGGATGCGAGCGGTCGCCCTCCACCGATCCGATCACGACCTCGGCGTAGCTCGTGAGCTCGATCTCGCGCGCTTCGCTCGAACGGTTCGTGACGATGATGCGGCGAACCTCGGCGGCATCGTCGGGGACGACGGCGATTTCCGTCGTGGTCTCGAAGTCACCGTCCTGCCGGTGGAACATCACGCGGTCGAGCGCGAACACCGCACGGTAATTGTCGGCTCCAGCCCCGAAAGGCTGATGCGCGACCGACCACTGGCGGCCCGAGGCGAGGTCGTGCACGTAACAGAACTGACCGTAAGGATCGCGCGTCGCGTCGTTCCGCCACCGCGTCACGGCGAGCCCGCCCGCGCGCGAGTACCCGCACCCCGCGGCGGTGATCATGATCGCGTATGGCGTGTTGCCCAGCAGCGCGATGCGCGGCTGCGGCGTGTCGACGCTGTCGAACTCGCGGACCGCCGGCCGCTCCACCTCGCCCTGCACACGAACTCCTTCCAGTTGCGGCTGCTGCGCCTCTTGCCAGACGAACCGCCGCGGGATGCGCTCGAACAGGAGCAGCTCCGCGGCGCGCACCATCGGATCGGAGTGGAACCGACGCTGCCAGATCGCCTGCGTCAGCGCGTTGGCCAGCGAGGCGAGCCCCATCCCGAGATGGTGCGCCATGAACGCCCGAACGATCGCGAAACGATCGCCGTTTGGACGCGTCCAGTCGATCGCATCACGGAATCCGTAGCCGCCCAGCGCCCCGAGCTGCTCGAGCGCCGACGCGTTGCGCAGCGCACCATGCGGATCCACGTGCATGGCGAGGAGCGACGCGTACGGTGCCACGACGAGGTCCTTGGCCAACCCACGCTTGAGCGCGAGATCGGGAACGCCGAACGCACGGTACTGATACGTGCCCACGCGGTCGCGCAAGTTGTACGCTGATTCGGAGATTCCCCACGGAACGCTCCATTCCTGCGTGTACGCCACGTGCCGGCGAACTGCGCCGTGGTACGTCTGATCGAGCAGCGTGAACGGGTACGACCGCATGACGAGCAGCGGCATGAGATACTCGAACATGCTCCCGCTCCACGACACGAGCGCGGTGGCTCCCGACCGCTGCGTGAGCGGTCGGCCGAGGCGGAACCAGTGCTCCACCGGGACGTCGTCCTTCGCGATCGCGAGAAAGCTCGCGAGGCGCGCCTCGGACGCGAGCAGGTCGTAGAAGGAGTTGTCGAGCCCGCCGCGCGCGACGTCGTAGCCGATCGAGAAAAGCTTGCGCCGTTCATCGAACAGGAATCGGAAATCCATCTCCATGGCGTAGTCGTGCGCGCGGCCGGCGATGACGCCGAGGCGGCCGATTTGCTCGGAGATCCTGGGCGACTCCGCGGCGAGCGAGCGCAGCGTGGCAGTGGGCTCGGCCTTCGCGAGCGGCGTGAGCTCCCCGAGATGTCGCTCGGCCAGCGCCGTCGCCCACTCGAGCCAGAACACTGCCTGCGCGAGGACGTCGCGTGCCGCGCTCGCGCGCCGGAGAGCATCGGCTGTGCCTCGGCTTTCGCGTGCCACGCGCCTGATCAGCTCGATCCGATTCGCGGGCTCCGCGTCCTTCACTAGCGTTGCGCGAAGCGCGCGTGCCCACTTCGTCGCGTCGGTCACGGCGCGCCAGGCCACGGGATCTCCCACCCGGCCGGCCGACAGCGGAGCGCGCGTCGCCTCCTCGGCCAGGACAAGCGCTGCCTCGAGTGCGTGCTGAATGCGTGTGTCGTGAAGCGGCTCGTGGGGGATCTGGAGGCACGCCTGCCTGAGTGCCAGAAAGCATCCGGCCAGGTTCCCGCTGTCCACGGTGGACACGTACGCCGGCTCGAGCACGCGGAGGTCGCTGAGCTCGTACCAGTTGTAGAGGTGCCCGCGGAAGCGGCGCATGCGCTCCAGCGCACGGAACACGTGCTCGAGCCGCTCGATCATCTCTTCGCGCGTCACGAACCCGAGGTCGTATGCGCTGACGATCGCGAGCAGTTGGAGCCCGATGTTGGTGGGGGAGGTGCGCACCGCGATCACCGGCTCCGGATCTTCCTGGAAGTTGTCCGGCGCGAGGCCGTGCGTCGCCGGCGTGACGAAGGTCTCGAAGTACCGCCAGTGGAGTAGCGCATACCGCATCGACTGCGCACGCTCCTCCGGCGAGAGACGGAACTCGCGTCGCACGGCCGGAGCGCTGAGTGCGTGCGCGAGGTGCGGCGCTCCGACCCACGCGAGGACGAAGGGCATCGTCGCGAGGAGGAACAGCGCCCACTCCGCCCCACGGCCCTCGGCGACGTCGTCCCACGGGGGCACGTAGGGCGGCATGCCTCGGAGCGCGACCGCGACGACCATCACGGCGATCACGAGGGCAATGGCCATCGCCGGCGCCATTCGTCTCCGCACGGAGACGCTGCTGCCCGGCGTGATGCGCTCGGTCTGCGACGCGGTCTGCCACTCGAGCAGGTTGCGGCGCGACACGAAGAGGCGCCACAGCGTTCGCCCAATCGCGTCGGCCGACACAGCGGCCTGGTGCAACAGCGAGACGAGCGCGATCGCGAGCTGCTGGAGGCTCGTGACGGTGTCGCGCATGACCGCCGTGTAATACGCCCGCCACGATGTCGCGCGCGGGGGTCGTATGACCGCGAGCAGAAACGTGAATGCCCACGGGAACGCGATCGCCGTTAGGCCAATGGCCGTCCAGAACCATGGCGAGCCGGGCAGCACGAACCACCCGAGAACGAGCAGCGCCAATTGCGCGATCTCCAGTGTGGAGCGGCGCAGGTTGTCGAGAATCTTCCAGCGCTGCACCATGCCGAGCACGTTGGGCTCGGCCCCATCGGGAATCGGAACGCGCGGCGCCAGCCAGGGGAGGAGTTGCCAGTCCCCGCGCGTCCAGCGGTGCTTTCGTCGCGTGTAGGTGAGGTATCGCGTGGGATATTCGTCGAACACCTCGATGTCGGTCACGAGCGCTGCGCGCGCATATCCACTTTCGATGAGATCGTGGCTGAGCAGCGCGTTTTCGGAAAAGCGGCCTCGCGTGGCGTGCTCGAAGGCATCGACGTCGTAGATGCCTTTCCCGGTATAGCTCCCTTCGCCGAACAGGTCCTGATACACGTCGGAGACGGCGGTCGTGTACGGATCCACGCCGGGGTGGCCGGAGTGAATCGCGGCAAAGCGCGAGCGGTGAGCGCTCGTGAGGCTCACGCCGACGCGAGGCTGGAGGATGGCGTAGCCTCGCGCCACGACGCGCCGGTACTCGTCGAACACGGGACGGTTCAGCGGATGAGCCAGCGCCCCGATGAGGATCTGCGCCGCGTCGTGCGGCAGCACGGTGTCGGAATCGAGCGTGATCACGAACCGCGCCGCGCGGATCGTCTCCGCGTTCCCGACGATCGTGGAGAACGCGCCCTCCGCGCCGCCGCGCAGAAAGGCATTGAACTGCGCGAGCTTCCCGCGCTTCCGCTCCCATCCCATCCACACCTTCTGGCGCTCGTTCCAAAGCCGCGGGCGGTGGAAGAGGTAGAAGACGTCGGTCGCACCGCCGGCATAGCGGGCGTTCAGCGCGGTGATGCCGTCGACTGCGGCACGCACGATCGCGTCGTCCCCGGACAGCGTCTCGCTTGCCGCGTCGGTGAAGTCGGTGAGCAGGGCGAAGTGCAGTCGCCGTTCCCGGTTGGCGAGATACTGGATCTCGAGGTGCTCGAGCGCTTCGCTGACGGCATTGACCGACGGTAGCAGCGTAGGAACGACGATCGCCGTGCGGCAGTCTGGCGGAATCTCGTGCTCGCGCATGTCGAGCTTCGGCAGGATGCGCGGAGGCAGAAGCCATGTAACGATCTGGTTCACCGCGTTCACCGCCATCTCGCTGGCCGGAATCGCAGCAACGAGTATGACCGTGAGCACGGCGCCCGCCGCCGCCGGCGGCAATGCGGCGGCCAGGAGGCCGAGGAGGCCGAGGAGGAGAACGAGGATCGTCCCGAAGTAGACCGGCCGCGCGTGCGACAGCACAAAGCGGTGCACGCGCTCGCCCACGCTCGGCGTGTAACCGGTGACGTCCTCGAGCTCCGGCCGTCCATCGTCGACGAGGAAATAGCCGACGTGCGCGCGCCGGCCGTCGCGCGGATCGTCGTGCGCTCTCTCCTGCGCCAGGGCGATGGCGGCGCGCGCCACTTCCGCTTCGGGACGCCGTGTGCGCTTCGCGATGCGCTCCACGATATGCCGGTAGTGGTCACGCGTCTCGAACGTCATCTGCGCATGCACCCCGGCAGGGTCCTCGCGGAGCGTCTGCTCGACGACGCTCTGCGATTCGACGAAGCCCTGCCAGTCGAGCCGCGCGATGGCGCGGAGACTCGTTATGCTGTTGGCGACGGTGAGCTGGGTGATCGCCAGCCGTTGATTCGACGCCGCCGCAGCGGCCTCGTGGCTCAGCCCATCTTCGGCCATCCACTGCTCGAGCCAGACGAGCGGCGTGAAGTCCGTCTGGTACGAGCGGATCTGTTGAAGGAAGCGCGTGACGAACGGAGCGGTGAGCGGCGGGTGGCCGTTGACGAAGGCGGCGAGCTCGTTCGCCAACGCTTGCGGGTCGTGCTCGGATGCCTCGCGGAGCCGGCGAGCCCACGAATCCGCGAGCTCGACCTCGCGCGTGCGCGAGACCACGCGAAGCGCCATGCGGCGGATGTTCTCGACCAGTCCAAGGCGGAGCATGGTCGGAATCGCCCACAGCTCGCCGACCGTGAGCAGCGACGCGCGCTGGAACTCCCGCGTGAATAGATCGATCGTCGAGAGCTCGAGACGTCCTTCGGTGTGGGCGATCAGCTCGATCGCGAGCTCGTAGACGCGGGGATATCCGGCGAGTGGGCCGGCGGCGAGCTTCGGCAGCTCGCGGTAGAAGCCGCGCGGCATGCTCGCGCCGATCTCGCGAATGTGCTCGAGAATGACATACCAGTTGTCGAGCAGCCATTCGCCCGCGGGCGAGATGTCTACGCCGCGGTCGCTTGCCTGCGCGAGCTCGTGGCGCGACTCGTCGAGGATCCTGCGGGACTCCGCGAGGCGCGACAGCAGCGGCCCGGCGCCGAGCGCGCGTCGCGCGGGCCCGGCGGCGAGGCGCTGTTCGCGCGCGATCGCACGCGCGTGCTCCGCCAACCGGTCGCCGCCGAACAACTCGCCGCGGATCGGCCCAACGAGCGGGGGCGATACCCCGTCGTTACGGCGCGTCCAGAGACGCGAGAGAAAGCTGCGCTTCCGTCCCGGTGCTATAGTCGTCGGCATGCCCGTGCGCTCGGCCCGATCGAGAGAGCGGGGCCGCGACGTTATGAGTGGCTGTCCTCGTGGTCCACGAGGCGACGGTCGTTGCCGATCGAGAGGCTGGATGAGGCGATCGCGAAGACGACGGATTCGGTCATGGACGAGGGTCGGTGCAAGGGAAGGGCCGAACGGCGCGAGTAGACTGGATCGTCAATTCGCCTCCCGGGCGGTGCGCTTGAGCCGCGCGACGATGGCGTTCAGTCCGACTTCGCGCGTTCCGAGCCCGATGTTCGACATGACGGTGGACACGAAGTCCGGCGGCAAAGCCAGCGTCGTCTCGGGCGGCTGATCGTTCACGACGGAGAACACGATCGCCAGAAAGGCTGCGACCGTCGGCGACTGCCGCGTGTCGATGTCGGCGTAGAAATGAAGCAGACCCTCTCGCATTTCCGGGATGATGTCGACCGGTGTCTGGCATTCGTGGACGTGGAATACCGTCCGGTCGACGTTCCGAAAGCGCTCCGGAACGGGCTCGAGCTTCCGTGAATACGCGAGCAGCGTCTGCATCTTGTCCTCGCGCGACAGGGCCCCAAACCGCTTGAGGATACGGGCGATGGGCTCTGGGGCTCGCTGCTCCTGGGGCAGGGGCGCGGACATGGCAGCAAGGTAGTTGAAACCGCGAACGCTTGCGCTGCGCTTAATTAATTGATCAATTAACTCACATGGCTACCAACACGACCACCACCAGTCGCGACGCGATCCTCGATGCCGCCCTCCGCTGCTTCGCTGCCAAGGGCTATGTGGCCACGACCATCAAGGATCTCGCCGCAGAGGCCCAGGTGAACTCCGCGCTGCTCTACTACTACTTCAGCGACAAGCAGACGCTCTATCGCGAGACGCTGCGTCACGTCGCGCAACGGCTCAGCGATTCGGCCGGCCGGCGGCTGGACGCCGACATCCCGCCGGACGAAGCGATTCGTCGCTTCGTCGAGCAGCAAGCGGAGTTCCTCATCGCGCATCCACACGTCCCGCGGCTGCTGCTCCGCGAGATGCTCGAGCACACGGGACGCCACGCCGAGAGCGCCATCGTCTCGCTCACCGGTTCCGTG
The DNA here is from genome assembly GCA_052389995.1 of Gemmatimonadaceae bacterium. Taxonomy (GTDB): domain Bacteria; phylum Gemmatimonadota; class Gemmatimonadetes; order Gemmatimonadales; family Gemmatimonadaceae; genus JAICNG01. The sequence continues at coordinate 123,490 of JBQTHJ010000008.1, read as the reverse complement.
TTCAAGACGCTGTGCGGCGTCATCCGGCGCGGGCAGCAGCAGGGAATCTTCCGCGATGACGTCGACCCGCAGTACGGCGCCATCTCCACGCTCTCGCTCGTCGCCTACTTCGTCATCGCGCGCCCGATCGTCGGCGTCGCGCTCGGCGACGGAATGTCCGGCCCAACGGAGGAGCGAACGCGAGACTACGGCCGACATGCGGCCGAGTTCGCGCTCGCGGGCATCCGGCGCACGTCCCATTCGAATTCGGCAGGCCGCAAATGAACGCATACACGAACAAAGCGGGCACACCCGGCCGTCATGCACTCTCCTTGGCTCGCGCACTCGCGATCGCCGCGCTGACCGTCATGGTCGCGTGCTCGGGGGATGACGACGACCGGATCGAGGCCGTAGGGACGGTTGAGATTCGCGAGCACGACGTCGCCCCCATGACCGCGGCGCGGGTCGTCCGCGTGCTCGTGGAGGAAGGCGCCGCCATCGATTCGGGTGATACGCTCGCCGTGCTCTCGATGTCGACGTTGGGCGCGGACATCGAGCAGGCGCGCGCGCGCGTTGCAACGGCGGAGGCCGCGTACCGGGAAGCGCAGGCGGGACCGCGGCGCGCAGAGATCGAGCGTGCGGAGGCGGAGCTGCGGGCGGCGGACGCCGAGGCGGACCGCGCGGCCAAGGATCTGGATCGCATTCGCGCGTTGACCGAGAGCGGCGCGCTGGCCGAGCAGCAGCTGGATGCGGCGCGTACGCTGGCCGCGACGACGGCCAATCGTCGCGCCGCTTTGCGCGAGACTCTTCGACTTCTCAATCAGGGGACGCGCCCCGAGCGCATCGCCGGTGCCCGCGCCGAGCTTGAAACGACACGCGCGGCGCTCGCTGCCGCGCAGGCCACACGCTCGGATCTGGTGTTGCAGTCCCCGGTTCGCGGCACGGTGCTCGGTCGTCATGCCGAAGTCGGCGAGGTCGTTGCCCCGGGGACGCCGGTGCTCTCGGTGGGCGAGTCGGCGAAGCCGTGGGTTCGCGTATACGTCTCGCCGGGAGACGCGGCGCGCGTATCGGTCGGCCAGCCAGCGGTCGCTACGCTCGATGACCTTCCCGAGCGTCGATTTCCGGGACGCGTCGCTTCGGTCGCGACGAAGGCCGAGTTCACGCCTCGCGTAGCGCTCACCGAGGAGGAGCGCGCCGACCTTCTGTTCGCCGTGCGCGTGGATCTTGACGACACAACCGGCATGCTGAAGCCGGGGCTGCCGGTGACGGTGAGGATCGGATCGAGGACCGAGGAACGAGGAAGTGGCCTGGAGGCGGCAATCAGTCGACCCGCAGAGCCCCGGCGATGACCGAGCTTCCTCGGTCCTCCGTCCTCGTTCCGGCCGTGACCACCTCGCGGCTCCGGAAGACGTTCGGCTCGGTCGTCGCCGTGGAATCGCTCGACCTCGAGATCAAGCGCGGCGAGGTGTTCGGCCTGCTCGGGCCTAACGGGTCCGGCAAAACGACGACGATCCGCATGCTGACGGGGCTCATGCAGCCGACGTCCGGTGAGGCGACGGTCGTCGGGTTCGACGTGCGCCGCGAGCCGGAAGCCATTCGCCGCAACATCGGCTACATGTCGCAGCGATTCGGCCTCTACGACGACCTCACCGTCACCGAGAACATCCGCTTCTACGCGGGGGTCTATGGCCTCGTGTCCGCGGAGCGCGAGACGCGCATCGTCGAGCTGATCGACGAGCTCGGGCTCGAGGCGCGCGCGAATCAGCTGGCAGGAACGCTGTCGGGCGGGTGGAAACAGCGGCTCGCGCTCGCCTGCGCGACCGCGCACGAGCCGGCGATGCTCTTTCTCGACGAGCCGACGGCGGGCGTCGATCCGGCGGCGAGGCGCCGATTCTGGGAAACGATCTACGCGCTTGCGAGTCGGGGCACCACGATCCTGGTGACGACGCACTACATGGACGAAGCCGAGCGGTGCGAGCGCCTCGCGTTTCTCTCGCGTGGGCACCTGATCGGCATCGGAACGGGACAGGAGATTCTCGCGCAATTCGGCATGCCGACCATCGAGGAGGTGTTCATTGAGCTCCAGCGCCGCGACGAGGGAGTGACCGTATGAGTCTCCGCGACTGGATCCACCGTGGCGGGTTCTGGCCGATGCTCCGAAAGGAGTTCATCCAGATGCGGCGCGACCGCTTCACGCTGGCGATGCTGATCGGAATTCCGGCGATTCAGCTCGTGCTGTTCGGCTACGCCGTGCAAACCGAGGTTCGCAACGTTCCGACCGTCGTTCTCGATGAATCGCAAACTGCGCAGAGCCGCCGACTCGTCGAGATGATGCGGAATACCGGGAATTTCGAGATCATCGGCAGCGCGAGGGATCGCGAGGCGGTGCGCGAGGCGATCGAGCGTGGGGAGGCTGCGGCCGCGGTCATCGTCCCGCCCGAGTTCGCCAGCGATCTCAAGCGCGGTCGCACGGCGCACGCCCAAATGATCGTCGATGCGGCAGACCCGCTGTCTTCCTCGGCCGCGATCGGAGCCGCAGCGCTCGCCGGGGCGCGTGCCGGCGTCGAGCTCGGCAACACCCCACGCCGTCGCGCTGGCGCTCCCACATCCACGATCGACGTGCGCGTTCGCCCCTGGTACAACCCGGAGAGCAAGAGCTCGCACTACATCGTTCCCGGGATCATTGGCATTCTGCTGACGTTGACGCTGGTGTCGATCACGAGCGCAGCGATCGTGCGTGAGCGGGAGCGAGGCACGCTCGAGCAGCTCGTGGTCACACCGATCGGGAAGGTGAGCCTCATGCTGGGGAAGACGATTCCCTTCGCCGTCGTCGGGTACGTGCAGGTGACGGTCATCCTGCTTCTCGGCCGGCTGCTGTTCGACATTCCGATTCGCGGAAGCCTTCCTCTGCTCTATCTGCTCACGCTTCCCTTCATCATCGCCAGTCTCGGCACCGGACTGTTCATCTCGGCGCTCACGCGCACCCAGCTTCAGGCGATGCAGCTCAGCTTCTTCTTCATTCTGCCGAACATTCTGCTCTCCGGCTTCATGTTTCCGCGTGCGGCGATGCCGGAGGTCGCGCAGTGGATCGGCGCCGCCCTCCCGCTGACGTACTTCCTCGGCGTGATGCGGGGGGTGCTGCTCAAAGGAGTGGAGCTCGCCGATTTGTGGCGGCAGGCGCTGGTGCTGACGGGGTTCGCGGTGCTTTTCGTCGGGTTGTCGGTCCGGAAGTTCCACAAGACCGTGGAGTGAGTGGCCCCTGGCCCTCGGCCGCAGCGCCGATTTATTTGCGAATGAACCCTCGAACTGGAGTCACCATGCCGACGAGAAAGGGAAGCGCGACCTGGGAAGGCGGTCTGAAGGGGGGGAAGGGCAGCTTCAAGGCCGAGTCGGGAATCGGGGGCGCGTACTCGTTCGGCTCGCGATTCGAGAATGCCCCGGCATCGAACCCCGAGGAGCTCCTCGCAGCCGCGCTCGCGGCATGCTACAGCATGGCACTGAGCGGGGGACTGGAGAAGAACGGCACGCCTCCCACGCGCGTCGCCACCGAGGTCTCCTGCACGGTCGAGAAGGTCGGCGAGGGCTTCAAGATCACGAAGATGCATCTCGTCGTGCGCGGGAAAGCGCCTAACGTCGACGCCGCCACGTTCGACAGGATCGCGCAGGCGACGAAGGATGGCTGCCCGGTGTCGCAGGTGTTCAAGGGGAACGTGCAGATGACGTTGGAGGCGAAGCTGGAGTAGCGATGTACTCCACCTGCCTCTTCTGCCACGCGTCACTGGGCGCCAACGAGGCGATCGAGCACTTTCCGGTCGGCCGGCGGCTCGCGTTCGACCCGGCCAAAGGGCGGTTGTGGGTCGTCTGCCGGACGTGCGAGCGCTGGAACCTCTCGCCGCTCGAGGAGCGGTGGGAAGCGATCGAGGAGAGCGAGCGCCGCTTCCAGACGACGCGCATGCGCGTGTCGACCGACAACATCGGGCTCGCCAAGCTGCGCGAAGGGCTCGAGCTCGTTAGGGTTGGTCCCGCGCTCCGGCCGGAGTTCGCCGCGTGGCGGTACGGCGATCAATTCGGCAGGCGTCGCCGTCGCGTGATGCTCCAGGCCGGTCTGGGGCTTGGCGCGCTCGGTGCGATGGTGGCCGGCGGGGTCGCGGCGGGCGCGGGCATCGGCGGATTCGGATGGATGATCATCCAATCGGCGCGCCACATCGTTCACGGAAATCCCCGCGCCGTCGTCGGCCACGTTCCGTGGCACGATGGAGGCACGATCGCCGTACGTCGCTCACACCTCAAGCACACACGGTGGCGAATCGAGGGGGACAACGAGGAACCATCTCTCGCCATCGCCTTCAAGCGAGGACTCGTCACCCTCACCGGAGAGGACGCGCGCCGGCAGGCCGGAATTCTGATCGTGCACGCGAATCGCCGCGGCGGCACGCGCAAGCAAGTGCAGCACGCGGTCGACCGCATCCAGGAGATGGGAAGCGCCGAAGCGGTCGTCAGCGCCATGGCGACCCGGCGCGAGCCGCCTCCGGTGTGGAAGAAATCCGCCGATGACGTCGAGCCGTTTGGCATCTCTGCCGAGCGGCGACTCGCATTCGAGATGGCGCTGCATGAGGAGCAGGAGCGGCGGGCGCTCCAGGGCGAGCTCAAGGCGCTGGAGCACGCGTGGCACGCCGCGGAGGAGATCGCGAAGATCTCCGACAACTTGCTCGTGCCCGAGACGACGGAAGAATGGCTGCGTGCGGAGCGGGAGCGGCAGTAAACGTTCGCGGGCTGACGCTGGTGGTCGTTTTCCTGGCGTGCAGCGAGCCAGCTGACCAGGTCCCCGACGCGCGCACGGACACGCTTGCGCCGATCGGAACGGGAACGGAACGCCTGCTGACCGACGAGCGGCTTGCGCTGGTGGACGGTTGGATCAGAGCGTCGATGGCGCGGACGGGTGAGGCGCCCGCGTCCATTGCTGATGTGCGCCCGCCGGAGAGCGAAGCCGCTCGATACGCTCCGCTCGAGCGCTACTTCCGCGACGGATGGGGACGACGCATCGAGTACGAGCGTGATGCGAGAAGGTACGAGCTTCGGTCCGCCGGCGAAGACGGGAAGCTGCGCACTGCGGACGACATCACGGTGCTCTCGTCCGTCGATCCGAACCGATGATCGGCGCGGCGCCCGTCTATTACGGGCGTGTCGAACCGCCGCTTCTCGCCGACGAATGCGTCGAGCAGGTCTTTCGTCGACGTGTAGAGAATGCGGATGAATGGCAGACGCGTCATCAGCCGCTCGAGGAGTGACACGAAGCCCATGGCGAGCAGGTTCGACGCGAGGAAGCCGACGAGCGTGATCACGACCAGCGTCGGCAGGAAGTCGAGGCCGGAGTGTCGTGAAACGTCATTGTCCGTCAGGCTTGATCCCTATCGGAACCCAGGCCTCTCGGATACCCCAGCGGAGCCGCAGGATTCCACCAGTCTCACCGGGCTCGAGAGTGATTGTGAACTGCTCTTCGAGAGAGGCGGGAGCTTCATCGCGCATCTCGACGCGAGCCAGGTCCTGCGCGGGATCGTAGATCGTCCCCCATTGGCCCGTCTGCTTGTTGATGATGAGCGTCCACCCCTCTGGGCGCGGGATGGTCCAGAGCGTGTACGTTCCCGCCGGCACCTCGGCGTTCCCGATGATGACGTCCGTGTCGGTATGGAAGTGCGTCGCCTCGTTCGCGCCGGTGCGCCACACTTCCCCCCACTTCACCGTCTCGCCGAAGATCACGCGGCCGCGTTTCGCGGGGCGGGAGTAGGTGACCTTGAAATTCGCGCCGCCGATGCTGGCCTCCACGGTGTCGCGCGGTGAGAGCTGCACGATCGCCGGCATGAGTGCAATCGCGGTGAGATCGGTCATGGGTCCCCGAGTGACGACGACCTTGAACGTCGACTCGAATCCGTGTGCGCCCAGGATGCGACCGTCGGGGTCGACGCGCGCGTGCACGGTGGCGAATGGCCCGATGATCCTCATCGAGTCCGGCCCGTGCCGGACCACGCTGAACTCGTCGGTACGCGGTGCGCCCACCGACCACGTCGGGATCGTGACGCTGTCCGCGCCGGAGCGAATGGCTCGTCGCGTCAGGATCTCGTACGACACGTAGGACAGGCCAAGCATTGGGACGGTGCCGACTCGAGCAGGGATGCGCCGCGTTACCGTGCTGTCGTTGCGCTGCGTTTCCATGACGATCGTGTCACCCTCCATCGTGATCGTGGCGGTCTGAAGCGGCGGGCTCGCCGGCGTGTCAGTGGGACGACGCGTCGAGAACTCGAGCCGCTGTGGATTGTTCAGCGCGTCGAAGGTCATTGCGTAGGGACGACGGACCGTCTCGCGAAGACGTGTCACGACCTCGCCGTCGATGCGCGCGTTGCCGAATCGGAACCGCTCCGCGGCGACGGTGTCGCGCCCCAGCGTGACGACGAACGTCCCCTGATTGGCGAGCCCGGCGGCCGCGAGCGAGGGACGATCGACGGCACGCGGGCTCGTGGCGCAGGCGATAGCGAAGGGCAGCACGATGAGCGAGCGGGTACGCATGACAGGATTGCGTGGAGATATGGTTGGAGCCGGACGCGGGCATACGGATTGCCCGCCCTGAGCGGCATCCAGGAGGCGTTCATGGCCCAGCGCGTGAAACCGTATGCCGAAAGCGCGGCAACGTACATCCCGGAACGTCCCACGCTCCCCAAGGTCCGCGACGCATCGGTGGGATGCAAGGCCTGTTGGCTCTGGACGCTGGGGACGCAAACCGTGTTCGGTGAGGGGCCTCGTCAGGCGGACGTGATGTTCGTCGGCGAGCAACCGGGCGATCAGGAGGACCGCGCGGGCCGCCCATTCGTCGGGCCATCCGGAACGCTGCTCGACCGCGCGCTCGAGGAAGCGGACATCGACCGCTCCACGGTGTACGTGACGAACGCCGTCAAGCACTTCAAGTGGGAGCGCGCCGAACGCGGGACGCGGCGCATTCACAAGAAACCTAACGACGCGGAGATCCGTGCCTGCCGCCCGTGGCTCGACGCGGAGATCGCGCTCGTGCGTCCACAGGTCATTATCGCGCTCGGGGCCACCGCCGCGCAGGCGCTGCTCGGTAAGCAGTTCCGCGTCACGAAGGATCGCGGCAAGCCCATGCCGTCCCCGCTCGCGGAGGCGGTCTTCGCCACGGTGCATCCGTCAGCCGTCTTGCGCGCCCCCGATCCAGCGGCCAGAGCGGAGGCGGAGAAAGCGTTCATTGCCGATGTGAAGAGCGTCGCCCGGCACCTGTCGACGCACGTCCGTCCTCCCGCGGAGCGCAGCGCGCGGTCGACGCCCACGCGTGCGGAACGGCGCACGACGACCGAGCCGGGTCGTACGAGTGGTACGCGGGAGCAACCGATGGCCGCCCGCGGGCGGCGTGACGCGCGTTAGATACTACGCAGCAGCCAGTACAGCAGGAGGAAGATGAGGACGGTGGTGAAGCAGCCACCGCCCAGCTTCTTTGCGCCCCATCCCGCGCCCAGCGCGGCGAACAGTCGATTCATGGTCGAGACCCGGAGCCGAGTTGGGGCAGGGTAGCGCAGGAGTCGTACCGGGTCAGGGTGCGCAGGGTGCGCAGGGTGCGCAGGGTGCTCAGGGTGCTCAGGGTGTTCGTGTTCGAAGTGTTCGAAGGGTTCGACGTGCAACATTGAGCGCCAGGGCTCCGTGCGGCATCTTGAGCACCCTGAGCACCCTGAGCACCCTGAGCACCCTGAGCACCCTGAGCACCCTGAGCACCCTGACCCGCCAACGCCGCCGCGCGCTCGCGCACCTTCGCAAGGCCGACGAGCGCATCGCCCGGATCATCGATCAGGTCGGCAGCTGCCGCTTCGTCCCGCGCGCCGAGGGGACGCACTTCGACGCGCTGGTTCGCGCGATCGTCTACCAGCAGCTGTCCGGAAAGGCGGCCGCTACCATCCTCTCCCGCGTGCTCGCCATCTACGGCGACCGATATCCGACTCCGGCCGAGCTGCTCGCCATCCCGGAAGAGCAGCTCCGAGCTGCTGGGCTGTCACGTCAGAAGCTGAGCTACCTGCGCGATCTCGCGCGGCACGTCGGCGAAGGATTGCTGCCGATCGATACGCTCCACGAGCTCGGCGACGACGAGATCATCGAGGCGTTGATTGCCGTGAAGGGCATCGGGCGGTGGAGCGCGCAGATGTTCCTCATGTTCAGGCTCGGACGCCCGGACGTACTTCCCGAGCTCGACCTCGGCATTCGCAAGGGCGTGCAGCGAGCGTATCGCATGCGCAAGCTGCCCCCCCCGAAAAAGGTCCAAGCACTCGGCGCGCGCTGGTCGCCCTACGCGACCTACGCGTGCTGGTACCTGTGGAGATCGCTGGACGGAGACGCGAATCTCGCCGACTGACGTGGCGAACGACCGATTCGATCTCTTCGCCGTCGCCGCGCCGGGTCTCGAGCCGATCGTCGAGCGCGAGCTCCGCGCGCTCGGCCTCGACGATGCACGCGCGGAATCCGGCGGCGCCGCATTCACCGGCGATCGCGAAGCGATCTATCGCGCGAATCTTCACGTGCGGACGGCGAGCCGGGTCATCGCGCGCGTCGGCGAGTTCGGGGCCCGCGCGTTTCCGGAGCTCGTCGCCCACGCGAAGCGACAGCCGTGGGAACGATACCTCGACCCGCGGCGCCCAATGCAGCTCCGCGTCACGTGCCACAAGTCGCGTCTCTACCACTCGGACGCCGTGCGCGAGCGCGTCGCGAAGGGCATCGCCAACCGGCTCGGCGTCTCCGCGATCGAGGAGATCAGGGCGAAGGAGGACGTCAGCAATGCGCAGCTCGTCATCGTGCGCATGGCGCACGACCGGTGTCTTCTGAGCGCGGACACCTCTGGGGGGCTGCTGCACCGCCGCGGATATCGAGAGGCGACCGCGAAGGCGCCCATTCGTGAGACGCTCGCCGCTGCGCTCCTCATGGCGTCGGAATGGCCGGGGGACGCGCCGCTCCTGGATCCCTTGTGTGGGTCGGGCACGATTGCCATCGAAGCGGCGCTCATCGCGCGAAGAATCGCGCCTGGGCTCCGCCGCCGGTTTGCGTTCATGGACTGGCCGGGCTTCGACGAGTCGCTGTGGCGCCGCGTCCGCGACGACGCTGAGCGAGCGATACTGCCTGGAGTGCCCGCGCCCATTCAGGGCTCCGATCGCGATGCCGGTGCCATCGACGCTGCTTGTGCAAATGCCGACCGCGCCGGCGTCGGTGGCGACCTGGGGTTCGATCGCCGCGCTCTCTCGGCCATGGAGCCCACCGGCGACGGGGGCTGGGTGTGTACGAATCCGCCCTACGGCGTCCGTGTCAGCGAGCGCGCAGAGCTGCGCAATCTCTACGCGCAGCTCGGCAAGGTGCTCCGCGCGAAATTTGGCGGGTGGACGCTGGCGATGTTCTCAGCCGACCCGAGGTTGGCGCGTGCGACACGACTGTCGCTGCGGCCGATGCTGAGAACGGCGAATGGCGGAATCCCGGTCCATGTCGTTTCGGCGGAACTCTGAGCTAGGCAGTTGCGGTATTCGTGTGCATCGCAGAACAGCGGCTCGGCGCCAGCTATCGTCAACACCCTCTCGCCACGCGGTCCCACCATCGCGCGATCCGCTCTCCCGCGAAATGAATGAGCACCGCGATCGTGAAGAACCGCGCCGCACGGCCGGCGCCTAACGCCAGCGCGAACAGCGGGAAGGGAATACCGAACGCACCCGCGCTCACCGATACCAGCTTGGACGGGAACGGCGACACGGAGCTCGCGACCACCAACATCCAGCCGTGGCGCGCGAACAGCGTGCTGAACGATGCCAGCTCGGCCGGATCGATCCCGAAGAATCCGAGCACTGGCGCCACGACCTCCTGGAATCCGTACGCGCCCGCGAGATACGCCGCGCAGCCGCCGAGCACCGATCCGGTGAGTGCCCAGAGGGCGAGCCGGTAGACTTTTCGCGGATCGGCGAGCCCGAAGGGAACGAGCAGCGCATCCGCAGGGCCCGGCATTACCGCGCCCTGCGCGAACGTCCAGCCACCAGTCGCTGGCCCGGCCCACCCTGATTCCGCCCAGTTGTGCAGGGCGGCGAGTATGCGGCACGCGTGCCCTCGGAGACCGCCAAGCGGGGCCGTGGCGGGCGGAGGAAGGGTGGCGTTATCCGACATGGGATGTGACGCCGCGATCACGCTCTCGAGCGCGGCCCCTCATGGTAGACGGGGGCGGGCACGGGCCGGTCGGCGCGGAGCGCCGGCTCGGCGCGGTCCGCCGGCGTCGCGCCGACTGCGCACGACTCATCGATGTTGGGTGGCAGCGTCAGAGTGAACGTGCTCCCCTGGCCGGGGACAGAGCGACACTCGAGTCGGCCATTCAACAAGCTCGCCAGCCGGCTGGAGATCGGGAGGCCGAGGCCGGTGCCTTGCTCGTTATGCGTCTTCTGGAGCTGCACGAACTCATCGAAGATCTTCGGGATGTCCTCCGGCGCGATCCCGACGCCGTTATCGATGACGTCGATGCGAACGCCGCCGTCCGGCAGCGCAGCGGAGACGACGCGAATCGGCTTTCCGCTCCCGAACTTGATGGCGTTCGAGAGCAGATTGATGAGAATCTGCCGCACGCGACGCGGATCGCTGACGATCTTGCGCGCATCTCCCTCGGCGACGAGCGAGAGATCGGAGCCGCGCTCGTCGGCCAGGGGGCGAACGGTGACGAAGAGGTCCTCGATGAGCGTCGGGAACGGAACCGGCTGGAGCTGTAGCTCGATCTTTCCCGCCTCGATCTTCGACAGGTCGAGCACGTCGTTCACCAGCTCGAGCAGGTGCTTCGCCGCCTTCTGCGCGCGTCGCACGCCCTGCGACTGCTTCTCGTTCAGCGGTCCGTAAATGTGGTCCAGCAGCAGCGTGTTGTAACCGAGGATGGCGTTGATCGGCGTGCGAAGCTCGTGCGACATCGATGCGTAGAACCGTGACCGCGCCGTGATCGCCTTCTCGAGATCCGCCTGATGCCGCGCCAGCTCCTCGTTGGCGAGCTTGAGCTCGGCCATCGTGCGCGCAAGGCGCGTCGCCTGATCGCGTAGCTCCTGTTCGGCGCGCACACGGTCGGTGATGTCACGGGCGATGATCGTATAGATCTTTCCATCCGCAAGCTCGAGGCATGACACCGAGCACTCGATCGGGAACGTCTCTCCGCCGGCCCGTACACCGATCGCCGATTCGAGGCGGGGATCGGCTTGCGCGTGGACGCGTCCGGGACGTACGACCGGCGCCGACGCGCACACGCGGTCGATGAAGTCCGATCGGTACTCGGGCGGGAACAGGTCGCCGATCGGCCGCCCGATGGCCTCCGATGCCGGAACGCCAAAGACGCGCTCGGCGGCGGCGTTGAACATCGTGACGTGCTGGTCTTCATCGAACATGACGATCGCGTCGATGGCCGACTCGACGACCTCGGCCATGCGCGCCTCGGACTCGGAGAGCCGCACGCGGTGCTGGAGCTCGATCTCGCGGCGCTCGTGCAATCGCAGCCGCTGCTCCTGGTCGCGAATCTGCCGGCTCTGCTGATGCAGCTCGACGAATACCGACACCTTCGAGCGCAGCACATCCGGATGGAACGGCTTCGAGAGGTAATCCACCGCGCCGACCGAGTAGCCCTCGAACACGTATTGCTCCTCCTTGCTGATCGCCGTCAGGAAGATGATCGGGACGTGCCGCGACCGCTCGCGCGACTTGATCACCTTTGCGGTCTCGAAGCCGCTCATCCCGGGCATCTGCACGTCGAGCAGGATGACGGCGAGGTCCCGTCGCAACACTTCGCGGAGCGCCGCTTCGCCCGATGTCGCGCGGATGAGGTTGAGCCCGAGCGGCTCGAGGATCGCCTCGAGCGCGAGCAGGTTCTCCGTGCGGTCATCGACGAGCAGCACGTCGGCATCGCGATGCTCGAAAGCCCGATTGGTCTCGGGAGCCACGTCGATTGCGGTCATGGACGTGCCTCGCTTGCACCGCCCTGCCGATCACGGCGCGCCGTGGTGTTCGCTTGCTCGGCGACGATCGACACGAGATGCGGTGTGATGCGCTCGAGCGGAAGCGTTTTCGCGTTCGGCACGGCACGCAGCGCCGCGCGCGGCATGATCGGGCTTTCCGCCGTCCGTGGATCCTGCACGATGGCCTGGCCGCCGGCGACCGCAATCCGTCGCAGCCCCGCGGCGCCGTCGTCGTTGGCGCCGGTCAAGATGACGCCCGCCGCGTCGCGCCCGAACCGCTCGGCGACCGACTCGAAGAAGACGTCGATCGAAGGGCGACTGTAGCGCACCAGTGCGTCGATGGTGAGCGAAAACTCATCGCCGTCGACGAGCAGGTGATAATCCGGCGGCGCGAGGTACACGTAGCCTCCCATGATCGGCTGCTTGTCTTCCACCTCGCACACCACGAGCGGCGTGCAATCCTGGAGCAGGGCGCGAAGCTCGAACGAGTCCTTGCTGCGATGCTGTACGAGCGTCACCGGCACGGGAAAATGCGCGGGTAGGCCGTGGACGACGGCCCGGAGCGCCCTGAGCCCGCCCCACGATGCACCGACCGCAATCATCCCGAGGCGCGGCGTCATTTTACCTTCCGATAGATTTTCTCGCGCCGGTCGATCGCCTCGTAGCTGTCCTCGAAGCCGGTGAACCGGAGCGACTCCTTGCTCCCGAGTCCGAGATACCCGTAGATCGGAAGCGATTCATGGAACAGCGTGTGAACGCGCCGTTGCAGACTCCGGTCAAAATAAATGAGAACGTTCCGGCAGAGTATGACGGTACACTCCGCGAAGGAGTGATCGGTCACGAGGTTGTGCTGTGAGAACACGATGTTGCGCACGAGGCGCGGTGAGAACAGCGCGCCGTCGTACATCGCTGTGTAGTACTCGCTGAACGATTGCTGGCCGCCTGCGCGAAGGTAGTTCTGCGTGTATTCCTGCATGCGATCCAACGGGAAGATGGCCTCCTTCGCCTTGCGGATCACGACCTCGTTGATGTCGGTCGCGTAGATACGCGTGCGATCGTAGAGTCCCTCTTCCTCGAGGAGGATGGCCATTGAGTAGGCTTCCTCACCGGTCGAGCACCCCGCGTGCCAGATGCGGATGAACGGATACGTTCGCAGCACCGGCACGATGTCGCGGCGGAACGCGACGTAGAATCCCGGGTCCCGGAACATCGCCGTCACGTTGATGGAGAGGTCGAGCAGCAGCCCCTCCATCATCACCGGGTCGTGCAGCACGCGATCCTGGAGTGCGCTGATCGTCTTCAGCCCATCTGTGTCAACGCGCTTCCAGATTCTGCGCCGCAGCGAGGCGTAGGCGTACGAGCGGAAATCGAAGCCGTAATGCCGGTAGATCCCCTCCAGCAGCAGCCGGATCTCGATCCGCTCGAGCTCTGAGCTATAGCGTGGACGCTCGACATCCGTAGCGAGATCCGCGACGCCGGGCATGGATGGGCGCGCGGCCGCATCCGGCGCGGCCGGCGCACTCATGGGTTTCCCTGCCGCAAGATCTACCGGTAGAGCCATACACGCATCAGGGAGAGCAGCTGCTCGGGGTCGACGGGCTTCGTGATGTAGTCCGAGGCCCCCGCTGCGATCGTCTTCTCGCGATCGCCCTTCATGGCTTTCGCCGTCAACGCGATGATCGGCAGGGTCTTGAACCGGGGCCTCTCGCGAATGGCCTGCGTCGTCTCGTAGCCATCCATCTCGGGCATCATGATGTCCATGAGCACAAGGTCGATCGACGGATCCTTCTCGAGGGCCGAGATCGCATCCCGCCCGTTCTCGACGAACGTGACCCGCATGCCGTGATCCTCGAGCATCGACGTGAGCGAGAAGATGTTGCGCACGTCGTCATCGACGATCAGCACGTTCTTTCCCGCAAAGATGCTGTCGGCGGTGTGGAGCTGCTCGAGCATCCGGCGCTTCTGATCGGGGAGCTTCGCCTCCACGCGGTGGAGGAAGAGCGCCGTTTCATCGAGCAGCCGCTCGGGTGACTTCACGTCCTTGACGATGATCGTCTCCGCATACTTGCGCAGCCGCGTCTCCTCGGTCTGCGAAAGCTCCTTCCCCGTGTAGATGATGATCGGCAGCGTCGACATTTGGGGATCGCTCTTCACGCGCTCGAGCAGGTCGAACCCGCTCATGTCACGCAGGCCGAGGTCCAGCACCATGCAGTCGTAATGCGTGGTGGCGAGCTCGCGGAGCGCGTCCTCGGCGCTCGCTACGGCGCTGATCGTCACGTCCTCGGCGCCCACCAGGTCGATGATCGCCTGCCGCTGCGTTTCATCGTCCTCCACGACGAGCAGCCGACGCACGCGCTCCTCGAGGAACGTCTGAATGCGTCCGAATGCGTCGTCGAGCGCCTCCTTGCTCACCGGCTTCTCGAGGTACGCGATGGCGCCCGCCTTGAGGCCGCGCTGGCGCTTCGCGATGCCGGAGATCACGTGCACCGGAATGTGGCGCGTATCCGGGTGATGCTTCAGGCGGTCGAGCACTGCCCAGCCATCCATCCCGGGAAGGTCGATGTCCAGCGTGATCGCATCGGGGTGGTACGCGTGCGCGAGATCGATCGCCGATTCGCCATCGAGCGCGATGAGTCCCTTGAAGTCCTTCTCGCGGGCCATATTGAGCAGAATGCGCGCGAAGTTCGGATCGTTCTCGACGACGAGCAGCGCGCGGTCGCCGGGCTCGATCTCGCCGCGGTCATCAGACACGGGACCTGGTTGCCCGTCCGCCGGTCGCCGGCGCCACGGGACCTCGGTGGCAGGGGAATCCATCACCGCGACCCCGGAATTCTCGGCTTCCGGCGAGTTGCTCTGCTCAGCCGTCGCGCGGCGCGGCGGCGATCCCTCCCCGGAGGTCGGGCGCGTACGCTGAGGCGGGGCCTCACGCGGCTCCTGGCCCTTGATCGTCGCGCCAAATCCCTGGTCCTCGTACCGCGCCGGGAGGAAGAGCGTAAACGTGCTTCCCTTGCCAGGTGCGCTCTCGACGCGAATCTCCCCGCCCAAGAGGCGAGTGATCTCGCGCGAGATCGAGAGTCCCAGTCCCGTGCCGCCGTACTTGCGGCTCGTCGAGCCATCGGCTTGCTGGAATGCCTCGAAGATGAGCTGCTGTTTGTCCTTCGGGATGCCGATGCCCGTGTCGCTCACCGCGAACGCGATGACGTCGGGCGCCGCGTCGAGCGTGCGTGTGGCGAACCGGCGCCCCTTCTCCGCGCGACGGATGGTGAGCGTGACGCTCCCCTCCTGCGTGAACTTGAATGCGTTCGACAGGAGGTTCTTGAGGATCTGCTGCAATCGGTGCCCGTCGGTGACGATCGCTGGGGGCACATCGGGCATCGCGTCGATCGTGAACGTGAGTCCCTTCTCGTCGGCGATCGGACGGAAGTTGCGATCGACGAACTCGGCGATCTCCGCGATCGGCACGTCGATCGCGTGCACGTCGAGCTTCCCCGCCTCGACCTTCGACAGGTCGAGCACGTCGTTGATCAGGTTCAGCAGGTCGGTGCCCGACGTGTAGATCGTCTGCGCGTACTCCACCTGCTTCTCGTTGAGATTCCCGTCCTTGTTGTCGCCAAGGAGCTTGGCAAGGATGAGCAGCGAGTTGAGCGGCGTGCGGAGCTCGTGCGACATGTTCGCCAGGAACTCGCTCTTGTACTTGGAGCTGAGCGCGAGCTGCTGCGCCTTCTCCTCGAGGGCGAGACGAGATGCCTCGACTTCCTTGTTCTTCTGCTCGACCTTCTTGTTCTGCTCCGCGAGCAGCGAGGCTTTCTCCTCCAGCTCCTCGTTGACCTGCTGGAGCTCTTCCTGCTGCTGACGCAGGAGCTCTTCGGAAGCGCGGAGCGACTCGGCCTGTGACTTGAGCTCGCGGTTCGACCGCTCGAGCTCTTCCTGCTGCGCCTGAAGCTCCTTCGACTGGTTCTGTAGCTCCTCGGTCAGCTTCTGCGATTGCTCGAGCAGCTCCTCGGTGCGCATGTTCGCCTGAATGACATTGAGCACCACGCCGATGCTCTCGGCGAGCTGGTCGAGGAACAGCTGATGGATCTGGCTGAAGACGTTGAACGACCCGAGCTCGACGACCGCCTTCACCTCGCCCTCGAAGAGAATCGGGAGCACGATGATGTTGCGAGGTGGTGCCGCACCGAGCCCGGACGTGATCTGGACGTACTCGTCAGGCACGTTCGTCAGCAGGATGGGCTGCTTCTCGAGCGCTGCCTGTCCCACGAGCCCTTCGCCCTCCACAAAGCGGTTGGCAACGTGCTTCCGCGCCTTGTACGCGTAGCTCGCAATGAGCTTGAGGAGCATCTGTCCTTCGTCGCTGTCGCGCATGTAGAAGGCGCCGTACTGTGCGCTGACCAGCGGCGTCAGCTCCGACATGATCTGCCGCGACACGGTCTGGAGGTCCTTTTGCCCCTGCATCATCCGCGTGAACTTCGCGAGGTTCGTCTTGAGCCAGTCCTGCTCGCGGTTGCGCTCGGTGGTCTCGCGCAGGTTCGCGATCATCTGGTTCAGGTTGCGACGCAGCTCCTCCATCTCCCCCTGGGCCTCGATCGCGATCTGCCGCGAGAGGTCGCCGCGCGTTACCGCCGTCGCGACTTCAGCGATCGCCCGCACCTGGGTCGTGAGGTTGTTGGCCATCGCGTTGACGTTGTCCGTCAACCCCTTCCACGTGCCGGCGACGTCAGGCACCTCAGCCTGGCCGCCCAGCTTTCCTTCGGTGCCCACCTCGCGCGCCACCCGCGTCACCTCGTCGGCAAAGATGCGCAGGCGGTCCACCATGCTGTTGATCGTGATCTTGAGCTCGAGAATCTCACCGAGTGCGTCAACGGTGATCTTCTGCGAGAGGTCTCCGTTCGCGACCGCCGTCGTCACCAGGGCGATGTTGCGCACCTGCCCGGTGAGATTCGACGCCATCGAGTTCACGTTGTCCGTGAGATCGCGCCAGATGCCTCCAGCGCCTGGGACCTTTGCCTGCCCCCCGAGCTTGCCCTCGGTTCCTACTTCGCGGGCGACACGCGTCACTTCCGCCGCGAACGACGACAGCTGATCCACCATCGTGTTGATGGTGTTCTTGAGCTCGAGGATTTCGCCGCGCACATCGACGGTGATCTTGCGCGACAGGTCGCCGCGCGCGACCGCGGTCGTGACGTCGGCGATGTTGCGCACCTGCACCGTGAGGTTGTTCGCCATCGAGTTCACGGAGTCGGTCAGGTCCTTCCAGGTTCCGGCCACTCCGGGCACGTTCGCCTGACCTCCAAGGCGGCCCTCGGTTCCCACCTCACGCGCGACGCGCGTGACCTCGTCGGCAAAGACGCGCAGCTTGTCCACCATGTTGTTGACCGTGCTCTTGAGCTCGAGGACTTCACCCTTCGCGTCCACCGTGATCTTCTGCGAGAGGTCGCCGCTGGCGACCGCGGTCGTGACCAGCGCGATGTTCCGCACCTGATTCGTCAGGTTGCTCGCCATGAAGTTCACGTTGTCCGTCAGCCCCTTCCACGTGCCCGCGACGCCCGGCACGTTCGCCTGTCCGCCGAGCACACCCTCGGTTCCGACCTCTCGCGCAACGCGCGTGACTTCGTCGGCGAAGGCACGCAGCTGGGCCACCATCGTGTTGATCGTGTTCTTGAGCTCCTGAATCTCGCCCTTCGCTTCCACGGTGATCTGCCGCGACAGGTCACCCTTGGCGACGGCCGTGGTGACATCGGCGATGTTGCGCACCTGATTCGTCAGGTTGGACGCCATCGCGTTGACGTTGTCGGTAAGATCCTTCCACGTTCCGCCCACACCGGGGACGTTGGCCTGGCCGCCGAGCACGCCTTCGGTTCCCACCTCGCGGGCGACACGGGTCACCTCTGATGCGAATGAGCTGAGCTGGTCGACCATGACGTTGATCGTGTTCTTCAGCTCGAGCACTTCGCCCTTCACGTCGACCGTGATCTTGCGCGACAGATCGCCCTTCGCGACGGCGGTCGTCACGTCGGCGATATTGCGCACCTGATTCGTCAGGTTGCTCGCCATGTAGTTCACCGACTCGGTGAGATCCTTCCACGTGCCGGCGACGTTGGGGACGTTCGCCTGCCCACCGAGGATTCCTTCCGTGCCCACCTCGCGCGCGACGCGCGTGACCTCGCCCGCAAACACCCAGAGCGAGTCGACCATCTTGTTCGTGACGTCCTTGATCTGGAGGATCTCCCCCTGCGCCTCGACGGTGACCTTCCGCGTGAGATCTCCATTGGCGATGGCGCTCGCGACCGCCGATACGTCGCGCAGCTGCACCGTGAGGTTGTTCGCCATCGCGTTCACGTTGTCCGTCAGGTCCTTCCACGTCCCCGTCACCCCTTCGACCTTCGCCTGCCCACCGAGCTTGCCTTCCGTTCCCACCTCACGTGCAACGCGCGACACCTCCGAGGCGAACGCATTGAGCTGATCGACCATCGTGTTGACGGTGCTCTTGAGCTCGAGAATCTCTCCCTTCGCGTCGACGGTGATCTTGCGAGACAGATTGCCGCGCGCCACGGCGGTCGTGACGTCGGCGATGTTACGGACCTGCGTCGTGAGGTTGTTCGCCATGGCGTTGACGCCCTCCGTGAGGTCACGCCACGTTCCTGCGACACCGGGAACGTTCGCCTGCCCACCGAGCTTTCCTTCCGTGCCCACTTCGCGCGCGACGCGCGTGACTTCCGCGGAGAACGACGAGAGTTGTCCCACCATGCGATTCACGGTCGTCGCGATGCGCAGGAACTCGCCCTGCACCTGCTTCCCTTCCAGCTGGAGCTCGACGGTCTGCGAGAGATCGCCTTCGGCGACGGCCTGAATGACGCGGGCCACTTCGGCGGTCGGCTGCACAAGGTCGGCGACGAGCTCGTTCACGGCGTTCACGGTGTCGGCCCAGCCGCGAGACATCGGTCCGAGCGAGACGCGCTCGTCCATGCGGCCTTCGCGGCCAACCACGCGCGCGACGCGGGCGATCTCGTCGCAGAGGTGCTGGTTCCGGTCGGCGATCTCGTTGAACGTCTCGAAGATCTCAGCCATGAGCGGGTCGCCGTTTGGCTCGAGACGCACTCCGAAATCGCCAGCCTCCATGTCCCGCAGCCCGGCGAGGAGCTGTCGGAGCTGGCGATCGCGGCTGGCGCGCGCCGCCTTCGACCGACGGTTGGTGTCGCGGCTCGCCTTGCGCCCCCGGCGCGCGCCGCTACGCGCCTGGCCATCGCCTTCGTGCGCCGGCTCGATCGCGGCCTCGCGATCGAGATCAGTATCACCGATTCCCACGGATTGGCTCCTGAAGCTGGCGTGTCGTGAAGAAGCAGCGTCCCGGCAGCCGCGCGGAGGTCATTCCCATGCGGGCCGGACCGGGCGTATATCGTTCCCTGTCGAGGTGGTTCGACGCACGTAGTGCAAGAAGCGAGCACTCGAGAAACCCTCGAATGCCGCGAGGCGAAGAGGACTCGAAAGCGCGTTCGGCATTCCGCTCGCAATAGGCATCGCGAGGATCCATCCCACACCGTCACCCCGGTCCCATGCGCACCCTCGATCTGCGGAGCTTCGAGCTACACGACATGCTTCGGTGCGGCCTCGACATTCGTCGCGAGGCCCGCGCTCGGGATTCCCTCGAGCGCACGGCCGACCGCGTCGTTCGCTACCTCTTCGAGGCGTTCCGGAATCCCGAGACGGGCGAGCACCAACTCGCCCTTGTCCGGTTCTACACGACTCAGCCCTACCGGGAGCTCGAGCCGGAGCTTCGGGTCCTCGCGAGTGCCGCGCTCGGTGCGGCACCTCGCGACGAGGGGCTCAAGTGCCTGACGTTGCTCGCGTCCGCGGGAGTCGAGGACGACTGGAACGACCGGCGTCGCTCACGGGCGCACCGGACGATTCCCCTCGCAAGCGCCAGCGTCCTTCGGCGCGCGCCGATGATCTCCCAGCTCCTCGAGCAGATGGGAGTGGACGTCGGAAGCCTGCTGTCGACGGAGGAGTCGATCGTCCCCGACGCCGAGGGACGCACCTACAACATCTTCTACGTCGAGAAGGCGGCGGGGAGCCCCCACATCCCTGCCCAGGCGGATTTCGTCGTCCCGCACCGAATCGAGTCCGTCGTTGGGTTCGGGGGGATGCTCAAGGGCGAGATGTTCGCGGTCGTCATGTTCAGCCGCGTGCCCGTTCCCTACGCCGCGGCGGTGCGGTTCCGGAACATCGCCCTCGAGGTGAAGGCGGTCGCGCACCCCGTCGAGAGGGTGTTCGGCTAAACGCCCGCTCCCGCCTTCGCGAGCCGCTCCAGAAACGCCGCCGCCGACTTCGGCCGCTTCCCGCGATCCCGGTGCAGCGCCGTGAGAATCACGTCGGACAGCGACCGCGGGACGTCCGCCGCAATCTCGCACGGCGGGACCGGCAGCTCGTCCAACGCGGGTGACATCGACGCGTTCAACGCATTCTCGGCTGTGTACGGCGTGCGCCCCGTGAGGCACTCGTAGATCACCACGCCCGCCGAGTAGATGTCGGCTCGCAGGTCGATATCCTCCCCGCGCAACTGCTCCGGCGCCATGTACTCCGCCATGCCCGCCGTCGCGGGGTGCGGCGCCCCGTTGGAGCGCGCCATCAGACGCGACATGCCGAAGTCCATCACCTTGAGCACGCCATCAGGCGTGAGCACCAGGTTGTGCGGCTTGAGGTCACGGTGAACGATCCCCTGAGCGTGTGCCGCCTCGAGCGCCCGGCAGAGCTGCCTCGCGATCGGCAGGGCGACGTGTACGGGAAGCCGGCCTCGCTCGGCGAGCAGGGCCCGCACGGATGTGCCCGGCACGTACTCCATGGTGACGAAATGCGTCCCGTCGACTTCGCTGAGGTCGTGCGTACGAAGGACGTTGCGGTGCGAGATCCGGCGAGCGATGCGAAGCTCTGCATTGAGCCTGGCCAGGGCCGCCGAATCGCTCACGAGCTCGGCCCTCAAGGTCTTCACCGCCACCGGCTCCGAGAGCTCCAGGTCCACAGCGCGGTAGACGGTGCCGCTGATGCCGCTACCCAGAAGCTCGAGGATGTCGTAGCGGCCGGCGAGCCTCTCGCCCGGGTGAAGCCCGTTCCCGTTGGTGTGCAGACTCGGCAGCACGTCGATCGGAGCGACGCGGTCGTCTTCACGGGCGTCGGCCGCGAGGAACCCCGCCAGCTCTCGCTGCTCGCGAACGTCAACCACGAGCGCCTGTACCGATTCGGCGAGGTGCCCCACCTCGTCACGACCGCCGGCGGGAACATCGGTGCCGTAGTCGCCGGCCGCGGCGCGTCGCGTAGCTGCCTCGAGCCCCCCAATGCGGCGCGCGAGCGCACGCCCAACGAAGAGCGAGATGGCGAGCGCGAGGATGAGTCCGCCAGTGGCGGCGGCGATGATGATGCGTTGCAGCCGCGTGAACGCAGTCATCTCCTCATCGCGCGAGCGGAGCGCGACGAAGCCGCCGAGCGCGGTTCCGCCGGCGGACCGAAGCGTGGCGCCGCTGGCGGCCCATTCGGCATCGCCTAACGTGAGTCGCGTATGCGAGGGCTCGTTCGCGGAGTCGGACGGCGATGGACCGGCACGAGACGGCGAGCCTGCATCCGCCGCCGCCCAGATCGGAGCACGTTCATCGAGGAACCGGGTGAGCGCGTCGCTGTGCGGCAGCGATGAGCCGGTAATTCGCGGCCGTCCCGCCGTATCGATGGCGAAGAAAACGACGTGGCTGAACGTGGTCGCGCTGATGGCGCGCGCGAGCGAATCGTCGACCGCTTTCGTCACCAGGAGCACACCGCCTGGCCGGGCGTGCGGGCCCTCGATGGGAACGGCTATCGCCTGGTGCAGGGCAGTGTCGCCGATCGCCGTCGCGCCCACGGCCCGTCTGCCCGCCAGCGCCCGCGCGACGAGGGGCGTGCGGGTGAGGGTGTCAGGCGCCGCGGCTGAGTCATCGCTTCGAGCGAGGCGAATTCCACGGGCGCTGATGACGTGAACGGTGCTCGCCCCGATCCGATGCGCCCCTTCTCGCGCATGGTCGAAGAGCGTCCCATGCGCGGTCTGCGGATTTCCTGCGGCCGACCGAAAGTTGGCGTTCCGCGCGAAGGCCTGCGCGCTCGCCTCGAGCCCACGTTCGCGCGAGTCCAGCACCGAGCGTACATGCGTCCGAGCTGTGCGGAGCTCACGGGCGAGGGTAGCGTCGGTGACTCGCGCTCCGGCGCCCACCGCGGCCGCCAGCGTGAACGCGGCGACGGCGGCGATGACGAGGCCGCCGCTGAGAAAGATCTTCCAGGAGAGGGGCATGCGAGACAGGCCGTGGGCGAGGACTGGGGGATTCCTAGGAGAGAAGCTTCACCCAGTTCATTGGTAACAGCCCGCCGCCCCCGCTCCGCAACAGGGGGAAACGAAACGCCGGCCCTTTCGGACCGGCGTTTCGTTCGACTCGTACTGCTTAGCGGCTGCCAGGACGGATCGTGAAGCCGAGGCCGTACTGCGTCTCGCCCTCATCGATGAACACCTTGCGCATACCGATGTTGACGCCAACGCCACTGCCGAAGCCAAGGCCCAGTCCGGCGCCAACCAGGAAGCGGGTTCCGCTCTCCGACTGGGCAACAGCCTTGTAACGGCCGTACGCGAAGCCAGGCGTCAGGAACGGCGACACCTTGACGTTCTTGCCAAAGGTGAACTTCACAGGCAGTCCGGCCGCGATGGCCATCGCCCGCTGGTCCTCGGGGAAGCCGAAGCCAAGCTCGGCCTCGAGGCCCATCGCCCAACGCGACGTCGGGTTCAGCGCCGCACCCGCGATCTGCTGCGAGTAGCGCCCGCCGAGCATCAGATGCCCTTCGCAGTTGAAGCCAGCGGGGCAGTCGACCGTCATGTAACCAGCGGTGACGCCAAGGCGGCCCGAGCCCACGCTGAGGTCAAGACCACCCGCAAACGCGTTCGAGTTCACATCCGCGCCCCAGCTCAGGCGACCGTACTGTAGGTGCCAGCCGATCCCGCCGGCGCCAGCCAGCGTGTTCGTCGCGAGCGGCGGCAGCGCGCCGACCGTCGAGTTGTTGATCGCCATGTACGCGGCGATGTCGCCGATGCTGGGCCCCTGCTGTTGCGCGCTCATCGCCGAAGCGGAGAGCACGAGCGCAGATGCAGCGATCGCAAAGATCTTCTTCATGTGGGTGAAGTCCTCTACAAGGGTGGTTCTGGTCCCCGCGTTCGGCGCGAGGGGTGGGCGGAACAGCTTCGTTCCGTATGGGCTGTCCCCTGCAAGACGACTCGATCGCGTACCGCGCAACGCTATGGGGTCACGATAGATGGGCGCGCTTCGGTACCAGGCCGGCGTGCGTTCGCGTCTCTCTCCTAAGTCGCTGTAACTCTGGCGGTTATAGCCAGCCTCGGTTTGCCACGCGCATGGCCACGTCGTTCACGACTACGGGGAGCCGCTATTGGCTCCCCGTAGTCGTTATCTGACACCTGCAATCTGACGTCTGATGTCTTTGCCCCACCGCGAGCTCCCCACGCGCCTCACACTTTCCCTACCTCGGACACCACCTGCCCCATCATTTTCTTCGCGTCCCCGAACAGCATGGCGGTCTTCTCGTTGTAGTACAGCTCGTTTTCGATCCCGGCGAAGCCGGGATTCATGCTGCGCTTGATCACGATCACGCTCTTCGCGTTGTCGACGTTCAGGATCGGCATCCCATAGAGCGGACTCGAGGGATCGGTTCGCGCCGCCGGATTCGTCACGTCGTTCGCGCCGATCACGAGTACGACATCGGTGCGCTCGAACTCCGGGTTGATCTGCTCCATCTCGTACAGCTTGTCGTAGGGCACGTCCGCCTCGGCCAGCAGCACGTTCATGTGGCCCGGCATGCGACCCGCCACCGGATGGATCCCGTATTTCACGTCGACTCCACGCTTCTCCAGCAGCGCCGCGAGCTCCTTCACCGAGTGCTGCGCCTGCGCCACCGCGAGCCCATACCCCGGGACGAACACCACGTTACGCGCGTAGGCGAGCATCACCGCGGCGTCCTCGGCCGCAAGTGTCCGGATGGGACGGTCCGCGGCCGAGGCGACGGCGGCCGTCGCCTTCGCACCGAACGCCCCGAAAAGCACGTTCGTGAGCGAGCGGTTCATCGCGCGACACATGATCTGCGTCAGGATGATCCCCGACGCTCCAACGAGCGCGCCACTGATGATCAGTGCGTTGTTGCGCAGCACGAATCCCGCGGCCGCGCCCGCCATCCCCGAGTACGAGTTGAGCAGCGAGATGACGACCGGCATGTCCGCGCCGCCGATCGGAATCACGAGGAGGACGCCGAGGACGAGCGACAGCGCGGTAAGCGTCAGGAATACGGTCGGCTGATCGAAGTCCACCGCCAGCCACGCGGATAACCCGACGGCGGCCGCGAGCAGCGCGAAGTTGATCGTTTTCTGGAGCGGGAACGTTACTGCGCGCCCCGTGATGAGCTCCTGAAGCTTCGCGAACGCGATCATGCTTCCCGTAAACGTGACTGCGCCGATGAGCATGGTTGCCATGATGCTGATGACGACATCCATCTCGCGCAGCTCCGGACGCAGCAGGAGCTTGTGAAACTCCGCTCCCGCCACGATCGCCGACGCGGCGCCGCCGAAGCCGTTCAGCAGCGCAACCATCTGCGGCATTGCCGTCATCTTCACGGCGAGCGCGAGCCATGCGCCAGCGACCGATCCGATCACCAGGCCGAGGATGATCCACCGGAACGTGATGATGCTCTGATCGAGCAGCGTCGCGCTGATCGCCAGCAGCATCCCGAGCGCGCCGATGGCGTTGCCACGGCGGGCCGTTTGCGGCGACGACAGCAGCTTCAGCCCGACGATGAAGAGGACCGCCGCGACCAGATAGGTCACAGCGATGACCAGCTCGATCGCGCGGGAGGGATCGGAGCTCATGACCGCGAAGCGCAGCTCGCCTGGCGAGATGTCATTCGCGCGGCCCCGCGGAGCGCTTGAACATGCGCAGCATTCTGTCCGTCACCAGGAAACCGCCGACGACGTTGATCATCGCCACCGCCACCGCCGCCACGCCGAGGATCTTGTCGTACGGCGAGTCGAGGGGACCGGCGACGAGAATCGCGCCTACGATCGCGATCCCCGAGATCGCGTTCGACCCCGACATGAGCGGCGTGTGCAGCAGTGTCGGCACTTTCCCGATCACCTCGAAGCCGACGAATACGGCCAGGACGAAAATGTAGATCGAGACGATCAATCCTTCGGTCATGCGCTTCCTCCTTCGGCCACCGCGCGTGCCCGCGCATGCACGATCTTGCCTTCGTGGGTGATGCACGACTCGCGAATGATCTCGTCGTCGAAATTCAGCGCCAGCGCCCCGTTCTTGATGAGCAGCTGAAGAAACGCGGCGTGGTTGCGCGACAGCATCTGACTCGCGTGCACGGACATCGTCGATACGAGATCGACAGGGGCGTGGATTGTCACACCGTGCTCGACGACGGTCTCTCCCGGCTTTGACAGCTCGCAGTTTCCACCCTGCTCGCCGGCGAGGTCGACGATGACCGATCCGGGCCGCATCGCGCGCACCGTGTCGGCGGTGATGAGCAAGGGCGCCCGCTTGCCCGGAATGAGCGCGGTCGTGATGACGACATCCGCCTCACGAGCGCGACCGGCGACGAGCTCGAGCTCACGGCGGTGCGCGTCCTCGGAGAGCTCCTTCGCGTATCCGCCGCGATCCTCGGTCTCGGCAACGCCAAGCGCCGCCTCGACGAACGCTGCGCCGAGACTCTGCACTTGCTCCTTGACGACCGGGCGCGTGTCGAATGCTTCGACGATCGCACCGAGACGGCGGCACGTCGCGATCGCCTGGAGCCCCGCGACGCCCGCGCCGATGATGAACACCCGCGCCGGCGTCAGCGTGCCGGCGGCGGTCATGAGCAGCGGAAAGAATTTCGGTAACGAGCGGGCCGCCGTGAGCGCGGCGGCGTATCCCGCGATCGACGCCATCGATGAGAGGACGTCGAGCGCCTGCGCGCGAGCGATGCGGGGGATCGCATCGGTGCTGAATGCCGTCACCCCACTTTGCGCGAGGCGTCGAACCACGTCGGGATTCGACAGCGGCTGGAGCGGCGCGATCAGGACGCTCCCTGTTCGCACGAGGCCCAGCGCCTCTGATGACGGGCGGCGCACGTGAAGGACGCAGTCGCCCCTGGCATACAGCTCCCGCGCATCCGCCGCGACCGTCGCCCCCGCCTTCGTATAGGCGTCGTCGGCGTGGAAGGCGCGCTCGCCCGCGCCACGCTCGACCATGACACTGACCCCTGACCGAACGAGCTTCTCGGTCGTCTCCGGGATCAGCGCCACACGTCGTTCTCCGGGAGCTGCCTCGCGGGGGACAGCGACGATCATGGCAGGGACACTACGTCCCACCGGAAGAGTGTCAAGGCGCGCGCCAATCTTGTGCGACGTGCGGAACGTCGACCTGATCGTTCGCCACGCTGACCGCGCCGTCGTTGACGCTCCCCGCGCGTCGCCGTATCCTGCCGCACCGTTTTCCCGGAGAATGGTTTCGTGCTTCACCCTGGTTGGAAGAAGGCGCTCGCGTTGATGGCGGCGGGGATCGTGTCGGCGCCCGCGATCGTAGGGTCGCAAGAACGCGTGCGCCAGCGGCACGATTTCGACGATCCGGAAGGGCGGCTCATTGGCTTCTACTCCGCGGCGCTGCTCTTCTCGCCGCTCGGAGCGCCGGAGCGCAAGGATGCGTGGACCGTCGATGCGGGACTCGAGGTCACGTACATCCCACAGCTCTCCAAGTCGCAGCGCACGGCGTTCCAGGACAAGCCCCAAGCGACCAACCTCGCGCCGATCCTCCCGCGCCCGCGCGTATCACTCGTTCTCCCGGGCGAGCTTCACGTGCAGGCGAGCTGGGTTCCGCCGGTGCGCGTCTTCGACGTCGAAGCCAATCTGTTCTCGGTCGCGGTCACGCGCGCGCTACAGCCGCGCGGCATCACCGTCGCTCCGCGTCTTCTCGCGACGTTCGGACGAGTGCGCGGCTCGATCACCTGCTTCGAGGATCTGATTCACGGCACGCCGGGCGAGGCGATCTACTTCCAGGAGATCTGCAACAGTCGGGAAAGCGACGATCACTTCGAGCCGCGGCACCTCGCCGCCGAGGTGCTGGTGTCGCGCGCGGTGAGCCGGCTGCCGTTCATTCCGTACGGCGGCATCGGCGTGCTCAACGAGAAGACGATCTTCGACATCGGCGTGTTGCGCGCCGATGGCTCGCGCGACCCGGATCACCCGATACTCGAGCTGCGCGCCACCCGGCCCTATGGCTTCATTGGCGGTACGGCGAGCCCGTGGGGTTCGACGCGATTGACCGGCGAGCTCTTCTATGCTCCCGGTAGCGTGTTGACCGCGCGCGTCTACGCGGGTCTCCATCTCTTCCAGGAGCGCCCCGATGCGCGCTGAGTCTCAACGGGCGACGCAGCGGCTCCTGCGCGTGCTGTGTACGTCGATCTTCGTGGCCGTCGCCGCGACGTGGGCCTGCGCCGACTTCGAGTCGACGGTCGATCCCACGGGCGGCTTGCCTGACATCGAGATCGCGAATCCCTCGTTCGCGGGCAACATCCAACCGATCTTCAATCTCCGGTGCGCGATTGGCGGATGTCACACCGTTGCCTCCCGTAAGGGCAGTCTCGTGTTGCAGGAAGGATTCGCATACGACTCGATCGTCGACGTCGCTTCGTTCCTCATGCCGCAGCTCCTCCTCGTGGAGCCGAACAACCCAACGGACTCCTGGCTCGTGCGCATGATCGAGGCGGATGATGTGGCACGCAACCACTTCGCGCGCATGCCCCTCGGCGGCCAGCCACTGACGCGCAACCAGATCGCGACGATCGTGAACTGGATCGAGCAGGGGGCGCTGGACAATTGAGCTCACGACAGCAACTGCCAAAGGCTGAACACGGATTCCCACGGATCTCTGAAGGTCGATTCTCACGGAGACGGCAACAGCGAGAGAACTCTTGACCTGATGGCCACAGTGGTCTGATTCGCTTGCGCTCGGTACAGGAACCTGAGTCGCGGGGGCCGTTGGCAAAAGTTTCTGCCGTTGCAGTAGCAGTACCGTGAAGATTGCCGTTCAAAATTCGTGTGGATCCGTGTTCGAGGCTGTTGCAGTTTGGTGTGCTCCCGGGACCTCGGCCCCGGCATCGATCGACCGCGGCCCCTGTTACCTTGGTCGTTGATGCCAGTCACGACCTCACGGCTCCCGCGTCTCGCGACTCTCGCCGGGATGATCGCGCTTCACGCGTGCGGCGGAGAGCGGGCGCCTGAGACGGACTCCCCGTCAACCCGCGAGGCCGCGCTCCCTGCACCGCCGCCGGCAGCGTCGGCCGCTCCGCAGGAGGAGCCCAACCAGTGGACCCGTGGCGAGATTGCACGGCGCCTGACGGACGGCGGGCTGGTCATCACCGACTCGGGCCGCACCACCGTGCGACATTCGTTCCTCGCCGTGGACGGACATCAGATGCGCGTGAGCGGCTCCGATCTTCAGGTCTTCATCTATCCCAACCCGGCGGCGCGCCGCGGGGACAGCGAGCGTCTGGACTCGGTGCGTGTCGCTCCGGAGGACATGACCATCGATTGGGTCGCCCCGGCGCACCTCATCGCGTCGGGGAACCTCATCGCCATCCACCTCACGCCCAATGGTCGGCTGGCGGAGCGCGTGCGGCTGATCCTGGAGGCGTGGCACGCGCATTCGTGACGGGCGGCCGGGGCGCCTAACGTGCGGCGCGGCTTGCCTGGATGCACAACGGGCCAGGCTTCATGCCTGGCCCGTTGCCATAGCGGTCGACCTTCGACACGCTAAATTAGGTGCACGTGATTACGCCGTCGGTCGCGCTGCCGTTCCCAGCCGTGACCGTGCAGGTACGCGGCGTCTGGTTGTGCGAGGCGTTGGCGGTGTAACCGGCCGCCGGCGGAGCCGCCGGGGTGGCCGTGACCGTCACGCCAGCCGACGGCGTGAAGTTCACCGCTGCCACCGACCCGTAGACCTGGAAGTCAGCGAAGTAACCCTCCTCAGCCGTCATCAGGTTGCGGAGGTCGCTCTTCATGGCCGCAACGTACGCCTTCTCCTTCGTGTTCGCGAACTTCGGGATCGCGATTGCCGCGAGAATGCCGATGATCACAACGACGATCAGCAGCTCGATCAGCGTAAAGCCCTTCCGATTGCTCTTCATTGTCTCCTTCCTCCGGTACGAGTCGGCGCGAGCATATGTGCACCGCGCTCGGCCGCAGATAAAGCAGGGGCGGTGCCAATTGAGGCTCCGCCGCTAAGCACTGGATGGACGAACACTTAGCATCGTGAGTCACGATTAATCCCATCAATTCGCATTGCGTTTCGCCAAAGCGATGCGAAATGCAAGGCAACCTGTAACCGGTCACGATGTCCGCTCTCCCCGTAGGTGGCGAGGAACTTGCGCCCACTGCTCGCGCAATGCCCGCTTCAGACAGCCGCAGATTCCCCGCGCCAAATCCGCCGTTCGATCCTGAAGGCGCCTTAGACGCGCTCGACGTGCCGCTCTGCGTCGTATCGACGGGGTGGCGCCTGCTCTACATGAATCGCTCGTTCGCGGAGCTCGCGATTCAGGGGGGCGAAGTGGCCCTGATGCGCGACCTTCGGGAGATCTTCACCTCGCTCCGCGACGCCCCCAATTCCGAGTTGAGGTCGCTCGACGCCGACGAACGGCGGCAGTGGCGCATCGACAGCTTCGGGAAGCCGTCGCGCGCGCTCCAGGTGTGCGCGACACGCCTGCACGACGACGCCGTCCTCGTTCACTTCAGCGTACTTGGCGACGCGGGCGCCATCGCGCGCGCGCTCGCCGAGCGTGATGAGGAGAACGCGGCCATGCGCGAGGTCGCGAATGCGCTGGCGCGCGAGGCCGACCTCGATCCCTTGCTGCGAGTCATCTGCGAGCAGGCAGAAGCGCAGTGCGACGCCAGCGGCGCGACCGTGGTCAGGCTTCAGGACGACGGCGCGCACATCGTGAGCGCGACCGGCTCGCTGGAAGCGATGCGCGGCACGCGGTTCTCGCTGTCCGGCTCACTCACGGAGCGCGCCCTCGAGGCGCGATGCCCCGTCCGCGCCGACGATTACGGGCTCGAGCATCCGATCTTCCGCAGAACGGCCGACAAGTTCGACGTCGGACCGGCGCTGTTCGCTCCGCTCGTCGCGCATGACCATATGCTTGGCGCCATGACGGTGGCCCGCCGTCGCGGCGCGGCAGCATTCAGCGAGCACGAAGAGCGCCGGATCGCGGCCATCGCCGACTACGCGGCGCTCGCGCTCTGGAAGGCGCACCTCACCGACGAAGCGCGCGTCGCGAACAAGGTCAAAGGCGAGTTCATCGCCACGATGTCGCACGAGCTCCGCACGCCGCTCACCGCGCTCCTCGGCTACGAGGAGCTGTTCGCCGAGCACATCTTCGGCCCGCTCACCGATCAGCAGGAAGCGGCCGTCGACCGCATGCGGGCGAGCACGCAGCACCTCCAGTCCATCATCGACGAAGTGCTGACGTTCTCGCGACTCGAGGCCGGCGAGGAGCGAACGCATCTTCGCGAGATCCCGCTCCGAGAGCTCTTCAACGGCGTCACCGCCGTGCTCGAGCCGCTGGCCCACCCCAAGCGCATCGCGCTCGCGCTCGACGTCCCCGATGAGCCGCGCACGCTGCGCACCGATCCGGACATGGTGCGGCGCATTCTGATCAACCTCGGTGGCAACGCCGTGAAGTTCACGGAGCACGGCACCGTGAAGATCAGCGCCGCGCGTGATGGCGAGTGGATGGCGTTCGAGGTGACCGACACCGGCATCGGCATCGCGCAGGAAGACATCGCGCGCCTCTTCCAGCCGTTCACGCAGCTGGAGTCCGGCTTCACCCGGCGCTTCGGCGGCACGGGCCTTGGCCTCTTCGTCTCGCGGCGTCTGGCCGAGCTGCTCCAGGGCGACATCGCGGTGTCCAGCGTCGCGGGGCAGGGGAGCACGTTTACGCTGAGGATCCCCGTGCGGTAGTGCGAATGCGGAATGCGTTCCGCATTCCGCATTCTTTCCCGTCCTTTCACGCGCGTTAGATTACCCCGGATGAAGCCAATCACGGGCGCCTTCAACGATGCCCTCATCGCGGAGATGTACGAGCGCTTTCGCGCCGATCCCGCGGGGGTCGATGAGTCGTGGCGCCAGTTCTTCGGATTCGCGCAGTCGTTGGCCGGGCTCGCCCCGGCGGCCGCCGACGAGTCGATGCTGCGCAAGGTTGCCGCGGCCGCCGCACTGGTCCAGGCGATTCGCCAATACGGACACCTCGCGGTTCATCTCGACCCGCTCGGCAGCACGCCGCTCGGCGCACAGGAGCTGACACTCGCGTATCACGGGCTCGTCGACGGCGATCTCGAGCGCATCCCCGGATCGGCGATCGGGTTCGACGATCCGACCGCCGCTGACGTCGTCAAGCGCCTCTGCCGCATCTATTCGACGACGATCGGCTTCGACCTCGAGCACATCGAGGAAGAAGCGGAGCGCGACTGGTTCCGGCAGGCGCTCGAAGGCGGCGGCGACCAGCGCTTCACGCTCACCGACGAAGAGAAGAAAACCGTACTCGCCCGCCTCACGGCCGTCGATGCGCTCGAGCGCTTTCTCGCGCGCGCGTACGTCGGAAAGAAGCGCTTCTCGATCGAAGGGACGGACGTGCTCGTCCCCATGCTCGACGCCGCCATCGACCGCGCCGCGCAGTTCGGTGCGCGCCACGCCGTCATCGGCATGGCGCATCGCGGCCGGCTCAACGTCCTGGCGCACATCCTCGACAAGCCGTACCAGACGATCTTCGAGGAGTTCGAGGAGAAGCACGCCAAGTCCGACGCGGTCGACACTGGTGACGTGAAATACCACCTCGGCGCCTCCACGCGCCGAACCCTCCCGGACGGCGAAGTCGTCGAGCTACAGCTCGTGCCCAACCCGAGTCACCTGGAGTTCGTGAATCCGGTACTCGAGGGCGTCGCACGGGCGCTCCAGCGCACACCCGAGGGGCGCAACGAGGCGACGGTTCTCCCAATCGTCGTGCACGGTGACGCCGCGTTCCCTGCGGAAGGGGTGGTAGCGGAGACGCTCAACCTCTCGATGCTCCGCGGGTTTCGAACCGGCGGCTCCCTCCACATCATCGTCAACAATCAGGTCGGCTTCACGACCGACGCGCGCGATGCTCGCTCCACGTACTACGCGAGCGATCTGGCGAAGGGCTTCGAGATTCCGATCATCCACGTCAACGCCGACGACGCCGAGGGATGCATCGCGGCGGTCTGGCTGGCGATCTCGTACCGTGCGCGCTTCAACAAGGATGCGCTGATCGATCTCGTCGGCTACCGCCGGCATGGACACAACGAAGGCGACGAGCCGGCGTACACGCAGCCCATGCTCTACGAGCGCATCCGGGCGCATCCGCCGCCGCGGGAAGTGTGGGCGAAGCGTCTCGTGTCCGAGGGCGTCATCACCGAAGCCGAGGCGCAGCGCCTCACCGACGAGGCGATGCGGAAGCTCGACGAGCTGCACACGCGGCTGAAAAGCGGAGCTGCGCAGCCGCCACGCCACGAGCCGGGCGATCAGCGTTCCGCCGCGAAGCCGCCGGCGATCAAGACTGCGGTGAAGCAGCAGACGCTCATCACCGTCAACGAGCGGTTGCTCGCGTGGCCCTCCGACTTCACACCGCACCCCAAGCTCGTGAAGCCGCTCGAGCGTCGCCGCGCCGCCCTGGGGGATGAAGGGGGTATCGACTGGGGGCACGCCGAAGCGCTCGCCTTCGGCTCACTCCTCCTCGAAGGAATGAGCGTTCGCCTAACGGGGCAGGATGCCGAGCGGGGCACCTTCTCGCACCGTCACGCGGCACTGCACGATGTGAAGACTGGGGCCGCCTTCATCCCGCTTCAGCATCTGCCGGGTGCGAAGGGGACGTTCGAGATCTACAACTCACCGCTGTCGGAGACGGCTGTGCTCGCGTTCGAGTACGGCTACTCCACGGCGGCGCCGGACGCGCTCGTCCTCTGGGAGGCGCAGTTCGGCGACTTCGCCAACGTGGCGCAGCCGGTCATCGACCAGTTCATCGCCGCGGACCGGGCCAAGTGGGGACAGGACTCCGGTGTCGTGTTGCTGTTGCCGCACGGCTACGAGGGGCAGGGGCCCGAGCACTCGAGCGCCCGCCTCGAGCGCTTTCTCCAGCTGGCCGCCGAAGGCAATCTCCGCGTCGCGAACCCGACGACTCCGGCGCAGTACTTCCACATTCTTCGGCGTCAGGCGCAGCTCGATCCGCAGCGGCCGCTGATTCTCATGCAGCCAAAGAGCTTGCTTCGCCTTCCGGAAGCTGCATCGCGACTGTCCGACCTCGCGAACGGTGGATTCTCCCCCGTTCTCGATGACACCGCGGCATCGCCCGCGCCGCGTGAGGTGAAGCGGCTCGTGCTCTGCTCGGGCAAGCTGTACTACGACCTGGCTGCCGCACGCTCGAATGGAACGGCCTCGAAGCACGTGGCGATCGTCCGCGTCGAGGAGCTGTATCCGTGGCCGCACGAGGAGATCGCGCGCGTCATCGATCGGTACGGCGGAGTCGAAGAAGTGGTGTGGGCGCAGGAAGAGCCGCGCAACATGGGTGCATGGTCGTTCGTGTGGCCGCGGCTACGCGCGTCGACCGGCAACGCCATTCCGGTTCGCTACATCGGACGCCCCGAGCGCGCGAGTCCCGCCGAAGGCTACCACACGGCCCATGCAGAGCAGCAGGCGCGCATCGTCAGCGAGCTTTTCGCGCCGCCATCGCAGCGAGAGGTGGCGAGCGGCAAGCGCGAGGCAGTACGAGGCCCGTCTCGATAGCGGTGTGATGCGGGCTCTCTGGCTTCTCCTGTTCGTCTGGTCGTCCACCAGCCACGCTCAGGATCGCGGCGCCTCCGCCCTGGGCGGGCTCGTCGATGGGCTCGGCGTCAGCACCCGCGTACTGCTCGTCGCCGCCCACCCCGATGATGAGGATACGGCGCTGCTCGCGTGGCTCGTACACCGGCAGCATGCGGACGCGGCCTACCTCTCGCTCACGCGCGGCGATGGCGGTCAGAATCTCATCGGCGACGAGCTCGGTGAGGCGCTCGGCGTCATCCGCACCGAAGAGCTGCTGGCCGCGCGGCGGCTCGACGGCGCCACGCAGTACTTCACGCGCGCGTACGATTTCGGATTCTCCAAGAGCGCCGAGGAGACGTACACGCACTGGCCGAAGGACTCGGTCCTGCGCGATGTCGTGACGGTGATGCGCGCGTACCGGCCTCACATCGTAGTCGCGATTTTCAGCGGCACGCCGCGCGATGGCCACGGTCACCACCAGGTGTCGGGGCTTCTCGCTCGCGCGGCGTTCGATGCCGCTGCTGATACGGTCACGTTTCCGCGTGGGGTAACCGCGGGGCTGGGCGCGTGGAGGCCGGCAAAGCTGTACCTGGGCCCCTATCAGTCGCGCGACCGCGCCACCGTGCGCTTCAACGTCGGCGAATACGATCCGCTCCTTGGTCGCTCGTATTACGAGATCGCGGCGGAGTCCCGCTCGCAGCACAAGTCGCAGGCGTTCGGTCGACTCCAGCGACGCGGGACGCAGCTCGACTGGCTGATGCTCGAGCGCGTGACTGGCCAGGTTGCCGACAACGGCACACAGGAGCGCTCCCCGTTCGACGGAATCGACACGACGTGGGCTCGCCTGCGTCCCGCCGTCGCCCGCGTCTCGCGTGCGGCGGCCGCTGCGCTCGACTCACTTCCCGGAACCGCTCGACGGGCTCGTGCGACGCTGGATTTTCGGCGTCCCTCGACTGTCATTCCCGCGCTCGTGCGCGTGCATCGGCTCCTCACGCGCGTTCGCGACGCGCGAGTGGCTGACCCCGACGTCGAAGCGTCGGTGCGATCGGGTATTGCTCGTGTGACGCGCGCGCTCATCGAGGCCGCCGGCGTCGCCGTGGAGGCGACGGCCGAGCGCGATGTCGTGGCGCGTGGCGACAGTGTTCGCGTCGACGTGACGCTGTACGCGCGCGGCGACGTCCCGGTCGGCGTTACGGCGGTGCGCGTCGAAGGCCCCGATGTCGGCGCCGCGACGCTCCTGCGCGATGCGCACACCACAGTGCTGCCAGACAGCGCGGCAACGTGGCGCGGTGGAGTTCGTGGCGTGCGCGTCACACAGCCCTGGTGGCTGGCGTACGGGCGGGAGGGCGACGTCTTCGACGTCCCACGAGCAGCGATCGCGCAAGCGGAGACCGAGCGTCCGACCTCGGCCGTGGCGCGCGTCGCATTGGTCATCGATGGCGCAGCGATCGAGACGACGGCGCCCGTCGTTCACCGGCGAGCGGATCCCGTACGTGGTGATGTGCAGCGTCCCCTGGCGGTCGTGCCGCCAATCGCCGTCACGCTCGAGCGGACCGTCGAATACGCGCGCGCGGGCGTTCCGCTGGAGCGGGTGGAGCGCGTCGAGCTTCGCTCCGCGCTCACCGCCGCCACCGATGTCACCGTCACGCTCGGTGTGCCCGGCGGCCTTTCGACCGACGGGCCCGAGCGTGTGACGATTCCTCCCGGCGGCACGCGGGCCGTGGAGTTCACCGTGCGGGGTGTGCCGCGCGCGTCTCGGGCGGATGTGCGCGCGACTGCCGAAGGGCGTGGCGAGCACTTCCGCGAGGGATTCGTCGAGATCGAATACGATCACATCACGCCGCAGCGCATGTATCGCGAAGCGTCCGTCGATCTCCAGGGTGTCGACGTCTCGGTGCCGCCGAATCTGCGCGTGGCATACATCCCCGGCGCGGGTGACAACGTCGCGCCGATGCTGCGCCAGTTGGGGATCGCGCTCACCGTGATCGACCCGGCCAATCTGGCGAGTGCCGAATTGTCCGGCTTCGGCGCGGTCGTGGTGGGGACGCGTGCGTACGAGTCGCACCCCGAGCTCATCGCGCACAACCCGCGACTGCTCGACTACGCGCGCCGCGGCGGGACGCTCGTCGTGCAGTACGGTCAGTACGAGATGATGCGACCGGGCATGATGCCGTATCCCATCACGATCACTCGCCCGCACACGCGCGTGACGGTCGAGCAGGCTCCGGTGACGTTCCTCGACGCCGAGCATGCGACGCTTCGCGCGCCGAATCGCATCGGCCCGCGCGACTTCGAGGGCTGGGTGCAGGAGCGCGCGCTCTACATGCCGGCGCAGTTCGACTCGGCCTATGCGGCGCCACTCGCAATGAGTGACCCGGGTGAACCGCCGTCGCGCGGTGCGCTTCTGGTCGCGCCGATCGGTCGCGGGCTGTACGTGTATACGACGATGGCGTTCTTCCGCCAGCTACCGGCGGGCGTCCCCGGCCCGGCGCGCCTCTTCGTCAATCTCCTGAGCGCGACGCCCACGACCCCCGCGAGAGCACTGCCATGAAGTGCAGCCTAACGGCGATCGTCGTCGCGCTGCTGGCGGCGTGCGGAGGGAATTCGGGCAGAACGGTGCTGACGGTGTACTCCCCGCACGGGAAGGACCTTCTCCAGCACTACGAGCTGGCGTTCGAGCGTTCCGACTCCACGATCGATGTCCAGTGGGTCGACATGGGATCGCAGGAGGTGCTCGATCGCCTGCGCGCGGAAGCCGCCAATCCGCAGGCCGACGTGTGGTTCGGCGCACCGGCGGAGATCTTCGACCGGGCCGCCAGGGAGGGCCTTCTCCAACCGTACACGCCAACGTGGGCAGGCGAGGTCCCTGCGGAGGCGCGCGATCCACAAGACCTCTGGTACGGGACGTACCTCACGCCGGAAGTCATCGCATACAACTCCGATGCGGTGAGCGACGCCGAGGCGCCGAAGGATTGGGACGATGTGCTCGACCCGAAGTGGCGCGACAAGATCGTGATTCGCGATCCCATCGCGTCGGGAACGATGCGCGCGATCTTTGGCGCCATCATCGCGCGCGAGCTCCAGCGCACGGGCTCGACGCGGGCGGGGTACGATTGGCTGCTGCGTCTCGACGCGAACACGAAAGAGTACACGCTGAACCCCACGATCCTCTATCAGAAGCTCGGCCGGCAGGAAGGGGTCGTCACGCTGTACAACATGCCGGATATGGCGACGCTCCAGCTTCGAACCCGGATTCCCGTGAAGTGGGTCGTCCCCGCGAGCGGGACGCCGGTGCTGGTGGAAGGGATCGCCGTCGTCAAGGGGACGGAGCGCCCCGAGCTCGCGCAGCGGTTCTACGAGTTCGTGACGTCGGAGGACGCGATGCGCACCGCCGCCGATGAATTCCTTCGCATCCCCGCGCGCACCGACCTGCCGGAAGACTCGCTGCCGGAGTGGATCCGCAACGCCAGGCGCACCATGAAGACGATGCCGGTCGACCGGCAGCTGCTCGCCGATTCGCTCGACGTCTGGATGCGCTACTGGGACGCCAACATTCGGAATCGCGGCAAGCGCTCGTGATCGACGCGGCGCTGTCGCTCGACGGAGTGACGCGCCGCTTCGGCGCCACGGCCGCAGTTCAGTCCCTCACCCTTGACGTCGAGCGCGGCGAGCTGCTGGCGCTCATCGGCGCGTCGGGCTCGGGCAAAACGACGACGCTGCGCATCATCGCCGGCCACGAGGTGCCTGACGAGGGTCGCGTGCTGCTCGAAGGACGCGATATCACGCGGCTCCCGCCTCGACGCCGCGACTTCGGCATGGTATTCCAGCACTACGCGCTCTTTCCGCACATGACCGTCGGAGAGAACGTCGCGTTCGGGCTCGAGGCACGGGGAGCTCCGAAGGCAGGGCGCCGGGAGCGCGCAGCGCAGGCGCTGGCCAATGTCGGACTCGCCGGTGCGGCGCCGCGCCAGGTTCAGTCGTTGTCCGGCGGCGAGCAGCAGCGCGTCGCGCTCGCCCGTGCGCTCATCTTCGAGCCACGCCTCCTCCTGCTCGACGAGCCGCTGTCGAACCTCGATCCGACGCTCCGCCGCGCGACGCGGGATGAGCTCCGTGCCATGCTGCTCCGGCTTGGCGTTACTGCCGTCTTCGTGACGCACGATCAGGAAGACGCGTTCGCCGTCGCCGACCGGCTCGCGCTACTCGAGCGCGGGCGACTGCTCCAGATCGGGCGGCCCGAAGAGCTCTACGATCACCCCGCGACGCGCTCGGTGGCCGAGTTCATCGGGCGGGCAGCGCTCGTTCCGGCGCGACTCACCGGCGATCGCGCGGTAATCACGATCGCCGGCGTCCGGCGTGAAGTGCGCGCGGTCGCTCCGAATGAGGGGCTTCGCGGCGATGACGCACATGCCGTCCTCCGTCCCGACGCACTGGAGATTGTTGCACTGTCGGCGGCAGGCGACTGGCCCGGAACCATCGTCGAGCGGCGTTTCGCCGGGGCGCTGCTTGCCTATCGAGTGAAGCTCGCCGATGATACAGAGGTCGAGATTCACACGACCGAGCGTGGCCGCGAGATCGGGGAGTCGGTGCGGGTGCGCGTCTCCCGGGAGCCGGTCGCCGTGGTGGGATCATGAGGAGCGGGGACCGGGACATGAGGAAGACGCTGCGCTTCCCGGTGCCGGTGATCGAGACGGACACCGGACTGCCGCCCTCGCGTCCCGTGCCCATGGTGCCGCGCTCGACATGGCTCCTCGCCGGGCCCGTCATTGCGATCCTGCTGTGGGCGGTGGTCTATCCCAACGTCTCCGTGATCGTTGGGTCGCTCGCCGACGGCGCGCGCGCGTGGCGAGAGTTCTTCGTCAGCCCCGCCGACCGGGAGGCTGTCGTCTCGACGCTCATCGTGTCGATCGGCTCGGTCATCGCCGCGACCCTCATCGGTGTGCCGCTCGCATTCCTGCTCGCGCGATTCGAGTTCCGAGGGCGACGGACGCTGAGCGCGATTGCGACCCTGCCCGCGGCGCTCCCGCCGCTCGTGGGCGTCCTTGCGTTCATGTTCCTCTACGGCGAAAGCGGTGTCGTCACCCGCGTCGTGCAACGCGCCCTCGGACTCGAGCGTGCGCCATGGTCGCTCACCGGGCTGTGGGCCATCATCTTCGTGCACGCGTACACGATGTACGTGTACGTCTTCCTCTTCGTCTCCGCCGGGCTCGAGCGCATCGACACGACGCTCGACGAAGCCGCCGAGGGCCTCGGCGCCTCACGTGGCGTGCGGCTCCGGCGCGTGACGCTGCCGCTGCTCACACCGTCGATCGCGGGCGCCATGCTGCTCGTCTTCATGAGCGCGCTCGGCTCCTTCTCGGCCCCGTACATCTTCGGCGGCGGACTGCGCGTGCTCTCGACGCAGATCGTCGCCTCGAAGCTCAACGGCAACCTCGGGCTTGCCTACGTCGAGACCACGGTGCTGGCGCTGGCGGCAATCGCGGGTCTCATCGTACTCCGCCGCTTCGAGCGGCGGCGGAGCTACGCGATGTCTGGAAAAGGGCGCATGACGCGCACGTCGGTGCGCTCTCCGCTCGCTCGCGCACTGCTCCCCGCGCTCGGTGTCGCGACCGTCATCGTCCTGCTCCTTCCGCACGCGATGGTCGTGCTCGTGTCGTTCGCGCGCGACGGCGCGTGGACGACGCAGGTGCTTCCGCCCGAGTACACACTCGACAACTTCCGCCGACTGGCGACCGATGCGGCGCTCTGGGTGCCGATCCGTAACAGCGTGTCGATGGCGCTGATCGCGACGGCGGCAAACGTCGTCATCTGCTTCGTCGCCGCCTACCTGATCGTGCTGCGTCGCTTCCGTGGGCGCCGTCTCCTCGAGATCCTGGTGGCGCTGCCGTGGGCAATTCCGGCGACGGCGATCGCGATCGGTCTCGCCTCGACGTTCACGCGCAACGATCCACTCACGCTGCGGGTGCTGCTCGTGGGAACCTTCTGGATTCTCCCCCTCGCGTACTTCGTGCGCGGCATCCCGCTGGTGGCCACCGCTGTCGAAGGATCACTCAAGCAGATGGATCCGTCGCTCGAGGACGCCGCGCACGGCCTCGGCGCATCGTGGTCGATGACGATTCGCCGCGTGATTCTTCCCGCGGCGCGGCCGGGGCTCGTCGCCGGTGCCTTACTCGCGGCCGTTACCGCGGTGGGCGAATTCGTCGCCAGCATCGTGCTCTACACGCACGCGAACCGCCCGATCGCCGTCGAGATCCTCGCGCAGCTCCGGAACCTCGCCTTTGGGACCGCGGCTGCCTACAGCGTGTTGCTGATCGCCCTGGTTCTCGGGATCACGCTCGCCGCCCGATGGTCGGAAGGCCGGCTCGCCCGGTCCGCAGCCATCGCCGGTGCGTAGCGCGTTCGCCGACCAAAGATGTTGTAGCGAAGCGTGCACCACACCCCGCGGACGCCATCGCGCCAGCCGATCTTTTTTCCTTCGGCGTACGTCCGCCCCCAGTACGAGATCGGCACCTCGTAGACGCGCCACCCACCTTTTGCAATTTTGGCCGTCATTTCAGGCTCGATCCCGAACCGGTCCTCGCGCAGCTCGATCGTCTCCAGCACCTCATGCCGGAACGCCTTGTAGCAGGTCCACACGTCCGAGAGGTTCAGGTTCGTGAAGATGTTGGAGAGCATCGTGAGCAGACGGTTGCCGACAGAGTGCCAGTAAAAGAGCACGCGGCGCGCCCCACCACCCATGAACCTCGAGCCGAATACCACATCGGCTAACCCTCGCTCGATCGGCTCGAGCAGGTGCGGATACTCGGCCGGGTCATATTCGAGGTCGGCGTCCTGAATGATGACCACATCGCCGCGCGCCTCCTTGAAGCCGCGTCGCAGCGCCGCCCCCTTCCCCTGGTTTTTCTCCTGGAAGAAGACGCGCAACCGGCGTGTGTTGAGCGTCTGCCCGCTTTGCGGGAGCCGCGCACCGTGATCGCGCGCCGCCGATGCTGCTATCTGCTCGAGGAGCTCGCGGGTTCCATCGGTTGAGCAGTCCTCGACCACGACGATCTCCTTGTCGATCGCGACCGCGTCCACGCGGAGCAGGATCTGCTCGATCGTGTCGAGCTCATTGTATGCCGGAATAACGACCGACAGCTTCGGGCGCTTATCGACCGAGCGAATCATTGTGTTCCTCCTTTCGGCCCATCACCGGACGCAGTGCTTGACGCAGGCTCAGCGATCGCCAGCAGACTTTGCCCGAGCGGCGGCTCCCATACGCTCTCGATCATTGTGGTCAGCGGAAGCACGAAGCGGTCGTACAGTCGCACCGCTCGAGGCGTTAGGGTGGTCCGGCGTAGAATTCTGCCGGCGATGAACCAGCCAAGCACACCGGGCAGGTTGACGTAGCGGAGAACGAGCGGCGCAAAGCCCGCAGCAGCGAGGCGCTCGCGCAGCATCCGCCGCGTGTAGCGCCGATAGTGGTCGAACGCGCTATCCAGGGTGCCGTATAGCCACGGCAGCGCCGGCACGAACAGCAGAAGTCGACCTCGTTCTGGTGCCAGTACACTTCGCGCCGCGCGGAGAAACGCCACATCGTCCTCTACGTGCTCAAGGACGTTCACGGCCACCAGAGCGTCACCAGAGAGCGTGGAGGCGTGCGCCTCGAGATAGCCGGGGAGGGTACGAACGCGCGAGTCGCGTACGAAGCGGTCGCGAAGCAGTGGATAGTTGTTATGCGCCGGTTCGATGAGCGTCAGCTGGTCTACTTCAACATTCTCGAGGAGCGCGGCCGCGAACGTGCCGATGCCTGCACCGACCTCGATGACACGACGCCCCAGGTGCGGAGCGAAGCGTCGGATGAGCATCTGGTAGTAGTTGCGCGCCTCGGTAAGCGCATCGAGCTCGGTGCCCGAATACGCGAAGGCAGGCGCTCGAGCGCTCATTGACGCGCTACCGCGCGCACGCTGGCGTGAGGACCGGCCCCGCCGTGAGCAGCGGTGCCCATGCCCGATGCGACACTGGCCGCCCCGCGCCACTCGCGCAGGATCGAATCTCGGGAGAGCGGCAGGAACTGCGGGGGCGCTCCTTCATCCGCATTCATGGGCCGCAGGAGATAAAGCGGGCGTCCGGGATGCTGTGCGACGAGGAGCGTATCACGCGCGTGCAGATCGCGCGCGTAGATGTTGTCTCCCTCTCGAGCGAGCTGGAGCGGAGCGAGCAGAGTGAAGCCGCCACGGTCCTCGCCGATGCGTCGCGCGCACCGAACCGTGTAGCGCGCTGACGGCAAATACCGCTGACTGCCGTCGGGCGAAAATTTCGTCTGCACGACGCGAAGTGAGTCACGTAGCAGCGGCCGCAGCGCCTGGAATGCCGCCTCACCCTCGAGG
The DNA here is from genome assembly GCA_052389995.1 of Gemmatimonadaceae bacterium. Taxonomy (GTDB): domain Bacteria; phylum Gemmatimonadota; class Gemmatimonadetes; order Gemmatimonadales; family Gemmatimonadaceae; genus JAICNG01. The sequence continues at coordinate 81,235 of JBQTHJ010000008.1, read as the reverse complement.
CCGCGTCGCTCCACGTGGCTCACGCCCTCCTCGAGGAGGCACGTATCCACCTTTCGATACAGCAACTCCGTCTGAGGGCGCGTTACGCCAAGGCCCCAGAGGCGTGCGACGATCTGCGCCCCCCAGCTCTCGCGAACGAACACGAGCGCGCCGCGGACGCCAGACGCGCGTGCCGCGCTGTCGGCGTTCCAGCGCATCGTCGCCAACCCCTGCGAGTATTGCCGGCCTCGCATCGGCACGAGCGCGAAAATGGCGATCAGCGCGGCCACCCCGTAGCCGAAGACGACGGTGCGGTACCCGGTGCCATCGCCCGCACGCTCGCGCACAAACGCGGGAAGACGCGCCGTCCATAGCGCGAGCACCGGCGTGAGCGCGAATACGAAGCGCGGGCCGAGGTAGAAGCCGTCGTGCCAGTATGTGAAGTAAATGCCGGTGAGAAGGGCCGAGCTTGTCAGGAGATAGCGGTCGATCGCGTTGACGTGCCGAGTCAGGGCGAATGCGATGATCGCGGGGACGAGTGACGGGAAGGGCGTTTCGAAGAGGTACGACTGGAGACGGAGGAAGTAGAGATTCAGCAGCTCGACGCCGCGCGCCGGCGTGTGCGCCACTCCCCATGGCGCAGTGTGAAACCCAAGGCCGACATCTTTCCCCCAAAGGAGCTCGTAACCGAAGACCAGCGGCGACCCCGTCGTCCGGGCATTCACCCACAACATCGCGGCCGCCGGAATCGCAACGCCGACGCCTGCCGCGATCAACTCGGACCACCGCGCTCGATTGCGAACTGTACGAACGCAAAACCAGATTCCTGCCGGCAGCGCGAAGGCCGCGGCATCGAGTGGACGAATCGTCGCGGCCGCGCCAAAGCCGAGGCCGCTCAGGAGAGCGAGAGCGGGTTGCGGGACGTCCGCCCGCATCACGTGGGCGAGAGCGGCGATGCCGATCAAGATCCACATGAGCGAGGTCATGTGGTTCATGTGCGAGCCGGCCATGAAGACCGTGAATGGAGCGAAGGCGAACAACAGCGCCGCACCAAATGCGACGGTTGCTCGTGGCTCGGCAACGCGCAGGTACATGGTGAACGCAGCGACGGCAATCGCCCCACTCACCGGCACCACGAGCCACGCGGCGTTGACGAGCTCGCCGAGCGCGAGCATCGCCGGGCCGCCGGGCGGAAACTGCGCAAAGAGGCGACCCTGATGCTCCACCACGTGCATCGTGCTGAAGAACTCCGGAAGGCTTGACGCCGGACGCCAGAGGTCGCCACTCGCAAAATTCCGGGCCTGGATCAGCTGTGCGAGCTCATCGATGAGCAGCGGCCGGCGGTCGAAGACGAGGTGAGCGGCCGTCGCGTAGGCCGCGAGAGCGAGAAGCGCCAGCACAATGCCCGCGATCCACGGATTCGCGCGCGCCGCGAGCGAAAGACCACTGAAACTGCCTTCGCGCCAGAGCCAAGGGAGGCGCGCCGATATGATGGCGAGCACGACCCCGCCTCCCACGGCGAGCAGCGTACCCGTCGTCCACGATCCGGAAACGTCGCCGTACCACGCCGCCTCATGTCCACCGTCCATCCAGTTGGCGAGCGGCAGGAACGCGAGGACCGCTATGAGGAGGGCGCCCCCCACGGCAAGTGTGCGCGCCAGGAGGCGGCTCATGAAAGCGCCGAGGAAAGGTGAGGCATGGCTGCCGAGAGACGACCGGCGCGATGGGGCGGTCACGCAGCAAGGCCGACGTTCAGAGCGCTTTATCTACTCGCGCCGGCTGCCGCCGCGCGCTATTGTGCGGGCCCGGGAATGCGCGAGAGGAGTGATGGCGGACCACCGGCCTTACGAGAACCGCGGCGAACAACGCGAGCGCTTGGCACGACTCGAGGCGCTTCTCGACGCCATCCCGGCGCCGCTGGCGGTACTCGATGTCTCCTCGCTGAATCTCGTCTTCGCCAACCGTCGGTTCACTGAGCTCACCGCGACGGATGCGTCCCGAATGCCGCGTGCGCTCCATGAGGCTTTTCCCTCGGCGGAAGGCGAGTTCCGATCCGCCGCGGCGGAGGCCACGAAGGGCACGGTTCAGCGGGCGTTGCGTCTTCTGCTGCGCACCGGACAGCGGACGCGCACGCTCGAGGTCGTGCTCCGCGCCCTCGGGGACGAGCGCCCTGCGCAGGAGCTTGTGTTCGCCGGAGTCGACGTCACCGAGCGCGAGCAGTTGCGTGAGGATCTCGCTCACCTCGTCGCCGAGCTCACCTCCATCTTCGGTGTCATCCCGGACGCCGTTCGGGTGTTCGACCGCAACGGCGGCGTCGTCCGAGCCAATGCGCAGGCCGTGCGCGATGTCGGTGGAAGCGGGCCCGCCAGCCTCTTCCAACAGGTAGAACATGAGCGCCCGTGTACGCTGAACGGTCTCGCCGTCGCCGCGGAGCACCACCCGACCGCGCGCGCACTACGCGGGGAGCGCGTGCGATCCGAGATGCTGCGCGTCGACCGCGGGCCGAGCGACACGCGCGTCATCGAGGTCAGCGCGAATCCCCTGCATGACGACATGGGTCAGGTGCGCGGTGCCGTGACGGTCGAGCGGGATGTCACCGACCGCCTCGCGCTGCTCCGGGCGCTGGAGGAAAAGGCGCGGCAGGTCGACGAGCTCTACGCTCGCGCGTCCACCGAAACCGAGCGCCTCGAGCGCATGGTTGGGGAGCGTACGGCGGAGCTGCTGGCGATTCAGGAGCGGCATGCGCGGGAGCGCCGTCTCGCCGCCATCGGCCAGCTCGCTGCGGGCGTGATGCACGATGTGAACAACGCCCTGAATCCGATCATGGCGGCGGCCTACCTGCTGGATCGGCACGCTGAGGATCCGGCCGCCGTTCGCGAATACGCGGCGCGCATCGCCAAGGCAGCGGAGACGGGCGCCGCCACCTCCGCGCGCGTGGGTCGATTCATCCGGCAGGATCCGCTCGACGATCGCAGCGAATCGCAGCTCGACCTGGCGACACTGGCGGGCGAAGTCGTCGCGATGATGCGATCGCTGTGGGCCGAGCGGCAGAGTGGCGGGCCGATCGCGCTCGAGCTCCGGCTCTCCGCCGCCCCTGCGGTCGGCATCGCCGGCGAAGTTCGGGCAGCGCTCATGAACCTGATTCACAACGCCCTCGACGCGATGCCCGACGGCGGGACGATCACGATCGAGACGCGCACCGACGGAACGGAGTCGGTCGTCGAGGTCGGCGACACCGGCGTTGGCATGACGCCGCAGGTGCGGGAGCACGCGTTCGAGCCGTTCTTCAGCACCAAGGAGGCCACGGGCAGCGGACTCGGCCTCGCCGAAGTGTACGGCATCATGAAGCGTCACCGCGGGTCGGCAGAGATCGTGAGCGAGCCTAACGGCGGTACGACCGTCCGGCTGCGATTTCGCGCGCATCCGAGCGGCGCGCGGGAGACGACGGCTGCCGTGCAGCCGCCACCACTCCGCCGCCGCATCCTCCTCGTCGAAGACAACGACGATGGGCGCGAGTTCCTGCGTCTGGTGCTCCAGTCGCACGGCCACGAGGTGGAGTCCGTCAGCACGCTCCGCGACGGCCTGCGACGGCTCGAGGCGACCGACGGCTCGCCGTACGAAGTGCTCATCAGCGACATCGGGCTGCCGGACGGCAGCGGCTGGGATCTCGTGCGAAAGGCGCGAGCCCGGTGGCCGCGCATGCGCATCGGCGTCGTCACCGGCTGGGAAGGCGGACGTGCCACGCCGAGCGAGGCCGATTTCGTACTACGGAAACCAATTCCGCCGGCGGAGCTCGTAGCTCTCGTCGACGCGGGCTGAGCGAGTTACGTTCGGACCGGCGTTCCCAGCTTCCAGGCCAAGAGATGACCGACGTAGCACCTTCCATTCGTGTCCTCGTCGCCGAAGACGATGAAAACGCGCGTGCGCTCCTTGTGGACCTGCTGCGCGATCTGGGTCACGAGGTGGTCGCGCAGGTCGGCACCGGGGAGCAGGCGATCGCGAGCGCGCGCGCAGCGCGGCCCGACGTCGTGCTCATGGACGTGCATATGCCCGGGCGGTCGGGAATCGAAGCGGCAGAGACGATCGCACGGGAGGTTGGAGAGGCGGCAGTGGTGCTCTTCACCGGCGACAGCACACTCGCGTTGAGCGACCGGGACGCCGCCGCAACCGCGGCCATCGCCTTTCTGCCGAAGCCGGCACCGCCTCCGGTCATCGACTCCACCGTGCGGCTCGCCGCGCGCCGCGCCCGCGATCTCGTCGAGGCTCGTCGCGATGCAACGGACGCCCGCCAGGCGCTGGAAAACCGGAAGATCGTCGAGCGCGCAAAGGGGATCCTGATGCGGCGCACCGGAACGTCGGAGCAGGAGGCGTATCGCATCCTCCAGCGCACCAGTCAGGACCGCGGCGAGCCGATGGTGGCGATTGCTCGCGCGGTGATCGCCAGCGAGCCCTCGGCGGTCACGCGGAAGTGAGTGCGGCGCCTGCGTATTCGTAGCGCTCGAGCTCCAACAACGCCGTGAGAGGATTCGGGAACTTCAGGGCCCCGCAGGCCGTTACCTGATCGATGACATCGCGGCAGAAGCCTCACGTCGTCATCCTCGGCGGTGGATTCGGCGGCATACGCGCCGCACGGGGACTCCGCGCAGCGGCCGTGCGTGTGACGCTGATCGACCGCACGAATCACCACGTCTTCCAGCCGCTGCTCTACCAGGTCGCCACCGCGGCACTTGCCCCAAGCGACATCGCCTCGCCGATCCGGTGGATGCTGCGCAACCAACGCAACGCCACGGTGCTGCTCGAGGAAGTGGTTGGCGTCGATCTACAGCGGCGAGTCGTGCGACTGGATGGCGGAGATGAGGTCGGCTACGACTACCTCGTCGTGGCGACCGGCGCTCGGCATTCGTACTTCGGCCACGGCGACTGGGAAGAGTTCGCGCCTGGGCTCAAGAGTCTGGAGGATGCGCTCGAGATTCGGCGACGGTTCCTTCTCGCGTTCGAGCTTGCGGAGACATCCGACGATGAGGAGGAGCGGCGCGCGCTACAGACGTTCGTGCTCGTGGGCGGCGGACCGACCGGCGTCGAGCTGGCCGGCGTCATGCCGTCGATCGCGTGCGACGCGATGAAGAAGGATTTCCGGCGCATCGATACCCGAAAGACCCGCGTCGTGCTGCTCGAGGGTGGCGCGCGCGTGCTGCCTTCATTCCCCGAGTCACTTTCCGCGCAGGCTCACAAGGATCTCGAGGCGCTCGGCGTCGAGGTTCGCACGAATGCCCTCGTGAGCCGGGTCGAGCGGGACGCGGTGTGGGTGGGCGACATCCGCATCCCCACGCGCACGGTATTCTGGGCGGCGGGCAACGCGGCGTCGCCGATCGGTGAGTCGTTAGGCGTGCGTCACGACCGCGCCGGGCGCGTCGAAGTCGATCCCGATCTGTCGTTGCCGGAGCAGCCCGAGGTCTTCGTGGTCGGCGATCTGGCGATCGTCACCCAGGACGGAAAACAGGTTCCGGCGGTCGCGCCGGCGGCCATGCAGATGGGCACCGCGGCGGCCCGCAACATTCGCAACGATCTTCGGGGCGATCCGCGGGTACCATTCCGGTACCGCAACAAGGGTGACCTCGCCACGATTGGGCGCTACAAGGCGATCGCCGACTTCGGCAGGTTCCACGTCACGGGACGACTCGCATGGTGGTTCTGGCTCTTCGTCCACATCATGTATCTCGTCGGATTCCGCAACCGCTTGAGCGTGCTGCTCCAGTGGGCGTACGCCTACTTCACGTACCAGCGCGGAGTGCGACTCATTACGCGCGCGTCGCGGCTCTGTTGAGTCGCGGAGCACTCGCGGCGGCGCTCGCGATGCTCGTCCTTGCCGCCTGTGAAGGTGGCATCACCGATCCTCCAGGCGGGACACCCGTCGCGCGTGTGATCATTGCGCCCGACAGCGTCGCGCTCCCTCGCGGGGAGACGATGCGCCTCGAGGCCACGCTCGTCGACGCCTCGGGGAACGTCCTCGACGGTCGCGCGATCGGCTGGACGAGCTCCGACACGGCGCGCGTGAAGGTCGCGTCGACCGGCATGATCACCGCCGCGACTGCCGGCTCCTCGCTCGTCATCGCCTCGAGCGAAGGAAAGGCGGACTCGGTGAAGGTGATCGTCAGGGATTGAGAGCTCCGCGAGGGCGAAGCAGGAACGAGGAACGAGGAGGCGCGTGAGAGCTCCAGAGCAGCGGACTCGACACCCACTTCCTCATTCCTCGGTCCTCGTTCTTTACTTCAACACCACGCCCTCCTCTCGCCCCGCCGGCTCCGGCGCGCGCACTGCCAGAAGCGCGGACGCGGCCACGAGCATCGCCGACGTCAGGAAGGGGATGAACGACCCGTCCTCGCCGAAGCGTGCGTGCCCCACGTCCCACACATAGCCGGCGAAGAGCGCATAGAGCACGCGCGTGATGTTCCCGACCGTCTGCTGCAAGCCCATGTAGACGCCGCGCTCGTGATCGCCCACGACCTGGGACAGAAGTGCCGTGACACAGGGGAAGAGGAGGGTCGCGCCGAGTGGCAGGAGCGCGGTGGAGATGGCCAGCGTCGGTATCGAATGCGTCAGCGGCATCGTGAGGAAACCTAACGCGAGCGACACGATCCCCAGCCGCGTCGCGCGCGCCTCGCCGACCTTGTCGATCACCTTGCCGAGCAGGCCGATGCGGAACACGACGTTGAGCACGCCGATGTAGGCGAAGAACGGACCGATCGTGCTCTCGGTGATGCCGTGGCGCTCCATGAGGAAGAACGGCATCACCCCTGACAGCGTCAGGCCGTAGAACGCGCCGATCGCGATCGCGTATACCCAGATGAATCGCTTTGCGAGATCGGGGCGCGGACGCGTGAGTCCCGCCGCGCCCTCCACGCCGAGCGCGAGTCGCGTCACCATCGTCACCGGCCAGACGGGGACGATGCGCCACACCGCCCGCAGCGTCGCCCACTTCTCACGACGCGCCTTCGCCTTCGCCGCGGCGTCGTGCGACTCACCGAGGTAGCGCGACGCGAACGCGATGTTGAGCACGCATAGTCCGGCAGCGATCAACCCTGGCGCGCTTCGTCCCCACGTCGAGCTCGCCGATCCGACGAGCGGCCCGATCATCACGCCGACGTTCGTTGCCGCGGAGAGCCACCCCAGTCCCTTGGCGCGGTTCTTCGGCTCGACGACATCGGAGACGTAGGCCTGGATCACACCCACCGTGCCGCCGCCGGCGCCCTGAACGATGCGAGAGACGAACAGCAGCCAGAGTGAATCCGCGTACGCGAACACCACGTACGCCACCGCCGACGCGGCGAGCCCGATGATCAGCGCCGGCTTTCGCCCGTAGCGATCCGAGACGCGTCCCCAGAGCGGCGCACTCACGAGCTGGGCGATGAGGAACGACGACCCGAGCCACGCCATCGTGTAGCCGTCCGCGCCGAGCTCCTTCGCGTAGAAGGGCAACAGCGGGAGCAGCATCAACACGCCAACCATGTCGATGAACGCCGTCAGCATGAGGACGGCGAGGTTGGCGGGGATCGCGCGCGGGAGCTTCAGAGGGCGAAGGAGATGAGGGAATCAAGGCGCGAGCTAATTTACACGCTCCGTCTCGCCTTCGACTGTTCAGCCTTCGTCAACCTTTCCCAGCGCCGCCGGCGGCACGGCACGGCCGACGACGCCAGCGACGGCGACGATGGTGAGCACGTACGGAATCATCTGTACGAACTGGCTCGGAACCCCCTGCATCCCCTGAAGCTGGATCTGCAAGGTTTCGGCGGCCGCGAACAGGAGACAGGCGAGGCCCGCGCGCACCGGCTCCCACCGGCCGAAGATGATCGCCGCCAGCGCAATGAAGCCGCGTCCCGCGGTCATCGAATCGGTGAACTGATGCTGATCGAGTGCGAGATACACGCCGCCGAGCGCCGCGAGAATGCCCGAGAGCGCCACGGCGACGTATCGAACGCGTCGCACCGGCACGCCGAGCGTCTCCGCGGCCTGCGGGTGCTCGCCAACGGCGCGCACGCGCAGGCCGAACGGCGTGTAGTGCACGAGCCACGCGACCGCAGGAATCGCGAGGAGCCCGAACCAGACCAACGGATTCCGAAGCAGCGCGCCAGTGAGTGATCCAGCCTCGCCCGTGATGCCGAATCCCGGAACGCGCGGAGAGTTCGACGAGCTGTCGAAGGCCATCAGCAGGAAGAACCGCGTCACGCCCACCGCGAGCAGATTGATGGCAATACCAGTGACGATCTGATCGGCGCGATAGCGGATGGACGCCAATGCGTGGATCAGGCCGAAGATGAGCCCGCCCCCGATGCCGCAGAGGAGCCCGATCCACGCGCTGCCGCTGTAGTAGCTCCCGAGGGTCGCCGCGAACGCGCCGGTCAGCATGAATCCCTCGAGCGTGAGACTCACGATTCCCGCACGCTCGGCGACGACGCCTCCCGATGCCGCGAACAGATACGGAATCGCGATGCGAATCGTTTGCGCGACGAAGGCGATGATCTCGCTCACGACGCCACCGCGGGACGCGATCGGCGAACGAGACGTCGTACTTCGGGCACCGCGGCCGCCACCGCCAGAATCACCACGCCCTGAAGCACCTCGACCATCTGCTTGGGCACGAGGGCGTGAATGGCCAGCCCGCCCTGCGATAGCGTGGCGAACAGGAACGCCGCAATGACGACACCTAACGGGTGGTTGCGGCCGACGAGAGCCACCGCAATGCCGAGAAATCCGGCGCCGCCGCCGAACCCCTCCTCGTAATAGTGCTTGTATCCGAGGACGTAGTTGATGCCGCCGAGTCCGGCCAGCGCGCCGGAGATGATGAACGCCCGGATCCACGCGCTCCCCACGCGGACCCCGCCGTACTCCGCCGCCTCGGGCTGTAGGCCGACTGCACGAAGCTCGTAGCCCGCGCGCGTGCGAAAGAGCAGCCACCATATGACGACGGCCGCCGCCAGCGCGATCAGCAGCGACGCGTTCGCCGCCGCTCCGTGGAACGCCGGAACCCAGTCCGCGAGGCGCGGCAGCGTTCCCGCGCGCATGTCGGGGGTGTGCAGCGTCTCCGGCACGTGCAGATGCGACGCGACGATCCAGTTCAGGAGCGCGAGGGTGATGAAGTTGAGCATGATCGTGACGATCACCTCGTGCGCCCCGAACCTGGCTTTCAACACTCCCGGCACGAAGCCGACGACTCCCCCCGCGGCGAGCGCGGCGGCGATGCACAGCGGAACGGCGATGACGGCAGGGAGTCCGGCGGGCAACGCGAGGCCCAGCACCGCCGCAGCGAACCCCCCCGCGGCCAGCTGTCCCTCGGCGCCGATGTTGAACAAACCAGCACGAAGTCCCACGGAGACCGCGAGTCCGGTGCAGATGAGCGTCGTCGCCTTGTAGAGCACCTGCCCGAACCCGTACCAGTTCGCCCACGTTCCCTCGAGCATGAGCCGGTACACCGCACCCGGCGATTGCCCGACCATGAGAATGAGAATGTCGCCGACGACGAGCGCGATGAGGAGCGCGACGAGCGGAGGAAGTAACGCTTCCTCCACGCGCCGCCTGCCGGAGGCAGATGTCACGCTGCTGGTCTCGTGGTGTCGCTGGCGCCCGTCATCAGCGGGCCGAGCCGCTCTTCCGTCGCGTCGCGGCGAGGAAGCGTGGCCACGATGCGGCCGCCGTACATGACGGCGACGCGATCGGAGAGCGCGAGGATTTCGGACAGCTCCGCCGACACGAGCAGCACGGCCTTCCCGGCCTCGCGCGATGCCCGGAGGCGCGCGTGGATGAACTCGATGGCGCCGACATCGACGCCGCGCGTCGGCTGGGACGCGAGCAGCACGTCGTATGCTCCGCCCATCTCGCGCGCGATGACGATCTTCTGCTGGTTCCCTCCGGAGAGCGCCCGCGCGGGAAGGGCGGCCTCGGGGGGACGGATGTCGAATCGCGCGATCTCGTCGCGCGCATTCGCGCCGATGCGCGCGTCATCCAGGGACCAACCGGCGCGTGCTCCACGCGCGTAGCGATGCTGATCGCCGAGGATGAGGTTGTCGGCCACGGTGTAATCGAGCACGAGGCCGCGCTGATGCCGGTCCTCGGGGATGTGCGCGAGCCCGGCATCGGTGCGCTCGCGCACGGACGCGCGCGTCACATCGCGAGCGCCTAACGCAATCGACCCCGATGCGACGGGCCTGAGCCCGGCGATCGCCTCGATGAGCTCGGTCTGACCATTCCCTTCCACGCCCGCAATGCCCAGGATCTCGCCCGGGGCGACTCCGAGCGAGATGCCGTCGACCGCGCGGCGGCCGCGGCTCATGACGACGAGATCGCGAACCGACAACGACGACTGAGGATGGAGGACCGAGGACACACCTTCCTCGCCGCTTCCTCCGTCCTCGGTCGTCGGTCGCAACGCCACTTCTCTTCCCACCATCGCTCTCGCGATCGACTCCGGCGTCGCGCCGCTCGTCTCGAGCCGCGCGACGGTCTCACCCTGTCGCATGACGGTGATGCGATCCGAGATGTCCATGACCTCGTCGAGCTTGTGCGTGATGAGCACGATGGTCGCGCCGTCATCGCGAAGGCGACGCAGCACGCCCCACAGCTCGCGCACCTCGAGCGGCGACAGCACCGCCGTCGGCTCGTCGAGAATCAGAATGCGGGCACCGCGGAACAGCGTCTTCAGGATCTCGACACGCTGGGCCTCTCCCACGGAGAGCTCGCCGACGAGACGCGCCGGGTCCACGCGCAGGCCGAACTGGTCGCCGATGCGGCGCACCTCGCCGACCGCTCTCGCGACATCGAGCATCGCCGCACGCACCGGCTCACGTCCGAGGACGACGTTCTCGGCAACGGTCAGCGTGCGGACGAGCATGAAGTGCTGGTGCACCATGCCCACGCCGGCGGCGATGGCTTCGCCGGTCGACCAGCCCGTGACATCTCGAAGCTCCCCCGCGGGCGTCGCGACGTCCACCGTGCCCGCATCGGGAGCGTAGAGACCGGCGAGGATTCGCATGAGCGTCGACTTCCCTGCGCCATTCTCTCCCACCAGCGCATGAATCTCCCGCGTCCCTACGTCGAGCTGCGCCCCGCGATTCGCTCGCACGGCGCCGAAGGACTTGTCGATGCCGCTCATGCGGATGGCGATGGAAGACGCCGTCATCGCGTGCTCGGTACCTGAATCCGGCCGGCGATGATGTCTGCCTTCAGCTGCTCGACGCGCACGATGACGTCCGGCGGGATCAGGTCACGGTTGTTGTCATCGTAGACGTAGCCGACGCCGCCTTCCTTGAGCCCATACGAGTAGATGCCGCCGCGGAACGAGCCATCGCGCACGCGACGAATCGCGTCGAACGTCACCGCGTCCACGCCCTTCACCATCGATGTCATGATGTGACCCGGCGCCTCGGCGTACTGGTCTGCGTCGACGCCGATGGCGTACTTCCCGGTCTGCCGCGCGGCTTCGAACACGCCGAGCCCCGTAGAGCCCGAGGCGTGAAAGATCACGTTGACGCCGGATTGGTATTGGCTGAGCGCGAGCTCTTTCCCCTTCCCCGGATTGCGAAACGCCTCGGGAGTGACGCCCGCGTATTGCGCGATCACGGTGCAATCGGGGCACACGTGCCTAACGCCCGCACGGTATCCTGCCTCGAACTTGTGGATGAGCGGGATGTCCATCCCGCCCACGAAGCCAACGCGATTCGACCCGCCCGCGAGCACTGCGATCGCTCCCACGAGGAACGACCCCTCCTCCTCGCGGAACTTGAGCGCCGCGAGATTCGATGGTGGCTCGACGACGTTGCCCTGCTCATCTACGGTGAGCGCGTAGTCCACGCCTGCGAACGCGACCGAGGGATACTCGACGGCCAGATCGGTGAGGTCGTCGGTGAAGATGAATCCCACGCCAATGACCAGATCCATCCCCTGCGCAGCAAGCAGCCGAAGCCCGGCTTCGCGATCGCTCCCTTCGCCCGGCTCAATGAAGCGAATGTCGGCGCCGAGCGTTGCTTCCGCGGAGTCCGCGCCCTTGTACGCGCCGTCGTTGAACGACTTGTCGCCGCGTCCCCCCACGTCGAAGACGATGCCGACGTCGACGCCGGCCGAATCTTCTTCCGCCGCTGCTCCCGGAGGCTCGAGGAACAGCAGGGCGACGTGCGCGACGAGCAGGGCGCCGATGAGGATGAGAAGCCGATTCATCTGAGAGGAGCCGTTTGCGGATGAGGCCAGGAATGTGGCGGGCGCGAGAGGCGCGAGGGAAGAGGGCCTGGGCACTGCCTCGACCACCCGTTGGCACACCAGATTACCGTCATGGCAGACCGGCTCCGCGCGCGATTCCTCGTCGTCGGTAGCGGCATCGCCGGCCTTCACACCGCCTGGCGCGCCGCTGAGGACGGGGACGTCATCCTCCTCACCAAGCGATCGCTGTTCGACAGCGCCACCGCCTACGCGCAGGGCGGCATCGCCGCCGCGCTCGGCGCCGGCGACTCGCCCAGGCTCCATCGTCGCGACACGCTGGCCGCCGGGGCCGCGCTCTGCGACCGCGAAGCGGTGGAGGTGCTCGTCGAGGAAGGACCGGCGCGGGTGCAGGAGCTCTTCGCGGCTGGCGCTCGCTTCGATCTCGCTCCCGGCGGCGACTTCAAGCTCGGCCGCGAAGCGGCGCACTCACGAAATCGCATCGTCCACGCGCATGGCGACCAGACAGGCGCCGAGGTCACGCGTACGCTGATCGAGCGCGTGCGCGGAAGCGATCGCGTCCAGGTGGTCGAAGCCGCCCGCATGCTCGATCTCATCGTGCGTCAGGGCGAATGCCACGGCGTGCGCGCGAGCGTAGCTGGACGCCCCGTCGAGATCATCGCCGATGCGACCGTTCTCGCGACCGGGGGATGCGGCCAGGTATACCGCTACACGACGAATCCTGTCGTCGCCACCGGGGACGGGTATGCGATCGCCTGGCGCGCCGGTGTCAGGCTCGTCGACATGGAGTTCGTGCAGTTCCATCCGACCGCGCTCGACACGTCCGAGAATCCGCTGGCGCTCATCTCCGAGGCGGTGCGAGGCGAAGGAGCAGTGCTCCGCAACGAGCGTGGCGAGCGGTTCATGAAGAAGCGGCATCGCCTCGCCGAGCTCGCGCCACGCGACATCGTCGCGCGCGAGATCTTCCGCGAGCAGCGACCGCCGCGCGAGGGCGCGCCGACGAGACGCGTCTGGCTCGACGCCACGAAGCTCGGCGCCTCCTTCGCGCAGCGATTCCCGGGCATCCTCGCGCTCTGCGAGGCACGCGGCATCGACCCGCGACGGGATCTCATCCCGGTCACGCCGGCTGCGCACTACATGATGGGCGGCATCATCACCGACCTCGCGGGCCGAACGAGCATGGAGCGTCTGTACGCGTGCGGAGAGGTGTCGAGCACAGGCGTCCATGGCGCGAACCGGTTGGCGTCGAACTCGCTGCTCGAGGGACTCGTGTTCGCCGAGCGGATTGCACGCGACATCGTCCGGACGAAGCGCCTGCACCGACTGCCGCGCCCCGGCACCTGGAACGTGCCCCCGCTGCTCGATCGCGGCGCTGCCCAGGTCGCGGCCGACGACGTCCGGCGGGTCATGTGGGAGCGCGCCGGCATCGATCGCGTTGCCGGCGGTCTGCACCGCTGTCTCGAGGAGCTCACGTCCATCGAATCGCGCCTCCCCGAGGGCGCGACCGAGGAACGAAACCTCGTGCAGTCCGCGCGCCTCATCGCGAACGCAGCCCTTATGCGCGAGGAGTCGCGCGGCGGGCACTATCGGTCGGATTTCCCGAGAGCGAAGCGCTCCTGGGCCGGAAAGCACATCCTCTGGTAGGTCCTTGCAGACGTGTCACACCGCCGGTACGCTCAGGGAATGCCGTCTGACCTGGCTGCGGACGTCCGCGCCCTCGCCAAGGAGAGGAGCGCGGTGATCCTCGCGCACAACTACGAGCGTCCGGAAGTGCAGGACGTCGCCGACTTCGTCGGCGATTCGCTCGGGCTGTCGCGCGAGGCGGCTCGCACATCCGCCGATGTCATCGTGTTCTGCGGCGTGCACTTCATGGCGGAGACCGCCGCCGTGCTCTCGCCCGAAAAGATCGTGCTGCTTCCCGATCTCGCGGCGGGGTGCTCACTCGCCTCGACGATCGACGCCGAGCAGCTTCGGGCCTGGAAGATGGAGCACCCGGGGGCCGTGGTCGTTTCCTACGTGAACACGACGGCGGAAGTGAAGGCCGAATCCGACTACTGCTGCACGTCGGGGAACGCGGTGGAAGTGGTGAACTCGATTCCCGCCGATCGGGACATTCTCTTTCTTCCCGATCTCTTCCTCGGTGCCCATGTGCGGCGCGTGACGGGGCGCCAGAACATGCACGTGTGGCTCGGCGAATGTCATGTACATGCCGGCATCAGTCCCGACCACATCAAGCGCCAGCGTGCGGTCTATCCCGAGGCCGAATTGCTCGTGCATCCGGAATGCGGGTGCTCGACCAGTGTGCTCGAGGCGATGTCGGCGGGAGACGTTGCCTCCAACGGTGTGCACATCCTTTCGACGGAAGGGATGATCCGCCGCCCGGCACAATCGTCGGCGCCGGAGTTCATCGTCGCCACTGAGGTCGGCATCCTGCACCGCCTCCGCAAGGAGAATCCGACGAAGCGGTTCTACGCCGCGAACGATCGCGCCAGCTGCGCCTACATGAAGGTGACGACACTCCCGAAAGTCCTCGAGTCGCTCGAGACGCTTACTTACCATATCACCGTTCCCCCGGATGTCGCGGCGCGCGCCTACCGTGCGATCGAGCGCATGATCTCGATCGGCGGCCCGGCACCGGCGCCGCTGCTTCCAGGCGAGGACGATCCCGGCGAATGACCATGATGAATCACGAGCCGTCCGAGCGCTCGGCCCCACCGCGGCGCGTAACGCCGCTGGCCGTCACACCCCTTCAGCTGCCTGACGAGCTGCTCTTTCCACTGACGCGCGCGCAGGTGGAGAAGGTGGCGCACCGTGCACTCGTGGAAGACGGTGCGTATCACGACATCACGACGATCGCGACCGTGCTCTCCAACCGGCGCGCACGCGGGACGCTCGTCGCGCGGCAGACGGGTGTGATCGCCGGCATCCCGCTCGCACTCGAGGCGTTCCGACTCGTCGACCCCAAGGTGTCCATCCGCATCGATGTCGAGGATGGCATGCGGGTGGAGAGCAGCCACCCGATCCTGTTCGTCACCGGACACGCGCGCGCAGTGCTCTCGGGCGAGCGAGTGGCGCTCAACTTCGTGGCGCGGCTGTCGGGGATCGCGACGCTCACGGCGCGCTTCGTCGACGCTGTGCGCGGCACCAAGGTCCGCATCGTCGACACGCGGAAGACGACACCTGGATGGCGGCGTCTGGAGAAGTATGCCGTTCGCGCCGGGGGCGGACTGAACCATCGCCTCGATCTCTCGACGGGCGTGCTCATCAAGGACAATCACCTCGCGGCCGTCGACGGCGACGTGGCGCTGGCGGTGCGGCGCGCGCGTGAAAAGGCGCCGGCCGGCATGCGCATCGAGGTCGAGTGCGACCGACCCGAGCAGGCCGAGCATGCGGTCGCGGCGGGTGCGGACATCGTGATGCTCGACAACATGCACGTCACGACGCTCCGCGAGTGCGTGCAGATGGTGAATGGCCGCGCGATCGTCGAGGCGTCGGGAGGCGTGACGCTCGACAACGTGCGGGCCATCGCCAACACGGGCGTGGACTGGATCTCCATCGGCGCGCTCACGCACTCGGCGCCGGCGATGGACGTGGCGCTCGACTTCGATCCAGCGTGAGCGTCTGGGTCCTGCTCGCGACCGCGCTCGCTCTCGGCGCGGCGCATTCCGTGGCCCCCGATCACCTCGCGGCGATCGGAGTGTTCGTGAGCCGACGGCCGCAGTGGCGACGCGCGCTCGTCATCGGCGCAGGGTGGGGCGTAGGGCACTCGCTCGTCGTGGCCATCGTCGGTGGAGCGCTCGTGATCACGGGGTGGCGCTTCCCCGAGCACTTCGCCCCGACGGTCGAGCGGATCGTCGGCATTACGCTCATCGCCATCGGGGTCGTCGCGCTCGCCCGCGCGATGCGGATTCACGCGCACGTGCACGAGCACGACGGCGTCCCACACTGGCACCTTCACTCCCACCGTCAAACCGAGCAGCATGATCACATGCACCGCGCCGCGCTGGGGATGGGAGTGCTGCATGGGCTGGCGGGCACGGGAGCGCTCGTGATTGCGCTGCCGCTTGCGGCCACCGACTCCGCGCCGCTGGCGCTCGCGTATCTGGCAGCGTTCGGTCTCGGGACCACCGTCGCGATGGCGACCTTCGGCGCTGTCGCGGCTTGGGCGGTGCGCCGCGCCGCGCACCGCTCCCGCTCGGTGCTGCGTGCAACCGCATCGTTGGCGGCGATCGTGAGTGTGGCCGTCGGCGTGTGGTGGACTCTTGCCGCCGGATGACCAGCCCTCCGCCTGACGAGCCGCCCGCGGAGCCCGAGGACGTGTGCGAGGTGTGCGGGTCGGTCGATGTCTTCTGGCGGCAGTGCAAGCTGCTCTGCCGGAACTGCGGCGCCATCGTGAAGTCTTGCGCCGATCTCGTCCGCCGCGCGTGAAGGCGCCATAGGGCTGGCATCAAGAGCGGAGGGGTTCGACGCGGATGACGTGAATGCTCCGAAAACGGCATGATCCGCTCCGAGTGCCGTGAATTCTCCTCTAAGGGGACAACGACGCTGTCATTTGCTTGCGCATGGAGCCATCCATGCGCAGAAGAAAGCAACTTTCATGGTTGCGCGAGGAGAGTTAGCGATGCCGGGAAGGATTCTGCCGTTTCCGGAGCATTCGCGTCGTCCGCGTCAGAACCCTCTGTTCTTGATGCCAGGGGAGCCGACGCCAGCCCAGGCACGCGGACCTCAGCCCACAGCGGAGGTCTCCCCGGCCCGCACCGCTTCCTCGAGCAGCGATCGCAACCGGTCGGGGTCAGAGGTAGGCTCGGAGCACACATACTGCCGACAGACGTAAGCCGTCGCACGGCCATCGCGCGCGGTGCGATCCTCGAGCAAGGCGACGTCGCTCGAACGGTCGGCGGGGCCGCCAGCCAGCACCAGCGCGGGGAGGTACTGCCCCGCAACTACCGAAGCGAGCGATGCGAAGCCGGGCGACGGCGGATCGCCGACGAGCGCCACCTCCGTCGCGCCGTTGATCGAGAGGTCTGCCGCGCCTAACAGGTGCCCGAACGCCAGACCGTGTTGTGCCAGCGGGGCAGCGAGCGTCTCGAGGATCCAATTCGCGCGGCGCTGCATGGCGGCGTCGCGAAACAGCTCGGCGAGACGGAGCAGCAGCTCCACAGCGAGCGACGTGCCCGCCGGCGTCGCGTTGTCGGTCACATCGCGCGGACGGGTGATCAGCTTCTCGTGATCGTGCGCCGTGTCGAAGAACACGTTCGCTGTCTCGTCCCAGAACGACGCGACCACCTGGTCGCCGAGCGAGCGGGCGTGTGCAAGCCACTCCGGGTCAAATGTGAGCTCGTACAGCGCGAGAAATGCGAGCCCGAGCGCGGCATGGTCCTCGAGGAAACCGTGGATCCGGCCCTGACCGTCCTTCCACGACCGGAGCACGCGGCCATCACGGATCATCTCTCGCGTGAGGAACTCGCCGGAACGCACGGCGATCGAGCGCCAGTCATCGCGCGCAAACGCGCGGGCCGCATCGGCGATGGCGCGGAGCATGAGCCCGTTCCACGACGCAAGCACTTTCTCATCGCGACCCGGCCACACCCGCTGTCCGCGTCGCTCGTAGAGCAGGCGTCGCGCGCGCACCAGCGCGGCCTCAATGTCGGCGACCCCCACACGCTCGCGCGCGGCAACGGCGGCGGGATCGTGCGGGACGTAGAGGATGTTGTGTCCCTCGAAGTTCCCGCTCGATGACACACCCCAGTACCTCGCGACGAGCGCTGCGTCCTCACCGACGATCTCGCCGAGCTCACTCTCACTCCAGACGTAGAACTTTCCCTCTTCGCCTTCGCTGTCCGCATCGAGCGACGAGTAGAAACCGCCTGCGGGCGACAGCATCTCGCGAAGCGCCCACTCGATCGTCTCTTCGGCGACGCGCCGTATCTCGGCGTCTCCCGTGGCCTGCCAGAGGTGCACGCCGAGTCGGGCCAGGAGCGCGTTGTCGTAGAGCATCTTCTCGAAATGCGGGACGAGCCAGATCGCGTCGACCGCATAACGATGGAAGCCGCCCCCAACCTGGTCGTAGATGCCGCCTCGCGCCATGCGGCGGAACGAGTGCGCCGCGATCTCCAGTGCGTGGGCGTTGCCGGTGCGACGCCAGTAGCGGAGGGAGAAGTCGAGCGCCATCGCTTGCGGGAACTTCGGCGCGCCTTCGAAGCCGCCCTGTCGCGCGTCGTACCGCACCGCGATCGAGCGCCATGCTCGCTCGAGAAGCGCCGGTGTCAGTGGCCCGGTACTCCGCGCGTCCATCGGAGGGGAAAGAATGCGCTTGAGCTCCTCGCCCGACCGCGCGACCTGGTCGCGGCGGTTGTGGTAGGCGTCGGCGACGCCCGCCAACACGCGGCGAAACGACGGCATCCCGCGGCTGTCCTCGGGAGGGAAGTACGTGCCGCCGAAGAAGGGCACGCCCTCGGGCGTGAGGAACATCGTCATCGGCCATCCGCCGTGACCGGTCATCGCCTGCACCGCGCTCATGTAGATCCCATCGAGGTCCGGACGCTCTTCGCGGTCGACCTTGATATTGACGAAGTGCTCGTTCATGACCCGCGCGGTGTCCGGATCCACGAACGATTCGCGCTCCATCACGTGGCACCAGTGGCACGCCGCGTATCCGATGCTGAGGAGAATCGGCTTGTCCTCGCGCCGCGCGCGCTCGAGCGCCTCGGCCGACCAGGGATACCAGTCGACGGGGTTGTGCGCGTGCTGAAGCAGGTAAGGGCTCGTTTCCCGGGCGAGGCGATTCATCGAGACAGTGGCTGAGATTGCGGACTGCGGATTGCGGATTGGGACGTCGACCTTCAGTCTCAATCCGCAATCCGCAGTCCGCAATCTTTCATCCGACCATGCCACTCGCCCCAGAGCTCGATCGCTTCCTCACCGAGAACGACGCGCGCATTCACGACGAGCTGTTCGAGTTCCTGCGGATCCCAAGCGTCAGCGCCCGCTCGGAGCACCGCCAGGACATGCTCAGGGCCGCAGAATGGCTTTCGGCGCGGATGCGCGACATTGGGCTCACGACCGAGATCGTGCCCACCCACGGACATCCGATCGTGCTCGGAGAGTGGCGCAAAGCGGAGAAGGATGCACCGACGGTGCTCATCTACGGTCACTACGACGTGCAGCCCGTCGAGCCGCTCGAGCTGTGGGAATCGCCTCCCTTCGAGCCCACGGTGCGTCGCGGGCGCATCTACGCACGCGGCGCCGTCGACGACAAGGGACAGCTCTTCCTGCACGTGAAGGCACTCGAGGCGCACCTGCGCACGCGAGGGACGTTGCCCATCAACGTCATCGTGCTCGCCGAAGGCGAGGAAGAGGTCGGTAGCGAGCATCTCGAGGCGTTCATCGAGCAGAACGCGTCGCGGCTCGCGTGCGACGCCGTGGTCATCAGCGACTCGTCGATGTTCGCTCCCGGGCTGCCCTCGATCCTCTCCTCACTGCGAGGATTGACCTATCTCCAGATCGACGTGCAGGGCCCTGCGGTCGATTTGCACTCGGGATCGTACGGCGGCGCTGTCATCAACCCGGCGACGGCGCTCGCCCGGATCATCTCGACGTTCCACGACGATCAGTGGCGCGTCGCGATTCCCGGGTTCTACGATCGTGTTCGCGAGTCGCCGAGTGCCGTGCGCGAGAGCTTCCGCGAGCTCCCCTTCGATGACGAGGCCTTCCGCGACGAGGTCGGTGCACCCACGCTCGGTGGTGAGAAGGGCGTCTCGACGCTCGCCCGGATTTGGACGCGTCCCACGTGCGAGATCAACGGACTCCTGAGCGGCTACACCGGCGAAGGCGCGAAGACGGTCCTTCCATCATCGGCGATGGCGAAGGTGAGCTGCCGTCTCGTTCCCGATCAGGACCCGCAGGAGATCGAGACGCTCTTGCGCACGCACGTGGAGCGTGTCGCCCCGGAGGGTGTCACCGTCAGCGTTCGTGCCCTTCACGGCGGCCGCCCCTGGCGCGCCGATCTGGCCGGCCCACTCTACGATGCGGCCCGGCGCGCGCTCGCGACAGCGTTTGGTCGCGAGCCGGTGATCGTCGGCGAAGGCGGGTCCATCCCGGTGGTTGGCGACTTCGAGCGCATCCTTCACGCGCCGGTGCTCCTCGTGGGCTTCGGCCTGCCCGGCGAAAACGCACACGCGCCGAACGAATGGATGAGCGACGAGAACTTCGTCAAAGGAACTCGGGCGATCGCCTCTCTCTGGGACGAGCTCGGAGCCTGACCCCGACCCTGTCGCCCCTTGACGGGCGCGAGATTTAGGTTATCCTAAATCAGCCATTATGCGTTACTAATTCACCCTTTCGGCCCGTCTAGTCAGCGGGCCAGATCGGCCTCAGGACTCGCCGTACCCATCACGCCACGAGCCTTTATGTCGAAAGACAATGCCGTCTCCCGTCGCGCCCTGCTCAAAGCGGGGGCGCTCGGTACCGTTGCCGCCGGCGGAGCGGTGGCGCTTCGAACACTGAACGGCGTCGCGGAAGCACAGCAGGCAGTCGACTCGACTGCGGGTCGCGTCGTCCATGGGACGCACGACGCGATGATCGCCGTCGGCGAGCTCAAACCCGGCCTGTTCGATCCCACCGCGTTCCTCACCCACTTCGATTCCGGATCCGTCTCGCGTCTGCCTAACGGGCAAACGCTGCGCGAGTATACGATCGTCGCCGAGGATCGCGAGATCGAGGTTGCACCCGGCGTGTTCTATCCGGCGTGGACCTACAACGGTCAGGTCCCAGGTCCGACCATCCGATGCACCGAGGGCGACCGCGTTCGCATCCACTTCACGAATCGCGGCAGCCACATCCACTCCATCCACTTTCACGGGATTCACCCCGCGAACATGGACGGTGCCTTCGAGATGATCCCGCCCGGGGAAGGCTACACGTACGAGTTCGACGCCGAGCCGTTCGGTCTCCACCTCTATCACTGCCACACCGTCCCGATCAAGCGGCACATCCACAAGGGTCTGTACGGTGCGTTCATCATCGATCCCAGGGAGGAGCGGCCCCCGGCGAAAGAGCTGGTGATGGTGATGAATGGCTTCGACACCAACTTCGATAACGAGAACGAGGTCTACGCCATCAACACGGTGGCGTTCCACTACCAGAAGACCCCGATCCCGATCACGCTCGGGGAGCTGACGCGCGTCTATCTCATCAACATCACCGAGTTCGATCCGATCAACTCGATGCACATCCATGGGAACATGTTCCGGCTCTACCGCACGGGAACGAGCCTCACGAACTACGAGTGGACCGACATCGTGACCATGGGGCAGGGCGAGCGTGCCGTGCTCGAGTTCACCTACACGTTCCCGGGCCAGTTCATGTTCCACGCGCATCAGAGCGAGTTTGCCGAGCTCGGTTGGAGCGGGATCTTCCGCGTCCAGGAGCCGACCCGTGTCTGAGAAAGCGCGTTCGCGGTTCACTCCGCCGAGCGCTCGCGTGACGGCGGCACCGAGCACGGAGCATCGCCCTGCCCAGGGGGCTCCCGCGCCCGCACCGCCGGCTGAGCCTCCTGCGCCGACGACGGCGCGTCGCTGGCTGTGGGCCCTTGGCCCGCTCGTTCTGCTCGCACTGCTCGTCTTCGCCGTTCTCAAAGTCGGCCCGATCGGTGTATTCCGCGCTGCGTTCCCGCCGGTCGAGGAGCTCACGATCGAGCGTGTGACACTGCCCGGGCCGGGCGAGTTGGTCGTGCACGTCGTCAACGGTGGCCCGGAGCCGGTGACCGTCGCGCAGGTCCTCGTCGACGACGCGTCATGGCTGCACTACATCGACGGCGATCGCACGCTCGGCCGCCTCGATCGGCGAACGATCCGCATCCCGTATCCATGGGTCGAAGGGGAGCCGCACGTCGTTCGTCTGGTGACGAGCACCGGATTGACGTTCGACTCGGTCATCGAAGTCGCGACGACGACGCCGACCGCTGACGCGCGCTATCTGACGACCTTCGCGATGCTTGGCGTCTACGTCGGCGTCATCCCCGTCTTCCTCGGCCTGCTCTGGTTTCCCTTCCTGAGAACGGTGGGACGCCGGTGGCTGGACTTCTTCCTCGCGCTCACCGTCGGACTGCTGATCTTCCTCGGCGTCGATGCGTTCGCCGAGTCGCTCGAGACGGCTGCGCTCGTGCCCGGAGCCTTTCAGGGACTCGGTGTCGTCCTGTTCGGCCTGCTCGGCACGCCACTGGCGCTCGCTGCGATCGGCCACGGGAAGCGCGGTGAAGGGGGGCGGGGAAGCTCCTCGCCGTTCCACGTTGCCCTGCTCATCGCGATCGGCATCGGGTTGCACAACCTGGGCGAGGGTCTCGCGATTGGTGCCGCGTACTCCACCGGCGCGATCGCACTCGGCACGTTCCTGATTATCGGCTTCCTGCTGCACAACACGACCGAAGGGCTCGGCATTCTCGCTCCGATCGCCGCCGAGCGGCCGACCGTTGGCCGGCTCGTTATGCTCGGCGCGATCGCCGGCGTGCCCACAGTGCTCGGCGCATGGATCGGCGCGTTCACTTTCTCCCCGCTCTGGACCACATTCTTCTTCGCTGTCGGCGCAGGCGCGATCGTGCAGGTGGTATGGGAGCTCCTCAAGCTCTTCTCGCGGCGCTCCGGGGGCGGGCTCACGGCGCCGCTCAACGTCGCCGGGGTGATGGCGGGAATGCTGATCATGTACGTCACGGGGCTGCTCGTGCCGGCGTGACCGCGCGCGCCTGGTCGGTCACGGCCCTCGCTTCTTCTAGAATCTCCACTCCTTGATCAGGAACGCGCCAAAGATGTTCTTGCGCGGCGGATCCGCCTGCTCGGCCAGCGTGGGCTCGCGCACGAGGTAACGCGGCACGTAGCTCAGCTCCAGACGCATTCCGTTCGGCATGCGGTGCTGGAGACGGATGCCGAAGGGGTTCTTGTTCGCCGGCTGTGCCTGTACCGCCACGAACGTGCGGCTGCGGTTCACGTACTTGCCCGCCTCGACCTCGGTCAGGCTGAGCGAGTTGATGACGCTGTTCGTCGACAGTTCCGGCGGCACGTCGGCCGGGGTGACGTTGAAGACGTCGGTCCCCAACGAGCGCGCGGCGTCCTGCTCGAGCTCACTCGTCAGAACATCGAGCGCGATGCCGGCGAGCTGACGCGTGGCGATGCTGGCCACCGCACCGACGAGTTCGCCGCTGCCCGAGCTCTGGCCCGACAACGCGGATCCCTGCACTTGCAGCAGCGACGACGACGAACGTCCAAAGGCCAGATAGCTCAAGAGGTCGGACTGCGAGATCGGCGGCTGCGACGTGCTCTCGAGGGTCAGCTTCGGGCTTTGAAGCGTTCCGCCGATGAGTACCTGGATGTCCATCGCGCCGGTGCCGACCAGCTGCACCTCGTGCACGGCGGTGATCTGTAACATCGGATTGAGCTCCGGGTCACCGATGAACGTCGCCGATCCACGATTGATGACGAATCGCCGACCCATGAACTCGTACGTCCCCCGGTCCGCGTTCACGACGCCCTCGAGCGTCAGCGCCTGACGGGCACGGTCGACGTGGATCGTCAGCGCACCGTAGCGCTCCGGCGTGTAGACCTCGACGTTCGCCTCCGAGGAGCGTACCCACGTGTCGCGCGACACGTTGAGCGAGACGTCCATCCGCAGGTTCTGGAGCAGCGACGACTGCGCCGGCAGTATTTCCCGATCGCTCACGACCGACGTGTCGATGACCGCAAACACCGCGGGATCGTCCGCACTGATGAGCTCCTTCCCCTCGGAGCGCGGGATGTAGATGACGCCGTCGCGAATGTTCGCGGTGCCGGTGACGTACACCGACTCGAACGGGCCCTCGATGCCGATGTTCGCGTCGGCATCCAGCCGACCGTTGTCGTTGTCGAGCACACGCGCATCCGTCGCGACGATCCGGAGGTCGAACGCCGGGCGCGTGAGCTCGGCGACACCGATCCCGCCTCGCACGCGGATCGGCCCGCGCGAATACCCCACGAGCGAATCGATGACGATCGTGTCGCCGGTCAACCGCACGAGTCCATTGATGTCGTGCATCCGGACGCCGAGCGGCACGATGCGGAACGATGCAAAATCCATCGCGAGGAGCCCCGTCATCTGCGGCGAGCGCGCCGTTCCACGCGCCGTCAGCACACCGACGACTTTGCCGCGCACCTCGCTCACCGCGTCGGTGAATTTTGGCAGCACGTCGAGCGGCAATGAGTCCGCGCGGAGCTCGAACGACAGCGGGCGGTCGAGCAGCCGCGGGCCCGTCACACCAGAGAGCGCGAGATTCACCGGAATCACGCCTTCGGCGACGGCGACTGGAGCGCCGTTTCCGCGCAACGCCGCCGCGTACGCATCGAGTTGCGCGTTGGCGTACGTCAAGCGGGAGCGGAGATCGGGGATGACGGTCCCACGATAGGACGCCGATGTCAGACCGAGCGCCGCGCGCACGCGCGGGTCGCTCGTGGTTCCCTCGACGCGCGCAACCACCTGGACCACGCCGCTCGCTTCGATGTCCGACTGGAGCAGCTCGGCGACGTGCGAGACCTCGAGCCCGTTGATCGCGATGTCGAGACGCGCCGAGCCGTTCGTGGGGAGCGTGCCGTTGACGAAGATGCGACCGGTCGTGCCGCTTCGCAGATCGAGCGCCACGATCTGGATGCCTCGTTCTCCCCAGCGGATGGCGCTCGGCCGGGCGGACATCCAGGTGGTCGTGTCGAAGCGCATGCGCAGGCGATCGAGGTGCAGCTCGTCGTGCTGTGGATGGAACGCGAACATTCCCGCCAGACGGTAGTCGTGCGACTCGTGCTGATGGATGGCGATGTCCATTGTGCCGGTGCTGCCCTGCGCGGTGATCCGCGCTTCGACGCTGTCGAGGGCGAAGCCGGCCGCTTGCACGGTGTCCAGGGACGCGCCAAGCGCGAGTGTGGATTGGGGCGTCCGGGCAGCGAGCCACCCATACTCCATGCGGCCGCGCCTAACGGTGTAGCCCGAAATCGCCAGGTTCTCCACCGCCGCGCGCCCGCGCACATCGAACCGTGTGATGTTGCCGCGGATCGTCCCCGCCGCGATGAGACTTCCGGCAAGCGAGTCCTTTCGCACGACGGGAAGCGAATCCACCTTGAGCATGGGCGCCGGCGCTCCCATCACCTCGCGCTCGACCTCGGTCACCCGCGCGATGCGCGCCGAGTCCTCTCGGGCCTGCCGGATGGCTTTCGCCATGCGCCCGGGACGAGGCTCCACGATCGATGTGTCGTGCGTCGGGAGCCAACGGGCCAGCCCAGCCATGGAATCGATGCGTACGTGGTAGGACAGTTCACCATCGCGTCCCGCCGCGAGCCCGAACGTCCCGCCGACGTCGACTCGCGCAAACGATGTGTGCACGACGACCGGCTGCACGGAGGCCATCCCGTCCGCGATGGCGACACGCACGCGCGCCGAGTCGAACGACACGCTGTCGATCGCCGAGCCCCGAAAGTCGGCGGTGATGTTCGCGCGCATCGTGCTCGGGTCGCTTCCAGCGCCGCGAACCGTTGCCACGCCGGAGAGAGAGGTGCGCGGGAGGGCTTCGGCCACCCTGTTCAGATTGAAGACCGCCACCGTCGCCCGAGCATCGTAGCTGGGCGTCCCCTGCACATCGACGCGGGCCGCGACGCGGAGCTCACCGCCGTCGGGGAGCCGCAGATCGCTCTGCACGGCGAGATCGTTGAGCGACCCGCGAACGCGGATCGGCCCGGCGGCGCTCCCGCGGAGTCCGAGCCCCGGCGCAAACCGTCCGACGGTAACGAGCGACAGCGGTTGCGCGCGCAGATCGAGGTCCATCCAAGTCGTTCCGCGCATCGTGACGACGCCGCGCCCAGTGAGGTGTGACCGGGCGGGCGCCCCCGGGGCACGGCGGTCGACGTGCTCGAGATTGGCGTGCGCGGTGAGGCGCGTCGTCGTCGAGCCCTCGAGAGTCGCGGTGCCCGTGACGACACCGCCTACCGGCAGATCGGGCATGGCAATACGCGCGAGGTCGACCTGAAGTGGCGCCAGCCGCACGCGCAGATCACGGGCGCGAACGTCGCCGCCGCCGAATCCGACGACGCCGGTGGCGACAATGCGGCTGCGACCATTCTGTGCGTCATCGAACGCGACGTCTCCGTCGACGGTCATTTCGCGCATCGTTCCCGCGAGCGATGCGCGTCCGCCCAGCGTGCCGCGGCGGGGCAGGTGGAGCCCCGGGACGAGCTGTTCGATCAGACGCGTGTCGAAGGTCGAGAACGTGAGACGCGTGTCGTGAAAGCGCGCGTCCGTCTCCGTGAGAATGAGTCCGAAATCCCCACCGATCCGCGAGCTCCCGGACTGAATGGTCGCATTGCGTGCCACGTAATCGCTCGGCCCTTCATCGCGCATCACCATGGAGAAATCCAGCGTTCCGCGCCCCTCTGAGGGAAGCCGCGGGTACAGCCAACGGAGATCGGCGAGCGCGACGGGCTCGCCGCGCAGCGCGAGCCGCAATTCCTGCGTCTCGATCTGGTACGTCCCGTCGCCGACGATCTCCGAGCCGGCGAGAACGATGCGCGCGTCGTCGAAGCGCAGCGTGTCCCGAATGACGTAGAACTTCCCTTCGACATCCCGGATCTCCGCGACCGGCGGCCGGAACATCGCCGCGATGCCGCTGAGCGCGGTGACGTGGATGGCCACACCGCTCGAGTCCGGACTCTCGAGACGGAGGCGGGGGAACTCGGCGTTGATCTGCCGGAAGTCCATTACCTGCTGGAAGCCCTTGCGAGCGCGCACGACGTGCTGTCGCGTGCCCCCCGCGAGCGCATCGGCGATCGCGCGCTGGCGAGCGGCGCCGGCCAGATCGTCGTCGGGCTTCCACGGCGTCCGTACGATGAAGCGCCCCTCGATGACCTCGATGTCGTCGAACGCTACCCAGTCGCCGAAGCCGGGGGCCTCGTTCGGCGCGTCAGGCGTCGTGTCCTCGGGGAAGATCGACTCCCAGTTCCAGTCCTCATCCTCGAGCTTGTCGAAGATCACCAGCGGCCGAACGAGGCGCAGCCGGTGAAGCTCGATGCGCTTCTTCGCGAACGCGACGAGGCGGTAGTCCGCGAACACCGTGTCGGCGCTGATGAACGGACGGCCGGCGGTGTCCGCGATCAGGAAATCCGTGAGGACCACGCCGTCGAGGAGGTTCCCGCTGATGCCGCCGATGCGAACCTGGCCATGCACCATCTCGCCAAGCGTGCGGACGGTGAAGCGCCGAAGGCGCTCGTGTCCGAAGTCCGTCATCGTGAACACGAGCACGCCCGCGATCAGCAGCACCGCGATCGCGCCAATGACGATGCCGAGGCCGACGAGGACGCGCTTCATGTCAGAAGGCCTGCCCGATCGAGAGATGCAGTGTCAGACGGTCCAGCACCTGCCGCCACCACCTGTTGGAGACATCCTCGAGCGGGTCGTACGCCTTCCGCTGGTCGAGCGGCACGATGCGGCGTACGCCGTTCTCATCGACGATCTCGGTCACGACCGCGAGGTTCTCGGCGAGCCGCGGCCTGATGCCCAGATCCACACGAATGGGGCCGACCGGAGTGTCGTAGCGGAAGCCGAAGCCGGGCGTGATCGCTCCCGTCCCTTTGGTGATGGTGTTGACATCGCCCTCGCCGACCAGTCCGCCATCGATGAACAGCGCCATCTCGAGCGGTCCCCACACCGGGAAGCGGTACTCGACGCTCGCCGCGAGCAACGTGCTGCCTCCGATTGGGCGCGGCTCGAACTGGCTCGAGCCGATGGTCGTCACCGCGTCGCAGTCGCCGCCGGTGATTTCCTCCCGCGTGCACAGCGGAGGCAGCGTGCTGTCGCCGTCGACGCGCTCGTTGAGCAGCTTTCCGGGATCGATCGTGAGCACGCGGGGCCCGAGCTGGTTCTCACCGTATCCGCGCACCGACTGCGATCCGCCGGCGTAGAAGCGCTTGCGCGGGTGCAGAATCGCGACGTTGGGTGCGTCCGAGTCGAGCAGTGCCTGGGACGCGCTCTCCAGAGCGCGGACCCAGCCGCCGCGAACTCGCCACGACAGCGTGGCGCGTCGTCCGATCGGTGTGTAGCGGCGATATTCGCCCGAGATCCGGTTGTACCGGTAGTCCGATATGGTGAACGCCGACGCGTGCTCGAAATCCGCGCGCGCGAAGTATCCGTGCCTCGGGCTCAGCGGGTCGTCGCTGCGGTCCGTGATGAACGCGAGCGCGAGCGGTGACAGCTTCTGTCGCGCGCGAAGCGCCTCG
Source organism: Gemmatimonadaceae bacterium (assembly GCA_052389995.1). Taxonomy (GTDB): domain Bacteria; phylum Gemmatimonadota; class Gemmatimonadetes; order Gemmatimonadales; family Gemmatimonadaceae; genus JAICNG01. The sequence continues at coordinate 52,781 of JBQTHJ010000008.1, read as the reverse complement.
ATGTCAGCCGGCTCGCAGATGCCGAAGTTCTCGCAGAAGTAGACGTCACTCGCCTCGACGCGCGTGAGCTCGAAACGGTAGGTGAGACTCGCTGGTGCGCGCGACGCCAGCGTGCGCGTGAACGTGGCGCTGGCGCCCAGCCCCCTCTCCACGAAGATCGCCGGTGCGCTGCGGCGGTGCGTGAAGACACTCAGGCCGAGCGTGTTGCGTGGCGACTGAAACCACGGCTGCGTGAAGTCGGCACTCGCCTGATAGGTCGGTGCGAAGTACTCGTCGGCGTCGCTCTGTTCGACGGGACGCTGGAGCACTTCCTGGAAGGGAAACTGAGCGTTGAGCCGCTCGGCGAGCAGATTGCCGACCGCACCGCGCAGGTCCAGTCGGCGCGCACCGCCGAACCAGTTGTATCGCGTGAGGCGTCCTTCGACCTGGCCGAACTCGATGGTGTTGAATCCGGCGCTCGCGCGAATCTCGCGAAGCGGCGCTTCCTGCACCGTGATCTCGATGTGCTTCACGCTGTCGCCCTGCGGCGGGACGATGATCACCGCGCGCCGGAACATGTTCGACTCGTACAGATTCCGCTGGCTCGTGATGAGCTCGTGGCGCTTGTAGAGCCGCCCCTCCTTGAGCGTGAGCGAGTTGCGAATCGTGCCCTCGGAGACGCGCTCGTTCCCGCTGATCGAGATCTGCCCAACGGTCGTCGGCCACTTGGGGTCCACACTCGCGCGGATGCTCGCCGTCTTGGCGACGGTGTCGACGACGATCGTGTCGACGCGCGCGTCCGCATCGCCATAGCCTTTGTTCCAGAGCGCCGTCTCGAGAAATGCGATGCTGGAGTCGAGCGCAATGAGGTTGAGGGGGTCGCCGGCGCGCAGCTTCATTGCGCCGCGGATCTCGTCATCGGTGAGCACCGATTCGGGCCGCTCGAGGCGAATCGAGCTCACCCGCGTCGGTGGCCCTTCGGTGACGCGGAACTCGACGCGGACGCCGTCGTCCTTGGGCCCAATGACCGTGTCGACCTGCGTCTCGCGCCACCCGCGCTTCCAGTAGAAGACGCGAATGCGCAGCAGGTCGCGCCTCAGCTCGGTGCGATCGAGGTAGTGCTTTTCCTTGAAGAGGCTCCAGTCGCTGACGAGGCAGATCGGCGTGGCCAGGAGGCTCTTGCAGCGCGTCTCTTCCGTGTAGACGCTCCGCTCGAGCTCGTCCGTGTCGACGGATTCGACGCCGGTCCAGTCGAGCTCGAGCACTTCGGGCGCCTCGCGCTCTTCCTCCTCCTGCGCAAGGAGAGGGCTCCCACTCGTGAGGCAGACGAAGAGGGCGCTGAGTCCCAGCAGGGCGCACCGAACCATGCCCCCGGACAAGAGCAAGGGGCGCGCCGGGGCGCGGCGCGCGGTTCCGGGGCCGGGAGGGAGGAACGAGGACCGAGGACTGAGGAAGCGGGAGGTGGCCCGGCGCGCCTTATCTAAGCCCTGCCGCCTCGGTCCTCAGTCCCTCGTCTTGCCCTTACAATCCCGACAACAGCGCGTCGTTCCCGGGCGTACCCGCGATTCGCTTGATCAGCCACTCCATCGCCGCCTGGGGCGGCATCTGCTGGAGGCCCCGGCGCAACGTATACACGTTGTCCAGCTGATCGGGGCGGAAGAGCTTCTCCTCGCGGCGCGTTCCGCTCGTCGCGATGTCGATGGCGGGGAAGATGCGCTTTTCCGCGAGCGAGCGATCGAGCTTGATCTCCGAGTTGCCCGTTCCCTTGAACTCCTCGAAGATCACGTCGTCCATTCGCGAACCGGTTTCTACGAGCGCCGTGGCGATGATCGTCAGCGATCCGCCCCCGTGCTGCGGCGCTACCGCGCGTGCGGAGCCGAAGAACGCCTTCGGTCGCGCCATCGCGGTTGCGTCGAGACCGCCCGACAGCGTGCGGCCGGTGCCGCGCTCCACCGTGTTGTGCGCGCGCGCGAGACGCGTGAGCGAGTCGAGCACGATGACGACGTCCTTCCCGTTCTCCACGAGTCGGCGGGCGTGCTCGAGCGTCATCTCCGCGACGTCGACGTGGCGCTCCGCGGGCTGATCGAAGCTCGAGGCGATGACCTCACCGCGTCCCCATTCGATCATCTCGCTCACTTCCTCGGGGCGTTCGTCCACCAGCAGCACGAGCAGCGTCGCATTCGGATGGTTGATCGCGACGCCCTCGGTGATCGCCTGGAGGAGCATCGTCTTCCCCGCGCGTGCGGGAGCGACGATGAGCGCGCGCTGGCCGAAGCCGATCGGCGCGATCAAGTCGATCGCGCGTCGCGTCACCTCAGGACCACCCTTTGCGGGGCGTCCCGTCTCGAGCACGAGCTTGCGATCGGGATACGACGCCACGAGCGATGCGAATTCGGGACGGCGCGCGGCGGTCGCCGGATCCTCTCCGTTGACGGTGCGCACTTCCGCGACCGCCATGCGTCCGCGGTGGTCGCGGCCGACCGTCGCCTGCACCATGTCCCCGCGGCGGAGGCCGTGCTGCCTGACGAGATGCGGCGGGACGAATGGGTCACTCGCGCTTGGGAGGTAGCTCTCATCGGCGCGTCGAATGAACCCGCCATCGCGCGAGGTATCGAACCAGCCTTCCGCTTCTCCCTCGGCGACGATGACGGCCGGAATTCCGCCGCCCCCGCCATGGTCGGGACGCGGACCGCCGCGTCCGCGGCCACGCCGTCCGCGCCGGCCGTTCTGGCCGAACCGATCGCGTCCGCCGCCACCCTGGTGGTGTGGGTGCTGCCCCGGGTGACGCTGGGGCGCCGGCGGCGTGGAGCCGGCGGGCGTGGTGTTGTCGGCCGCAGGGACCTGGGGGATCGCACCGGGAGTGGGGGTGCCGTTGTCTCGGTCGGTCGCGCCGCCATCGGGGCGCGACGTCGCGTCTTCGCGGTAGGGATTCACGTCAGTGTCGTTGGCCTCGAGGGTAGGACGAGGCTGCGTGGGGCGCGGGCCGCGCCCACGACGGGGCGGGCGTCTGCGATCGTTCATGCAACTGGGAGTGTGTGGAATCACGACGGGCACGTTCATACGAAGCGTGCCCCGTACATCCTATGGGGGTTTCTCGTGAGCGCGCCGCGGTGCACGCGGCCGTTCCGGGCGCTCTGGGCGCGTGGCCGTGTGGCGACGCACCCGTTGTACTACCTGCCTTCGTGCTGTTGTCGACGACGTCGCGGCAACACGGACGACTCACGTGCTTCCGGCGCTTGTTCAGCGCAGTCCGAGCGGCCCCGCGCCAGCCATGCGGCGCTGCTCATCTCATTCGGAGTGGCTCACGCGCCCAGGCGGGTGAGCCACCACTAACTTCACTTCTCCCGGCGTTTTCCGCAACTACCCAAGGCGAGAATTATGCCTGGAGGAACGAGGATGCCCTCACTCCTCTTTCTCCCTCAGCGCGTCGAGCTTTCTCGATGATGCAATGACGCGTCGTGCGAGATCCACGATCCGCCTCACCGAATCCCGCTGCTCTTCGTTCAGCGTTGGATCGAGCTCCAGCAGTTGCGATTCAGCCAAAAGCGCCGCGAGTGGGTTGTTCATCTCGTGCTGCACCCGCCCCACCGCGTTCGACATCTCGGTCAGCTTGTCGGTCTCGTTCACGCGTCGAACTCCGCTCACATTCGCGGGGGCCAGGTTGTCGTACTGAGGACGACGCACCACGCGAATCGTCAGCGCGGGATGACTTCACCGCCTCGCGCCACCTTATGTTACTCTCTGCAATGACCGCACCCGCCGCCGACCTCCACACGGAAATTGCCGCTGCCGTCGACGCGTACCGGGGCGACGCGAACGTCGCGCGTCTCCTCGACCGCATCGCCGGCGTTGCCCGCACGGCCGACCCTAACGCGCTCGCGTCGGCGGTGGAGCCCTACCGCGACATGCCCGAGGTCGCCGGACCTGCGTACGAGTACATCGTCGCCGCGCGGCCTGACGACGCACGCGCTCTCGTGATCCTCGCCAACGCCTACTGGCTGGCTGGGCGCGGCCCCGACGACGTGTCGGCGCTCGCGTCGCGCGCCATCGGGGCCGACCCGGACAATCGCGGCGCGTGGCATCTGTGGGCCTTGGCCGAGCCTGACCTCCGCTCCCGTGTAGCGCGGTGGCGGCAAGTTGCGGAGCGCTTCAGCAGCGATCAGCTCGCGCGCGCGAACCTCGCCGACAACGCTGCCTCGCTCGCGTCAACGGAGCACGATCGTGAGGCGCTGGCGCTGGCGATCGGGACCTATGGTGAGCTGCTTGCCCTCGCCACGCGGCCGGAGGAGAGGCAAGCCTTGGAGCGCGCGATCGAGACTCTGCGGGGGTGGCGGCTTTGACCGAGGACCGAGGAAACGCGTGGAATAGCTGCGGTGCGCCCAACTCCACTTGTCACTTCCTCGGTCCTCGGTCGCTCTACGCCGACGCGTCCCTCACCCTCGGCGCCAGCTTCCCGAGCTCCGCGATCAGCTCCTGTAGCTCGAAGGGCTTGTGCAGCGCCTTGCAGCCGCAGGCCTCGATGAGCTCCGTCGCGCGCTCGCTGGCGTCACCGGTGGTGAAGAGCGTTCGATATCGGAGGTGCGGCTGAATCGAGGCCGCGAGCTCGAAGAGGACGTCGCCACGCAGATCGGGAATGCGCAGGTCGAGCAGGAGAAAATCGAAGTGCTCGGCGCGAAGGAGCGAATGCGCCTGCTCGCCGGCCTCGACGGCAACGACGTCGTACCCCGCGCGCCCGAGGGCGATCGTCAGGGCGCGACAGATCGTTGGCTCGTCATCCACCACGAGTACACGCAACCGCTCATTGAACCGCATTCGTCCTCTCTCCTCGTCGTCCCAGGCGCGCCGTGAGCAGCGCGACGAACTGTTCCGGTGGCACACGCTGCCGCAATCCCGTCGGCGTAAGTCCCGTCGCCGCTCTCACCTGTCGCGCGAACAACCGCGGCGATCCATACCCAAGCCGCTCCACCACCTCGTCCAGCGACCGTCCCGGGTCCTGCATGTAGAAATACGCTCGCAACAATCGCGCGCCGAGCACCAACATCCTCGCCGTGGCCAGGCCGGCGCGGTCGAGCCACCGGTCCAGCGACCGGCGGTTCATGGCCGCGGCGGTCGCGAGGTCGTTCACGTCCTTGAACTGCTGCGGCACCCGGAAGAGCCGCTCGACTGCTCGCGCCAGCTCGGCAGGAACGCTGCCGAGCGGTCGCGCGAGCGAGGCGAGAACCGCATCGCTCATCGCGTACGCCGGCTGCCGCTCCAGGAGATCCCGGAAGCGGCGCGGCTCGTCGTCGAAGTTGCGGAGCACGACGTGCCGTACGCCCAGCTTGGCCAACTCGACCGTCGCACCGAGTGTATCCGGCGCGAGGATCGTGTAGATCACGATCGGCAGCGAAGGGAAGTCCCGGATGAGTTTCCGGAGCTCTTCGAGTCGCACCGTACCCTCGGCCCTGGGATCCGCGACGACCAGATCCACCGGGCTGCGTCGTACCTCGTTCTCGAGCGCGTCCCACCGGTCGACGGTGATGACGTGATGCTCTCGGCCGAGGACGATGCGGAGATGGGACAGCAGGAGGGGAGGAAGACGGGCGACGACGTTCACGCGATCGGTTCACGTGTCCTAAAAGTGCACATCGATGTCTGAAGATGTGCGTTTACCGTTGGACGCGTAACCGTACCTTGCGTGACAGTTGCAACCCCCCAGTCACAACTCCCACCGCGAGGTAGTCATGTCCCGCCGTTACCTCACTCTCCTGGTTGTATCCCTCCTGACGTTTGCGGTTTCTGCGTGCGCTGACGTTACTGGCCCGGAGCCAAGCGATGGCTGCCCCGTTATCAGCGGCACGGGCACAAGAAGCTGCTAACTGATTAAGGATTTCTCATGAGGTCGCGGGTGGCAGCCCGCGACCTTTTTTTATCCAGCAACTCCTGCGAGTTCCCGCATCTCCCGCACTGCAAGCGCCACGCGCTCGACGCTCGCCGTTGGCGCGACTTGCGGCGAATTGGCGATGATAACTACGCCACCGTCGCGAATCGCCTCCAAGCTTTGTTCGGCGCGGAACAACACTTCGTTGATTCGATGTTGCTCCGCAATCTCGATCGCGCGCTCCAGGGCGGCTCTCGCCTGTTCATTGCGCCCGAAGAGGCTGTAGCCTTGGCCTGCGTAGAAGTGGTACTGACACGCTAACGTCACCGGCAGAGAGGCGTCAGCCAATTCGCGACGGTAATGCTCAAACATCGGCTCCCGACCGTCAGCAGCCGCGCACTCCATCAAGTTGATGACGGCAACCCATCGCGAGTACTGCTCTTGGGCCGTTGCAGCCAGGATCAGGTACGCGTCACGGGCCGCGGCTCGCATGCCTAATTCGAAGAAGGCAACAGCAATATCGGCCAGGACGCGGTCTTTGGCGGACGGAGCGGTCAAACCTTCCAGGGCCTCGTACGCCATCTCGATCGCAGTTCCGAATTCACCGCGGCGCAGGGCTATGCCAGCCCGAGCGTGAAGAGCAAGCGCTTTCACATCGTGCAGACGATTCGCCGAGGACTCAGAGATGGTCTCGTCGAGGATCGCTTGCGCGGACGGGACGTTTCCGCGATCGATTGCAAGGTTCGCCTCCGATACCCGCGCGCGCAATACGTTGACGATATCTCCAGACATTGCGGCCACGCATCCCGCGCGAGTATATGCTGTCGTTGCTTCGTCCCATGCCGCAATCGTACGAAGACACGCCCCCAGCTGCATATTCGCGGCGATTACGATGTCCGCCTCATCCACCGGATGCGCGTGGCTCAGCACCGTGCGATGGACATCGGCAGCGAGCTCCCACCGGCCATCGAACTGGAGCGCACGCGCGAACGCGAGCAGGCGCGGTGCCACCAATGGCACCCGAACGATGCCGGCGCTCTCCATCGCGTCGACGATGCTGGCCAGAATCCCCTTTGCCGACGATCCCGGCTCCACAGCATTGATCGTCTCGCGAACCGCGCGCAGTCCCCAGGCGTCGGCCGCGACCACGCTCGCCCCCTCGACGATCCACGCGTCGAAGAGCCGCAACGTGACCAGACCCGCGCTCGTCAGGCGCCACTCCGCGCTGCCTTCCGTCACGCGCGAAAGCGCCTCGAAGAACGGGACGTGCTGGAGTCTCGGTTCGCTCATGGTCATTCCCGCATTCCTCAAGCGTAATGATCGGACTTTCTGTCATTGTGCGCTATGAACTTGACGAGGGTGATGGGGTGCCGCAACGACACTTTTGAGACACGTGCCCCACGAATCCAGACACTTGTACCGTCAACCGCGCTCGTGCGACGCCTCGATCTACGTAGAAATGCGACGGTGACAAGAAAGATGACGGCGCGCACGCAACCGCTACGGGTTATGTTTCGGTGCATCACACCGGACGCGGCCGTCGGTGAGTCGTCCATGTAAGGACCCGCACAGCATCCTCCCCACCCCACCGGCCATGACGACCTCGGTACGATTGGATCCCTCCCAGAGCCATGCGGCGCCATCCACGCTGCGCGGTTGGCAAAACGCGACTGCGCCGTATCGCGCCAGCAGCACCGCGCGCGCGATCGTGCAGCTGTGCACCACACTCCTGCCGCTGGGCGTCCTCATGACTCTGATGTACATGATGCTGGATGTCTCGTACTGGCTGACGCTGGCGCTTGCCGTTCCCGCCGCCGGCTTCGTCGTCCGCACGTTCATCATCATGCACGATTGCGGACACGGCTCGTTCGTGCCCTCGCGACGCGCCAATGAGGTGATCGGCTTCCTGACCGGAGCGATTACGCTCACGCCGTTCGCGCAGTGGCGCCGCGATCACGCGCTGCACCACGCGTCGTCGGGCGATCTCGACCGGCGCGGCCATGGCGACGTCCTCACGTTGACCGTCGACGAGTATCTCGCGAGGTCCCGGTGGGGGAGACTCAAGTATCGCCTCTACCGCCACCCGGTCACGCTCTTCGTGCTTGGACCGATCTTTCTGTTGGTGGTCCGTCATCTCCCATCGGCGGGAATCGCGCGCACGAGCAAGACTGCGCTCGAATCGCGGGCGACGACGGCGGCGATCGTGGCGATGATCGCGGCGTTAATGCTGGCGATCGGATGGAAGGCCGTGCTGCTCGTGTATGGGCCGACGCTACTCCTCGCGGGCGCCGCCGGCAATTGGCTCTTCTACGTGCAGCATCAGTTCGAGGACGCCTACTGGGAACCGCACGGGGAGTGGGACTACGCCGATGCGGCGATGCGAGGCGCGTCGTATTACCGCCTCCCCCGTGTGCTCGAGTGGATGACGGGACGCATCGGGCTGCACCACGTGCATCATCTCGATCCGAAGATCCCGAACTACCATTTGCGCCGGTGTCACGACGAGAATGGCGTGCTCCAGGCCGTCACCGTGCTCACCGTGCGCGAGAGTCTGCGTACCGCCTCCCTCAAGCTCTGGGACGCAGAGCGCCGGCGAATGATCGGATTTCGCGCTCTTCGGACGCTGCGGGCGCGTTAGATCGCGCTGAGCGATCAGGGTGCGCGCGCGAGGACCGGGGCGGCGGTAACGATGGCAAGGTTACCATCGGAGACGTACCGCCGTCCCGCCTTCTCGAGCCACTCCAGCGTTCGCTCGAGCGAGTTTCCCACCACCTGCACGCGCTCGAGCCTGAGCGGATCGAAGGCCCTGTCGAAGGGACTGGGCACCGGGCCGCCGGCGACGAGTAGCACCGCCGCGTGATCGTAGGCCACGGTGCGCTGCGTCCGCTTGTCCGTCCACGACCCCTGTGCCGCCAGCGCGGCGTTCTTCGGCCACGCGCCTAACGGGAGCGCGAGCGTCCGGATCGTGTAGCCGGGCACCGCCGAATCGACGGCTAGTGCGAGGCGCGCGATCTGCTCCTGCACCACCGTGTCCTCGTACCGCGAGAGCTGGGCGTGCCAGAGCGTGTGGTTGCACAGCTCGAAGCCGCGCTCGGCGAGAAATCTGATCTTCTCGTGGCGCCACGCGGTCTTCTGCCCCTCGATGTTCCGGTCGCCGAAGAACGCGCGGCCCGCCTCCGCGCCCGAGAGGACGCAGAACGTCGCCTTGCTCTCCCAGTCGGGATGCGTCTTCTGGAAGTCGAGCCAGATGCCGATCGCGCTCGTCGAATCGACGACGAGCTCGCCGTTGCGCTCGATGTAGCGGAATTGTGATGGGGACGCATCGTCGAACGTGAAGACGACGGGCGAAAGACCCTTCGGCAGATCGATACGCCGCTCGACGAGGTCCGCCACGGTGATGGGGCGGTATCCACGCTCGTAGAGGAGCTCGAGGTCCCGCCGGAAGCGCGTGTGCTCACGCTCCCATCGGGCTTCCTTCGAGCCGACGAGGTGGTATTCGAGGATGGGGATGCGCCCCATCTCGTTCGGCGGCCGGTGTCGGGACGCCGAGTCGAGGGCAACCATCACGCGGGTATCCGCCGTCTCACTCGAGGAAGCGGCGCGCGGGTCGTTCGGGCGTGCTTCTGTCCTGCTGCATCCCGTCGCCACGATCACGACCGGGAGGAGGGCGGCGAGCCGCCGGTACATCGAATATGAATGCACGTGGGGAAGGCGTCGGAACGCGCCGCAGGGCGCGGAGACGCTGGACCCGGCGTCCCGTGATAGGTGCGCACATCCGTCGTCAGGATTCCGTAATGACGCGAAACCTGCGGATGGCGCCGGTGGTACTATTGATGGCAGCGGCTCGTCATTCGCGCGTCCGCGTGAAGCGAGCCTGATCCACTCTGATGACGTTCATCGCCGCTTTTCAGCAACGCCTCGAGACGTTCCGCGCACGCTGGCGTGGTGATCCATCTCACCCGCCGCGTGTGTGGATGCGCGAGCAGTGGATGCCGCTCGCGGTCATGGGCGCGCTCGTCATTACCCTGCTCACCTTCGACGTCTGGCTGGCGACGTGCGGCTTCGCCGGGTGCCCATCGTCGGAGGAGATCCAGAGCTTCAGGCCGATCGAGGGAAGCGAAGCGATCGATCGTGCCGGCAAGTCGCTCGGACGGCTCACGTCGGTGCGTCGCATCAACGTCCCGCTTTCCGAGGTGCCGCGTCACGTGCAGCAGGCGTTCATCGCCACCGAGGACCGTCGCTTCTACGATCACAACGGCCTCGACTGGCGCGCGTTCGTGCGGGCGGTGACGCGCAACCTGACGTCGCTCGAGATGCGCGAGGGCTTCAGCACCATCACCATGCAGGTCGCGCGAAACACCTTCACGTCGCGCATCATCAGCGAGCGCTCGCTCCGAAAGAAGCTCCTCGAGCTGCGTTTCGCGCGGCTCATCGAGGGGAGCTTGTCGAAGCAGCAGATCCTCGAGCTCTATCTCAACGTCATCTATCTCGGAAACGGCACGTACGGCGTGGAAGCCGCCAGCCGCGATCTCTTCGGGAAGAGCGTGAAGAAGGTGACGCTGGCCGAGGCGGCGGTGCTCGCCGCGCTGCCGAAGGGACCGTCGTCGTACACGCCGCGCAAATCGCCTGAGCGCGCAAAGAAACGGCGCGACCTCGTGCTCAGCCTGATGGTTCGCGAGGGCTACATCGATGGCGCGCAGGCGAAACGTGCCGCGAAGCAACCGTTGCGCGTCGCGAAGCAGGAGTGGCGCCCAACCGGCACCGACTCGTACGCGCTCGACGCCATTCGGGTGGTGGTCGATTCGCTGCTGGGCGATGACGCGCTCGACGCCGGCGATGTCGTCGTGTTCACGACGATCGACGCCAACGCGCAAAAGGCGGCCGAGCGGGCAGTGGCGCGGCGTGCGGCGTTCATTGAGGAGCGCGAGCGCGCCTGGTATGGGCGATCGAAGGGTGTCGTACAGGGCGCGATGCTCGCCATCGATCCGCGGAGCGGAGACATTCGCGCCATCGTGGGCGGTAGACGGTACGAGCGCGGCGGCTTCAACCGCGCGCTCGCGGCCCGCCGCCAGCCTGGCTCGGCGTTCAAGCCGTTCGTCTACGCCGCGGCGCTCGCGGCCGGTCTGTCGCCGGCGACGATGGTCGACGACGATCCCGTCGAGATCGCCCAGTCCGATGGTCGCATCTGGACGCCGGCGAACCACGGGGACGAGTACAACGGCCGCATCACGCTGCGACGTGCGCTCATGCGCTCGGCGAACGCCGCCACGGTGCGCGTGAGTCGCGCGGTAGGTGAGACGAGAGTGGTGAATGCGGCCCGGAAGAACGGCATCTCGAGCCAGCTCGACCCCGTTCCGTCGATAGCGTTGGGCGCGCTCGAGGTGACGCCGCTGGAGCTCGTGCTGGCGTATGCGCCGTTCGCGAACGGCGGATATCGCGTGCGGCCGCGCCTCATCCAGCGCATCGAGGCGGCGGATGGACGCATCCTGTGGAAGACCGACGTGGTGCGCGATCTCGTGATGAACCCCGAGGACGCGCACATGATGACCTCGATGCTGCGATCGGTCGTCGACCACGGAACGGGCTACGCCGTGCGTGAAGCGGGCGCTCGCGGCCCCATCGCCGGCAAGACAGGGACGACCAACGACGGCGCCGATGTCTGGTTCGTCGGCTACACGCCGACGATGGCCGCCGGCTTCTGGTTCGGTCACGATCAGCGCGTGTCGCTGGGCGGCTACGCGAGCGGCGGCAGCACCGCCGCGCCGGCGTGGGCGGAGTTCTTCGTGAACGGCTGGCGCGAGCGCCCCGATGGCGACGAGTGGGATCCGCCCTCGAGCATGGTGCCCGTCGCCATCGACGCCTACACGGGCGAGCTGGCGGGCGCGTGGTGTCCCGCGACGGAGACCGCGTGGTTCAAGCCGGGCACCGAGCCCACCGAGTACTGCCACGAGCATCCGGAGCCGCAGGAGACGTGGGTGGACGACTTCGGCGACCGCATCACGTCAGCCTTCAAGAAGATCTTCCGGTTCTAGGGTTCCTTCGCGGCCGAGCCCTTCAGCCGAAGAGCCCGAGATGCCCGTCAGAGGCCGCTGCGAAGCCAGGGAAGATCCGTGATGGGTCGGGCGCTCCGAGGTGCGACCTAACGACTTCGCCGAACACCGACCGGAAATCGGTGGTGAGCGCAAGGTCGCGACCCTCGTACAGCTGCTCGCGCGCGAGCCCCGGCCAGCGTCCGAAAACCTTCCCGCCCTTCGCGGTGCCGCCGATGACGAACATCGCGCCGGCATGCCCGTGATCGGTGCCGCCGTTGCCGTTCTGACGCGCCATGCGGCCGAACTCGGTCATGGTCAGGATCACGACATCCCCCATGCGGTCACCAAGGTCCGCGACCAGCGCCGATACCGACCGGGCGAAATCGTCGAGCCGGTTCGCGAGCTGGCCCGTGGCGCCGCCCTGGTTCACGTGTGTGTCCCAACCGCCCACATCGGCGAACGCGACCTCGAGCCCGACGTCTGCCTTGATCAGCTGTGCGATCTGAAGCAGGCGCTGCCCGAACTGCGAGCGTGGGTACTCGGCGCCGTACTCGGGCCGATACCGCTGAGGATTCGCCGCGCGTAGCATCCTCACCGCGTCGAACGTCTCGGCGCCGGCGCCGTGCACGATGTCGGCGCGCCCAGTCCGGTAGAGCGCTTCGAGCCGCTCGACGTCGGAACCGGTTGCGCGAATCGTGAAGTCGTCCAGCGAGGACATCGCGATGACGGGCGCAGGGCCGGCGAGAATGCGCGGCGTCTGCGGCGTCATCGTCACTGCCCGGAACGGCGATGCAGTCGTCTCACACTCGGCGCACGTGCCGCGAGCCGCGAGGTAGCGATTGAGCCAGCCGTCCGGCGTGTTCTTCAAATCCGGCGTGCCGCTCTCCATGTAATCCTGCGCATCGAAGTGCGAGCGCGTCGCGCTCGGGCTTCCGACGGCGTGGATCGGCGCGAGCATGCCGCGCTCCCAGAGCGCACGAAACGGCGTGAGTCTCGGATGCAGCCCAAAGAACCCATCGAGATCGATCGATGCTCCATCTCGCGCGGACGGGCGCGGGATGGCGATCGTGGGCCGCAGCGCGTAGTAGTCCGCGTCGCCGTGCGGGACGACCATGTTGAGCGCATCGGCCGCGCCGCGCTGGAAGACGACGATCAGGATCTTCCCGCGCGCGACGCCGCGAAGCTCCGTCGCAAAGGCGGTGCGGCGGAGGAAGCTCGGGCTGAGCCCCAGGGTCACGAGCGCGAAAGCGCCCGACTTCAGGAAGACTCTGCGTTGCATATGGCGATGATCGGTGGAAGAACAGAGACGTTAACGCCGCTGAAACTCGGGACTTCCCAACGCCAGGCCAATGATCTCCCGGAGACCATCCAGATCCTGCGGACGGGACAGCGGATCGCGCCGGGTACGCCTCGGCGGAGACGCGTCCTCGATCATCACGGTGGTATCGGCGGCGCAGGCGGGTGAGCACTCACGTAACAACGGGTTCTCGCCCGCCTCGAGGATCCTTCTCGTCTCCACACTGGCCTCACCGCCGAGGAACGCTCCCACCACACCATCGACCTGCGTCGCGCGCGGTGCGCTCGCTAGCTCGGCGTACCGCGGCCACCGCTGCGGCGGCGCTCCGGAGAGAGCGCCGCCTGCCACCGCGAGTCCGAAGTTGATGCGATTGAGGATGGCTCCCGTGTTGATCCACGCGTCACCGCGGTCCGGCCACCCGTTAGGTGCCTGGTGCAGGTAGAGGGGCTGCCCGAGTCGCGCCACCACCTGCGCAGTCCTCGGCGTCGCGTCTGGGATCGCGTTCAGCGCACGCATTGCGCTCACCACGAGCTCGAAGGGCGACTTCACCTTGGCGCGGTACGCCGCTGCCGAGAAGAACTCGGACGACGTCACGATCGTTCGCACCACCTCGCGGATGTCGCCACCCGTTCGCGTGAACGTTGCAGCCGCCTTCTCCACGAGAGATGCCGGCGGATCATCGCTGACGAACCGGCGCGCGAGCTTGGTCGCGATGAAACGCGCCGTCGACGGGTGGCTCGCGACGATGTCGAGCACCTGCTCGCCGTCTTCGATCCCACGCTGCGGGGCGAGTCGGTGACCGAGAAGCGTCTTTTCTCCCGCATCGTGCATCGCGGGCCTGAACACGAACCCGCCTCCGCGGCGCGGCTGCTCCAGGGTCCATCCGGTGAATGCGCGGGCGACGTTGATGATGTCCGCTTGTGTGTATCCGCCGTCGACGCCGAGCGTGTGCAGCTCGAGGAGCTCTCTGGCGTAATTCTCGTTGAGACCACGCCGACCGCGGACCGAGGACGAAGGAAGGGGTGTGGCGGGGCGCCGGGCATTTCCGCGACGGATGCTACGCCCGGTACGTCCTCCGTCCGCGGTCCTCGGTCGTCCCTCTTCCACTGAGCTCTGCCAGTTGTCGAGGTAGAACAACATTGCCGGACTCTTCGCCACTGCGCCGAGCAGGTCGCGGAATCTGCCGAGGGCATGCGGACGAATGGATTCCCGCTGGTAGGACCCGATGAAGTAGCGCTCGGGTCCCTTGCCGGCGAAGACAGTGAAGTGGTTCTCCCAGAAGTCCACCAGCACTTCCTCGAGCTGTCGCTCGCTCGCGACCGCGCGCGCAACCTTCGCGGTCTGCATCTCGGCGAGCACCCGTCGCGACTCCTGCGCGGCACGCCTCACTTCCATCGAGTCCTCGCGTGACATCTGCGATCCCAGACGTCTGCGCACGATCTGCGGAGGGGGGCGTCGCTCGAACAGGTCGCGCGACGACATCGACAGCGTCGGCAGGCTCGCGACGATGCGCTCGGTGGCCGTGTCGCGAATGCGCGCGGGCTGGAGCTGCATGGCGATCCAGCGATCGACGCCCACCGATCGCACGCGCTCGATGTCCCCAGGGCGCGGACCGAACGCGAGACGATTCAACACGTGCCGAACCTGCTGATCCGCCGTTTGCTCGCGGTCACCGGCCATGACGACCGGCCCGGCCGATTGCGCGATGTCCTGCGTGGTCGCTGGCGCGCAGCCAAGTGCGAGCAGGGCCGTGATCGCTGCGACCAGCCTGGAGTTCAGCATTTGAGGCCTCGTGTGATGTCCTGGACCGGCATCAATGAGGAGTAGACGACTCACCGGGAGCCATGTTAATCGCGGGCCCTGGCCTCCGATTTGCCCGAACGGCGGGTGCGGAGGATCATATGAATAGACACATTGTACCGATGCTGCTTCTCGCCGCTGCGTGCACGGTCGAGGAGGGGGAGCGTCAGCCGGCGAGTGACACCACGACGCCGGCGGCGCCCGGAGCGGACACCACCGCGCGCCCCGATACCGCGCGCGGGTCGCTCTACGACACGACGACCGCCATGGCGTCCGCTGATTCCGGCACCGTGCTGCTCGAGCCCGACGAGATCAGGCGCGGTGGCGTGCTCGTCGCGATCGCGCGCGGACTCACCATGGAGTCGCCCCGGTGCTCGTGGAAGGGAAGCGCGCTCCCGTGTTACAGAACCACGGCGGGGGTCCGCGCCATCGCCCCGCTGCCGGCGGATGAGCCCGGGGGGAGATACGCGCTCGTGATCGAGCGGCCGGCGAGCCGGATAACGCGCGAGGTGCCGGTCGCCGAACGGGAGTTCGGGCGAGAGCTCGTCTTTCTCGACGATTCGACGTACGCTCAGCTGCGTCGCGGGCGTGACATCGCGCGCGACGCGCGGGCCATTCGGCGGGTGCTCGAGGCCGAATCGGGGGAACAGCACTGGGCGGGTGCGTGGCGCATGCCGGTGGAAGGCGGAAAGAGCTCGGGCTACGGTGTCGAGCGGTTCTACTACCGTGCGTCCGACTCTTCTCGGGTTGTGAGTATCGAGCCCTCGGCGCGAGCGCGGGGTTCGTTCGGGGTCGATACGACGACCGCATCGGCGCAGGGGACGCCCTCGTGGCGGCACGCGGGCGTCGACATCGCCGTCGCTCGCGGAACGAGCGTTCGCGCGCCTGCCGCGGGCGCCGTCGCCGCTGTTGGAGATTACGCGTTGACGGGGAGAACCCTCATATTGGACCATGGCCAGGGGGTTCACTCCGCCTACTTCCATCTCGACACCATCCTCGTTCGTGAAGGCGACATCGTCCGCCGCGGCGCAACGCTGGCACGCGTCGGCGCAACAGGCCTCGCCACTGGTCCGCATCTCCATTACGGGATCTACATCCACGGCAAGGATGTCGACCCCGCGGCGTGCCACGCCATTCCGGTATCCGCTCTGGAGCCTCCGACACCGAAGCGCGACAGCGCTCGTTAGGCCCCGCGACCCCGGGCGGCGCCCATGAGGCGCTACCCGGTCGCCGTCGTTCTTCTCACCGTCTTCGTCGACCTCCTCGGGTTCGGCATCGTGCTGCCGATCCTGCCGTTTTACGCGCAGCGCTACGGGGCGACGCCAGTGCAGATCGGCGCGATCATCGCGGCGTTCTCGCTCATGCAGTTCCTCTTCACCCCGCTGTGGGGGCGCGTATCCGATCGCGTGGGCCGGCGCCCCGTCATTCTCGTGTCGCTGTTCGGCTCTGTCGCGAGCTACCTGCTGTTCGCGCGCGCCGAGAGTGTTCTGGCGCTGCTCGCGTCGCGCATGCTGGCCGGAGTGGCCGGAGCGAATCTCGCTGCCGCGCAGGCGTACATCGCCGATGTGACGACACCGGAAACGCGTGCGCGAGGCATGGGCTGGATCAGCGCCGCATTCGGTCTCGGCTATATGCTCGGTCCACCGATCGCCGCGGTCGTGAGCAGTCGGTGGGGCGTGCACGCTCCGGGGTACGTGGCCGCCGGGCTCGCGCTCATCAACCTCGTGCTCGCGCGGCTCTGGCTCCCCGAGGCACTGCCCACGGCAGACCGATCGCTCATGCGTCGCACGTTCGATCCCCGCATTCTCCACCGCGTGCTCACACGGCCGGTGTTAGGCGGCGTGACCATTACCATGACGACGGTCGCCTTGGCGACATCCGGGGTAACGGCCATGTTCGCGCTCACACTCCAGGCGAAGCACGGCTTCGACGCGGCCGACACGGCGTGGGTGTTCTCGCTGCTCGGGCTCACGACGTCCGCGATCCAGCTGGGGCTGGTACACACGCTCGTAACCCGGTTTGGCGAGAGGCGACTGGCGGTCGCCGGGGTCCTCGTGCTAGCCATCTCGCTGCTCGCGCTCGCCCTGGCGCCTACGCCCGGGGCGCTTCGGGCGGTCGTGCTCCTGTATGCCCTTGGCTTCGCCGTCATCGGTCCGAGCGCGCTCAGCCTCGCGTCTCGAGCGGCCGACGAAGGGGAGCAGGGGATGGTCATTGGGGTCGTCCAGTCGCTGGGGGCACTGGCGCGGGTCGTCGGACCAATGGCTGCCGGCATCGCGCTGGGCCGGCTTGGACCCACATCCCCCATGGTCGCGGGCAGTATCGTATGCGGGTTAGCGTGCGTCTACATGTGGTATCATCTGCGTTCGCGCTCGACGGCCGGCGACGTCGCCAGGCCGGCCCCGTTGCCTGTCGGAGATTGACGGGCGACGTGGTCCTTCCGCATCGAGGCACTGTTATTCGCATCGACGACCTGACGAAGCTTCCGCTTCGCAGCGCGTTCATCGAGCAGCTGACGGCGGCGCTCGAAATCGCGGGCGCCACCGGCCAGCCCGTGTCGCTGCTCGTCATCGACATCGATCTCTTCAAGCTCGTGAACGACACGTTCGGTCACCTGCAAGGAGATCGTGTGCTGATCGAGATCGCGGAGCTGCTTCGCCAGAACCTCCGCGCCGATGACCTCGCCGCTCGTTATGCGGGCGATGAGCTCGTCGCGCTCCTGCCGAACACGCCGGCCGAGCGCGCGCGCGAGGTGGCCGAGCGGCTCTGCGCGGCGGTGCGAGGGCACGCGTTCCAGGTGCGCGATCGTGACGAGCGGCTCTCCGTGAGCATCTCGATCGGCGTGGCGACGTCCCCGGAGAATGGGGCCGATCCCGACGCGCTCTTCGCGGCCGCGGACCGCGCCCTGTATCAGGTCAAGCGACAGGGGCGCGATGGCGTCGCGGTGGCCCCGACGGGACCGGCCGACACGGGCCATCTCCCGCTGGGTATCGAGCGCTTCGTCGGCCGCGTCACCGAGCTCAGGCAGCTCGTGAGGCAGCTCGATGATGCGAAAGGTGGAAAGCCCGGCATCGTCGCCATCGCGGGCGAGGCGGGCATCGGCAAGACGACGTTGCTGCGACAGCTCGAGCCGGAGGTTCGGCTGCGCGCCGGCTCGCTCGTCGTCGGACGCGGACGCGAAGCCGATGTGCAGCCGCCGTATGCGCCGTGGGCCGAGGTGATCTCCGCCATTCGTCGCACGAGCCCCACACCTGACCGGACCTGGCACGAGCTGCCGCATCTCGTCCCCGCGCTCGCCGCCAGCGACAGGCCGCCAACCGGTTCGCGCGTCGGCAGCAAGTACATGCTCCTCGAGGAGATCGCGGAATACGTCAAGACCGCGTCGCGTGAGCGCCTGCTCGTGATCGTGCTCGATGACGTGCAGTGGGCCGATTCCGCTTCGTGGGACATGCTGGAGTTCCTGGTCGGTCAGCTGGCCACTGAGCGGTTGCTCATCTGCCTGACGATTCGCGCCGAGGAGATGCAGGGCGAGACGCTCGAGCGGCGGCGCCGGTTATCGCGCAACGAGCGGTTCCGCGAGCTCACACTGTCGCGCCTCACCCGCGAGGAGCTGAAGCAGTGGATCCAGGCGGCGTTTCACCGGCAGGAGATCGGACGCGAGCTTCTGGCGTTCCTCTATCACCACACGGAGGGCAATCCGCTCTTCGTCGTGCAGGTGCTGCGCACGCTCCTCGAGGAAGGCAGCATCTGGTACGACCGCGATCACTGGGAATGGCGGCCCGTCTCGGAGCTGCGTCTGCCGGTCGCGGTGACGGATCTCATCTCGCGACGCATTTCGCGTCTGTCGACACGGGCGCAGACCGTGTTGACCACCGTCGCCGTGATCGGCCGCGAGTTCGACGTCGACCTCGCCGTCGCGGCGAACGCGGGCACCGAGAGCGAGCTGCTCGACGTCATCGACGAAGGGATGCGCGCCTCCGTACTCCAGCCGGCCGCGGCGCGGGGCGGTGATCGCTTCGCATTCGCGCACGTACTCATGGCCGAGGTGCTCACGGAATCGGTGAATCCGCGCCGTCTCCGCAAGATGCACGAGCAGGTGGCGCAAGCGATGGAGCAACGCACGCCGGACGCGATCGCGGAAATTGCCACGCACTACGATCGCGGCGGGGTGAGCGGGAAGGCCTACGAGTACGCCATGCTGGCGGCGGGGCGCGCGCGGCTCGTCTACGCCCACCAGGAGAGCGCGGACTTCCTGCGCATCGCCGAGCGGAATGCGACGTCCGCCGGACAGCTGGCGGAGGTGCGCGTTCACCGCGCCGACGTCGCCGAATCGGTCGGCCGGTACGAAGAAGCGGAAGAGATGGGCGATCTCGCCATCGAATGGTTCACCGGCCAGGGCGACGCACGTCGCGCGCTCGCGCTTCGGCGTATGCGCGAGCGTGTACGCGCGCTCCTTGGCCAGCCGAACGCGAGAACGCTAGAGCACTGTCTCGCGCTCGACGCCGAAGCGGAGGCGCACGGGTTCGACGACGAACGCGTCTCGCTCCTCACCATGATCTCGCAGACGTACGGTCGCCTCGGTGACCGCGTCGAAGCCGAGCGCATCGCTGTCGAGTGCGTCCGCATCGCCGAACAGCTCGGCGACCCATTGCGTCTCGCGGAGTCACTCAACCGGCTCGGCATCACGCTCCAGCAGGACGACCCGGCGGGTGCGGTAGAGCATTACGAGCGAGCGCTGGAGCTGTTCGAGCGCGCGGGCGATCTCGTGGGACAGGCGCGGTGCCGCAACAACATCGGCATCGTGTATTCCAGCCTCGGGAAGTGGCAGCGGGCGACGCATGAGCTCACGACCTCGATGTCGCTCGCGCGAAGCGCCGGAACGCCGGAGCACGTGGGCACCGCCGGGATCAACCTCGGCGTCGCGCACCTCAAGTGCGGGGAGCTCGAGCGTGCGCGCGAGCTCTTCGGCGAAGCGCTCGCGATCTTCGCGGCCCAGAAGAGCACCGAGCGACAGCTGTACGCGCTGTACAATCTCGCGCACCTGGATCGGGAGCGCGGTGAAGACAGCTCGGCGCGTGAGCTCTACGACGTGGTGCTCGGCATCTCGCGCGGCATTGGGCAGTCGGACGTCGAGCTCGGCGCTCTCGCCGGCGCCGGCCTCGTGTCGCTGCGTATGGCCGCGATCGACGACGCACGTGTGTCCCTCGATGACGTCGAAGCGAGGATGCAGGCGCGGCCCGACTGGTTCCAAGGCCGTGAATTAGCCGAAGCGCTGCGTGTTCGTGTCGCCGCGCTCGACTCGACCAACGAGGCCGTAGCGCTGTTCTATCGGGCGCTCGCGCTGGCGGAGACGACCGACTTCTACGGCGCCGCGTGGCTCATCGCCGAGTGCGCCGACATCCTCCACGCGCACGACCGCGCGCTGTTGCGGAGCTCCGTCAACCGCTTTGCTCCCAAGGTGGAGAGCCAAGGCTACCACGGGATGAGCCGGCGGTATAGCGAGCTGCTCGCTCGGGAATAACGACCGCGACACGCGGACACGCTGACCGATTACCGCCCGCTTCACATGGCGGCGATTCTCGGTGAGAAACTCCTAACGACGCAACTGCCTTTGGGTTGGACGCGCGTGCCAGAACCGGCTCGGTCGTGGTACGACGCCTGCTTTTCCCGGGGGCGGAGCTGGAGTATACCCCCGACCTACTTCGGAAACTATTCGTATGCACGCTCGCGAGTTACGCTGGAGTCTGATCGGTGCGCTGGCCGCCGTTACGGTGGCGTGCGCCAACAACTCCCTGGCGCCGTCCGAAAAGGCGGAGGTGCTCCCGGGCGGAGCGCCCAACCTCCTGATCACGATTCACGAGATGGCGGCGGATCAGTCGTCCGCCGAATTCACCGTGACGCCGTCGGGTGGCTATTTCCAGATGGGTAAGCACGGGATCGTCTTCCCGCGCAACGTCATCTGCGATCCGGCAACCTCGACGTACGGCCCGGAGTTCTGGGACGACGACTGCCGCGTGCTGCGCGAGCCGCTTCGCATTCGCGCCGAGCTGCGACAGCAGGACGGCCGAGAGTGGGTCGACTTCAAGCCGGACCTGCGCTTCCGTCCGTCGCCACGCGCTACGGCTTGGGTGTGGATCTACATGCGCACCGATGCGGCGGCGGGGCTGCCGGATCGCTCGCTCAACATTCTCTGGTCGCCGGCGATCGGCGTCCCGGGAGTCGATGAGTCGATCGACGATCCGACGCTGCGGACGTTCGTGAGTCCGTGGAGCGGCTACGCGTACCGGCGCGTCAAGCACTTCAGCGGGTACAACGTGACGTCGGGCTACACGTCCGTGCCGACCGATCTCCGGGAGCGCGCGCCCGCCTACTGATGGGTGGGGGGTGGGGTGGGGTGGAACGGGGCGTGGCCGTCAGGTCACGCCCCGTCGATCATGTACCCCACTCCGCGAACGGTGCGAATGAGCGGTTGCGTCTTCTCGTCGCCGAGCTTCTTGCGAAGGTAGTTGATGTAGACGTCGACGACGTTCGTCGCCGGATCGACGTCATACTTCCACACGTGCTCGGCGATCTTCGACCGCGACACCGGCTGGCCGGCGTGGCGCACCAGGAATTCCAGCAGGGCGTACTCCTTTTGTGTGAGCTCGATGACCCGTCCGGCGCGCTCGACGCGCCGTGTGAGCGGGTCGATGGTGACGTCCGCGGCTCGCATCGTGTGATCGGCCGCGATGGATGCTCGCCGGAGCAGCGCCTTCACCCGGGCCATGAGCTCGCTGAGATCGAACGGCTTGGGGAGGTAGTCGTCAGCCCCTGCCTCGAGCCCGCTCACCTTGTCCGACACGGATCCCCGCGCCGTCAGCATGAGAATGGGCGAGCGGAACCCCTTTTCGCGGAGCTCGCGCGTGACGGACACGCCGTCGCGATCGGGCAGCCCGACATCGACGAGCACGAGCTCCGGCTGCTGCGAGAGAGCCAGGCTCAGCCCGCTCTCGCCATCGCTCGCGCTCTGGACGGCGTAGCCGGCGGAGCCTAGCACCCGCTGCACCGCGGAGCTGACGTCGGGGTCGTCCTCGATGAGGAGGACGTTATGCACGTGCGGCTCGGTCTCGACCATGATTCAGGGAAAATGGTTAGGTGGGTCACTCGGCGAAAGGTGGTGAGTACAGAAGGTGTCCCTCGACTACCTGGACCCCCCGGCTCACACTATCCTTCCGCGCATGCTCCGCGACCGATTGCTGCACGGCATCTGGATCGGCGTCGTGGCGGCAGCGGCAACCGCGGGCGCACTCGTCGGCTTCGGCTGGGCGCGCGGCAATCCGCTCCAGCCGCTGAACGCCATCGCCCACGTGCTCGTCGGAAGCCGTGCGTTCTACGTGCAGGACCCCCACCTCCTCATCACAACCGCCGCCGTGCTCGTGCATCTCGTCGCGCTCGCGTTGTCCGGCGTCGCGTTCGCGTGGGCGTTCGGCCGCTGGAGAGGCGCGCGGTTGTGGGTAGCGGCGCTCGCGTTCGCCGCACTCGTTGCCCTCGTCGACTTCATTCTCCTTCCGGAACGCCTCTCGCCCGGCTTCGAGTCGGTACTGAGCCGCAGCGAGGTGATCGTCGTCTACGCCATCATGGCGCTCGCACTGGCGGCCGGTGTCTCACGCCTGCATGTGGGTGAGCGCCTATAGCCCTCGTGCGACATTGCGACGACGACGACCCCGTCAGTCACACTCGCGTCACTGCACTGTGCGTCACGGAACTTTCCACCGATCATTGTGTTGCACTGGTGGAGCGATATCTCCACTCCGACGGCCTCGGTCTTGCCAACGGAGACGAATGAAGTCGCTCGCGTGGGTGCGATTGGCGCACCCGGTGGAGCTTCTCAGGGAGGGGGAGATGGATGTCCTCGTGATGCTCGAGGATGGCCCCATTGAGTCGCCGGTGTTGGCGCGCGTGGACTCCGTCCCTGCGATGGTTTCGACTGACCATCGCGCTCGGGAGGTCGTGACGCTGTATGGCACGCCCAATACGGAGTCGCTGGCGCTCGCGCTTGCGGCGGCGGTGGAGAGCCACCGCAGCCCCGGCAACGGTTCGGGGGCCTTCCGTCACGTCGGGATCTGGTCTGAGCGCGGCGCCGTGGGTGATGCCGCGTGGCGCGACGAGATCACCGGCGAGCTGCTCACCCGCGACGTAGACATTCCGTTCGCGGTGTTGAACGAGACGGCGGTTCGGCTGAAGGAGACGTGTGGCCTGATGATGGGCCGCCTGGTCGCGGGGTTGGCGATGCCCGATTGGCCCGAAGGGACCTGGCGGGCGATCAGCTTCAGGCTCGATGCGATGATGGACGCGGCTTCACCGGAGGCAGACGAGATTCTCCAGGTTCTCCGCGAAGCGGATGGGCTCGCCTACGAATACGAGGGAGACTGATCGGTCATTGAATTGTCAGAGCCAATCGTGGAAAGGGTCATCCCTCGTGGATGACCCTTTGTTTTTCCCACTTTCTCATCGTTCCCTCTTGACTGCGCCTGCCCTCGCGAGCACGCTCAAAGACGCATCGCCTCGTGGGGTATGACGCGTCCTTCTCCTCGTCGCACGCCGCGCCGTTCGTCAGGCAGCGAGCGCCTTTTCTCCGACACCGCCGGACGACTCTGGAGTGCCGCCTACTCGCGCACGCAGGAGGCGATCGTGTTCTCCTGCCTGAGTGACGCGCGGCAGCCGACGCGAGCGATTGCGCCGCCGGCTCGATTCCGTTTGTCGGAAGCGAGCGACGACGAGCTGCGCGATCTCTTGAAGGAGGCGCCGTCGGTGGGGCGGCTCACCTGAGGACAGCGCCTCGCGCAAAAAGCTTGAGGAAATCGACTTGCCTCCACCCGGACCCCAAGGTACCATAGCCCGAAGGGACCCTCGGCCGGCGACGTGTCGTCCGAGCGCAACCGTGTCCGCACGTGTTGAGCGAGGAACGCGCCTATGAAGGAGTACAGCAGCTCGGACATTCGGAACGTGGCGGTCGTAGGACATGGAGCGAGCGGGAAGACGAGCCTCGTCGACGCGCTCGCTTTCGTTTCCGCCTCCAGCAAACGCCACGGCTCGGTGCGTGACGGGACGGCGCTCACCGACTACTCGCCGGAAGAGCTCGACCGGAACTACTCCATCAACCTCGGCCTTGCCTACGCCGAATGGATGGACACGAAGGTCAACCTGATCGACGCGCCAGGATACCTCGACTTCCAGGGTGACGCCGTCGCCGGGCTGGCGGCGGCCGATGGAGCGCTGTGCGTCGTCAGCGCGACCGCCGGCGTCGAGGTCGGCACGGAGAAGATGTTCCGCGAGGCGTTGGACCGGAGCGACCCCGTGCTCTTTGTCGTCACAATGATCGACAAGGAGCACGCGAGCTTCGAGCGCACCTACCAGGACATCAAGAACCGCCTCACGAACAAGGTCATTCCCGTCGAGATACCCATCGGGGAAGGCGGGCAATTCCGCGGAGTGATCAATCTCTTCGCGCGGAAGGCGTACCTCTACAAGCAGGGGACCAAGAGCGGCGAGTACGAGGAAGTCGACGTCCCATCCGATGACCGGGCGCGCTTCGATCACTACTACCAGGAGCTGATCGAGGCGATTTCGGCCACCGACGACACCCTGCTCGAGCATTACCTCGAGGGCGCCGAGATCGGACGCGACGAAGCGATCCAGGGGATGAAGGAGGCGATGAAGCGGATGGACCTCTTCCCGCTGTTCTGCGTGTCGGCCGACAGCATGATCGGCGTGCGTGCGCTGCTCACGGAGGTCGTGCAGCTGATGCCGTCGGCCTACGAGATGGAGGAGATCCACGCGTTCAAGGGCGCCGAGGGCGAACGCCCGGTGGAGATCCATGCCCGGGACGACGGGCCGTTCGCCGCGCTTGTGTTCAAGACGATGAGCGAGCCGCACGTCGGCGACGTGTCCTTCTTCCGCATCTTCCAGGGGATGGTCGTCAACGGGCAGGAGGTGTTCAACGCGACGCGCAACGGCGTGGAGAAGCTCAACCATCTTTCGGTGGCGCAGGGGCGTGAGCGCCAGGAAGCGACGAAGCTCCATGCCGGCGACATCGGATGCATCGCCAAGCTCCGCAACACCCACACGAACGACACATTGTCGACGAAGGAGCATCCGGTTCGGCTGCCGCAGATTCACCTGCCCGAGCCGCTGGTGACGTTTGCCGTGCACGCCCACGCACGCGGTGAGGAGGAGAAGCTCCAGGCGGGTCTGCATCGGCTGCACGACGAAGACCCGACCTTCGAGACGCGCTACAATGCCGAGACGCACGAGACGGTGATCTCGGGGATGGGAGAACGGCATCTCGAAGTGGCGATGGCGAAGCTCAAGCGAAAGTATGGCGTCACTGGCGAGATGACAAAGCCGAAGGTGCCGTACCGCGAGACGCTGATGGGGAAGGGCGAGGGGCAGGGCCGCCACAAGAAGCAGACGGGCGGACGCGGGCAGTTCGGTGACTGCTGGGTACGCATCGAGCCGCAGCCGCGCGGGCAGGGATACGAGTTCGTGGACGAGATCGTCGGCGGCGCGATCCCGCGCAACTTCATTCCCGCGGTGGACAAGGGCATTCAGGAAGCGTCGGTGCGCGGAGTCCTCGCCGGCTACCCGGTGGTGGATTTCAAGGTCGAGCTCTTCGATGGCTCGTATCACTCGGTGGACTCGAACGAGATGTCGTTCAAGATGGCGGGCATTCTGGCGTTCAAGACCGTAGCGCCGAAGTGCCGTCCGGTTCTGCTCGAGCCGCTCGACGAGGTCGAGGTGATGACGCCCGACGTCTACATGGGCGACATCATGGGTGACCTCTCCTCGCGCCGGGGCCACATCCTCGGCTCGGAGCCGTTGAGCGACGGTCGGGGCACGCGGATCCGCGCGATCGTCCCGCAGTCCGCAATGCACCTTTATGCGACGGACCTGCACTCGATGACCCACGGTCGCGCGACGTTCATCCGTCGCTTCAAAGGGTACGAGCAGATGCCGCCCGATGTCGCTCAGCGCGTGATCCAGGAGTCGTCGAAGGAAACGAGGGAAATGCAGGAAGCGTAATCCGGTGTCTGCTGCGCGCCGATGACATCGGCGCGCAGCCTTTTTTTTGCTCAGGAGGCAGCATGAACGTTCGACCGTTCATCTTGTTGGCGTTGTTCGCTCCGGCACTGCTCGGCGCGCAAACCACCGGCACGGTTCAGGGGCGGGTAACCGACGCCGCCAATGGCCAAGCCCTTCCGAACGCGCAAGTGCGCATCGCGGGAACGGCGCTGGGCGCGCTCTCCGACGTGACCGGCCAATACACCATACCGAACGTCCCGACCGGCCGGCGCGCCGTCATCGCGCGGCGGTTCGGATATGCGGAGGCGCGCGTGGAGGTCGACGTGAGCTCGGCGGCCGCAGCCACGGCCGACTTCACGATGAACGCGAGCGCCACGCAGCTGACCGAGGTCGTGGTCACCGGCACCGCGGCACCTACCGAACGGCGTGCGGTGGGAACGAGCATCGCGAGCGTCGACAGCGCCGCGATCGCGAAGTCGAACGCGGTGACGATCGATCAGGCGCTTCAAGGGAAGATCGCCGGCGCGCAGATCACGCAGAACTCGGGCACGCCTGGCGGCGGCGGCGTCACCGTGAGACTGCGCGGCACAAGCTCGTTCATCTCCGGATCTGACCCTCTGTACATCGTCGACGGTGTGATTGTCGACAACAGCTCCTCGGAGCTTCGACTGCTCGGGTCTCGCGGCAACGTCCAGAACCGCCTGGCCGACATCAACCCGGCCGACATCGAGCGCATTGAAGTGATTCGCGGCGCGGCGGCCGCAGCGCTGTACGGCTCACGCGCCAACAACGGTGTCGTGCAGATCTTCACGAAGCGCGGCACGCGAGGCGGCTCGCGCATTTCCCTCCAGACTCGTGTGGCGCAGAACGAGCTGCCGAAGCAGCTGCGCGTCAACGACTATCCCTTCGACATCTTCGGGAATCCGGTCACGCGCGTCGACATCCAGGACATGATCTTCCGCGATGCGTGGACGTTCGAGAACAACCTGAGTGTCGAGGGAGGGGATGAGCAGACGCGGTACTACGCCAACGGCACGTGGAGTGAAGAGGATGGGATCCAACGCGGGGAAGCGTCGACGCGGCGTGGCGCACGGGTGAACATCAGCCAGGAGATCCGCCCGCGTCTCACGCTCGACCTGGGCGCGAACTTCGTGAACACGAGTAACGAGTTCATGGTCAACGGCGAGCAGCTCGGCGTGCTCACTGCGTTCCTCTTCAACCCGACCACATTCGATCCGCGGCCGGTGAGTGGGGTGTACCCGTTCGGGCCGGTGCTCAATCCGAATCCGTTGCTCGCGATCGATCGGTTCCAGAACCCGCAGGACATCAACCGCTTCATTGGCAGTGCGCAAGCGCGCTGGAACCCGACTGACCGATTGAGCGTGAGCTACACGTTAGGCTACGACGGGTACTCCATGGAGCAGGGCGAGTTTTTCCCACGAGGCTCGTTCCCTGGCGGCACTGCGGCGACCGGGCTGGCGGCGAACGTGATCAGCAACTCACGGATCCTCAATCAGGATGCCATCGCCAACTATCTCTTCGACTGGAATGACTTTCAGCTGACCACGAGCGGCGGCCTGAACTACACCCACCAGCGCATTCGCAACACCGTCGCCGCGGCCACGAACCTCATTCCGGTGGTGGAGGTCGTCAGTGGTGGCGCGACGCCGGCCGCATCTCAGGCCATCGTCGACCTCAAGACGTTTGGCGTGTACGTGCAGGAGCAGATCGGATGGCGGGATCGCCTCTTCCTCACCGGCGCCGTTCGGTGGGACGCGTCATCCACGTTCGGTCCGGAGGAGCGCTGGCAGATTTTTCCGAAAGCATCGCTCTCGTACGTGGTGTCGGAGGACACGTGGTTCCGCAACCTCGTCTCGACGAACACGATCAGCTCGCTGCGCCTTCGCACGGCGCTCGGGTACGCCGGGAATCAACCATCGGTCTTGAATGCGTACTCGCGCTTCGACGACTACGTCGGCGTCTCGTTCGACAACAAGCCGGGTGTCGTGAACAGCATCACGCTCGGCAACGCCGCCCTCAAGCCGGAGCGCCAGCGCGAGTGGGAAGTCGGCGCCGACGTGGGATTCCTCAACGAGCGGATCTCGCTCGAGGCGACGTACTACGACAAGATGGTCGAGGATCTGCTCTTCTTCCGGCCGGTGGCCACGAGCACCGGGTACTCGCGACAGTTCTCAGCCATCGGCGCCATGAGCAACACGGGATGGGAGCTCCTCGCGCGAACGATCAACGTCGATCAAGCGAACTTCCGGTGGAATACGACCGCGATCTACACGAGGAATCGCAACCGCGTCGAGCGGCTGGACATTCCGAGCTTCCAGTCGGCATCGGGCTATCCGAATCGCGTTCGCGAGGGCGATCCCGTCGGGATCTTCTACGGCGTGTATGCGCTGCGCAACTGCCAGACGGGCGCGTACCTCCGGGATTCACTCGGCCGATTCCGTCCGAGCACGAGCATCTCCAGCGATGTGGCGACGCGGCGTGCCATTGTCGGCGGGAATTGCGCCGACTCGTCGAGTCGCGTCCTCGGCGATCCGAATCCCGACTGGATGGGCTCGCTGCTCAACGAGTTCCAGGTTGGCAACAACCTGCGATTTCGCGTGATGCTCGACGGCACCTTCGGGAACGATGTGATGAATCTGTCGCGACGCATTCGCGACCTCGGGGCTGCCCTCAACGCCGCCGAGAACGAAGCGGAGTTCCTGCCCTACGGCGATCCGCGAAAGCTCCCGCCTGGGTTCTTCGCCCGCCGGCTCGGCATCTTCAGTGAGTACGTCGAGGATGGCTCGTTCGTGAAGCTGCGCGAGATCTCGGCGTCGTACACGTTCACGCAGCCGTTCGTGCGGCGCTATTTCTCCGAGGGGATCGAGCTCACGCTCAGTGGGAGAAACCTCTACACCTGGACCGACTACAGCGGCTACGATCCCGAGGTGAACCTGTTCGCGCAGAACTCCCCGGGGCTTACCGGAACCGTGGCGGATCGCGGGTTCGACTTCGCAACGGTTCCCATCCCGCGCACGTGGTCGGCCACGCTGCGGTTCACGTACTGAGCGGAGACCACATGCGACGGCTCATGATGACAGCGCTGCTCGCGAGCTCCCTCGGACTCGTGGCATGCGACCTCGATACGACGAATCCCAACGCGCCAACGCAGGAGACGGTGGTGACGAGCGCCGAAGGAATGCTGGCGCTTGGCGTCGGGCTCCAGGCACGGTTCGGCACGTCCACTGGCACCCTCATCTATTCTGCGGGACTCCTCACCGAGGAGCTCGGAGCGATCGGGACGGCGTTCTCCACGATCTCGGACGCGGAGCGCGGCGCGGTGCCTCCGGGCGCGGGCATGACGATCGATGTCTGGAACTCGCATTACCGCACGATCAAGACGGCGAACGACATCATCGTTGGCGCGCCGAACGTCGTCCTGCCGCGGGGAACGCGGAGCGGTCTCCTTGGGCTCGCGTCTCTCTTCAAGGCCGCGGCGATCGGCGAGCTGCTCCAGGCATACGATTCCCTCGCGATCGACACGTACAACACTCCCACGCCGGATTTCGTGGGCCGCGAGACAGCGCTGGACGCTGTCCTCGCGTTGCTCGATTCGGCGCAGCTGGCCTATGCGGACACGGCTCCGAGCGGGCAGTTCACCTCCCAAGTCCTGGTGAGCGGCCTCGACATCCCCAACACGATCAGTGCGTACAAGGCGCGCTATCGGCGGTTGGAGGGAGATTGGGCCGGCGCGCTCGCGGCCGCCGACTCGGTGAGTCGCACGGTGTTCTCGCGCATCCCGTTCTCGGCGCAGGCGCCAAACCCGCTGTTCAACCTGTCGACGGGCTCGTCAGGCGTGCTGCCGCGCGACGCCTATCGAGCGGATCCACTCGAAGCGCAACGCACGGCGTTCTTCGTCAGGGATACGGCGATTCTCGGCCGAATCGACACGCCGCTCGATGCGTGGGTCGTGTTCGCGGCCAACACGTCGCCGATTCCGACGTACTATCCGGACGAGGTTTTGCTGATCAAGGCAGAGGCGCTCGTGAATCTCAATCGCTTGCCCGAAGCCCAGGCGGTGGTGGATTCGGTTCGCACGGACTGTCCGGGTGCCGGACGCGTGACCACAGATCCGGGGCCGTGTCGAGCGCCGCTGGTCGGCGTGCTCACGGCGGAGCAGCTGCTCGCGGAGATCTACCGCAACCGCCGGTACGAGCTGTTTGCGACCGGGCTGCGGTGGGAGGACCTGCGGCGCCTCGGGCAGATCGGCGCCACCGAAGTCGGAAAGCGGTGCTGGCTGCCGTACCCCGTGGTCGAGAGAAATGCGAATCCGGGGAACGTCCCACCTGATCGAGAGGGCACCGAGCCGCCGACCAACAACGCTGCTTGCGTACATCTCGAGGTGGTCCCATGACCGCGACGATTTCGGGAGCCCGCATGACCGCTCGTCTTCTGGCGGCGCTGTCTGTGGCAGCCGTCGCTGCCTGCGGTACCGAGGATGTTGGACTGACCGGCTACGAGCCGACACAGCCGACGGGCCGCATCCGGTTCGTGCATGCCGCGTCGGGCGTCGGCAACGTCAACGTGACCGTCGATGGCGTCCCGCTGAGAGCCAACGTCGGCTACGCGGCCGCGGCGCCTGTCTCGTTCTATTATCCGGCGTATGCCGGCGAGCGTGTGTTTGCCGTGAGGCGAACCGCCGACACGTCGGTCCACGTTCTCGACGCGCCCATTGCCGTCGCCGCCGACGTGGATCACACCGTCATTGGTCTTGGAGGCGCGGCGCCGACGTTCGTGCTCACCGACGACAATGCCGCACCGGCCGCGGGCAACATCAAGGTGCGGGCGGTGAACGCGGCCCCAGCCGCCGGCACCGTCGATGTGTACGTCACCGCGCAGGGCGCGAGCATTGCGACGATTCCGCCGACCTTCTCCGGTCTCGCGCCGCGAACCGCGTCGGGATACGTCGAGCGACCTGCGGGAGCATTCCGGGTTCGATTCACGACCGCCGGAACGAAAACCGTCGTACGAGACGTCTCGGTCGCCTCGGTCGCGACTGGTGGCATTCGCACGATCGTGCTGCTCGAAGCCGCCAGCGGGGGAACACCATTGACCTCGGCGACGCTGACCGACCGATAGCCGGCGCGTAAGGGGCCAATCGCCAATGCGTGCGATCGGCGGAGCCTAACGACCACGCGGTGTGTTGCACGTGCAGCACACCGCGTGTGTGCTCCTGCGCACATTATCTCCGTAGCGCTTCCCAGATGCGCTCGTCTTCCTGCCCGAGCACCCACACCGAGATGCCGCGCAGCCGCTTCTCCCGCGCCAGCGCCAGCTTCGCACGAAAGCTCCGCTCGTCCTCGAGAAAGAGCCACTCGAACGTGCCGCCATTCTCGAACCAGCCGTACGTGACGGCCTGCGTCGAGTCCCACATCAGCCGCGCGTCATAGCGCTCCGCCAGCCCCGAGCCCCACGTCCAGGTCACGGTTTGCGCCCACGACCGGGCACGCTCCGGAAGCGAGTTGTCCTCGCGCGTGAAGAAGTGCAGGCCCTGCGACGGCACACCTAACGACACCTTCGCGGCCGGGACCGACCGCAGCATGTAATCGACCACCGAGCGCATCCACGGAATCCCCGCCTGCGGACCCGGCGTGGTGCGTCGCGTGTGCTGGCTGTAGGTCATGACGGTGACGAAGTCGCCCAGTCGCGCGAGCGCCGCGAGATCGTAGGCGGCGCGCCAGCTGTCGAACAGGAATCGGTGGTAGCCCAGCGGCCCGGCAAGCTCGGACGGGCGATGTACGACGGCAATGCTGATCGTGCACCCGGCAGCGCGAAGCGCGCGCGCTGCCTCACCGTACCACGCCGTGAGGCGATCGCGGTCATCGATGTGAACGTTCTCGATGTCGAACTGCCATCCCCAGTAGCGATGCTGCCGGCATTCATCCGCCATCGCGCGCGTCGCCCGGTGGCGCGCGGCCGTGTCGGACAGGAGCCGGCGAAGCGACGGCTGGTGAAAGTTCTCGTTGACGAGCAGCGGCATGATCTTGACGTTGCGCTGCCGCGCAAGCTCGAGCACGCGGCGGTCGACGCTTCCCCAGAGGATGCCGAGGCTGTCGACGCGGTACCCGCCGATGCCGAGAACGTCGATGCGGTCGGCGTGTCGGACGAAGCTCTCGTAGCTGTCCTCGCGGTCGACATAGTAGAAGAGCCGCTCGAGCGGCGCCTGGGCTTGAAGGACGCCCGAGGCGGCGAGGGCAAGGCAGAGCAGGGCGCGCATCGGGGTCTCCTCGAAGAAGCCGGCGGTGGGTGACCATGCTAGCCGTTTCGAGGTCCGGCGGTAAGGATGTACTGGTGCGCCGATTGCGGTGGCTGGTCAGTCGGCGGACCCCCGCACATCACTATATAAGGAAAGGCTCCCGCTCGACATCGTCTCCGGTGATGAGCAGGACGGGGCTGTGGGCGAGGAGCTCGCGAATCCGCCTTCCGGGGCATTGATCCCGGGTATCTCCAGAGCTGCGGCGTTACGGTCGGGCGGGACATCTCCTGGTGGGGGCGATAACCAGTACAAACGGGGCGCTCTTCCCGAGCGCCCCGTGTCGCATCACCCCGCCGTCGCCGACCGCTTCGCCGCCGGCCGCTTCGACCGCTTCGGCTTCTTCCCGATCCGAATCGGCACCACGTCGGGCGTCGCCTCCGCCGCCACGCCACACCCATCGACCGGCACCGGCACGCGCGGCTGCTTGTACACGTACCGCTCGCCCGCGTAGTTCCGGAAGATCACCTCGTCGTCGTTGATCTCCTCGACATACTCGGGGAGCAGCGGCACCTTCCCGCCGCCGCCAGGCGCGTCGATCACGAAGTGCGGCACCGCGAGCCCCGACGTCCACCCGCGCAGCGCCTGCACGATCTCGAGCCCCTTCTGCACGTTGGTGCGGAAATGCTCGCCGCCGGCGACCTGATCGGCCATATAGATGTAATACGGCCGCACGCGCGCCTTGAGGAGCTTCTGCATC
This sequence comes from Gemmatimonadaceae bacterium, assembly GCA_052389995.1. Taxonomy (GTDB): domain Bacteria; phylum Gemmatimonadota; class Gemmatimonadetes; order Gemmatimonadales; family Gemmatimonadaceae; genus JAICNG01. The sequence continues at coordinate 19,742 of JBQTHJ010000008.1, read as the reverse complement.
AGCTCCTTCATGATCGCCGGATCGTCATTCACACCCCGCAACAGAACCGTCTGACAGCCTAACGGAACTCCCGCGTCGGCCAGCCGTCCGAGCGCGGCCACCGCCGCTGGCGTCAGCTCGGCGGGGTGGTTGAAGTGCGTGTTCATGTAGATGGGGTGGTACTTCTTCACCATCTCACAGAACTCGGGAGTGATGCGCTCGGGGAGGTGCGAGGTGATGCGGCTCCCGATCCGGATGATCTCGACGTGCGGGATCGCGCGGAGGTTCTCGAACAGATATTCGAGCCTCCGGTCGCTCAGCATCATCGGGTCACCGCCGGAGAGGATAATGTCGCGGATCTCCGGGTGCGCGCGGATGTACGCGAACGCCGACTGATACTGGTTGAGCGGGATCTTCTCCGGGTCCCCGACTTTCCGTCGCCGTGTGCAGAAGCGGCAGTACGTCGCGCACACCGGGCTCACGAGGAAGAGGGCGCGATCGGGATACCGGTGCGTGATGTTCGGCACCGGAGAGTCCGCGTCCTCATCGAGCGAATCGATGATCCCGTCCTGGATGTCGAGCTCTTCGACGGTCGGCACGTACTGCCGCCACATCGGATCGCCGACCTCCTTGATCTGCTCGAGCGCCGCAGGCGTCAGGCGCATCTGGAAGTTGTCGAATGCGGGCTTCAGGGCGTCGACGTCGATGACGTCATCGCCATATCGCTGCTTCAGCTTGTCGAGGCTGTCGACGCTTTCCCGCAAGATCTTCTGCCATTCGCTCATCGCGATTCTGCTCCCCGCCCAGCGGCGAGTGGGTGGAACCGTTTGACGAAAATGATCCGATCATCGCCGGGCGCGTAGAAGTCGCGCACCCGCGCGGCCTCGGTGTAGCCACGTCGCGCATAGAACTCGCGGGTGGCGGCGTAGTCGGATCGGGACGATGTCTCGACGACCAGCATCCGTGCGTGCTGTCCTGCGAGCCTCCGTTCGACCTCTTCGAGGAGGATGGTTCCAATTCCGGCGCCCTGGAGCGCGGGGTCGACCGCGATCCAGTAGAGGTCCCACACGCGATCCGTAGCGGGCGTCGGCCCCCAGCACGCGTAGCCGACGAGGATGTCTTCGGGGGAGAAGGCGCCAAGGAGCAGATAGTCAGGACCGAGGACCGAGGACCGAGGACGCGCTGGACCGGACACCGTAGTGCGATCCCAAACGTCAACTTCCTCGGTCCTCGGTCCTCGTTCTTCCAGGGCCTCGTCGACGACCTCCAGCGCGACGTCGATCTCCGCATCGCTGAACACTCGCGAGGCGCGCAGAATCTCGGAGATCCGAGGGCGCGCGGCGGCCGAGGGCTCGGCGAGCACGATCCCCGTGCCACGGGAGTCGGTCGGCTCACGGACGCCGCTGGATCGTCGCCGCGCCGCGGCCGCCTCACGAGTGAAGGGGAGCGTACCGACGTCCCCGCTCATCGCACCGCCGTCGTTGCCCACAGCTCCAACGCCGCGGGATCGCTCGGGACGGCGAGACCGGAGAGCTTTGCCGAAAGGGCCCACGGATTCTCCTCGAGTCGCCGCTGACGTCGCATGCCCGCCTCGCACACGGCGGAGATGAGTGCGGTGTAGTCCATGCCCTCGACGCCAGCCATGCGCGCGAGTCCGGCATCGGCCGCGATGTCGGGATTCGCGTTCACCTCGAGGATCCATGGGCGTCCCTGCGAGTCGATGCGGATATCGACGCGACCGTAGCCGTCCCCCCCCACGGCGCGCCATGCGTCGAGCGCGAGGCGCTTGAGCTCCGCATTCTGCGCCGGCGACAGCTCGGCCGGACAGATCGGCATTGCGCCGAGGTCCTCGTCGCTGCCCGTCTCCCACTTCGAGCGATAGGACACGATCCGCCACATCCCCTTCGGCATGCCGTCGAACTGTACCTCGGCGATCGGAAGCACCTGGCTGTCGACGATGCCGACGTTCACCTCACGTCCGGCGATGAACCGCTGGACGAGGACCTCCTCCCAGCGCTCGTGCATCGCGTCGACGCGAGCGGCGAGCGCGCGCATGTTGCGAACGACCGACCGCAGCTCGATGCCGATCGACGCATCCTCGGCGGCCGGGTTGCAGATCGCGGGGAATCCGACCGTAGGGAGCGTGGAGCCGCGCGTGACGACCGCCCAGCGCGGAACCGGAAGTCCCGAGCGCTCGAGTAGCGCGTTCACGACGTGCTTCCGCAGACAGAGCGCCGTCGTCCAGCTCGAGCTGCCGGTATACGGGAGGCCGAGGATCTCGAGAACGGAGATGACGGCCGGCTCGAACGCCGCGATGCCGTCGATGCACTCGCAGAGGTTGAACGCGAGGTCGAATTTTCCGCGACGCACGCGCTCCACCCACCGCCCATCGAAGTTCACGGGGACGCGGACCACCTCATTCCCCTCGGCGACGAGCGACTTCTCGATCGCTTCGACGGTCTCGAGGATGAGGATGTCGGCCGTCTTGCCGAGGGCGGACAGTCCATCGAACAACAGGGCAATCTTCATGAGCCAGCCTCCGACCGGGGAGCGAGGGCCTTCGACCGAGGACGGAGGACCGAGGAAGAGCCGTGTGGGCTTCGATGCGCGGAAGACGACTCGCCTCTTCCTCGGTCCTCGGTCCTCGGTCCATCCGACTTATCCACGAGCGCCACACCTTGCCTCGCCGATGCAGCGCGCAGGCACGACTGAATCAGCTCGTCGTAGGTCATGCCGGCGACGCGCGCGGCTTTTGGAAAGCACGAATTGTCCTCCGGGTTCGGGAGGATTCCCGGCAGCGGGTTCACCTCCACCACGTTCGGCTCGCCTGCCGCGTCCAATCGCACATCGATGCGCGACCAGTCCCGGCATCCGAGCACGCTGTACGCCCGGAGGGCGACTCGCTCGATCTCCCTCGCCAGCGCCTCATCGATCTGCGCCGGACACTCGAACATCTCGAGGGGGTTCTCCGGAGTATCCCAGAGCCACTTCGCCTCGAAGCCGTACACCGGCAGCGCGCCCGACGGCAGCGCCGTGAAATTGATCCCGACGATCGGGAGCACTCGTGCGTCGTCGCCGTTGCCGAGAATCGCGCAGGTGAACTCGGCGCCGGGCAGGTATTCCTCGACGAGCACTGGCTGCTCGTAGCGCTCGAGAAGAAACGCGACCTGCGCCTCCAGCTCATCCGGGGTGCGGCAGTAATTCCGTTCCGTGATTCCCTTGGAGCTCCCTTCGTGGACGGGCTTCACGAAGACGTGCGACCGAGGACCGAGGACCGAGGAACCGATCGTCTTCTCTCCGCCGAGAAACGATTCCAGCTCCGCGACGTCACGCAGGAGTACGAACGGCGCGGTCCTCACGCCGTGACAGGAGAGCCATTCCTTCGTGCGCGCCTTGTCGAGCGAGAGGGAGAGCGTGAACGGATCGCTTCCCGAGTATGGGATCCCAAAAAATTCGCAGATCGCGGGGACGTGCCCCTCGCGATTCACTCCTCGCCAGCCTTCCGCGATGTTGAAGACGATGTCCGGCCGCTCGCGACGGAGGCGCTCGGGGAATTCCTCGGTTGCCTCGAGGCGAATCACCGCGCCGAAGCGGGAGAGCGCCCGCTCGACGGCGGCGATCGTCTCCTCGCTGTCCCACTCGGCGTATTCATCATCTGCTGCCGTCGCTGCGAGCTCGCAGGTCTCGGGAGTCGTCGCGCGACGAGAGGCGATCATCTCACCCGCGCGGCTCGCCACCGCGAGGGGACTGGAGGTCCGGGACGCGATGTCCCGGCGCTTACTGGGAGGATCCTCCTCGGGACGCGACGGCGTCGCGTCCTCTATCGGCAGTGGTGCGCTCGGGTCTGGCTTCAGATTGTAGGCGAAACCGATTCGCGTCATTCGGGTCCGGGCCTGCTCGTGTTCCTTCGCTGGAACGATCGCCTCGTCGTGCGGCGATTCCGGGCTAGCGTTCGACCACTCGTCGCGACTTCGTGTTCTCGCTCACATGCGTCAAGCAAGCACGATGCCATTTCGATCGCGCGCAAGATAAAATCTGCGGAAAGGCGATGCAATGATTTTTCAGGCGAGATCGAAATTCTTTTTTCTGGAGAAGGAGGAACGAGGACCGAGGAAGCCGCGAGAAAAAATCTCGGTGGCGCTTCCTCGGTCCTCGTTCCTCGTTCTTCCTCTCACACCTTGTGGAATCTCACCCGCGCGGCGTCTCGCCGATCCTCGGCCTCGTAGATCTCGAAGTCCGAGAAAAAAGCCGCTGCCTCCTCGCGAAGAAGGCGAATGAGAGCGACGGCGCACCGGCGAATCTCCAGCTCGGCACCCTCGCCGGCGCGAAGCTCGAGCATCGTCCTCCAGGCGCGGGCGTTCCCGGTGACGACGATTTTCGTCTCGGTCGCATTCGGGAGAAGGCTCCGCGCCGCCTCACGTGCCATTTTCCGGCGATGGATCTTGTCCGCCACCCAGCCGTATCGCTCCATGAGGCGATTCACGGTCTCGACGTAGGCGCGCTGCGCCTCTTCGACCTGCCGCCGCCATTCAGCCTCGAGGGTCTCGTCACCGATGATCGCGGGCGGGACGACGAATTGCGCCTCGGACTCGTCGACGTAGCGTTGTGAGAGCTGGGAGTACGCGAATCCCGCGCGGTGGCGAACCAGCTCGTGGGTAAGCGAGCGGCTCACCCCTTCGAGCAGCAGCGAGTAGTTCGCGTGCTCGAGGACGCTGCCGTGGCCCTGGCGCTTGATGTTCTCCAGATACTCCTGCGTCGATCGACGCGCCGGATTCCGCTGACTCATGTAGCAGAGGCGTCCGGCGAATTCGGCCAGCCGTTCTCCGCCGCTCGCCTCGCCGATCCATTCGACGGGAAGGTGCGGAGGCTCAGCGAAGTGTGGGCGAGCGAGAACAGTGAGTCGCGGCTCGTAGAAAAACAAAGGATCGATGGATGGAGGAATCAGGAGGGCTCGCGCGGCGGAAACTACACTCCCACCAGCGACAATCGGAAGCGGGCATAACCGCGCTCGCGCTCAACGCCATCGAGCGCCATCCGCGCCGCCTCGGGAAGCGGCGCGAGCGCTGCATCGTACTTCACCTCGTCGATCGCACGCTGTCCGCGAACGGCGAGCTTCACCCCTGGGTTGAGAATTCCATTCGGATCGAACGCGCGTTTCACGCTCGCGAAGAGCTCGAGGCCTTCGCTGCTCCACATGCGTGGAAGGAGCGGCGCGCGGAGTCGGCCGTCGCCATGTTCGCCCGCGAGCGTTCCCCCGAGGGTGGAGGTGAGCGACGTCACTTCCTCGAGCAGTTCGGCGACCTGCTCTCGCCAATCGGGTGTGCGGACATCGATCAGCGGATTCACGTGAACGTGCGCATCCCCGGCGTGGCCAAAGATCACACCTCTCACCCCTCGCGCCGCGAGCGCGTAGCGAACTCCGGCAACGTATTCCGCGAGGCGGCTCGGCGGGACCGCGCCGTCCTCGATGAACTGCATCGACTTGAGATGAGGATCGAGCCGTGCGACGATCGGGCTCGCGGCGTGGCGAAGCGCCCACAGCTCACGCTCGGTCTCTTCGTCGAGCGCGAGCCGGACCACCGTGGCCCCTGCTGCGTTACATGCCTCGCCGATCGCGTGCGCTCCGAGCTCCGCCGTGGCCGCGTCCATTCCCTCTACCTCGATGAGAAGGGCGGTCTCCGAATCGGAGGGAACGAGAGGATCGCTCCCGAGCGCGGCGATCTCGAGGAAGGTGCGATCGAGGAGCTCGCACGCGCTCGCGCCCGCCTCGCGAGCCGCAGCGGCGGCCTCCACCGCGTCGGCGAGGGTCGCGAACGAGGCGAGCACGCTGGCGCTGGCAGGCGGGATCGCGTCGAGCGCGAGCTCGAGCGAGGTGATGAGGCAGAGCGTTCCCTCGGAGCCGATGATGACGTCGAGCAGATCGCCAGAGTGCCGAAAGGCGGCGAGGGCGTAGCCGGACGATTCCTTCCGCACGCCGGGATGAGCGACGGCGTCTTCCGCCGCTCCGCGCGCGTCCAGTGCGACGCTCGACAGAAATCGCTCGACAGGTGGCGGTAGAGGATCGGGATTCTCGCCTCGTCGAACGATCGCTCGCGTCCCCTCGGCGAAGACGCATTCGGCCGCGGCGACCCACGCTCTCATCGCGCCGAGCTTCAACGTGCGAGCGCCAGCGGCGTTGGTGGCGGCCATCCCGCCGAGCGTGCAGAACGCGCCGCTGGATGGATCGACGGGGAAGCGCAGACCGCGGGAGCGAGCGGTGGCATCCGCGGCACCGCGGAGCGCGCCGGCCCCGACCCACATGGTGCGGCGCCTCACATCGACCTCTCCGATCGCGTCGAGCCGGCTGAGATCGACGATCACGCCGGAGCCGACCGCGCCGCCGGCCATTCCGCTTCCCGATCCTCGTGGAATGAGTGCAACACCTCGCTCGTTCGACCAGCGAGCGAACTGCGCCGCGTCATCCGCATCGCGAGGGACCGCGATCGCGCTCGGAATCAGGCGCGCGATCCCGGCGCCCTCGGAATAAACAGCCCTCGCGAGCGGATCGTCGCGGTAAACTCCGCGGAAGCCGAGCGGGTGGGACAATGAGGAACGAGGAATGAGGAGTGGGACAATCTATGAGCCGAGGCGGTCGCCGGTCAGCTCATAGTGGTTTCTCACCCCTCAGCTCTTCCTCATCGATCGAGATTGGTCGGTTCCGGGGACACCGGTCCGAAGAGCGATTCGAGATCGGTCGCGCGCGCGACCGCCATCACCGTGTCCATCACTGTCGCCGCCTTCGTCGAGTCACCAGCTCTATACAGACCCTCGGCCAGGTACGCGCCCGTGATGAGATAGGCCATCGGCATGTTCGATGATGCGCGGTCGACCCACTTGCCTCGCGCGATCGCCGCGTCATGCGCGCGATATACGGTGTCCCAGAGCGCGCGCGTCCGCTCGACGTCCATCCATCCAATCGGCGATCGCAGGAACCCATCGTCCGGTCGCACGGGACGCGGCATCACCTTGTATGCGAGTCCCTGCGCCACCATGTACGGCGAAAGGCCGAGCGGGCCCGCGATGACCGGAGTGGCGAAGTAGAGCGGCCGGTCGGGAAACGAGTCGCGGATGAAGCGGAGGATAAGAAGCTGATCGCGAGTCAGGAACCCCGGTTCGATACGCGCGACGAGACTGTCCTTCCGGAAGATCTGCGACTGCGTCACCTGCACGTACGGCGGGATCTGATCCGCCTCGGCGATCGTCATGCTGAGCGGAGGCCCTGGCTTCCTGGGTGCCATCCCGCGGTAGATTTCCGGCCCAGCGCTTTCATCATACATATAGAGAGGCCGGCGGAGAATCTGGCGGACGTACCAGTCCGTGTTGAGCAGCGACGTCACGGCGACCGTCACATCCTGGCGAATCCCCTCGACGTCCTGAGCGTACCAGAGCGGGAAGGTGTCGTTGTCACCGTTGGTGATGAGGACACCATACGGCTCGACCGAATTGAGGAGGTCGCGGGCCCACTCTCGCGTGAACGTCTCTCCGCGGCGCGACGCGTCGTCGGAGTTCGCCACCAGCGGGACGAACGCGATGATCAGCACCGGCGCTGCCACGGCGAGCGCGCGACGCGCGCTTCCGTCCGTGGCGCGGACGAGGGGCGCGACACCCGCAGCGAGCTCACGCCAAAGCGCGAGCAGCCCCACTCCGGCCCAGACGCCCCACGCCGAAAAGCTGAAGAGATAGAAGTAGTCTCGATCGCGCACTTCGCGGATCGAAAAATCCTGGACGCCCATCCGGTCGCCCTGCGTCCAGCCGAGCTTGAAGTTCATGTAGTAGATGAGCGCGAGCGTCACCGTGAACATGAGCGGCCCGAAATACCAGAATGTCTGACGATCGCGCTTCCAGTGGACCCATCCGCCGTACAGGCCGAGCGCGAGGAAGATGACCGCGAGCATGCGCTGAAGGCCGCGAGCGTCCCCGTCGGCGTCGCGCAGCCACTGCCAGCGGAAATACTCCCACCACATCCCGACCTGCGCCGTGATCGGCGCCTGCCGCTCGGAAAGCGGCGGCTTCTGATACTGCTCGCGATTGAAGTTCGGGATGAACCGCTCGACGGTTTGCGCGCTGAAGAGACAGGACGCCTCCAGGCGCTCCACACACCCGGTAGGCTCACCCGTATTGAGCGGCGGGTGATACGCGGATCGGATGGGTTGAGTCGCGAACGGCGTCATCCCCAGCACCAGCGCCGCGAGCGCCACCAGGATGAGCTTCCAGCGGACGATGGTCTGCGGTCGCCTGACGAGCACCGCCACCGCTACGGCCGGCGCCGCGAGGAACCCGGCCATGTGGTTCGCGTAGCCGAGCCCCAGCAGATAGGCGACCAGGATCAGGATGCGGTCGGCCCGCCAGCCATCGGGGGAGTCGGCCCAACGGAACGTCAGCCAGGAAATCAGCGCGAGCCCCACCAGCGAGATCGTGTACACCTTCTCGTTCACGACCGACTGATTCCACACGGTGAACGCGGTCGCTCCAATGAGAGTTGCCAATGCGGCGCCGAGGAGACGCTGCCAGCGCTCCGCCACCCACGCGCGGAGAATGCGCTCCGTCACGAGGAACCAGAGTCCGGCGGCGATGGCGCTCGTGACCGCTGCCAGGAGATTCACGCGCTCGGCGATGGTCGGGGCGATGGGGAGGATCGTGAACACGCGCCCGATGAGGATGAAAAGCGGATTTCCCGGCGGGTGCGGGAGGCTCATCCGGTATGCGGAGGCGATGTACTCGCTCGTGTCCCACATCGCGGTCGTCGGCGCGAGCGTGAGGACGTAGAGCACGAGGACCGCGAACGACGCGATCCCGGCGGCGAGATACGGCGGACGAACGGCATGAGCGTTCATATCTGAAGCCCCAGATCATTCTCACGCGGTGGGTCGACGGCGTAATCGTAGAATCCCTTTCCTGACTTTCGGCCATACATGCCGGCGAGGACCATCCGCTTGAGCAGCGGCGGCGGCGCATAACGAGCCTCGCGGTACTCATCGAACATGATCTCGGCGATCTTGTACGTGGTGTCGAGACCGACGAAATCGAGGAGCGTGAAGGGCCCCATCGGGTAGCCGGTGCCGAGCTGCATCCCCTTGTCGATGTCCGCGACCGAGGCGACCCCGCGGTCGAGCTGGGTGACCGCATCGAGCAGGTACGGGACGAGCAGCAAATTGACGACGAAACCCGAATTGTCCTTGGCCTTGATCGGCTCCTTGCCGAGGCGCTTCGCGAAATCGTAGGCGGCGTCGAAGGTGGCGACGCTGGTCGTCACGGTGCGGACGACCTCCACGAGCTTCATGACCGGAACGGGATTGAAGAAGTGGAGACCCACCATGCGATCCGGGCGCGTCGTGGCCGCGGCCATCGCGGCGATGGTGAGGCTCGACGTATTCGACGCGAAGATCGCGTGCGGCTGGCACAAGGCGTCGAGCTCCTTCCAGAGCGCGTTCTTCACGTCGAGGTCCTCGACCACCGCTTCGATGATGATGTCGCAGTCGCGAAGCTCGGCAACGGTGGTCGTGAACGAGAGCCGCCCCGTGGCCGCGTCGCGCTGATCGACGCCCAGCTTCCCGCGCTCCACCGCTTTCGCCAGCGACTTCTCGATCCCCGACTTCGCTCGCTGACAGAGCTGGTCGGAGACCTCGCGCACTTTGGTGGTGAAGCCCGACTGCGCAGCCACCTGCGCGATGCCGCTGCCCATGAGCCCGGCGCCGAGGACGCCGACCGTCGAGATGGAGGTCATGTGTGAATCGTAAGTGCCCTATGGAGAGTGCTGATAGCCAAGGAAAGCTATCGGCGGTCTCCCGGGGGTGCCAGCGAGGCTACCGCAGCAGCCCGCGTGTCGCGCGAGTCACCAGGGCTTCGATGGCGCCGCCGAGCGGGCGGAGCTGGTGCGGCTCGCTCGTCTGGAGGTGGTCGAGAACCTGCTCGAGCGCGAGCTGCGCGCGAGCAGCGACGCCGCGATGCGTTCGAACGGTCACGTATCCGCCGGCGAGCCCGAGCACGACCGGCGCGACCGCGGCCAACGGAAAAAATCCAAGGGCGAGCAACGCACCGCCGGCTGCCGCGCCAGCGACGGTGGCGCCGCTCGCGCCGACGAGCCGTCCGGCCCTCACGTTCGAGATGTCCGCTTCCAGCCTCACGAGCGTACGTCCCTCGTCCACCGCGACCGCCGTCGCGCTCACTTCATGCGCGCGCGCGAGCGCGTAACGTCGGCCGCCCATGTCCATGCCGCGGCGCAGCTGCATCCAGAATCCACGGTGCTCCTCCCACACGATGCGCTCGGGGAAGCGGCGCTTGACGGCGAGGCACTCCTCGCGCTGCATCCACGCGTCGAGGGATGCGAGCACGTCGGAAGGGCTGCCCCTGACGACGCGGGTTGCGATGACGCGCCCCACGCCAGCGAGCTTCGCCAGCGCTCCTGTTTCCTCAGGGACGGCGACGCGGGTGCGCTCCTCCGCGAGCGCCTGGCGCATGTGGTGCGGTGCGAGCCCGACTTCCTTCGCGATCTCGAGCAGCCGCTCCTCGCTGACGGCCTCGCCCGGGTCCAGCTCCACCGCCTGGAGCTCGGCGGCGCGTGCCAGCACGCGCTCGAGCGCGGGACGATCGAGCCGCGCCGGAAGATCGCGGCCGGCCGCCACGCGTCAGATCCCTCCGAGGATTATCGCGAGCTGCCTGTTGAGCGCATCACGGATTGCCTCGGGCAGGGGAAATGCGGCCTTGAGCGCGGCCGTGAGGCTACCACTGGTCGAGGCCGCGGCCTCGTTCAGATAATACCGCGCGTACCCCGGGGCGAGATCGGGCGCCACTCGCTCGAGCAACAGGTAGCCACCGCGGACGGCGGCAGCGCTCGTGTACGCGTCGGTGACGCCGCTCCTCCGATCATTCGGCGTCGTGTTGTCCGCCACAGCGCTCGCCGCCACGCCGTACACGGCTTCGTGAACGAACACGTAGATGGCGTCCGCGGCGGCGTCGCGCGACTCCGGCATGGTCCCGACGATGATGTCATCGGCCGCTGAGGAGCGCCCTTCGCCATTGATCGGGAGCGAGAGAATCCACTGTCCCGATTCCTGCTGCGTGTTGTTCAAAAATGGCTGGAGCCGCGCGCGGTGCGTGTCGTTCCACAGCGACTGCACGCGCTCCATCACCGGGGCGAGATCGCGCTGCCGCTGCGTCCACCACGACCGGAAGAAGCGCTCATTCTCGTCGTTCAGCGAGAGCGCGAACAGCCGGAGCCAGTCGCGGTCAGAGGTCGTCGAGAACGTCTGCGCAAACACCGCGATGATCTGCTGCGCGAGCCGGTCACCCGCGCGACCCGGATCGCCCTCGGCGCGCAAGAACAGATCGATGGCCTGTCGCAGGTCCTCCCAGCTTCCGAATCGCAGCCCAAGGAACTGCGCGTTGACCAGTCCTCGATTCGTGGCGAGGTGCGCGCTCAACCGGTCACGGTTCACATCGAGCGACGTCTGCACGTTTCCGCGACTCTTGACCTCCGCAATCCGTGACGCGTACCCGCGCTTGAACAGCGGGACCCGGCCGGTGTCCGGCGAGATCAGGGCGAACCCGTGAAGCCAGAGGTCGACGTGCTGTCGCGTTGTCGTCGGCCATGAGACGGCTGGCTGGCCGGCAGCAACGGGCGCCGGGGACGGGAGCGGCTCGCCGGGCCCGGCCGACGCGCACGCCGCGAGCGCGAGTGCGGCGACCGTCTGGAGACTTCGTGCGTACTGTCGAGCCATGGTTCAGTGATCGAGGGATTCCACGATGACAGCGATTCCCTGGCCGCCGCCGATGCAGGCAGTGCCGAGGCCGAATCGCTTTCCTTGAGCCCGCAGTGCATGCAGAAGATGCGCCGTAATGCGAGCGCCGGACGCGGCCAGCGGGTGGCTTAGCGCAATGGCGCCCCCATGAATGTTCAGCTTCTCACGAGGGAGTGAAAGCTCCTGCTCCACCGCGCACGCCTGCGGCGCGAACGCTTCGTTGAGCTCGATGAGGTCGATGTCGTCGAGCGACATCTTCGCGGCGCGGAGGGCGTTCTTCGTCGCCGGAACGGGCCCGATGCCCATGATCCTGGGATCGACGCCCGCGACGCCCCACGCGACCAAGCGTCCGATCGGTTTCAGCCCCTTTCGCTTCGCGTACTCCTGGCTCGAGACGACGAGCGCCGCCGCGCCATCGCCGATGCCCGACGCATTGCCGGCGGTGACCAGCCCGTCCGCCTTGAAGTACGGCTTCAGCTTGCCGAGCGCCTCCATCGTCGTGTCCGGACGCATGTGCTCGTCGCGCGCGAACTGCGAGACGTTTCCCTTCTTGTCCTTGACGGGCACCGCCACGACCTCGTCGGCAAAGACGCCGGAGTCCCACGCCTGCTTCGCGAGGACCTGCGACCGGTGGGCGAATTCATCCACGCACGACCGCTCGAGCTTGTACTGCACGGCGAGATTCTCCGCCGTCTCCGCCATCGAGAGACCGGCCACGGGATCCTTGAGCGACTCCCAGAGGGAGTCTTCGAGCTGCGGCGCCTTTCCGAGCGGTGTTCCCCAGCGAAGTCCCCGCGCGATGTGAGGCGCCTGCGACATCGACTCTCCGCCGCCGACGAGGCAGACGTCCGAGTCGCCGAGGATAATCTCCTGTGCACCGTTCACGATCGCCTGGAAGCCGGAGCCGCACAGCCGGTTGACGGTCAGCGCCGGCGTCTCGATGTCGCATCCGGCTTTGAGCGCGACGTGGCGCGCGAAGTAGATGGTGTCGAACGTCGTCTGGAGGACGTTCCCGAAGATGGAATGCTGGATCTCGCTCGGCGCGACCTGCGCGCGCTCCAGTGCCGCCTTGGCGGCGACGACCGTGAGATCGACTGCCGTATAGTCCTTCAGCGAGCCGCCGAAGGTGCCGAATGGCGTGCGGACCGCGGACAGGAAGACGATGTCGCGGTTGGAAGACTGGGTCATGGGTTGTGGCTTGAGAGTTGGTATTTGGAAGATGGGCCCGGCGCATGGGAGGTTTCAAGTCAACGTGCTCAGGCAGTCCGAATCCACTCCGCGATCCAGTCTCCCACGTCGCGCGTCCCGTACTCCCCGCCGAGGTCTCGGGTCACGACGTCCTCCACGATCGCCGCGCGGATCGCGCGCTCCACCATCAGCGCCGCTTCGGCAGACCCGATCGTGCGCAGCATCATGCCCAGCGACAGAATCGCCGCCATCGGATTCGCGACGTCCTTCTTCGCGAGCGGCGGCGCGCTTCCGTGCACTGGCTCGAACATCGACACCGTTCCCGGGTGCCGGTTCGCGCTCGGGGCCAGCCCGAGTCCTCCGACGAGCGCCGATGCGAGATCCGACAGGATGTCCCCGAGGAGGTTTCCGGTCACGATCACCTGGAACTGCTCGGGAGCCCGAATCAGCTCCATGGCCATCGCGTCGATGTATCTCGTGTCACGCTGGATGTCAGGGAACTCCTCCTTTCCCACCTCGTCGAATACGCGGCGCCAGAGCATGTGGGCCGGAATGGCGTTCGCCTTGTCGGCCATCGTCACGTGGTCGCGGCCGTTCTCCCGCGCCCAGTGGAACGCGTAGCGAATGAGACGCTCGACGCCGCGCCGTGTGTTGATCTCCTCGGCGATCGTTATCTCGTCTGGCGTTCCACGCTTGAACGCGCCACCAATCCCCGCGTATAGCCCCTCGGTATTCTCGCGGAAGACGACGAGGTCGATGTCGCTGGTCGTCTTGTCCTTGATCGGGGTGAGGCGGTCGTCGAAGAGGCGCGCGGGGCGCTCGTTGACGTAGAGGTCGAGTTGAAAGCGCATGCCCAGCAGGATGTCGCGCGCGTGCTCGTTTCCGGGAACGCGTGGGTCGCCTAACGCGCCCACCAGGATCGCGTCGAAATCATGGCCGAGTCGCCGCATCTCCGTCGGGGAGATCGTCTCGCCTGTGGAGAGATAGTGATCGGCGCCGTAGGGAAGCATTTCGACTTCGACGCCCGGACGATAGATGGGCTCGATGATGTCGAGCACCTTCAACGCCTCGTTGATCACTTCGGGGCCGATTCCATCTCCGGCTATGACGGCGAGCTTCGGCATGGTCGGGTGGCGGCGTCGATCGTGATCCGCGCGTTCAGCGCGGTGGAAAGGCGGGCATTGGCACCGAGAACGGCGATAGCGTGTCGAACGGGATGCTCGTGGTATCAACGACCACGGATCCGGGATGCGAAAGGCTGAAGACATATGCGGCCGCGCGATACCGCTCGACGTCGGAGAGGCGTCCCTCGAACGATGGCATGCCGATGGGAGACGCCTTCGGCACCGCGATGCCGTCCGTGATCACATGGAGAATCGATGCGAACGACCCGTCGCCATGCAGCCACGCTGCGTCCCGAAGATCGGGACCGAGGTTCGCCATTCCCACTCCTCGCTCTCCGTGGCACGTGAAGCAGGTCCCACGCCGATTGAAAATCGAGTCGCCCGATGCGCTGTCCGCTACGAGCACCAGCGAAATACTGGGCGCGTCCGGAGACGCGGCGGACCTGTCGGTCGTGTCTCCGACCATTCCGAGCGTATCCGCTTGCGCAGATACCGTGTCTGTTGGCGACGGAGGCGCGAGCGCAGTGTCGGCCGGCGTTTCGCGCGGCGCATCTCCACACGCCGCGAGCGCGCAAACCAGCGCGACCACGGCGCGCGCGTGCGTCACGCGGACGCCACTGCGCGCCCGCACGTCGTGCAGAACTTCCAGCCGAGCTCGAGCTCCGTGCTGCATGCCGGGCATCGCTGCACGGTGAGATTCTGCCCGCAATGCGGACAGAAGGTCGCGCGGCGCCCCTGTGGAAGGGACCCTCCGCAGTACCGGCATCCGCCAGCAGCCACCGCGCTCGCCATCGCCGTGCTTCGGCTTGCTCCGGCGGCGCGGTCTCCCGTCGGCGGCGCGGCGTAGTACTCGGCAGGCGGCGGCGTCGGTGCGCGCGGCGGCGGTGGCGGAGGAGCCATCGCCGACAATCCCGGCTGTGCGGAGGATGCGCTGGGAGCCGCGCTGGGAGCCGCGCGCGGTGGCGGCGGTGGGGGAGCGGAGGCGCGCGGCGGAGGCGCGGCGGTAACGGTTCGCACGTCGTCAGGCAGCGCATCCTTCGACGAGAATTGCTCGTACCGTCGCGTCGCCTCGGGCGACAAGGACACGCGCGCGGCGGCGAACTCGCGGAACAGCGCCGAATTCGGATTCGGGCTCGCGAGCTCTCGCTTCACGGCTTCCTGCATGCTCGCGTCGCCGAGGAGATAGTTGCGCTCGCCGGCCAACAGCCGGAGGAGCGCCATCTCGTAATCCTGATTCGTTTCGATGCCGAGCTCGCGCCGGTGATGCCGATAGGGAACGATGTTCTGGTACAGCTCCGACACTTCGAACGGGCGATTCATGTACTCCGGATACTCGGCGCGAATCCGCTGCACGAGCCGCTGGAGTATGCGGTCGATGTCATCCATGAATGATGGGATCCGGGGACGTGCGGCGCCCGTGTGGCGCGGCCCTATTGGTGCGCCGCGCGCGCGTAGTGCGCAAGGGGCAGGCCGTGCTTAGCGCCGCCCCTTCTCGAGGGCTTCCATGCGCGCGTCCACGTCCCCGCTCACACGGTCGCGATTCGACCCGCCTACGGTCGCCACAACGCGGCGCACGACGTTGTCACGGTGCGTCTTCGCGTCTGCGAACCCGTAGAAATAGCCGACGATGATGCCGGCAATGAATAGCGCAACTAGCCTTTTCATGACATCCTCGGCCGTAAAGTCCCCCTCCATGTCAGACTGGCTGAGGCTCAGCGGGGTAACGGCCGGTGCGGCGCAAAGCGCGTTGGCAGCGGGTCGGGCTCGATCGCCATGCGCCCCGCGGCGCGCTGCTCGCCGAGCCAGAGATCGAAGCGCGATTCGACTGCCCCGTGTGAGGATGAAAGCTCGCGCGCGGCGCGTGTGGCGAGCTCGTTCGCGTACTCGTTCTGCGGATGTCCGGCGTGACCGCGCACCCACCGCCACCGAACCTCATGACGCTCGACGGCGTCCACCGCCTCGAGCCAGAGCTCCTTGTTCTCGAGCGGTCCACTCTTCCGGCGCCACCCGAGCGCGGCCCAGCGGTGCACCCAGTCCGTCATCCCGTCGACGAGGTAGCGAGAGTCGGTCGTGAAGACGACGCGAAACCGGTTTCCCTTCTTCGAAAGCGCGTGAAATCCCTCGATGACGCTCCGAAGCGCCATGCGGTTGTTCGTCGTCGCGTTCTCCGAGATCCAGTAGTCCCGTCGCACGAGCGCATCGCCTCGTATGATCTCGATGAGACCGCCTGCACCGCCCGGGTTGTCGCCTTCGCGTCCATTGCCGAGACAGGACTCGTCTGCGTACACGGCGACGAGGGGAGCGTCGGTCGTGCGAGCGACCTTAGCGGGCACGGATGACCTGGAGTGCCTCGAGCTCGTCGAGCGCGAGCTCGATCGGCTCGCCCGTCGTCGGATGGGTCGCGCGGATGATCTCCCGCCCACCGCGAAGCACGAGCTCTCGCGGTACCACGACGTACTCGGTTCCGCGACGAAATGCGGCGACGCGCTCGCCGACGCGCACCGCGCGCTCCAGTGCTTCGTACTGCTCGTGCGTCAGCTGCACCGTCTCAACGCTCCGCGTTGCACCAGCGTGTGATGAGCGCCTCGAATACCGCGGCTGCGCGCTCGACTTCCTCGACCTCGATCCATTCTTCCGCCGCGTGCGCCTGCGCGATGTCGCCAGGGCCGAAACAGATCGCCGGGATACCGGCATCGTTGAGGAGGGCCGCATCCGTCCACGCACTCATCCCCCCGATCGACACGCGCTCATCCCGATCCGCGAGCGCCGCTGACAGCGCGCGGACGATGGCGGCGTCGAGGTCGACCTCCGAAGGCGGTTGCGAGAACACGAGCCGCGCAGCCGCTGCAAGCGACGGGCGAGCCTCCGTCACACGCTCGATGGCCGCCCGCACATCCGCCAGCGGCTGCTCGCGTGATTCTCCGGGAAGCGTGCGTCGCTCGATCTGAATCCGACACTGATCCGGGTACGTCGACCATCCGGTGCCGCCACGGATCGAAGAGGCGTGCAGCGACGCCCTGCCGAGAATTGGGTGCGTCGTGGCGGAGAGCGTTTCGCGATCGACGCGATCGAGCTCGACGAGCAACGCTCCGGCTTCGAGGATGGCGTCGATGCCGAGATCATAGCGGCTTCCGTGTGCCGCACGTCCTTGTACCTCGACCTCGAGCCACGCGAACCCGCGGTGTGCCGGCATGATGGCCAGGCTCGTGGGCTCGCCGACGATGGCCGCGTCCGCGCGCACACCTCGCCGAAGCAGCCCACGCGTACCGAGGCTCGTATGCTCTTCATCGGCGACCGCCGCGATGATGACCTCCCCATCGAGGCCTCGCTGGGCAGCGCGGGCGGCTGCCGCAGACATGGCTGCGATGCCGCCCTTCATATCCGCCGCGCCGCGACCGTAGAGCTTGCCCTGGCGCACGGTGGCGTCGAATGGTGCGTGAGCCATTCCCTCGACGTCCACGACATCGAGGTGACCGTTGAGCATCAGGGTGCGCCCGCGTGACCTCCCCGCGCGAGCGATGACATTTGCGCGTCCTGGCGCCGCATCGAACACCTCGACGCGGAATCCCCACGTATCGAGCGTCTCGGCGAGCGCGTGCGCGGCGGCGGCTTCCCCCGGGGCGCCGGTGGCGAGCGACGGATTTCGTGAATCGATGCGCACCAGCGTTCGCGCGAGGTCGACGGGATCGACCTGCGTCATGCCGGCGCCCTTCGCGCTGCGCCATCGACCTTCACTCCCTCTCGGTCGACACCGAACGGCACGAGCTCCGCCACCGCCGCGACGGCGTCGCGCACCTCGCGCTCACGTCCCTCGCGTGCGAGGGCGAGCACGCACCCGCCGCCCGATGCGCCTAACGCTTTCCCGCCGAGGGCGCCGGCGGCGCGCCCAGCGGCGAGCACCCGCTCGATGCCCGGCGTCGTGATTCGTGGATGCAGGGCGCGCTGATGCGTCCAGTGCTCGCCGACGAGCGCGCCGAGATCATCCACCGACCGGGCCGTGATCGCATCCGCCATCGCGCGGGCCAGCTCTGCCATTCGCGCCAGCGCGGCAACAACTCCGGCGTTGCGCTCCCGATACGCGTCGAGCACCGCCGTGATGGTGGCTCCCGAGATGCGCGACTGTCCGGTGTATGCGACCACGCACCGCCGCTCGAGCTCGCCAGCCAGCGCATCATCGAGCGGCAACGCGCGAACGGTAATGCGATCGGTGAACTCGAGCCCGAGCGCTCCACCGTAGGCGGCCGCGTAATGATCCTGCCACCCGCCAGCCACACCGAGCTCCTCCGCTTCGACGCCGCGGCTTCGGCGGGCAAGCTCCTCGCGTTCTATCGTTTCTCCGCGCCAGGCAGCGATCGCGGCCTGGAGCGCCACGCCCACGGCGGACGACCCGCCCAATCCTGCGCCCGGCGGAAAGTCCGTCGTGAGAGTCACGGCGACGTTGTCGAGCCCCGCATGCCTGAGCGCGGCCGTCGTCAGCTCATCGGCTGCGTGCGCTGAAGCTGCGCCCTCGCGCAGCGCCACAGCCGCGCACCGCGTGATCGCCACATTGCAGACGAAGCCTCCCATCTCCTCGCCGTACGGAGGGACGTCTGTCCACCCGCCGCCGAAATCCAGACGTGCCGGCGCGCGCGCGACCAGCGTGGGCATTGCCGCGGAATCAGCTCGAATGGTCCGTGAGGGTTGCCCGGCACGCGTCATCGCGAACGAGTGTGAAGGAAGGTCAAAGGTATCGCGCGGCGATACGGACGCCAAACGTGCCCGGCACGCGGCACGCGTTCTGCCGCGTCCCCGCGCGTGACCCACACGCTCTTACCGCTCGCGCCCGCGACGAGGCAACGTCTTTCCGGTTCCCCGCTCGTGGTGCTGCTGGACGTCGACGGCACGCTCGCACCGCTCACGCCCATGTACGACCAGGCCGTCGTTCCTCCCGCGACACAGCGAGCGGTCGCGAGACTCGTCGATCGCACGGATGTCCGCGTCGCTCTCGTCACGGGCCGCAGCGCCGTGGATGCACGGCGGATGGTGAACGTGCCGGGCGTGTGGGTCGCGGGCAATCACGGCTTCGAGATCGAGGGGCCGCACGGGGAGAACTACGCCGATCCCAGCGTCGTGAGCCATCGTGGCGACGTTGTTACGGCTCTCCAGCGCCTCGAGCCGCGCGTGCGCTCGATGCCGGGCGTGCTGATCGAGAACAAGGAGTTGACGTTCTCGGTCCACTGGCGTCTGGCCGACCCCTCGCTCCTCCCGACACTGCGCGCCACGGTCGAGGAAGTCGCCCAGCCGCTCGGGCTTCGGATCACGGAAGGGAAGTGCATCTTCGAGGTGCGCCCGCCCGCGCGCATCGACAAGGGAACGGCGGTGCTCGCGCTGGCCGAGCGTCTCGCGGAAGGCGAGCGTGATGCGTCGTTCGTCTTCGCCGGCGATGATCTCACCGACGAGGATGCCGTTCGCGCACTTCGCGCGAACCATCCTCGCGCGGTGACGGTGCGCATTCTCGGCGGCGACGCGCGCGCGGCGACAGACGCGGAGTTCTCCGTGCGCGATACCGAGGAGATGCGAGCGCTTCTCGAGGAGCTCGCGGCGATGAGACCGTGAACGAAAAAGCGCGCCGGGCCAGGGCCGGCGCGCTCTCGGTCAACGCGTCTGGTTGGCTGCCGGCGCGGGCGTTTTCTTC
>JBQTHJ010000007.1:0-11535 GCA_052389995.1 Gemmatimonadaceae bacterium | reverse complement strand
GATGGGCGTGGGTCTTCTGTTCCCCCCAGCGCCCCCACCCCCCCCGGCGCACCGGCGCACCCTCCGCACCTGCTCACCCTGAGCACCCTGAGCACCCTGAGCACCCTGAACACCCCCCGAACCCTGTTTCGGTCTCGCTTTCGGGTCGTCAGCAAGTGAGACGGCGCACATCACTCAACCGGAATAGGACCATGTCAACTCGCTTCATCACGCTCACGACAGCCGTCGTGATCGCGGCGCTTGCCGCGGTACCCGCCCATGCGCAGGGCGGCATCGAGTTCGGCGGCTTCGGCAGCTACACACAGTTCGACACGAGCCTCGCGCTCAAGGAGCGCGCTGGTGCTGGCGCGCGCCTCTCGCTGATCTCGGG
Organism: Gemmatimonadaceae bacterium; assembly: GCA_052389995.1. Taxonomy (GTDB): domain Bacteria; phylum Gemmatimonadota; class Gemmatimonadetes; order Gemmatimonadales; family Gemmatimonadaceae; genus JAICNG01. The sequence goes on along the minus strand of JBQTHJ010000007.1, from coordinate 11,165 downwards.
TCACGGCTGGTCGACCTTCATTCTCGAAGTGGAAGGTGGCTACTCGGAGCAGAAGATCGGCCCTTCGACGGTCAAGTACATTCCGGCGCGCGCACGCCTCCTGTACTCGCTTCCGTTAGGCTCCACCGCCTCGCTGCTCATCGGCGGCGGCGGCGTTCGCAACGACTACGCCGATGAGACGGCCCACGCCAACGACTGGGGCTATTCCGGGCTCGCGGGACTCCGCGTCCAGCTTGGCGGCTTCATGTCGCTCCGGCTCGATGCGGTCGTCGACTACATCGAGAACCCGGTGAACGAGTCGGACGTGTTCCCGCGCAACATCAACAAGGCGGTCCACGCCGGCCTCTCGTTCCCACTCTGGCGCTCGAAGTTCACGCCGCCGCCGAAAGACAAGCCGGCGGAGTGGAAGGTGCCCGACACGCAAAACCGGCCGAAGGAAGATCCGAAGCCGGAGCCGGTTGAAGAGAAGCCGGAGCCGGTGCAGCAGGCGCCCGTTCAAGCGCCGGCGCAGCAGCTCGCCGCGAACGAGCCTGATGCCGACCGCGACGGGGTACCGGATTCGCGCGATCTCTGCGCGGCGACGGCCCCCGGCTCGACGGTCGATGCCCAGGGCTGCCAGGTCTATCGCGATACGGACGACGACGGCGTGACCGACGTGCGCGATCGGTGCCCGGCCACGCCGCACGGCTCGATGATCGATGGCTACGGCTGCCCGATGAGGCCGGTCGCAGCAGCCGCCGAACCGGATCGCGACCGCGATTCCGATAATGACGGCGTGCCCGACACCCGCGACCGCTGCCCGGCGACTCCTGCCGGCGTGAGCGCAGATGCCGCGGGATGCACAATCGTGATCCCGAAGATGGAAGGCCCTCGCACGGTAACGCTCCGCGGCGTGACGTTCGCGTCGGGACGCGATGAGCTGTCGCCGTCGTCGCTCGCCGTGCTCGACGAGGTCGCGAACCAGCTCGTCGCGGCCCCCGAGCTCAAGATCGAGATCTCGGGCCATACCGACTCGAAGGGTACGCGCATCCGCAACATCAGACTCTCGCTCGCCCGCGCAGAAGCGGTGCGCGCGTACCTGGTGATGCAGGGTGTTCCGGCGGAGCGTCTCACGGCGCGCGGTTACGGACCCGACAAGCCGGTGGCGTCGAACGCGGGGCCCAACGGGCGTGCCATGAATCGCCGCGTAGAGCTCAAGCGGTTGGACTAGGGCGTCTCGCAGTAGAACGGCAAAGATGACAGATGTCAGAATACAGATGACAGAATCCAGATAAAGACTCCGGGGAGCCACCAATGGCTCCCCGTAGTCTTTATCTGGATTCTGTCATCTGTAATTCTGACGACTGTCATCTTTGCCGTTGGGATCCCTCGCGTCACAGCGGGAGCCAGTAGGTCGCCTTGACGGCGACGCCGTTTTCCGGCCGCGCGTCGAATACCCCGCGCAGGTCTCTCCCGACGCGTGATCGTGACGCGAGTCGAGCGTGACGGCGAATCGTTATGACGTGAGCCGAGATGCGTGTGACGCGGGCGATCGGCGCGGGGTGAGACAGAGCGGCGGTCGAGCGCTGTGCGGTTGCCGAAGACGCGCCGGCGGTGGCTAGCGTCAAGCAACACACGAAGATACGCGATTGCGACATGCCGGGCAGGATGTAAGGAATGTGCAGGGAACGGTGCGCTCGGACGATCGGACGGTTGATTTACGACGAAAGTTGAACAAGAGTGTCGAGGTTCGATCGCGGATCGCGGATTGAGGGTCCGGGCCTTCCGGTTCGGGCTATCGGCAATGCGCCGTCCGCCATCCGCAATCGCAGCGACTCTCCCGCGGCCCTATGGTACTCTCAGACCTCTCGATCCGCCGTCCCGTTCTCACGAGCATGCTCGCCGTCGCGCTCGTGTTGTTCGGCGTCCTCGGCTACGTGAATCTCTCGGTGCGCGAATATCCGGACGTCGATGCGCCGGTGATCTCGGTGGCGACGTTCCTGCGCGGCGCGAATCCGCGCGTCATGGAATCGGCGGTCACCGACATCCTCGAGGAAGAGCTGAGCACGGTCCCGGGGCTGCGCACGCTCACCAGCAGCAGCGCCGAGCAGTTCAGCTACATCACGCTCGAGTTCACGCTCGACCGCGACATCGAGACGGTCGCGCAGGATGTGCGCGACAAGGTCTCTCGCGTCCGCGATCGACTCCCCGATGACATCGAGGAGCCGGTCATCGCCAAGGAGGATGCCGACGCGCAGCCGTTCTACTGGCTGGCGCTGACGTCGGCCTCGCACAACCTGCTTCAGCTCTCGGACATCGGCGACCGGCTCGTGAAGCCGAGACTCCAGACGATCAGCGGGGTGGGACGCGCGCAGGTGTTCGGCGAGCGGCGGCTGGCGATGCGCGTCTGGGTGTCGCCGAGCGAGCTGGCGGCGCGTGGATTGACGGTCGAGGACGTCTCGGCGGCGATTCGCAGCCGCAACGTCGAGGTTCCGGCGGGGCGCATCGAGAGCGACCGGCGCGAGTTCACCGTCCGCTCGATGGGCGAGCTCAAGACGCCTGCCGAGTTCGGGTCGATCGTGGTGTCGAGTACGCATGGGCAGATGATCCGGCTCAGGGACATCGCCCAGGTCGAGCTCGGCCCCGAGGATGACCGCAGCACGCTGCGCTACAACCAGACGCCGGCCGTGGCCATCGGCGTCATCCGTCAATCGAAGGCGAACCTCGTCGACGTCGCCGAGGACGTGAAGGCCGAGCTGCCCGCCATCCAGGCGGCGCTGCCGCCCGGCGTCAACCTCATCGAGGCGTTCGACGCGTCGGTGTTCGTGAAGCGCTCGATTCAGGAAGCCGAGGAGACGCTGCTCATCGCCGGGTTCCTCGTCGTCCTCATCATCTTCGTGTTCCTCCGCAACCTGCGCGCGACGATCATCCCGGCGCTGGCTATTCCGACGTCGATCGTGGCCACGTTCGGCGTGATGTACTTCCTCGGCTTCTCGATCAACAACCTGACGCTGCTGGCGCTCACACTCGCGATCGGTATCGTCGTCGACGACGCCATCATCGTGCTGGAGAACGCGTATCGGCATCAGGAGGAGCTGAGGGAGAGTCCTGAAACCGCGGCGGTCAAGGGCACGCGAGAGATCGCGTTCGCTGTCATTGCGACGACGATCTCGCTGATCGCGGTCTTCACGCCGCTGGCGTTTCTTCAGGGCAACACGGGACGACTCTTCAACGAGTTCGGCATCGCGGTCGCCGGCGCCGTCGCCGTATCGGGCTTCGTGGCACTGACGCTCACGCCGATGTTGTGCGCGAAGATCCTCCGGGTTCCTCCGCGTCACGGCCCGCTGTATCAGAGGCTCGAGCGCGGGTTCGAGTCGCTCGCGTCCGGTTACAAGCGGGCGCTCGGGTGGTCGGTCGCGCACCGCCGCATCACCGTCGGTGCATCCGCACTGATTATCGTCGCCGCCGTGTTCATCTTCCAGGCGCTCGAGCGAGAGTTCGTTCCCCCCGAGGACCGCGGCTTCTTCTTCACGGTTGTCATCGCTCCCGAAGGCTCATCGCTCGGCTACACCGATGAGTACCAGAAGCAGGTCGAGGCGATCGTCGCCAAGACGAAAGACGTCGAAGGCTCATTCGGCATCGTCGGCGCCTGGGGGCCCGTCAGTCAGGGGTTCGTGATCAGCCGCCTCACCGACTGGTCGAAGCGCGATCGCTCGGTGCAGGACATCATCAACGAGGTGCAGCCACAGTTCTTCGGGATTCCGGGCGTGCTTGCGTTCGCGAACAACCCGCCCGCGTTCGGTTGGGGAAACCCCTTGCAGTTCGTCGTCAGGCACCCCGACTTCGATTCGTTGACGAAAGGGATGGCCGCGCTCACGCAGCGCGCCGCGACGATCCAGGGCCTCGTCAACATCGACACCGATCTCAAGATCAACAAGCCGGAGCTCAACGTCACGTTCGACCGCGATCGCGCGGAAGATCTCGGCGTCCCCATTGTCGACATTGCCGGCACGCTGGGGACCATGCTCGGCGGCGCGCGCGTGAGCACGTTCACCCAGAACAACAAGCTCTACGATGTGATGGTGCAGCTGGCGCCCGAGGAGCGGGCGACGCCGAGCGACATGTCGGGACTCTACGTCCGCGGCCGGGGCGACCAGTTGATACAGCTGAGCGCCGTCGCACGCGTCAACGAGACCGTCGGGCCGCAGGCACTCAACCACTTCAATCGGGTGCGATCGTTCACGCTGAGCGCCGGACTGGCGGAGGGTTTCACGCTCGGTGCCGCGCTCGACTCGCTGCACCGCGTGGCGGAGGACGTGCTCCCCGCCGGAAGCACGATCGAGCTCGCCGGCGAATCCCGCGAGCTCGAGGAGAGCGGAGGCGCGCTCTACTTCGCCTTCGTGCTCGCCCTCGTCGTCGTATTCATGGTGCTCGCGTCACAGTTCGAATCGCTCGTGCACCCGGTCACCGTGCTGCTCGCGGTGCCATTGGCCGTCACGGGGGCGCTGGCCACGCTGTTGATCGCCGGGTCGACGCTCAACCTCTATAGCCAGATCGCGATGGTGCTGCTCATCGGTCTGGTGACCAAGAACTCGATTCTGCTCGTGGAGTACGCGAACCAGCTCAAGGCGCGAGGACTATCGACGATCGACGCCATGCTCGAGTCGGGACGCGTGCGACTCCGCCCGATCCTCATGACGTCGGTCGCGACGATCATGGGCGCGCTGCCGATCGCGCTCGGCCTCGGTGCCGGCGCAGCGAGCCGTCGCCCGCTCGGCTATGCGATCGTGGGCGGTCTTCTGTTCAGCACGATTCTGACGCTCTTCCTCGTGCCGGCGGTGTACGTGATGCTCGACCTCACGCGTGCTCGCGTCCGGAGCCGGAGCGAGGAGAGGGCGCGGCAGAAACGGGTGGACGAGCCCGCCGTCGTCATGGAGGAAGCACGATGATCGTCGGACTCGCGCTCGCGCTTCAGATCGCGGGGGCTGCCGATTCGCTCCCGCGTATCACGCTAGCGGAAGCGATGCAGCGCGGGGCGCGCCTCGATCCGCAGTACGTGACGGCGCGCGGCGCCGTCGACAACGCGGAGTGGTATCGGCGGGCCGCGTGGTCCGCGATCGTCACACCGTCCGTGCGGGTCGCCGGCGACCTCGCCCAATTCTCCACACCCACGTTCGTGCTCGGCGCCGATCAGCCGCAGGGCCGCTCGGTCACCGCGCGCGCCGAAGCGTTCTACGAGGTATTCGCCGGCGGACGGAAGTTCGCGGATCTCGCGCGCAGCCGGGCCGCCCTCGCGGCCTCGGAAGCTGCCGAGGTGCAGGAGCGGTTCGATGCCGAGCTGCGGACGGAGTCGGATTACTACCAGGTGCTCGAAGACCAGGAGCTGACTCGGGTGGCTCGTGAGCGCGTTCGTCGCGCGACCGAACAGCTCGTCGTCGCGCGGGCCCGGGTCGTGTCGGGCGCCGCGGTATCCACCGATTCGCTTCAGGTGCTGCTCGAGGTCAACCGCGCACGGGTTGCCGAGCTGAGACAAGTGTCGGCGTTGCGCGTCTCGCGCCTCCAGCTGGGCCGACGCGTGGGTATGCAGGGCCCCGTCGACGCCGTGCCACTGTCGGATGCCAGCCTCAGCGTGCCTCCCATGACGCTCGCGGAGGCCATTGCCGAAGCAAGCCGTACCGGACCTCGCACGCTCGAGGCGCAAGCGCGCGAAGACGCCGCCGAGGCTCTGGTCCGGGCGCAGCGTGGATCGTATCTTCCCTCGCTGACGTTAGGCGCGACCACCGCCACCTACGACACGCGGTTCTTTCCCGACGCGACGTCGCGAACCTCGTTCGTGTTCTCGGCGTCGCTCCCGATCTGGAATGGAGCGCAGCGGGAAGTGCTGATGTCGGAGGCCCGCGTGCAACGGGAAATCGCGCGCGTGACGCGACTCGACACCGAGCGCGCGGTGGCGCGGGACGTTACGGAGATGTACGAGGGGTATACGACGGCGCGCGCGGCGACGCAGCTCGCCGAAGAAGCGATCCTCGTCGCGCGCGAGAACTATCGCGTGCAGGATACGCGATATCGCGCCGGCGCGACGACGATTCTCGATCTGCTGGAGGCGCAGGCCCGCTTGACGGAAGCGGAAGCGGAGATGGTGCAGGCCCGGTACGCTACGCGGTTGGCGCTGGCGCGCTTCGAGGCGCAGCTAGGCCGCCGAGTCTTCAACGATGGGGCACGACAGTGAGAACCGTTTTTGGGGTGATGCTCGCTGCGGCGATGATGGCCGCGTGCGGCGGCGAAGAGGCCGGCGACGCGGTCGAGACCGCGGCCACGGAGAGCGCGAACGGCGAAAGCGCTGGTGGGCCGGACAGCGGTGCGGCTCCCGCGGAGGGTGCACCTCCGGGCGGTGGGATGCCGGCGATGGCGGTCGAGGTCGCGACCGTCATGTCCGAAGCGGTCGTGGATGAGATCGAGGCGACGGGCGCCGTCGAGGCCGTGCAGAGCATCGAGCTGCGCCCCGAGGTCGAAGGACGCCTGGTGCAGATCTACGTTCGGGAAGGGAGCATCGTGCGGGCCGGCACGCCCCTCTTCAAGATCGACGACGCGTCGCTGCGCGCGCAGGTCGCCCGCGCCGAGGCCGAGCGCGACCTCGCGCGGCAGGCACTCGCGCGTACGCAACAGCTTCTTCAGCAGAACGCCACGAGCGCCAGCGAGCTCGAGCGCGCCGAAGCGACCGCGCGCAGCACGCAAGCATCGCTCGATCTGCTCCAGCTCTCGCTCCAGCGCACGACGGTTCGCGCTCCATTCACTGGAGTCGCCGGACGCCGACTCGTCTCGCTCGGCGACTACGTCACGCCGCAGCGCGCGCTGATCGCGCTCCAGACCTACGATCCGCAGCGAGCCGTCTTCCAGGTGCCCGAGCGGTTCGCGGACCGCGTGTCCACCGGCCAGCGAGTGCAATTCACGGTCGCCGCCCTGTCGGGACGGAGCTTCACTGGCGTCGTCGACTTCGTCGACCCCGTCGTGCAGCTGCCCGGACGCACCGTCCTCGTGAAGGCGCGCGTGCCCAACCCGCAACGAGAGCTGCAAGCCGGAATGTTCATCGAGGCGCGCCTGGCGACGGCGACTCGCGAGAACGCGACCGTCGTCCCCGAGGACGCAGTGCTGACCTCGCTGAACCAGCGCATCGTCTGGGTCGTGGGGCCCGACAACAAAGTCGACCGCCGCGATGTGAAGCTCGGCGTCCGACGCGCCGGCTTCGTCGAGATCACGGAAGGCGTGACCGCGGGCGAGAAGGTCGTCGTGGGCGGTGCCGAGCGCCTGCAACCGGGGATGCCGGTGAACCCGGTGCCGAGGACCTGAACGGCGAATGGGAATGCGGAATTGACGGCTTAACGTCGAGGGCTCCGAATCTTACTCGGAGCCCTCTTTGGCTTAGAGGTCTTCCGCATTCCCATCCGCATTCGCATCTCACCAACCCATACACCATCCCATCCACCGGTGCCCGTCAGGCGAACATGGGCATAACGAGACCGGAGTCAAGGCGAGGGTCCAGCGGTAATGAACATCCGAGACATCTGACGCCTGACGTCTGACGTCTGATGTCTCGGATGTCGGATTGCGTCCGAAGACGTTCGGAATCCGTAATCCCCATCGCGGAACATTCGTCCCGTCCCCATTGTCCTACACACACCACCGAAACCCCAAAAGGCAGGCACCATGCACGTTCTTCCGTTCGCCCTCCTTCTGCTCGCGCAGCAAGGGGCGCAGCAGCCGTCCGCGCCCGTCGCGCAGGCAACCGGTATCTCCCGCATCGTGATCTCCCCCGCGACGCGCACCGTGCGCGCCGGGGACACCGTGCAGTTCAGCGCGCAGGCGTTCGACGCCAGCGGCGCTCCGATCGAGAACGTCACGATCCGCTTCGGCGGACAGGGCTCCGGCTCGATGGACTCCACGGGACGACTGATCGCGAGCGCCATCGGCAAGCTGCCGATCGTCGCGGTCGCCACAGTGCCGGGGAACCGTCCCGCGGTCGAGCGGCGCGATCTCGAGATCATTCCCGCGCCAGCCGCGCGCATGGAGATTCGCGTGGCGCCCGCCAAGCTGGTCGTCGGCCAGCAGACACGCGTCGAGGCGGTCGGCTACTCGCGCGCCAACGATCGCGCGATCGAGCCCATCGAATGGACTTCGAGCGCGCCGCGCGTGGTGCGCGTGGAGAACGGCGTGGCTACGGCGGTGGCGGCGGGGCGTGCAACGCTCACCGCGACCGCCGGCACCGCGAAGGCGACGACCGCGATTCAGGTCGTTCCCAGCACGATCACATCGCTCACGATCTCGCCGTCGCGGCCGAAGGTTCGCACCGGCGATGTCGTACGGTTCACCGCGCGCGCCCGCGCGACGGCGGGAGACGTCTCCGGACTCACCCCGACGTGGGCGATGCAGGGGCACGGCGTGATCGACGAGCACGGAGCCTTCGTCGCCTACGAGCCGGGGCGGATCGTCGTCACGGCGACGTTAGGCAGCAGGTCCGCGACCACGATCGTCGATGTGGAGGCGCGCGACGTGCGGCGCCCCGTGTCCGTGGTCGGCCGGCTTCCCCGCACCGAATTCCTGACGGCCGAAGTCTGGATTCACCCGAACGGAAAGGTCGCCTACCTCGGCACGCACGGCGGCGGTGACCGCATCTACACGATCGACATCTCGAATCCGGCGCAGCCCACTGTGGTCGACTCGGTGGTCATGAACACGCGCCTCGTCAACGACGTGATGACCGACAAGGCCGGAACGGTGCTCGTCATGACGCGCGAGGGGGCTGCCGACCGGAAGAACGGCATCGTGATCGCGTCACTCGAGGACCCGCTCCATCCGAAGGTGATCTCCGAGTTCACCGAGGGGGTGACGGCCGGCGTCCACTCGGCGTTCGTCTACACGCAGCCCACGTACGGCACGCACGTCTACCTGACGAACGACGGCACGGGAGCCGTGCACGTCATCGACATCAACGATCCGAAGAATCCCACGGAAGTCGCCCAGTGGCGGACGACGAATCGTCCCGACGACGGACGCTACGTCCACGACATCGATGTGCAGGACGGGTTGCTCTACGCGAGCTACTGGGATGATGGGCTCATCATCCTGGACATCGGGAAGGGGATCAAGGGTGGATCGCCGTCCACGCCGACGCTCGTCACGCAGTTCAAGTACAACCTCGACTCGCTCTACCGTCAGGTCGAGGTCGAGTCCGGGCCCGGCTTCACGCGTGGCACGCATACGGCGTGGCGGTACAAGGATTACGTCATCATCGCCGATGAGGTGTATCGCGCGAGCGAGGTGAAGGGCGCGAAGGATGAGGCCGCGAACCGCATGTACGGGACGATGCAGATCATCGATGTCAGCGACATCGAGCATCCGAAGTCGGTCGCCTGGTACACGCCGGAGAACGGGGGCGTGCATAACGTGTGGGTCGCCGGTGACACGCTGTACATGGGCGCATACGACGGCGGCTTCCACGTGTTCGATATTTCCGGCGAGCTGAAGGGCGACCTTCGCGCGCAGGGACGCGAGATCGCGTTCCTCAGCACAGCGGACATGCAGGGGAAGGTGCAGAATCAGGCGATGACGTGGGGCGTGGTGGTGAACCCCGCCGATGGCCTGGCCTACGTGAACGACTTCCATAACGGCTTGTGGATCGTGCGCGTGGATCCGAGGTCGCCGCCGGTGCCTTGATCGGGGTGCTTGAGGTGCTCAGGGTGCGCTCGGCTTCGAGGGGCTCGTTTCGGGCGGGCTCCTCGATTGTTTTGGCGGCGGCCGCGATCGCCTTCGCATCGCCGGCGTTGGCACAGCCATCGAGCGCGAGTCGCGCGGATTCGGTCGCACTTGCGCCGACGGTCAGCCGCGCCGCGGAGCTGCCGAAGCTGCGCAGCCTCCTCGTGGCGCAGGACGGGCGCATCATCGGGGAGCGCTACTATCATGGCGCGACCCGCGCGCGCACTGCCAACATCAAGTCCGTGTCGAAGAGCGTCATTTCGGCGCTCGTTGGCATCGCGATCGCGGAAGGCAAGATCGACAGCGCGAGGCAGCGCATCGGCCCCTTCTTTCCCCGCGAGTTGGCAGGGCCGGAGGCTGTCGCGAAGCGGGACATCACGATCGTCGACCTCCTCTCCATGCGCGCGGGCCTCGAGTCGACCAGCTTCGGGGGATACGGCCGATGGGTGACGAGCGGCAACTGGGTGCGCTCGGCGCTGCGCCAGCCGATCGTGGCCGAGCGTGGCGAGCGCGGCCCGATGATCTACAGCACCGGGAACTCGCACATTCTCTCCGCCCTCCTGACGAAGGAGACGGGGATGAGCACCTGGGCGTATGCGCGGCAGAAGCTCGGGCGACCGTTAGGCATCGACATTCCGCGATGGCCGCGGGATCCGCAGGGGATTTACTTCGGTGGGAACGACATGCGTCTCACGCCACGCGCCATGGTCGCGATCGGCGAGCTATATCGGAATCGGGGGCGCGTGGGACGCCGCCAGGTGGTGCCGGAAGCGTGGGTGGACAGCTCGTTCGTCGTTCGTACGTACTCGCCGTTCAACGGACACGGCTACGGCTGGGGGTGGTGGGGGCGCAACGCGGGCGAGTATCGCGTCCACTTCGCGTGGGGGTACGGCGGCCAGTTCATCTTCATTGTGCCGGCGCTGCGCGCCACGGTGGTGATGACGTCGGATGCCGCGGGGCGCCGCGAGTGGGGGCACCTCGATGCGCTGCACGATCTGCTCGACAGCTACGTCATCCCGGCGCTCCAGACGACTTCGTGCGCGCCGCAACCGGAGTGCTGAGCTTCCGAATCACCCGAAGGAAGCGAATAACTCCATGCGCGGCGATCTCTCCTCGCGCACACACAAGGATAAACGTTCTTGTGACGCGCGACGAGAGTCGGTCGCCTCATGAAAGCATTCGGCTATTCGCGCTCAGGGTGCTCAGGGTGCTCCGTGTGCTCAGGGTGCTCCGTGTGCTCAGGGTGCTCAGGGGGAGAACGAAAACCCACGCCATGCGCGGGTTGTTTGTTTGGCGTGACTCGATTCTTCTCGAGCACCCTGAGCACCCTGAGCACCCTGAGCACCCTGAGCACCCTGAGCACCCTGAGCACCCTGAGCACCCTGAGCACCCTGAGCACCCTGAGCACCCTGAGCACCCTGAGCACCCTGAGCACC
>JBQTHJ010000006.1:0-103339 GCA_052389995.1 Gemmatimonadaceae bacterium | reverse complement strand
GACCGGCTGGCACCGTTCAATCCGCGCGGGTCCGACGTGGCCGTGGTACTCGATCTCATGATTCACGACATCGACCTGGTGCGCACGCTCGTTGGCGGCCATGTCGATGATCTGCAAGCGGTCGGCGTCCCAGTGCTCACGCCGTCGGTGGACATTGCGAACGCGCGGCTGTCGTTCGATACGGGGGCCGTCGCCAATATCACGGCGAGCCGCGTGTCGCGCGAGCGGCTTCGCAAGATCCGCATCTTCCAGCGCACCGGCTATCTCTCGCTCGATCTCGCTGCAGGCTCGGGCGAGTTCTATCGCCTGCGCACGGATGTCGACTTCTCGCAGATCTCCAAAGCGCCTCTCGCGCTCGAAGCCTTCGTCGAGCGCGTGGTGTTCGACGCCGAGGAGGGCGAGGCGCTCCGCCTCGAGCTCGCGAGCTTCGTCGCGGCGGTGCAAGGGCGCGCGCGCGTCGTCGTGTCGGGGGATGATGGACGCGAAGCGCTGGCGGTGGCGCTACGGATCAACCGGGAGATCGAGCGCACGCTGCCATCGCTCGCGGGCGCCGTTCGTGCGTGAGATCCTGTTCGTCGCCGGCGAAACGTCCGGCGACCTCCACGCCGCTGGTGTCGCCGCAGAGATTCGACGCCGTGACCCGACGCGGCCGCTCGTGGGCGTCGGCGGGTCACGGATGCGGGAAGCGGGCGTCACGCTGCTCGAAGACGTCGAGCGGATGGCGGTGATGGGCTTCGTCGAGGTGATCCGCCATGTTCCTCGACACTGGATGCTGCTCCGCGACGTTCGCAACCGGATCGATCGCGGGCAGACGGGTCTCGTGACGCTGATCGACTATCCCGGCTTCAACATGCGGGTCGCGGAGCAGGCGCGCGCACGCAGCATCCCCGTCCTCTACTATATCACGCCGCAGGTGTGGGCGTGGGGAGCCGGACGCCTCGAGAAGCTCGCGCGTCTCATCACGAAGGCCGCCGTCATCCTCCCTTTCGAGGAGCCGCTGCTTCGCGAGCACGGTATCGACGCGACGTTCGTTGGTCATCCACTTCTCGATCGCGCGCGCGCGATGCCCGATCGAGTGGTCGCGCGGCGTGAGCTCGGGCTCAACGAGCACGGACCGTTGCTAGCCTTGTTCCCGGGGAGTCGCCGTCAGGAGATCGCGCGCCACCTCGACGATTTCGTCGCGGTGGGACGCGAGATGCGGCGTCGCGTCCCCGGACTCGGCGTGGTGGTGAGCGTCGCTCCCGGGATCGAGATCGACGAAGTCACCTGTCCATTTCCAGCGGTGCGCGGTGCATCGTTCGGCGTACTTCGCGCCGCGGACGCTGCCTTCTGCAAGAGCGGGACGTCCACGCTCGAAGCGGCGGTCGCCGGATGTCCATTGGCAATCGGCTATCGCACGAACCGCGTGACCTACGCCATTGCCTCACGAGTGGTGAAAGTCCCCTGGATCGGGCTGGTCAACGTCGTCGCGGGACGCATGGTTGCGCCGGAGTTCGTGCAGGACGCGCTCGTTCCGTCGCGGGTTGCCGACATCCTGGAGCCGCTGCTTCGCGCGGAGAGCCCCGAGCGGAGTGAGATGCTGGCCGCACTCTCCGAAGTGCGGGGCAGGCTGGGCGCTCCCGGGGCTGCGGGACGCGTTGCCGACATGGCGCTCGGCATGGTGCGATGACCGACGACGGACGCGCTCGGCGTCGCGCGCGGCGTGTGCGCTGGGTGGCACGGCTGGGGAGCGTGCTCGTTCGCGTTCTCGCGAGCACGTGGCGCCTTCGCATCATCAACGCCGAGGCTCATCGCCGCGTGCAGGCGGCGGGGCAGCCGGTGATCTTCACCTTCTGGCATGGGAAGATGCTTCCGTTGCTCTGGCAGCATCGGAAGCGGGACACCGCGATCGTGATCAGCGAGCACGGCGACGGAGAGATCATCGCGCGGATCGCGCACTCGCTGGGATACCGATCGGTGCGAGGCTCGAGCAGTCGAGGCGGCGAACGCGCGCTGCTCGGGACGGTGCGCGAGCTCCAGGAAGGACACGACGTGGCGTTCACGCCCGACGGTCCCCGCGGTCCGCTCGAAAGCTTCGCTCCTGGAGCGCTGATCGTCGCGCAGCGTACGGGGGCGCCGCTCGTGTTCATCACCGTGGACGCCCCGCATGCCTGGCGGCTGCGAAGCTGGGATCGGTTTCTCATTCCGAAGCCCTTCGCGCGCGTATTGATCGCCTACGAGGATCCGCTCTACGTCGAGGCACCGACGACGCGTGCGGCAGCGGAGCAGTGGCCGGAATGGCAGCAGCGGCTTCGTGATCTTGTCGCGCGGTACGAGACAGCATCCGCCACCGGCGCGAGTCGGTGACGCGCGGACGGTGGGTCGAGCGCCTCTGGTGGGGACGAGGTCCGGGCGTGCGTGCCGCGAGAGCCGCGCTTGCGCCCGCGTCCTTGTTGTACCGCGCGGCGATGTCGCTGCGCTCGGCCGCCTATCGCGCGGGGATTCGTCGTGCGCACCGGCTCGCACTTCCGGCGGTGAGCATCGGCAATCTGACAGTAGGCGGCACGGGCAAGACGCCGGTGGCGGCGTGGGTCGCGAAGTCACTCGCCGCCATGGACGCGCACCCCGCGATCGTGATGAGAGGCTACGGCGACGACGAGCCGCTGGTGCACGAGCGACTGAATCCCGATGTGCCGGTCGTGGTTTCGGGGGACCGAATCCGGGGAGTGGCGCGCGCCGCAACGCTTGGCGCGGACGTCGCCGTGCTCGATGACGCGTTTCAACATCGGCGGGCGGCACGCGATGCGGACATCGTCCTGCTCAGCGCCGATCGGTGGACGTCGCGAGCGCGTCTGCTTCCGGCGGGGCCGTGGCGCGAGCCGCTCTCCGCATTGCGGAGAGCATCGATGGTCCTGGTCACGCGAAAGGCCGCATCGCCCGCGGTGGCCGCTGCCGTCGTGGATCTCGTCCGCCACCGCTTCCCTGACATTCCCATCGGCATTGCGGCGCTCACGCTGCAGGAGCTTCGCGGCGCGTCGGGTGAGAGTACGATGCCGCTCGAAGCGCTCTCCGAAGCACGCGTCCTGGCGATCGTGGCAATCGGGGATCCGTCGGCGTTCCTGCGGCAGGTTGCGGCAACGGGGGCGACGGTGCGCGCGGCGGCCTTTCCCGATCATCACGCATACACCCATGCCGAAGTCGCGCGGCTCGCCTCGGTGATGGCCGCCGGGGAAGTCCCCGTGTGCACACTGAAGGATGCCGTCAAGCTCGCGCCGCACTGGCCTCGCGAAGCGGCGCCGTTATGGTATGTTTCGCAGAGCGTCGTAATAGAGGAAGGGCACGACGCTCTGCACACGCTGCTCGCTCGCGTGATCGCTGCGCGATCCGTTCAACCTTGAGGCGGCCGCGTCGACGGCGCCTCTCCCCAAATATCCATGGCTACCGACCTTCGCCTGCCGACTGACAAGATCGTCCGTCCCGACAAAGACCGCTTTCTGAACGAGGAGAATCCGTTCGAAGCGATGATGTCCCGCTTCGACCGGGCCGCGGAGCTGCTGGATCTCGAGCCAGGTCTCTACAAGGTGCTTCGCCACCCGGAGAAGCAGATCGTCCTCTCGATCCCCGTGCTGCTCGACAACGGCGAGGTCGAGGTCTTTACCGGGTACCGCGTGTTGTACAACACGTCGCGCGGGCCGGCGAAGGGTGGTATTCGCTTCGACCTGAATGTGACACTCGAAGAGGTCAAGGCGCTGGCGGCGTGGATGACGTGGAAGTGCGCCGTCGTCAATCTTCCATTTGGCGGCTCGAAGGGCGGCGTCGTCTGCGATCCGCTCAAGATGAGTGTGGGCGAGCTCGAGCGTCTCACCCGCCGCTACACCGCGGGAATCATCTCCACGCTCGGCCCCGATAGTGACGTGCCGGCGCCTGACGTCAACACGAACGAGCGCGTAATGGCGTGGGTGATGGATACGTACTCGATGCACGTGCGACACACCGTCACCGCCGTCGTCACGGGAAAGCCGGTCGAGATGGGCGGATCGCTCGGCCGCCGCGAGGCAACGGGCCGGGGATGCACGATCGTGACGAAGGAGGCGCTGCGGCATCTCCGCATGCCGTTGCAGGGATCGACGGTGGCGGTGCAGGGCTTCGGCAACGTGGGCTCGGTCGCGGCGAACCTTCTTGCGAACGAGGGCTGCAAGATCATCGCGATCAGCGATCGCACCGGCGGTTACCACAATGCCGCGGGCGTCGACGTGGCGGGAGCGATCGAGCACGTGAAGAAGCATCGCACGCTCGAGGGATTCACCGGCGGCGACCGGATCTCGAATGAAGAGCTGCTTACGCAGCCGGTCGACGTGCTGATTCCTGCTGCGCTCGAGAACGTGATTACCTCGAAGAACGCCGCCAAGGTGCGTGCGAAGGTCATCTGCGAAGGCGCCAACGGGCCCACGTCCGCGGCTGCCGACGCCATTCTCGAAGAGAACGGCGTCTTCGTGATTCCCGACATCCTTGCAAATGCGGGTGGCGTCACGGTGTCGTACTTCGAGTGGGTGCAGGACCGCGGCGGCTACTTCTGGACCGAGGATGTCGTGAACCAGCGGCTCACGGAGATCATGTGTCGCTCATTCGCGGACGTTCTCGACCTTTCGCGTCGTCACAAGGTGAACATGCGCACGGCGGCCTACATGGTGTCGATCAGCCGGGTTGCGACGGTGCACCGGCTGCGCGGGATCTACGCGTAGCCGCACCTCTCGGGATGCGCTTCCTGATCGTGTCCGTCGGTCGCCCTCGCGACCGCGCGCTGGCCGCGGCGATTCATGACTACGAGACGCGCGCCGGACACTATTGGCCGCTCGAGACGAAAGAGGTGCGTGAGGAGCCGGCACGGTCCGCGTCGGCCGACCTCGTGCGTGAGAGGGAAGGGACTCGCCTTCTCGACGCATGCGAGCACGCCGACGTCATCGCGTGCGACGCGGGCGGAGCGCAGATGACCTCGAGGGAGTTCGCGGATTGGATGCGCGAGGCACGGGAGACCGGTCGTCGGGACGTGGCGTTTCTCCTCGGTGGAGCGTTCGGCCTGTCGGACGTCGTGCGCGCGCGCGCCCGTTCTTCCCTTGGATTCTGCCGATGGACACTGCCGCATGAGCTCGCCCGCCTCGTGCTGGCCGAGCAGCTATACCGCGCCGGCACGATCTCGCGAGGCGAGCCGTACCACAAATGAGCCAGGCGCGCGTTCTCACGCGGCCGCTCGGCGGCTCCCCGCTCGCCGCGCTCGCTTCACGACGTGGGACGAACGCCTTCTTTCTCGAGCGTCCACCTAACGCCGCGGCGTGGCGGGCGCGAATGGAGAGTGTTCGCTCGCGGGTTGCGACCTCATGGCTCGATGCGCTCGGACCGGCCATCGCGGCGGGGTCGACCGCGGCAGAGCGGTTGAGGCGTGTAGCTGAAGGACGGGGCGTGCTCGTTACGACCGGCCAGCAGCCGGGACTCTTCGGTGGGCCGCTGTACACATGGACAAAGGCGATCTCCGCACTCGCGCTTGCGGACGCACTGGAAGCGGCCACCGGGATTCCAGCGGCGCCACTCTTCTGGGCGGCAACCGACGACGCCGACTATGCAGAAGCGAGCGTCACCTACGTCGCGACGCGACGTGGTCTCCGGGAGCTACGACTGCCGGGTCCCGCGCGGGATGGCGTGCCGATGGCGGAGCACCCCCTCGGCGATGTCGCGCAGCTCGTCGAGGAGCTCGCGCTGGCGGCGGGCTCTGTGTCGTACGGTGAGCCGCTTGCAGCCGTACGCGACGCGTACACACGCAATCCTACGGTCGGCGGTGCGTACCTCGCCTTCGTTCGTCGCATGTTCGAGCCGCTCGGGATCGCGGTGCTCGACGCATCGCACGCGTCCGTTCGGGGCGCTGCTCGCCCGATCCTCGTGGAAGCTCTGCGGCGTGCACCAGAGCTCGACGCCGCGCTGCGGGAACGGGAGGTCGCACTCCGCGCAGACGGCTACGAACCGCAGGTGAGCCACGTCCGCGATCTCTCGCTCGTGTTCGAGTACGTGGGCGGGACGAAGCAACGGGTGCCGCTTCCGCGCGCCCGAGACGTTGCGGAACGCCGCGACGGAGCGCTCGGGCCGAACGTCCTGCTGCGGCCCATCGTCGAGCGCACCTTGCTTCCCGCGGTCGCGTACGCTGCGGGGCCGGGCGAGCTGTCCTACTTCGCGCAAGCAAGCGCCCTCGCCGACGTGCTCGGCGTACCGGCACCTCTCGGTGTCCCGCGGTGGTCGGCGCTCATCGTCGAGCCGTACGTCGACCGCATCCTCGCGCGTTACGAGCTCTCGATCGAGGATCTGCGCGATCCGCACGGGGTCACCCGCGAACGGGTCGCGAAACGCATTCCCGCTTCGGTTACGCAGTCACTGGGCGCCTTGCGAGAAGCCGTTCGCCGGGCGATGGACGGCGTGCGCGCGGCCATCGCCAGCGACCAACGGCCGCTCGTGGAGCGCCGGGTCGTCGATGGCGCTGAGTTCCAGCTCCAGCATCGAGTTGACCGTCTGGAGCGGCGCGTGCTGGCCGCCGCGAAACGTCGCGAGACCGACGTTGTGGAGCAAGTGTCTGCCGCGCACGCAGCACTTTGTCCGCTGGGCGAGCCGCAAGAACGCGCGCTCAACTTCGTGCCGATGCTCGCGCGCGAAGGCCCGGCGCTCCTCGACTCCATGCGTGCAGCGGCGGGCGCCCACGCCAACGGACTCATCGACGCGTCGAGCGCGGAGGCGCGCCCAGCGGACCAGCGGGCCACGCCCATGGCGACGTGACGGAGGCGGACGGCCCCGCAGGGCCCGCTGCACCACGATCGGGCGCCCGGTTTGCCGCGCTGATCGCGGCGGGCATTCTCCTCAGCCGGATCTTCGGCCTCGTCAGGCAGCGCGCTCTCGCCCACTACCTTGGGCTATCGAGTGCCGCGGATGCGTTCAGTGCCGGCTTCCGCATTCCCAACCTGCTGCAAAATCTGTTTGGCGAGGGTGTTCTCTCGGCGTCCTTCATTCCGGTCTACGCCGGACTGCTGGCGCGAGGAGAGCGCGAGGAGGCGAGACGACTCGCCGGCGCCGTCTTCGCGCTGCTGAGTCTCGCTGTTGCGATCGTCGTGCTCGGTGGCGTGCTCGTGACACCGTGGCTCATCGATCTGATCGCGGCGGGATTCGACGGCGAAACGCGTGCGCTCACGATCCGCATCGTGCGCGTGCTGTTTCCGGGCATGGGGCTCCTCGCACTTTCCGCATGGTGCCTCGGGATCCTGAACAGTCACCGCCGGTTCTTTCTCCCGTACGTCGCCCCCGTCCTGTGGAACATCGCGATCATCGCGTCGCTCCTGTTCTACGGAGGGCGCGTTGACGGCGGAGACCTGACCGTCATAGCGGCGTGGGGTTCGGTGGTGGGAAGCGCACTCCAGCTGCTGGTGCAGCTCCCGCTCGTCATCAAGCTGCTTTCCGGACTTCGTCCGAGTCTTCACGCATCACCGTACGTTCGCACGGTCGGACGGAATTTCCTCCCCGCGTTTCTGGGCCGCGGAGTCGTGCAGATCGGCGCGTACGTCGACACGCTGATCGCGAGCCTGTTGCCGACGGGTGCCGTTGCCGCCCTCATGAACGCCCAGATGCTGTACACCCTCCCGGTGAGTCTCTTCGGCATGTCGGTTTCGGCCGCCGAGCTCCCGGAGATGGCAAGCGATGTCAGTCGCGACGATGCGGTCGCAGAGCGGATTGGCGCGCGCCTACGCACGGGGCTTCGGCGCATCGCGTATTTCGTCGTGCCCTCGGCCGCGCTATTTCTCGCGCTGGGTGACGTGCTGGCCGCAGCGTTGTTCGAGACGGGGCGGTTCGACCGCGCAGACTCCGTGTACGTGTGGGCACTGCTCGCAGGCTCCGCGGTAGGGCTCGTCGCGTCGACCATGGCGAGACTGTACTCCTCCGCGTTCTACGCCATGCGTGACACGAGAACGCCGCTCCGGTTCGCCGCGGCGCGCGTGGCGACGGGAATTGTGCTGGGCGCCGCGCTCGCGTTGTACGGACCAGGGCTCGTCGGCATTGCGCCGCGATGGGGGGCTGCGGGCATCACGATCGGGTCGGGCGTTGGAGCATGGGTGGAGCTCGCGCTCCTGCGATCTTCGTTGCGTGCGCGGCTCGGCATCCGACAAGGCATGGGCAGCCTCGTGCTGACGCTCTGGGGCTGCGCGGCCGCCGCCGCGCTCACTGCGTGGGGTGTGAGGTTGGTGATCCCGGCGATGCATCCCTGGCTGACCGCCTCGATCGTGCTCGGCACGTTCGGGGTCGCCTACGTCGGCGCCACGGCACTTGCCGGCGTCGACGAGGCGCGCGGGACTCTGAGAGGCCGTTTCTCGCGTCGGTAGAGCCCCTTCGGGCGCTATATTTCGTGAGGCGCGGCACGGTGCCGCGCGAGGGTCAACGGGTTTCGGCATGAGCGCTCACGAGCAGATCACGCGAAAGATCGCGCATCTTCCCGAGTCGCCCGGCGTCTATCTATGGAAGGACGCCGAGGGGACGGTGTTGTACGTGGGGAAGGCCAAGCGGCTACGCTCGCGGGTGCGCTCGTATCTGGGAGCGGACGTCGCGGAGAGCCTCAAGACGGCTGCGCTCCTGAGGCAGCTCGCCGATGTCGACACGATCGTCGTCCCGAGCGAGGCGCACGCACTCATCCTCGAGGCGAACCTCATCAAGGAGTACAAGCCCCGGTTCAACATCACGCTCCGGGACGACAAGTCGTATCCGTACATCAAGGTCACCGTCCGGGAAGTCTTTCCGCGCGTCTTCGTTACGCGTCGCGTCGTGAACGACGGCGCCCGGTACTTCGGTCCGTACACGGACGTCGGAGCGATGCGCCGCGCGCTGAACGTGGTGAAGCGTATTTTCACGGTGCGGTCGTGCAATTATGACATGCCGACGGAGATGCCGGAGCGTCCGTGTCTCGACTTCTTCATCAAGCGGTGCAAGGCGCCGTGCGTGCTGCTGCAGACGCGCGAGGAGTACCGCACGATGATCGACGAGGTCGTGCTCTTTCTGGAAGGGCGGTCGGACGAAGTGACGCGCCGGGTGCGCGAGCGCATGGACGACGCTTCTGCGCATCTCGACTTCGAGCGTGCGGCCGAGCTTCGCGATGTGCTCGTGCACCTCGAGCGCATGGAGGAGCCGAAGGTCGTGCTGCGCGTCGCGGGGGGCGATCGAGACGTCATCGGCTTTGCCCGCGACGGAGAGGATGCCTGCGTCGCCATTCTCCGCGTTCGTGACGGGAAGCTTCTCGCCCGCGATCACACGTTCGTCGATCACATCGAGGGCGAGCCTGACGCGGCCCTGCTGGCCGCGTATCTCGCCGGGAGTTACCTCGCGTCACGCGAGCGTGCTCCGGAGGTGCTCGTGCCCTTCGAGTTCGAGGACCGCGAGCTGATGCAGGAGTCGTTGCGTCCAACGTCGATTCACATTCCTCAGCGGGGACCGCGCCGCGAGCTCGTCGATCTCGCCGAACAGAACGCGCGGCATTTGCTCGAGGAGCTGAAGCTCACGTCGCTCGAGACCGAGGAGCGGGCGACGAACCCCGTCTACGAGCTCGCGCGCGAAGTGGGGCTCGAGCGTCTGCCGCGCGCACTCGTGTGCTTCGACATCTCGACGGCGCAGGGGACGGATACCGTTGGCTCGATGGTCTGGTTCGAGAACGCGAGGGCAAGGCGCGCGGAATATCGGAAGTTCCGCCTCAAGACGGTGGAGGGCACCGATGACTTCGCGTCAATGCGCGAGGTGGTCACTCGGTATTTCCAGCGACGGCTCGAGGAGAAAAAGCCGCTTCCCGATCTCGTCGTGATCGACGGCGGGAAGGGCCAGCTCGCCGCCGCGCGCGCCGCTCTCGATGAGCTCGGTCTTCAGTCCCTTCCGACGATCAGTCTCGCGAAGCGGGACGAGGAGATCTTCCTCGTCGGACGAAGCGAGCCGCTGCGACTCGCACGGCGCTCACCCGCGCTCAGGCTGTTGCAGCAGGCGCGGGACGAGGCCCACCGCTTCGCCGTGACGTACAACCGCAAGCGCCGAGCGATGCGCACCGTCACGTCGGAGCTGCTCCGGATACCCGGAATCGGCCCGTCGAAGCGAAGCGCGCTACTGCGCTCCTTTGGCAGCGTGCAGGGCGTGCGCGAGGCCAGCGTCGAACAGATTGCCGCCTTGCCTGGGTTCTCCCCTGCGGCCGCGCAGCGCATTCTCGATGCGCTCCGTGCGGCGTCGCCCTTCGCCGACACGCCTAGCGAGCCTGGTGCCGTGACGACGTCGATCGCTCCCGACGACGAGGACGACACGCCGATGCCCAAGCGCTCCGACCCCGCCGCGTGACGCACTGGTCGCTCGAGTGCTCGTCGTGCGGCGCCACCGCACGTGGTGACGAGCTCGCACAGCTCTGCACACAGTGCCGACAACCCTACCTCGTCCGCTACGCGCGGCTTCCGGTCGATCGCAGCGAACTCCTCGATCGGTGGGACATGTGGCGCTACGCAGCCTGGCTCCCGCTGCTGCCTGACGAGGATCCAGTCGCCCTCGGCGAAGGGGCGACGCCCCTGATCGCGGTGCCATCGCTGGCGCGCGCACTCGGCGTCCGTAGACTCTGGGTGAAAGAGGAGGGTCTCAATCCCACCGGTTCGTTCAAGGCGCGCGGGATGAGCGCGGCGGTCACGCGCGCTCGTACACTTGGCGTGCCGGGATTGGTCGTGCCGACGGCAGGGAACGCCGGAGCAGCCCTGGCGGCGTATGGCGCGGCCGCGAGCATGCGCGTGCGCGCATACGCGCCGGCCGACACGCCTCCCGCGATCCTCGCCGCGATTCGAGCATTCGGCGCCGAGCTCGTGACGGTCGAGGGACACATCGGGGACGCGGGGAAGGCCGCTCGTGAGTTCGCGACGCAACACCGCTGGTTCGACGTGTCGACGCTCAGGGAGCCGTATCGCATCGAGGGCAAGAAGACGATGGGGCTCGAGATCGCCGAGCAACTCGGGTGGCGATTGCCCGATGCGATCATCTATCCCACCGGCGGGGGGACAGGCCTGATCGGGATGTGGAAGGCGTTCCGAGAGCTCGTGGCGGCGGGGTGGATCGATACTGCGACGCCGATGCCGCGCATGATCACGGCGCAGGCGGCGGGCTGTGCTCCGATCGTCCGTGCATTCGCGGAGGGAGCCGCCTGCGCTTCCCCTTGGGAGAATCCTCAGACACATGCGAGTGGCCTTCGCGTACCGGCGCCGCTCGGGGACCGTCTCATCCTGCGGGCGCTGCACCAGAGCCACGGCGACGCCGTCGCCGCAGGGGAGACAGAGATCCGCGCCGCGACCGAGGAGTTGACGCGGCTCGCGGGGATCGACGCGAGTCCGGAAGGGGGGTGTGCGCTCGCGGTGTGCCGCGCGCTCGTGGAGGATGGCCGCCTCCCCCGGGACGCCGACATCGTCCTCTTCAACACGGGATCTGGCGCGTCGTACCGCTCCTGACGAGGCGTGCGCGGGCGTGTATCTTGGAAGGCCATGGTAATCGCGATCCTGGACCCCTTTAGCGGCATCGCCGGGGACATGACGCTCGGAGCGCTCGTGGACCTGGGTCTCGACCAGGACTGGCTGCGAGCCCTTCCCTCACGACTCGGACTGGAAGGGGTGTCGGTGCGCGTCGAGCGCATGCGTCGCGCTGGAATCGACTGCGCCAAGGTCGACTTCGACATCCCGCCGCAGCCGCACGGCCGTCATCTGCGACACATTCGCGAGATCGTGCAGCGTAGCGATGCGCCCGACGTCGTGAAGCAGCGTGCCGATGAGGCGTTCACTGCGATCGCCGAGATCGAAGGCAGTATTCACGGGGTGTCTGTCGAGCGCGTGCATTTGCACGAAGTCGGAGCCGTCGACGCGATCCTCGATGTCGTCGGCTCCATATGGGGCTTCGAGCTGCTCGGCGTGAGCGAGATCTACTGCGGCCCGATCTCTTTGGGCGATGGAACCGTCCGAGCCGCGCATGGCGTGTTGCCGGTGCCCGCGCCGGCCACGCTGCGTCTACTCGAGGGGCTGCCGGTACGCTCAGGCCCGGAGGGCTCGGGAGAACTCGTCACGCCAACGGGTGCGGCGCTCGTGCGTGTATTGGCACGAGGGGCGCCGCCCGAATCCTATGTTCCGGTGCGTTCGGGCTACGGCGCTGGCACGCGGGATCTCCCCGACCGGCCCAACGCCTTACGAGTGATTCTAGCGGAGGCCGTCTGGACCGACGGCGAGGGTGTCGAGGAGCTCATGCTTCTGGCCGCCGACGTGGACGACATGGAGCCCGAGTATCTCGCCGGCGCGGCCGACGCGTTGCGTGCTGCGGGCGCGCTCGATGTGGTCCTTCTGCCGTCGCTCATGAAGAAGGGGCGGCCGGGAGCGCGCATCGAGGTCCTTGCACGGCCGGATCACGCGCCGGCGCTCGAGCGCGCGCTCTTCGCGGAGACGACGACGATTGGAGTGCGTCGCTCGCGCGTCCAGCGCCACGCGCTCCCGCGCGAGATGCGCTCGGTCGACGTCAGGGGACATGCGGTCCGCATGAAGATCGTGGCGTTGCCCGACGGAGCACGTCGGGTCAAGCCGGAGTACGACGATGTCGCAAGGCTGGCGGAAGTGACCGGAATCACGTTGCGGGAAGCTGTGTCGGCGGCTCGCGAAGCTGCGGAACGGGTCGCGGCTGACCGGGTATTCCACGTGGCGGGCGCTCGGTAGGCGCGCGCACTTAGCGTCAACAATCAGGAGATCGAGATGATCGTCAGGCTCACAGCGGCACCGCTCGCCGCGCTCGCTGCGCTCACGGTGAGCATCGCGGATGCGCGTGCCCAGCAAGCCGCGGCCACCTGCAAGGTAGAAACCGACAAGCCAGGACAGCTCAAGACCGCCAAGAACGCCATGGCGCGCGCCATCGCCGGGATTGGTGACCCGATGAAGTCCGCGACGGACGCGATCAAGGAGCTGGACAAGAATGGCGCGAAGATTCGCGGGCAGAACGACGTCGGCTACAACATGATTCTGGGACAGGCCTACACGTGGCTGCTCGCGCGCCCCGGCCAGTCCGCCGTCGTCAGGCGTGGTGATATCGGGTTCACGACGGACGCCGCGGCCCCGCTCGACCTGCTCGTTGCCGCCGACTCGGCGTTCGATATCGTAGAGCGCGCGTCTCCGGAGTGCGTCTCCGAGACGGAGGGTTACCGCCGTCCCGCGTGGGAGCCGCTGGCGAACTCGGCGGCCGAGCTCATCAACAACGATCAGCTCGACAGCGCCGAGACGCTCATCAAGCGTGCGGACATTCTCTACCAGGGATCGCCGCATACGTCGTACTTCACCGCGATCATCGCGCAAAAGCGCAATGATCTCCCGGGCGCGATCGCCGCGAACAAGCGGACGCTCGACATGATCAGCGCGGAAGCGGCGGCGAAGGACGAGGGAACGGGGCAGATCCGCAACCAGGTGATGTACAACTACGCCCTCCTTCTTTCGACGAAGGCGGATGCGGACACCGGGGCTGCACAGAAAGCGTCGGCCAAGGCGGCGGCGGACGCGTTCAAGGCGTTCATCGATGCCTATCCGGGTGATGAACAGCGTACGAGCGCGCAGGCGAGAATGGGACGCATGCTCGCGGTGCTCGGCGACACGGCAGCAGTGGCGATCGTCTTCAGCGAGATGCTCGCAGACCCCTCGAAGTACACGGAGGTCCAGCTACTCGAAAGCGGCACGAACGCGTTCAACGCAAGCCGGTTCGATGCGGCCGCCAAGCTCTTCGAGGCCGTGCTCGAGCGGAACCCGTACTACCGGGATGCGCTGTTCAACCTCGCGAACACGTACTGGTCGCAGCAGGCATGGGACAAGATGCTCCCCGTGGCGAAGCGGCTGGCCGAGGTCGATCCGAACAACCAGGACGTGTGGCAGCTCCTCGCGATCGCGTACAAGGGGCGGGGGGACATCGCCAAGGCCGCAAAGAACCTGGCGCTCGAGCGCGCGATGTACGACACGGCCGTGAAGAACGTCGAGCGTAAGAACGCAATCAACTCGAGGGTGGCGTTCACGCACTTTACGCACGACGGGCCGAAGCACACGCTGCGCGGAACGATCGAGAACGCGTCGACCAGGCCCGCCACGTACACGGTGAAGTTCGAGTTCCTGGATAACCAGGGAACGCCGGTGGTCGCGAAAGAGGTCACGGTTGGCCCCGTGGAGC
The DNA here is from genome assembly GCA_052389995.1 of Gemmatimonadaceae bacterium. Lineage (GTDB taxonomy): Bacteria > Gemmatimonadota > Gemmatimonadetes > Gemmatimonadales > Gemmatimonadaceae > JAICNG01. Next base: position 89,104 of record JBQTHJ010000006.1, on the reverse strand, counting down.
CCAAGAAGAGCGCCCCATTCGCTGTGGAGGTGAATCAGACCGGAATCGTTGCGTTCCGCTACACACCGTTCTGAGGTAGGTGAGGTGCGCTAACCGCGCACCAGCGATTGCTTTCGATCCGCTGATCTCCTAAGTTCCTTTATCTGCATTCGCTGAAGTTGCCGGGGAAGGTCCTGCACATGCCGGCCTTCCCCGGTCGCATTGGGAGATCAATGGTTCGCGTCAGTCGCATACACCCGGGGAGCATCGCGGAGGAAATCGGTCTCGAGCCGGGCACCGAGCTGCTCACCGTCAATGGACGCGCGCTCAACGATTTTCTCGACTGGGAGTTCCTTGGCGCCGATGAGGAGCTCGTCATCGATGCGAGGCTCCCGAACGGCGAGGCGGTCATCTACGAGATCGAGCGCTCCGAGGGTGCGCCGATGGGCGTGGAGCTCGAGCCGCCGAGCGTTCGCCGGTGCGCGAACCGCTGCGAGTTCTGCTTCGTCGAAGGGCTACCCCCTGGCCTGCGGCGGAATCTCTACATCCGCGATGACGACTACCGTCTCTCCTTCGCGTACGGAAACTTCGCGACGCTCTCGAACCTTCGCGATCGCGACGTCAGGCGAATCCTGGAGTACCGTCTCTCGCCGCTCTACGTCTCGGTGCACGCGACGAATTGGGAAGCGCGCAAACTGCTGCTCAACAACCCGCGCGTCCCGGACATCCTCGCGCAGCTTCGCACGCTGGCGCAGGGCGGCATTCGGTTCCACGCCCAGATGGTCGTCGTTCCCGGGCTCAACGACGGGGCGGTGCTCGAGGAATCGCTCACCGATCTTTGGGCGTTCGGCGATGCCTGCCTCTCGGCCGCGATCGTCCCCGTTGGGCTGACGCAGTTCTCGCATCTCTACACGGGCCGCACGATGGACGCGGCGGCCGCATCCGAGCTCGTCGACATCGCGGAGCGTTGGGCAGAGCGCGGGCAGGGTGAGCGGGGCACCGCGTGGGTATTTGGATCCGACGAGCTCTACATTCTCGCCGGCCGTCGTCTCCCGGAGCCTGCGCACTACGGTGAGTTCGCGCAGATCGAGAACGGGGTCGGCGCAGTCACGAAGCTCATGCAGACGGTGCGCGAGGGCTTGATGTCGCTTCCGCGGCTGGATGGTATTCGCATCGCCGTCGTGACAGGAACCTCACTCGGCAACACCTACATGCCGGAGGTGCTCGAGCAGCTTCGCGGCGCGACCGGAGCCGAGTTCGAGATGATCACCGTCGAGAACTCCCTGTTCGGGCCAACGACCACGGTGGCGGGTCTTCTCCCTGGTGCGGACGTCCGACGGGTGCTGCACGATCGCGGCGACGTCGATGTCGCGCTCATCCCCGCGGAGTCGATCAACGAGGATGGGCTCTTCCTCGACGATGCCTTGCTCACGGGTGTGCGCGCCGACGTTCCCATGCCCATCTACCCGTCGTACGACTTTCTTGACGTGCTGCCGGAGGTGTTCGAACGGATGCGTGCCACGCCAGCGCTTACCGACACGCCGTGAACATTCCCGTCGTCGTTCTCGTCGGCCGGCCGAACGTGGGCAAGTCGGCGCTTTTCAATCGGGTCGTGGGCGCGAACGCGGCGATCGTGAGCGACGAAGCGGGGACCACGCGCGACCGCCACTTCGGACGTGCGGAATGGAACGGAAGATCCTTCTGGCTGGTGGACACAGGAGGATTGACCGATGATCGGTCGGTCGCGATGGACGTCGAGATTCGCCGGCAGGTGTTGCAGGGAGTTGCCGAGGCCGATCTCGTGCTCCTCGTCGTCGACGCGAAGGCTGGGCTGCACCCGCACGACTCACGGGTCGTCGAGATTCTTCGCGACGCGCGGAAGCCGTGGCTGCTCGTGGCCAACAAGGTCGACGATCCGCGCGCGACCGACCACTACGAGTTCTACGCGCTGGGCGCCGGTGATCCGCTTCCGGTCTCGGCGGTAAACGGCAAAGGCTCGGGTGACCTGCTCGACCGCATCGTCCAGCAATTTCCGCCCGCCGTTACCGCAGAGAGCACGGCGCTGCACGTCGCCGTCATCGGACGGCCGAACGTCGGCAAGTCCTCGTTCGTGAACCGCCTGCTGGGAGAACAGCGGCTGGTCGTCTCCGAGGTCGCGGGAACGACGCGGGATGCGATCGACAGCCCGCTCATGTATCACGGTCGCGAGATCGTGTTCATCGATACGGCCGGCCTCAGGCGACAATCGAAGGTCGAAGAGGGGATCGAGTTCTATTCAGCGCTCCGCACGCGGCGCGCGATCGAGCGCGCGGACATCTGCGTCCTGCTGATCGACGCCGTCGATGGATTGCATAACCAGGATCTCAAGATCGCCACGCTGGCGTGGGAGGCGGGCCGCGGCCTCGTCATCGTCGTCAACAAGTGGGATCTCAAGGAAAAGGAGGACAAGACCTCCGCACACTTCCAGAAGGAAGCGATCGAGAAGGCGCCGTATCTGAGATTCGTCCCATTTCTCTTCACGTCGGCGAAAACGGGGCAACGCGTGCAGAAAGTCCTGGAGATGATCCTCGCCGTCGATCGGGAGCGCCAGAAGCGCATCACGACGTCGGAGGTGAATGAGCGGCTCGAGCAGCTCATCGCGCGGCGGCAACCGCCGCAGGCGGCCGGGCGCGAGGTGAAGCTGCTCTATGCGACGCAAGTCGAGGTGCGACCTCCCACATTCGCGGTCTTCGGCAACCATCCCGAGCTCGTCGAAGAGCATTACGTCCGCTATCTGCATAACGGGTTTCGGGAGGCGTGGGGCTTCACGGGCACGCCGCTGCGGATCCTCCTGCGGAGAAAAGCCGCGTGACGCATCCGCTCGTTCTCGTCCTGCTTTCGTACGTCATCGGGTCGATTCCCGCGGCATACCTCGCCGGCAAGCTCACGCGCGGGATCGACCTGCGAGAGCATGGGTCGGGAAACCTCGGCGCGACCAACGTCTACCGCGTGCTGGGCGCTCGCGTGGCGATCGTCGTGCTACTCGTCGATGCACTGAAGGGCGCGATCCCGGTACTGCTCTTTCCCCAGTGTACCGATGCAGCGCGCCCCGACCTGTGGGCGATTGCCTACGCGGTGGCGGCCATTGCCGGCCACGTCCGCTCGGCATTCCTGCTCTGGCGAGGCGGTGGGAAGGGCGTGGCCACCGCGGCGGGAGCGTTCCTCTCGCTCGCGCCGACTCCCTCCGCGCTTGCGCTCGGCGTGTTCATCGTCGTGCTCCTCGTGTGGGGCTACGTCTCATTGGGCTCGCTCAGCGCGGCGACTGCACTCCCCGTCGTGATCGCGTTGCGAGACGGTGTTCAATCGCCGCTGTTCGTCGTGAGCGCGATCGTGGCCGCGTTTGTGTTCTGGACGCACCGCGCCAACATCGGACGACTCCGGCGCGGGGAGGAGCCCCGGTTCGGGAAGAAGAGTACCGGGTGATGCGCACGGCCGTCGTCGGAGCCGGCGCCTGGGGGACGGCGCTCGCCGATCTGCTCGCGAGGAACGGCCAGGAGGTCTCGCTCTGGGCACGCGAGCCGGACGTCGTGGAGTCGATCAATGCGCGCCACGAGAACGTACGATTTCTCGCCGGTGCGCGACTGGACGGCCGCGTGCGCGCGACTGGTGACGTCACGACCGCGGTGCGCGACGCCGACCTCATCCTCTTCGTGCCGCCTTCGCACGTCCTTCGCCCTATCGCGCGGCAGAGCGCAGCGGGGATCGCGCCCGCGTCGACCGTGGTCGTTGCCAGCAAGGGCATCGAGCGTGAGACGCTGGCGCTCATGACCGATGTGATGATGGCCGAGGTCCCCAACCGATCGGTGGTTGGGCTCTCCGGACCGAGCTTCGCGCGTGAAGTGGTGCAGCGGCAGCCGACGGCCGTCGTCGCCGCCTCACGCGATTCCCATGCATCGATGCGCGTACAGCAGGCGCTCAGCAGCGACGCGTTTCGCGTCTACACGCACCACGACGTGATCGGCGTCGAGCTTGGAGGCTCACTGAAGAACGTGATGGCGATCGCGACCGGCATCGCCGAAGGGCTGGGGCTGGGCTACAATCCACGCGCCGCGCTGATCACTCGAGGGCTGGCCGAGATGACGCGGCTCGGCGTGACCCTTGGGGCCGATGCGTTGACCTTCGCCGGACTCGCCGGAATCGGCGATCTCGTGCTCACGTGCACGGGAGCGCTCAGCAGAAACCGGCAGCTCGGGCTGGAGATCGGTCAGGGAAAGCGGCTCGATGAATCGCTCGCAGCGCGCGAGACCGTTGCGGAAGGTGTGTATACCACTCAGAGCGCACACGCGCTTGCCACGAGGGAGGAAATCGACATGCCCATCGTGAACGCGGTGTATCGGATCCTCTTCGAGGGACACGACCCTCGCCGCGCGATCGGCGAGCTCATGACGCGCGAGCTGCGCGCGGAGCGAGACTGATGGCTCCTCGCACGACGTCATCCGAGCCCGTTCAGGAGTTCTATTCGATCGGCGAAGTGTGCGAGCTCACCGATCTGAAGCCGCACGTGCTGCGGTACTGGGAGAGCCAGTTCCGCTTCCTGAGTCCTGCCAAGAATCGCTCGGGAAATCGCGTTTACCAGCGTCGTGAGGTGGAGCTCATTCAGCTCGTGAAGCACCTGCTGTACACGGAGAAGTACACGATCGAGGGAGCACGCCAGAAGGTCGATGAGCACCGGCGGAAGGGTGAGATTCGCGGCGTCGCCCGGGCGGCGCTCGAGCTCCAGACGATCGCGGCCGTCGAGCGGGAGCTCCGCGAGATTCTCGAGGTCCTCGACGGCGGAGAGCGGTAGCGCGTGCGATCCCGGGTGACCTGCGTGATCCCCGCGTTTCAGGCGATGCACACGCTCGAGTCGGTCGTGCATCCCCTCCGCGAGGCACTTCCGTCCGTTCGCGTCATGGTCGTCGACGATGGCTCCGAAGACGCAACCTCATCCGTCGCTGAACGTCTGGCCGACTGCACGATCCGGCTCGGACGCAATCGGGGGAAGGGCGCCGCACTGCGCGCGGGCTTCGAGCGCGCGCTTCAACTTGGCGATGATGTGGTGCTCACCGTCGACGCCGACGGACAGCACGACCCGGCGTACGCTCCGATGCTTGTCGCCGCACTCACCGAGCATGACGTGGCGATCGGCCAGCGAGCGCGGGCCGGGTCTCCGATGCCACTCCGGCGCCGGATGACCAACGCGATGGCGAGCCTCGCCATCGGGCGCGTGGCGGGGGTTCATCTCGAGGACACGCAGTCGGGGTTCCGAGCTATGCGCCGCTCGGTGCTCGAGCGCGTGCACGCGCGGGGCGATCGATACGAGTTCGAGACCGACTTTCTCATTCGTGCCGCTCGCGCCGGCTTTCGCGTGTGCAACGTGCGCATCCCGACGGTCTATGGCGCCCCGAGTCACTTCAGAAGTCTGAGCGACTCGGCGCGCATTCTCCGCACGATCTGGGAACATCGTCATGGGCGCATCGCCGAGCAGTGAGCTGATGCGACTCCTCTGCACGAACGACGACGGCATCCTCGCTCACGGCCTGGATTGTCTCGTGCGCGCGGCAGCGCCGCTCGGCGACATCACCGTCGTCGCACCGGATCGCGAGCAGAGCGCCACGAGCCACTCGCTGACGCTGCACCATCCCATACGCCCGATTCATCGTGGCGAGCGCCGGTGGCAGGTCGACGGCACGCCAACCGATTGCGTCATGCTCGCCGTGGAAGCGCTGATGGACGGCCGTCCGGACTTCGTGCTGAGCGGGATCAATCACGGCCAGAACATGGGCGAGGACGTCTTGTACTCCGGCACCGTCGCGGCCGCAATGGAAGGGCTCTCGCTCGGCATTCCCTCGATCGCGATCTCCTTCGCGGGCGGAGATCTCCGCGCCGATCCTGCGCTTCTGTCGGAGCAGGTGGAGATTCTGTCGAGACTCCTGGCGCACGTCGTCCAGCTGCCGAGCTTTCCGCGCGACACGCTGCTCAACATCAACCTCCCACCGCTGCGCGGGGACGAGATTCGCGGCGTACGCGTCACGGCGCTCGGCCGCCGCGTGTATTCGGACTCGCTCATGCGGATGAAGGATCCCTGGGGCCGCGAGATCTACTGGATCGGCGGCGGCTCGGCCGCCTGGTCGGGCAGGGAGGACTCCGATTTTCGGGCGATCCAGGAAGGGTACATCTCCGTCACTCCGCTGCACCTCGACCTCACCAACTACCAGCTGCTCGAGGCGCAGCACGATTGGTGGCGGGACCTGTAGTTCCCGAGTATAGCGGGCCGAGGCGGCGTCTGGTGGAGCTGCTGCGAGAGCGCGGCATCTCCGACCTCGCCGTGCTTCGCGCGTTCGATCTCACGCCGCGCCACCTCTTCGTTCCGTCCGGCATCCGACACCGGGCGTACGAGGACAACGCACTCCCGATTGGGAACGGCCAGACGATTTCGCAGCCGAGCACGCACGCGAGGTATCTGGAGTTATTGCAGCTCAAGGGAACGGAGCGCGTGCTCGAGATCGGCACCGGGTCGGGGTATCAGACCGTGCTGCTGTCGCATCTGGCCGCCCAGGTATTCTCGATCGAGCGCGTCGCTCCGCTGCTCGAATCGGCGCGCGTCGCCATCCGTGGTGCCGGAGCGCTCAACGTGTCGCTCCTTGCAGGGGACGGCACTCTGGGGTGGCGCGAGTACGCCCCGTACGACGCGATCCTCGTGACGGCGGGGTCACCGGAGGTCCCTGACCCGTTGCTTCGGCAGTTGGCCGAAGGCGGACGACTGCTCGCACCGCTTGGCGAGCGAGACGCCCAGGTGCTCACACTCGTCATCCGTCGTGGCGAGACGCTGGAGCGTCGCGCCATCGCGCCGGCCCGCTTCGTTCCCCTGATCGGACGCCACGGGTGGGATTCAGACCGGTGACACGCTGCCAGCTCGTATCCCTCGTCGTATATTCGCCCTGATCTGCCCATGCCCAACAACCACGAGCAGCCTCCACGGCCGCCGCGCGCGGCGCCACCACCTTTCGCTGGACCTCCGCGTGGCGGTGCGCTGTCGCCGAAGCCTCGAGCCGAACGGCCGACGCTGCCGCCGTTTTCGCCACCGTGGGTCAAGCGTCCAACGCCTCCAGCTCCGCCGCCTGCGCAGCATCACGCGCCCGTGGCCCGTCCACCTGCTCCGCCAGTGTCGCCGGCCGCTCCGGAGCCGTCATGGTTCGACGAGCCTAACGAAGCGGCGGAACCTTCGCAGACACCGGACGAAACAGGGGTGACGTGGATCGATCCCGATGCGCCTGCTGTGCCGGCGCCGACGCAGACAGCGACGGGAATCGCGTGGCTGGACTCTCCAGCCCCGGAGACGCAGGAGGCGACGGCCACGGGTCAGGACGAGGATCCGTTCGGCTGGGATCCCGCCGAAGAGCGTAGTACCGCGCTCGATGCGCCGCCGGTGCCGCAGTCGCTCGAGGCCCTGAAGGAAGTCGAGCCATGGGCGCTTCCGGGCGGCGAGGTGCCAACCGGTGGAGCCGACGCGATCGCCGACGCACTCGACCGCATCGCGGCGCGCATCCGGTCGGGTGATCTGGTCGTTCCCGGCGCTTCCGCGGCAACCACTGATGAGGCGTTGCTCGCGTCGGTGCTCGCCGCTCTCCTGTACCGCGCCCACGGATAGCGAATGCGCCTGCGCCTCGAGATCGCAGGGCGCGTGCAGGGTGTTGGGTTCCGGTGGTTCGTACGCGAAGCCGCGCGCCGCCGGGGTGTCGCCGGCTGGGTGCGCAATCGTCCCGACGGGACGGTCGAGCTGGAAGTCTCCGGCAACGAGGCGTCGCTGCGCGAGCTCATTGTGGCGCTCCGAGCAGGACCGCCGGGTGCGCGCGTCGATGAGGTTCGCGAGGAGGAGCGCGCGGGAAGCGAGAAGCTCCCTCACCCTTTCACGATCATCCGATGAGCGCGGCGCAGGACATCGCTACGCGCGTGGCGGCCGCGATCCGGGACGTGCCCGACTTCCCCAAGGCGGGCATCGTGTTCAAGGACATCACGCCAGTGCTCCTCGACGCCGCGCTGTTCCGCGAGGCGACCGACGCCCTGGCTGCGCCGTTCGCGGACGATGGCATCACACACGTCGTCGCCATCGAGAGCCGCGGGTTCATTCTCGGCGCACCGGTCGCGCAGGCGTTGGGAGCGGGGTTCGTCCCGTTCCGGAAACCGGGGAAGCTCCCACACGTGGTACAGCGGGTCGAGTATGCGCTCGAGTACGGTGTCGATGCCCTCGAGTGTCACCGCGATGCCCTCGGGGCAGGGGAGCGCGTCCTGGTCGTCGATGACGTGCTGGCGACCGGCGGCACTGCGGCCGCGGCGTGCTCGCTGGTGGAGGCGTTAGGCGCCGGCGTTCACGGATGCTCGTTTCTCGTCGAGCTGACGTTCTTGCAAGGCCGGGCGCGCCTGGGCGGGCGGCGGGTGGAGCGGCTGGTCAGGTATTGAGAAGAGCCCGGCGCGATTGCAGCTGGGTCGGGGGCCAGTTATGTCACAACGGCCTTCAGGGGTGGGTCCCACCTCTGTGAATCCATGGAGCGCGCCAGTTATGTCACACTCACTCACCTCTGCACTCACATCAGCAGAACGCGACACCCCGCGACTGTTACCACCGGATGAATCGATTTATGTTTGTTGAGCACAACACGATCAGCCCCTGTAGCTCAGGTGGATAGAGCAGCGGTTTCCTAAACCGTTGGCCGGGTGTTCGAGTCACCCCAGGGGCACTTCTCCGCAGCCCGCCAGCAGGGCATACAACCACCCCGAGTCATGACCAAGACCGCCGCTCCCACCACCCGCCCACAGCTCGACGACCGCGCCGACACCTTCTTTCTCTGGGTGCAGTCCAACATGCGCCGCATTGCCATCGCCGGCGTCGTCATCGTCGCCCTCGGCGTGGGCGCATGGCTCTGGCGCCAGTCTCGGGTGGCGCGCGAGCGAAATGCTTCGATTGACCTCCTGAACGCCGCACAGACGATTCAGTCGGGGAATCTGGCGCTCGCCCAGTCGGATCTCGAGCGGCTCGTGGTTCGCTACGAGGGGACGAATGCGGCGTCGCAGGCCTCGCTCGAGCTCGCCACGATCTACTACGGCCAGGGCCAATTCGACCGCGGAATCGAGCTCTTGGAGAAGCTCGGGAGCTCGGCGGACGACAAGCAGCTCAAGGCGCTCGCGGAGAACGGCATCGCGGCCGGCCACGAGGGGGCAGGCAAATTCGCGGACGCCGCCACGCATTATCGCCGTGCGGCGGAGCTCACGCGGCTCGAGGACGAACGGGATACCTATCTGGCGAGTGCGGCGCGCGCGTACATGGCTGCCGGTAACGAGAGCGAGGCGATCGCGATTTGGCGGCGGCTGGCCGAGGCGGAGGGATCGCAGGCCGCGGAAGCGCGGGTGCGTCTCGGAGAGCTGGTCGTCGAGCCAGCGGGGCGGGCGTAAAGCACCACGGGGGCGACCTTGAGCCGCGCTTTCGCGTACCGAACGGTGCTGCGTATAAGATATGTTATGTAAACTTCCACCCGTGGAATAATGTGCAGAACTCCTAGACCTCTCCCACCACGCCTTCAAAGACCAAACGCCCTTCCCCGCGTAAACGGGGCAGAACGCGCCCATCTTCGTCTCGCAGCCCGACCTCCAGCATGCACCCCGATCGTGTCCGTACCGCCGTCTGAGAGCCCGTGAGACCCCATGCGCGCAGGACTGCGGAGCTCGCGACGGCGCCCGTCCCGCAAGCCAACGTCTCTCCCTCGACGCCACGCTCGAAGGTCCGCATGGCCCAGCCGGCACTCACCTTCGCCACGAAGTTCACGTTCGCGCCCTCGGATCCGGTCCAGTGCGCGCTCCTGAGCTCGGCGCCACGCCTCGCAACATCGACCGCCGCGATGTCCGCGCACAGCACGACGACGTGCGGGACCCCGGCGATCGCGTAGCCCATCCCCTCCTCGCCCGCCTCGAGTGTCGCCGGCACCTCGGTCCGAATCCCCCGAACGGGCTGGAGATCGATCTCGGGGCGGTCTCCAATGAGACGCGATGCAATCTGCCCATCGTCGCTCTCGATCGTCATCGCGTCCTTCCCGCCAAGGCCAAGCTGCGCCGCGAGGCGCGTCACGCACAGCGCCGCGTTCCCGCACATCGTTCCGCGCGATCCATCGCTGTTGAAGTACTTCATGAGGACGGCCGCGGTCTGCGACGGCTCCATCGTGACCAGTCCGTCGGCGCCGATTCCCTGCCGACGGTCACACAGTCTGCGGATGACTGCCGGAGATTCCAGCGGCTGTGTGTCGCCGTCGCGCGAGTCGAAGACGATGAAGTCGTTTCCCGACCCACTCATCTTGTAGAACCGCCGTCCGCGCATCAGACCTTGCCGCGAATCGACCACCAGCGCAGTCGCCACACCATCCACACCGCTTCACGAACGATCTTCTTCGACATCTTGCTCTCCCCTTCGGTGCGATCGACGAAGACGATAGGGATCTCCACGATGCGAAAGCCCTTCTTCCAGGCGCGGAAGTTCATCTCGATCTGAAAGGCATACCCGCTCGATCGCACGTCGTCGAGCTCGATCTGCTCGAGCACCTCTCGGCGAAAGGCCTTGAAGCCCGCCGTCGAATCGAAGAGCCGGAGCCCAGTGACCACGCGGGCGTACACGTTGGCGAGGTAGCTCAGCAGCAGTCGTGCGACCGGCCAGTTCACGACCGTGACTCGGCTGTTCCGGTATCGTGATCCGATGACCAGATCGGCGCCCTGCAACGCCTCCAGGAACTGCGGCAGGTGCGCCGGGTCATGCGAGAAGTCCGCATCCATCTCGAAGACGAAGCGGTATTCGCGTGCGAGAGCCCACTTGAACCCTGCTCTGTACGCCGTTCCCAGCCCGAGCTTTCGCTCACGATGGATCACGTGGACTGTGGGATTCGTAGCCTGTATTGCATCGACGATCGCCCCGGTGCCATCGGGTGATCCGTCATCGACCACCAGCACGTCGAGGCGATCATCACGCGCCAGCACCTGCTCGATGAGCCGCGCGATGTTGTCCCGTTCGTTGTACGTGGGGATGATGACGAGACCGCGTTCAGCCACGACGGCGACGCTCCAGCACCAGTCCGCCGATGATGAGCCCGGCCGTCAGCGCGAGAGCGATCAGAGTAATGAGCCGCCCTCGTACGTATACCGGATCGGTGAACGACAGCTCGACGTGGCGCGCGCCCGCTGTGAGCGGAATTCCCATGAAGGTGTAGTCCGCACGTGCAACCGAGGCGGGTCGCCCGTCGACCGTCGCCCGCCACCCCGGATACCAGTTCTCCGAGACGATGAGCGCCGAGCCCTCGGGCGCAGGACCGGCGAGGTCTACGCGAATCTCACGCGGCGAGACGTATTGCACGCGCGCCGCGAGATCGAGCGCGCGGGGTGCGTTGCTCACGCTTTGCCCCTGCACCGCGTCGGAGGAATCAAACAGTGCGGCGCGACCGACGTCGAACGCCGGGTTCATGACGGTGGCGCGAATCGCCTCAGCCGGAGCCTCGGTGTAGATCGGCGTGACCCACGCCGCCGGATTACGCTCGTCGAACTCGTACAACCACACTTCGTTACCCGAGGCGTTGCGTACCGGCCCAACCCGGTGGATCAGTCGCATCCCCGGCAACTGCGGATGCTCCGGCGGAAGCTCGGCGTTGGTAAGCCAGAATCGCGTGTTCGTTAGGCGGCGAAATTCTCGTGTGAACAAGTTCGGCGGGGGAACAACCGGGTAGGGCGATTTGTCACCGACGAGCTCGACCCATCGCTGAAATTCGGTTCCCACGTGGCCTGTCACCGCGCGGATGCCATGGATGACGTGGGCATCGCCGTGCAAGACAGGATCAGGTCCTCCTCCGCCCGCGACGCCCAGGATCAGTACACGCCCAGGTTCTTCCAGGCGCTGGAGATACTCGATCGTCGGGTCACTGGCATAGACGACGCTCGCCGGAGGGGAGAAGCGGAAGTACCGACGCTCGATGGTCCAGAGATCGGCTGCGGCAAGCGCTACGAGCGCCGCGGCGACCGCCATGCGCGAGATGCGTCCCGTCGCTCCCGCCCAGATCGCGCCGGCCGCCAGCGCCACGAACAGGAACGATCGCGCCGCGCCCCCAATCACGGCCGACGTGTTCTCCTCGACGCGTCCGTAGAGCTGCGGCGACGCGAGGGCATGCGCGATGGAGGTGAGCACTCCCCCGCCCGCCAGAATGAGCATGAGGACGGCGAATGCGATCCAGCCCAGCAGGTATCCTCGCTTCACGCCCTGGCCGAGTAATCGCTCGAGACCGATCGCGGCGAATATCGCGATCGCCAGCTGCGCGATATAGAAGATCATCGCCGGTGCGCGAACGACCTTCATCATCGGAAGCAGATACCACAGCCTGTAGAACGGCGTGTGACCGCCTAACGTCACCAGCGTCGCAACGAGGCCGGTGATTCCCCAGAACCACAGGTCCTTGCGGCGACCAGGCGCGCCGAATGCGAGCCCGGCCACCAGGAGCACGACGGCGCCGACGTATTCGCTGTGCAGCTTGAAGAAGTTGCGTCCCCAAGACGCGTCTAGGATTCCCGAGAACTGCGGCAGGTTGAAGTGGAGCATTTCCTCGGGCGCCATCGAATACGAGGTCGCGTATTCGTAGCCGCGCGCGACGCCGCGCGCTCCATAATCGAGATATGCGTAAAAGGGAAAGAACTGCAGCGCGGCGATACCTACGCCAAGCGCGGCGGCGGCGCCCGCAATGAGGATCCTTCGCGTTGCCACCGGTGTCGGCGGGCGCTCCTCGCCCCCTCGCAGCGCCATCCAGATCGTGAACGGAATGCACAACAGAGCGAGGTAGTACACCATCTGGTTGTGCGGGGTGAGTATCGCGAGCCCCGTCACGAGGGCGATCATTCCCCACGCCCACGCACGACCGTCGCGTACCGCCCTCACGATCATCCACAACAGAAGTGGCGCGAGCGCGCTCACATAGATCTTTCCGTCGTGCCCAGGCGATACGAGGGACGCGACTTGCCCGCTCATCATGTATGCAACGCCAGCGAAGAGTGCCGGCCAGAACGCGAACCCCAGCGCCCGCACGAACCCGAACGTGAACAGCCCGGCCAGGAAGATGTGGAGCAAGAACGACCACGTGACGGCAACATCGATCGGAAGCAGAAGGCGGAGAATGAACGTCGGATAGAACACGTCCCCTGCTCCGCCGGCAGCCGCGTACGGAATGCCGCCGAGGATGAGCGGGTTCCACTGCGCGAACTCGCCCGTCGCTCGCAGCACTTCGGTGCCGAACTGGCGATAGGGCACGCCGGTGCTGTACTGATCGCTGGTTGGACTGACGAGAAACCCCCCGCTCAAGGCTTTATAGCCGAGGGCGAGCGTGCATAACGCGCAAACGATCGCGGCGCGCATGAACGGCAGCGCCGGTTCGGCCACGGGCACGCTCTCACGCGCCGTTCGCGGCGGAGTGCCCGCGGATGCAGCCTGCGGGGGGCGAGTCGGGGTGCGCGCTTTCACGCCAATGAAGGAATCAGGCCGCGTCCCGTGCCGCGCTTCGCCGCGCGCGGTACGCCATGACGATGACCATGGCCGTCACGATCTCGAGCGCGATCATCCAGATCCGCGAACCGATGGCCAGGACGAGCGCGGTGCGCGCGTCGACCACTGGCGAAAGCATGGCGACCAATGCGGCCTCGCGCACGGCGAGTCCCGCGGGAGCGAATACGGCAATGATCCCCGCCACGTAACTCGCCACGAACGCGCCGCCGCTCACCGCCAGCGAGGGTGCAGCGCTCCCCACGACCGCGCGCGCGAACAGCCAGAACGCCACGGCGTAGGCGAGCCACGGAAGAACGAGCGACGACGTGTACATGGCGAACGCTTTGAGCGACGGCCTCGGCCAGGCAAACTCGCGCTTGATGACGCGGCCGAGCATCGTGCCGAGGGTCGGCATCGTGAGTGGAATGGCGACCGTCAGCGCGACCAGCGCAGCGACGGCGATGCCCGCCGTCACGACGGGAGAGAGGCCGCCGGCGATCGGCTCAATCCAGGCGGGCGCCACCATCACGGCGATGACGACGCCAGTCCCCAGAAGCACGAGCTGTTGCAGGAGAACGGCGCCCGTCGCCGCGAGCGGAGAGATCCCCTCGTCGGCCGCGAGCGCCGCCAGTCCGGCGAACTGCCAGACCGCTCCAGGAATGAAGCGCGCGAGATTCGAGAGCGACCAGATACGAAGGGCCGAGAGGAACGGCAGCGCCGTCTGCCACCATCGAAGGCTTGCGGCCCACGTCATCACCATGAACACGAATGCCGCGATGACGAGCACGGATGCCGCGGCGAGTGTCGCCCAATCGATGGGGGTCTGCCACGAGGTGAGCGTCCCCGCGTGGTCCTTCGCGGTTCTCGCCAGAAAGAGGACAGCCCCCCCAATGAGCACGACCTGCGCACCGGCCCGCAGCCACCGGCCGGTTGCGGAGCCCGGCGTCGCGCGGTCCCGATGCATGGCGGCAAAGATACCACTCGGGTGATGCCCGTGGAAGCGATATCTTCCCCGCATGCGCATCCTGCACATCGTCACGGCGTTCCCCCGCGACGCGAACGATCCCGTCGCGCCCTGGCTCGTCGAGCTGCTGGTGCGGTTGCGCGCGCGCGGCCACGACATCGAGGTGCTCGCATCCTCCTATCGTGGGCTGCGCGATCACGAGCACCGCGGCATCCCGGTGCATCGCTTTCGGTATTTCCCCGCCCGATGGGAGCGCCTCACGCACGAGGAGACCGCGCCCGATCGCATGCGGCGTTCGCCCCTGTACGCGGTGATGCCGCTCTTCTTCCTCATCGGCGGGATGCGGCGCGCCCGACAGCTCGCCCGCGCGCGGCGCTACGACATGGTTCACGTTCATTGGCCCATGCCGATGGCGCTGTTGGGATGGGCCGCGCGGCGCGCGCATCGCATTCCGATGGTTACGACGTTTTACGGAATCGAGCTGCGGTGGGTGCAGAGCCGGCTGTCTTTCCTTCGGTGGCTCGTTCGGTGGGCTGCCAGGGCATCCGCGCAGGCCGTCGCCATCTCGACGTACACCGCGCGCGAACTTCGCAAGTTTGCCGATGTGCCCATCGAGGTGATTCCGTACACCGCCGAGCTCGCGCCTCCGACCTCCGTGCGCGAAGCCACGGGCCCGGGCCAATCCATCCTGTTCGTGGGAAGACTCATCGAACGGAAGGGGGTAAGTCACCTCATCCGCGCGTTAGGCAGCGTGCGGCGCCGAACGCCGGCGCGACTAGTCGTGATCGGTGACGGTCCCGAGCGGACGCGACTGGAGCGGCTGGCACGGGATCTCGGGCTTCGCGACGACGTCCAGTTTCGCGGACGCGTCAGCGACGACGAGCTGCGCCAGGCGTACGCGTCCGCGGCCGCCTTCGCGCTGCCCTCAGTGCTCGACGCCCGGCAAGACACGGAGGGCCTCGGCGTGGTTCTGCTCGAGGCGATGAACTACTCCGTCCCGGTGGTGGCGAGCGATATCGGTGGGATCACCGACATCGTACAACACGAGCGCACCGGGCTTCTCGTGCCGCCGGGTGACGAGAGCGCTCTCGCTGATGCGCTGACACGTGTTCTGACCGATCGCGCGCTCTCAGACAGCCTGGGAGCCGCCGGATTACGCGCGCTCCGCGAATCGTTCAGCTGGGAACGCATCGTTGACCGGTGGGACGCCGTTTATCGTCGCGTAGCCTCGGCGGGCCGCTAGATCACTCCCGGATTTTACCGCCGCACGAGATCGACCCAGCCCGACATGTTCGCCGCCAGTGCAGTGTTTCCATCCGGCATCACAAGGATCTGGCGCGCCTGGCCCCCGGTTTCGAACCGCTTGGTGATAGTCGCCGACGCCACGTCCACGACCAGGATCGAACCGGGGTTGGTCGTCACGTAGAGCGTATTTCCGTCGGGGGCGATCGCAATGCCAAACGCACCCGCTGCCGTGATGCGACGCGTCGTCGCGCCCGAGGCACGGTCCACGAAGAGGATTTCGCCGCCAGTATCATCAGCCACGTAGAGGGTACGGCCGTCCGGTGAGATCGAGATTCCGTGAGGACGGCCCGTTACGGCGATCGTGCGCACCACACTTCCCGTTCGCATGTCCACTTCCGTGATCGAAGCGCCATTGCGAGCTGTCACGTACATCAGCGAGTCGGTGGCGGTAGTCCAGAAAGCGATCCCCCACGGGCCCGCGCCTGTCGGGATCGTCCGCACGATGGCTCGCGTAGCGACGTCCACGGCAAACACAGAGAACTCCGTGTTCGTGACATAGACGCGGTCCCCGCGAGGCGACAACGCGAGGGCGTGGGCATCGCCCGGAACATCGACCTCGGCTACCGGCGTCATTGATGGTATGTCGATCACCTGAAGAGTGCCGCGTGCGCTATTCGACACGTATCCGAGCTGCCCCCCGGCGTCCACGGCGATAACAACGGGATTCCCGCCAACGGTCATTACGGTCGAGCTGGAGGGATCAGTCGTTGAGACCCGCTCGAGCCGTCCCGAGTGGGAGAGCGTCACGACTAGCTGGCCCCCGGAGGTCCGCGCGATACCGAATGCCCCCGATTGCAGGAGCACCGCACGCTCGCTCACGCTACGGGGCTGGATCAGAAAACTTGCTTGCGAAGCCACTCCGGCGATCGACGCGCGAACGACGATGTCCCCCGTGGACTGCGCGGGTGTCACGGTGTTTGTTGCTTCGCCGAGGGCGTCGGATGTGGATGCCGGTGTCGCCAGCGTTGCCTGGCCCTGGACGACTGTCCAGTCAACGGTCGCTCCGGCGAACGGATTCCCGAAGTCATCGCGTACGACGACGCGCAGCGAGAGCGGAGTCGTCTGACCGATGGCGATTACAAACTCGCTCCTACCTGCGGGAAAAACGGTCGCCGGCCGGCTGATGCGAACGACAAAGCTGGCTGGCGAAGATACCCCGGCGACCGATGCGCGAACGAGGATGTCACCAGTGGACGGCGCGGGTGTTAGGGTGGTCGTTGCTTCGCCCTGTGAACTTGTCGCAGACGTCGCCGCGGAGAGCGTCGCCTGGCCTTCGACGAGGGTCCAGTTGACCGTTGCGCCGCCAGCGAGGTTCCCATAAGCGTCACGGACGACGGCGCGCAATGACACCGGCGTTGTCTGCCCAGTCGCGATTACCGCCCCATTGCCACCTATCGGAGCAACCGTCGCCGGCACCCCCGCCGTAACGTTTGCAGCGAAAATCGCTGTATCGACGAGCGTTCCCGTCAGCGTGTCGAGGACGGTGGCCACGACTTGCTGCTGGCTGCCGGCGATCGTGCCCACGCGCCAGCTCACCGTCGCAATGCCGGCTCCGTTGGTGCGGTTGGTCGAGGGTTCGATCGAGCCTTCGCCCGCCGTCACCGTGAAGGTGACCGGCATGTTGGCGACCCCGCGGCCACTGGCATCGGTTACCTTCGCCGCGATCGGCGCCGTCAACAGAGCTCCGGCCTGACCCGTCTGCTGGTTCCCGGCCGACACGACAACAGCGGCGGGAGGGCCGACGCGCTCGGGCTCGGTGCCGCCTCCCCCGCACGCCCCGCACACACCAAGAACGAAAACGCTCGATGCCTTGGCGTATCGCCGCCGGGCGAGCGGGCGCGCGGAAACGACAATCGACACTTTACCTCCATGAGACGAGCCTAACTACGATCGGCCAGGGGAGAAACAGTATATGCGTGTGCCGCAAATGCGCCAGAGTGCGCGACGGTATTTCGGAGTCACTAACGCTGGACGTCGTCGAGCCGCCTGCGGAGCTCGCGCAGCTCCGCCCGCTGCGCCGCAATCATCTCCCCCACCAGGCCCCCGACGAAAAGGACCGTTCCCACGACCACGCAGAGGATCACGAGGTCGAGCAGCGGACGGTAGCCGAACCCACCAATGATGCGGATCAGCACGAGCGCGATTCCAGCGAGCACGCCGAGACCGGCGAGCATGGCACCGAGCACGCCGAAGAGCAGCAACGGTTTTTGCCCAAAGCGCAGCTCGAACCACACGGCGAGCATGTCGAGCACGCCGATGGGAATGCGGCTGATCCCGAACTTCGAGCGACCCGCGTGTCGCGCGTACAGCGGCACCGGAATCTCGGTGACCGTGAACCCGTGCGAGGCCGCGACCGCGATCATGTAGCGATGCCAATCGGGGCGAATCGGGATCGCGTCCATGACCTCGCGGCGATAGGCCTTCACGGAGTTCAGGTCGCTCACCGGCAGTCGGAACAGCTTCCGACTGAGGGTGTTGTAGATGCGTGAGACGAACCGCCTCTCGTAGCGCCCCTGCTTGAACCCGGTGACCATGTCGACGTCGCCCGCGAGGATCGGAGCGACAAGGCGCGGGATGTCCTCCGGCTTGTACTGGAGATCGGCGGGATAGAAGACGAGCACCCGCCCACGCGCGTTCAGGTAGCCGGTGCGCAGGGCATCTGCGATGCCGCGACGAATGCGATGGCGCACCGCGCGCAGAAAAGGAAATCGCCCGCGCAGCTCCTCGAGCACGTTCCACGACCCATCGATGGAGCCGTCGTCGATGACGATGACTTCGTACCGGATCCCTCCGCCGGCGAATGCCTGCGCCGCGAGCTCCATGAACAGCGGAAGGTTCTCCGCTTCATCCTTCGCCGGTACGAGGACGCTGACATCGGGCGCCGCCGAGAGGGACTCCGACGAGGACGCCATGGGCGAGCGCGGTCCCGGACGAGTCGAGACGAGCTCCGGCCCGCGGTCCGCGCTCACACGCGTTTTCTCATCCGGGCCGAGAGCACGCCGAGCTGATCGCGATAGTTGGCGACGGTGCGGCGCGCGATCTGAACCCCGCTCTCCTTCAGGATGTTCACGATCGCCTGATCGGTGAGGGGGTGCTTCGGATCCTCCTCCGACACGAGCTTCTCGATCTGCGCCTTGATACCACGCGCCGAGACATCCTCACCGCCCGTGGTCGAGAGTCCGGAGGAGAAAAAGAACTTGAGCGGCAACACACCACGCGGCGTCTGCACGAACTTCTCGTTGGTCACGCGACTCACGGTGGACTCGTGCATATTGATCACTTCCGCCACCTCACGTAACGTGAGCGGCTTGAGGTACTGCACGCCCTTCTCGAAGAACTCGCGCTGACGATCGACGATGAAGTTCATGACCTTGAGCATCGTCTGCCGGCGCTGCTCGATGGCCTGAATCATCCAGTTCGCCGAGTTCAGTTTGTTCGAGATGAACTCCTTGTTCTCACCCTCGAACTTCTTCTTGTCGCGCGCGATCTCCTGGTAGGCCTTGCTCAGCTTGAGCCGGGGGAGATTCGCATCGTTCAGGAAGACGTGATACTTCCCGTCGATCTTCTCGACGATGAGATCGGGGATAATGTAGTTGTCCCCGGTGTCGCTGTACTTGATGCCGGGCTTGGGATCGAGCTTTTGAATCTCGTCCGCCGCCTTTTGCACGTCACTCGGCGAAATGCCGAAGCGCTTGGAGATCTCGCTCCAGCGGTGGTTGATCAGCTCGTCGAAGCAGTCGCGCACGAGACGGTACGGCACCGACTGCTCGAGTCCCGCATCCTTGAGCTGGAGCAGCAGACATTCGCGGAGGTCGCGCGCCCCGACGCCCGGCGGGTCGAGGTTTTGGATGACGGCGAGCATCTCCTCGAGCTCTTCGCGCGTGTAGATCGGCGCCTCGAGCGGGTCCTCGTCCATCTCCTCGGCGGTCTTCCGCACGAGGTCATTGATGCTCTCGTGTATGTCCTCCATCGGACACGCGAGATATCCATCCTCGTCGATGTTGCCGACGAATTCATCCCCGAGGAGGCGCTGGCGTGGTGACAGCTCGAGCAGTTGAATCTGGTCGCGGAGATGGTCGCCGAGGTCGCGCGTCTCGACGGTGACGGGCTCGTAGTACTCCTTTTCCTCGTGCTCTTCGTGTCGCCCGCCGGCATCGAATCCGTTGAGGAGGATCTCCTCCCAGTCGATCTCGTCGTTCGCCTTTTCCTGCGGCCGCTCCTCGGTCTGCCCCTCCTCCTCGTCGTCCTCCTCCTCTGGCTCCACCATCTCGAGGAACGGATTGTTCATCAGCTCCTGCTTCAGATGCTGCTGCAGGTCGAGCAAGGGCATGTAGAGGAGATCCATCGCCTGGTACAGGCGAGGATTGATCTTGATCTCCTGCTTGAGCTGAGTGCTCTGGGAAATACCGGCTTTCATGAATGCGTCATCTCGCTGTGAAGGCTCCGCGTCGCATCAGTCTGCCGCAGGATCGACGGTTCCCTGCCCCGCCGCCGCGAACCGCGTGCGCAGGCGCGCTGTCAGCGTCGGACCCAGATAGATCTTCGCCACCGTGTCATCGAACACCAACTCACGGACCGTGCCGGAGACCTTGACCTGGCCGTCGAACATTATGTACGCCCGATCGACGATGTCGAGAGTCTGCTCGACGTTGTGGTCGCTGATGAGCACGCCGATACCGCGATGGCGAAGGCCCGCGACGATGGTCTGTATGTCGTGCACCGCGATCGGATCGACACCGGCGAATGGCTCATCGAGCATCATGAACTTCGGCTCCGTCACCAGCGCTCGCGTGATCTCGAGACGCCGGCGCTCGCCTCCGGACAGGGAGTACGCCTTGTTTCCCCGAAGGTGCTTGATGCTGAGCTCGTCGAGCAGGCGGTCGAGACGCTCTCGACGCTCCGCGCTCGACAGCGGCATCGTCTCCAGGATGGCGAGGATGTTCTCCTCGACGGTGAGCTTGCGAAAAATCGACGGCTCCTGCGACAGATAGCCGATCCCCAGCCGCGCGCGGCGGTACATCGGCATGTCGGTGATGTCGCGCCCGTCGAGCAGGATGCGCCCGGCTTGTGGCTTGATCAGCCCGACGATCATATAGAACGTCGTCGTCTTACCGGCGCCGTTGGGGCCGAGAAGCCCGACGATCTCCCCCTGTTGCAATCGCAAGGCCACCTCGTTGACCACTCTGCGCCGCCGGTAGGTCTTTACGAGACCCTGCGCTTCGAGCAGCGAGCCGAGTGCGGGCGCCTGCGTCGTCGCGGGATGCGTACCGGTCGTGATCGCCAGGTGCTCGCCCGATTGACGGAGGACGTCCGCGACGTGGACACGCTGCGGCCGGATCTCTGCCCACACGCGGTCGCTGAAACGAAGACGCGCATCGGGCGCCGCGAGACCGGACTGCGGCAGCACGACGACGCCTTCCGCGGCGAGGCGCGGGAGCACCGAGACAGCCAGATGGTGGCGCACTTCGTCGAGGCCGAGACGCCCCGCCTCGTGTTGTGCATCCCGACCCTCGGCGCGAACGAGCTCGAGGTGATCCTCGCGGTAGCAGGTCGCGACATCGTTGAACACCGCGGTGCCGGTGTCGTCAGCGGCGCAGATGAGCGCGTGCAGCGCCAGGGCGATCGAGCGATTCCCTTGCGACAGCTGGCCGATGAGCTGATCCAGGCGATGCGGAAGTGGGTTCGTCATGGTGCCCGTCCCGCGGGTGTCACTGGTCGAGGGGCGGCAGGCACGGAATCGGGTGGTGCTCCCGTCTCGGTCGTATCGCGCGGGGCGGTGCCGAGGGATTCCAGGTAGACGCCGGACGCCTGCTCCGTGATGCGCACCGTCTCCACCGCTTGATCCTCGAAGGTGACGGTGATGATGCGCCCTCGCACGTAGTTGACGGCTGGTGGTGCCTGGCGTCCCTGACCCGTCGCGACCTGGTAGTAAGAGCTCGCGTTTCCTCGTGCGACGAGATCCTGAATCCGCGGGCGGCGCGCCGTATCGCCCGGCGCCGTGACGGTGTCGAAGTGCGCGATGATGGTATCGCCTCTCAGCCAGTCCTTCTCGGACGAGCGGACGCGGGTGGAGTCCGGTGTGCTCTGCGCGAACGCATTCCGCACCGCCAGCACCTCGCGCACTCGCTGATCCGGCATCTGCACATCGAGCGAATCGGCGACGATGTCGTACTCCGGCGACACCGCGCGCGCGCGCGACGTCCCCCAGGCAAACACGCGCTCGATCTCGCCGTCGTCGAGGCGCATGTCGAGCGTGTCCGAGGTCAGCGTCACGTCCCTGCTCACCGCCCGCGCATTTCCTGATGATACGACGCGTGACAGCGCCTGCTGCGAGCCGTAGAGCTCGATGAGATTGCCGTTCAGGGTGAACGGATCCTCACCCTTCCCCTCGATGCGAGGCGTCTTCATCAGGCGGGCATACTCGCGACCGCCATCCATGAACGCCGAATCTGCATAGGCGACGACATCCGTTCGTGTGATCACGACGCGTCCGGTCGCATACACGAGACTGTCGTTGTCCATGATCACGGTGTTCGCCACGAGCGTGGTCGGCTCGCTGCGCCGTCCGTTGGAGTCGGTCTCGACGAGCAGGATCGTCGGCCGGCGCGGAGCGATCATGCGCGACGCCGTCCGGATTCCGGGTGCTGGGCGGTAGTAATCCGCTTCTGGCCCAGTGAGCTTCGTTCCACTCGGCAGTGTCGCGTCGACCCGCCCCTCGGCGCGCAGGTGCTCGTCGTTCAGCCAGTAGGTGAGACGCTGGGAGCGAAGCGTGAGTCGCGGCTCGCGATAGTCGACGTTGCCGATGAGGTACAGGAGGCGTGCATCGCCGTAGAACTCGACGCTATCGGCCTCGACGGTGATCTGTTGCGCCGTGCATTGCCCTTCAGCGCGGCGTCCGATGTACCAGTTGTACTGTCCGCTTGGCTGCCGGATCATGTTGAGGGGCGACCCGCCGCGGCTGCGAAAGACGAACAGACATTGATCGGAACGCGCTTCCTGCGCCTCCGAGCGACCAGGCGCGAGCGCGAGAAGCAGCAGCGCGCTGAGGCGCATCGCCCAGGCTCTCGTCATTGGGTCGTGTCCGAGCGCGGCGTAGCGCGCGCCGTGTCCGGCGGCGCCGCCTGAACACCGCGAGGGGTACCTGCCTGATCGGGCGGACGCTGCGTCCCGAGCTCACCCGTGGTCACCGCGCCCTGTCCTTCGATGAGCCGGTGAACGCGCACGCGATCCATGTTTGGGTCGGAGGTGAATCCGATCCCCTCCAGACGCCGGCCTGGCTC
This sequence comes from Gemmatimonadaceae bacterium, assembly GCA_052389995.1. Taxonomy (GTDB): domain Bacteria; phylum Gemmatimonadota; class Gemmatimonadetes; order Gemmatimonadales; family Gemmatimonadaceae; genus JAICNG01. The sequence continues at coordinate 66,006 of JBQTHJ010000006.1, read as the reverse complement.
AGTGAGCACGAAGGCGCTATCGCTCGAAATCTCGTTCCTGCCCTGATCGTAACGAAGTTGCTCGCTCGTGAGGCGACGCCCGTCTTCGCTGACGACGACCACGTTCCCTCGCGCTTCCATCCGCGACTGCCGCGTGTTGTATGTCCCCTCGCGCGATGTGAGGACGGAGTTCCGCTCGCCGGTGCGCGTGTAAAACGTGAGCGTGACCCCGCGGAGCTCGATGCGCGTGTTCTCGTCGAAGAAGAAGGCGGTGTCCGCCTGGAGCTCGGCGTTCAACACGCCGCGGTCGGTGAGCAGGGTGTTGATGCCGAACATGAGTTGGTCGGCCGAGTCGGCGAGTGGGCTTGTCGAGATCTGCGGCGGCGCCGTGCCTTCGCCGCATGCCAGGAGGAGGGTGACAAGCGCGACGGCCCCGCGCGAGCGCACGGGTGTCATACCACGCCCGCCCGCATGAGATCGTGCAGGTGAACCATGCCGACGAGCCGCCCGTCGCCATCAACCACGGGCATCGCCATGATGCCGTGCTGCTGCATGCGGTACACGACCGCGCTTCCCAGCTCTCCCTCTCGCGCCACTTTCGGCGAGCGCGTCATGACGGTGTCGACGCGAACCTCCATGAAGTCACGCTGGCGCTCCATGAGGCGTGTGAGATCGCCCGCGGTGAGCACACCGATCACGCGCCGCTGCGCGTCGACGACTGCGAGCGTGCCACGCCGCTCGGCGAGCTGCACGACCGCCTCGCGCATCGCCGCTTCCGGCGGGAGCGCGGGGAGCGGCGTCGTCACCATGACGTCCGACGCGCGCGTCAGCAGCTGGCGTCCAAGCGCTCCTCCTGGATGCAGACGCGCGAAATCCTCACGGCGGAACCCCTTTCGCTCGAGAAGCACGACCGCGAGCGCATCACCCAACGCGAGCGCGACCGTGGTGCTGGTGGTCGGCGCCAGATCATGCGGACACGCTTCTTCGCGAACCCAGGTGTCGAGCACGACGTCGGCGTGCCGGCCGAGCGTCGACTCCGGCGCGCCGGAGAACGCGATGATCGTGACGCCGAGCCGCTTCAGGTGCTCGAGGAGCGGGAGGAGCTCCTGCGTCTCCCCGCTCTTCGAGAGCAGAATGGCGACGTCATCCGATCCGACGATGCCGAGGTCGCCATGGACGCTCTCCACCGGGTGCAGGAACGTCGCGGGTGTGCCGGTCGACGTGAGCGTCGCCGCGATCTTGCGACCGACGATGCCCGACTTGCCGACACCGGTGACGATCACGCGGCCGCGAGCGTTCGCGATCACATCGACCGCACGCGCAAAGCGATCGTCGAGGCGACGCTCGGCTTCCCCAAGCGCTTCGCGCTCCATGCGAAGCACGGCGCGTCCACGTTCGACCGCGCGATCGGCGGCGACGGCGGTCATCGCAGCACCTCGAGCGTCGGCGTCGACCGTTCGGACACGTAGCGCTCGACGATGTCGTCCCACTCTCCGCGCGCCCTGAGCAGAAGCTCTGCGAACTCGCGTGCGGCGCCCCGGCCACCTTCTCGCGTCAGACGGACGCGCGATATCGCCCGGATCTCGGGAACCGCATTCGCCACCGCGACGGGAAGCGCAACCGCGCGCATGATCCCCATGTCCGGGAAATCATCGCCGACGAAGGCGGCGTCCTCCATCCGAATATCGAGACGGTCGAGAATGCGCTGGAACGCGGGGAGCTTGCGCGCGAGCGCATCCTGCGCGACGTCGTCGATCTCGAGCTCGTGCGCTCGAATGCGCACGCTTTCGGACACGCGACCGGTCACCAGGCAGACGCGGATGCCAGCGTCGCGCAGGAAGCGAATGCCGAGCCCGTCCTGAATGTCGTAGCGCTTGAGCTCGACGTGCGCCCCGTTCGCATCGCCGATGTAGAGCCCGCCGTCGGTGAGCACGCCATCGACGTCGAGACCGACGACACGAATTCGTTTCGCGAGCCCGGGTTCGATCACGCGGACACCAGCGTCCAAAGGTCTATCGCGCGGCCCACCAGCGCGTCGAGATCGCGAAGCGGGATCATGTTCGGCCCGTCGCTCGGCGCGGTATCCGGCGTCGGGTGCGCCTCGAGGAAGAGCCCGTCCGCGCCGGCTGCGATGGCCGCCAGCGTGAGTGTCGCAACGAACTCGCGGGCGCCTCCGCTCGCGCCGCCTTCTCCGCGCCCGGGCTGCTGCACGGAATGCGTCCCGTCGAAGATGACGGGCGCGTCGCAGGCTTCGCGCATCCGCGTGAACGACCGCATGTCGACGACGAGATCGCCATACCCGAAGAACGTGCCGCGCTCAGTGACGGCTACCTCGGGCACCGCCCCTGCGCTCGAGTCGTCAAAGCCGCCGCGTCGCGCTCCTGCCGCCGCCACGCGCGCGTCGTTAGGTCTGGCGGCGCCGCGCCGGACTTTGTTGACGGCGCCTCGCATGGCTTCGGGGTGCATCCACTGCCCCTTCTTCACGTTCACCGGCTTCCCCGTCGCGCCCGCAGCCTCGAGCAGATCCGTCTGTCTACAGAGGAAGGCGGGTATCTGAAGCACGTCCGCAACCTCAGCCGCTGCGCCGCATTGCTCGGGCAGGTGGACGTCCGTGAGCACTCGCAGGCCGGTCGCACGCTTGACGCGTTCCAACGCGCGGAGCCCTTCGTCCATTCCCGGTCCGCGCACCGCGTCTGCGTTCGATCGGTTGGCCTTGTCGAAGCTCGCCTTGTAGATGACGCCCCCGGGCACGCGCTCGCTGAGTCGCGCGAGGTGCTCACCCACGCGAATGTTCAGCGCATCGCTCTCGACCACGCAGGGTCCGGCGATGAGGAAGAGCGCGTCCATCGGAAAAGCTCGCACGTCAGTCGACGACCTGCGGCTCTGGCCGCGCGGAGCGTCGCTCCCGCACGCCGCGCTTGGCTCGCGCAGCCCCGGCGATGAATCCCGCGAACAACGGATGCGGACGCGTCGGGCGCGAGCGCAGCTCCGGGTGGAACTGACAGCCGATGAACCAGGGGTGCGACGGGAGCTCGATCATCTCGACCAGCGACCCATCGGGAGAGAGCCCGCTGAAGCGCAACCCGTGCTCGGCGAAGAGATCGCGGTAGCTGTTCGACACCTCGTACCGGTGGCGATGGCGCTCGCTGACTTCCGGAACGCCGTACACCTCCGCGGCGAGGGAGCCCGGACGCAGACGGCACGGGTACGCGCCGAGGCGCATCGTGCCTCCCATGTCCGTGACGTGCTGCTGCGACTCCATCAGCGAGATCACGGGGTTCGCACACTCCGGCGAGAACTCGCTCGAGTGGCTGTCGCCGAGCCCGCAGACGTTGCGGGCGAACTCGATGATCGCCGTCTGGAGGCCGAGGCAGATGCCGAGGAACGGAAGGCCGGTCTCGCGAGCGTGCCGAATGGCATCCAGCATTCCTTCAATGCCGCGCACGCCGAAGCCGCCCGGCACCAGAAGCCCATGGTAGTCGCTCAGCGTTTCCCCCGTGCGCTGCGCGGAGGTGAATTCATCGCTCGAGAGCCACGAGATGTCGACGCCGACATCGTTCGCGATGCCGCCGTGGATCAGCGCTTCCTGCACGCTCTTGTAGCTGTCGACGAGCTCGGTGTACTTCCCGACTACCGCAATGCGGACGCGGTCGCGCGGCGATGTGATCGTCTGCACCATGCGCCGCCACCCGGCGAGATCCGCGGGCGTGCCGCCGAGGCCGAGTCGCTGAACGACGCGCGCGTCGAGTCCCTGCTCGTGGAACGCGATCGGAATCTCGTAGATCGTGGGCACATCCCGACTCTCGATCACGCATCCGAACTCGACGTTACAGAAGAGCGCGATCTTCCGCTTTACATCCGGTGAGAGCGGGCGCTCCGTCCGGCAGATGAGGATGTCGGGCTGGATTCCGATCTCCATGAGATCGCGCACGGAGTGTTGCGTCGGCTTCGTCTTTACCTCGCCGACGGCCGTGAGGTACGGAACGAGCGTCTGGTGGATGATGAGCGCGTTGTCGCGCCCGATCTCGTGGCGGAACTGCCGGATCGCCTCGAGGAACGGCAGCGACTCGATATCGCCGACGGTGCCGCCGATCTCGACGATGACGACGTCGTTCTCGGGGCCGAGGCGTTTCATCGCCGTCTTGATCTCATCGGTGATGTGCGGGATCACCTGCACGGTCGATCCCAGATACTCTCCGCGACGCTCCTTCGTGATGACGTTCAGGTAGATGCGTCCCGTCGTCACGTTGTTGAGCTGCGAGAGCGATCGATCGATGAACCGCTCGTAATGCCCGAGATCGAGATCGGTCTCCGCACCATCGTCGGTCACGAACACTTCGCCATGCTGGAACGGCGACATCGTGCCGGGATCGACGTTGATGTAGGGGTCGAACTTCATCATCGTCACGCGAAGCCCGCGCTCGACGAGCAACCGGCCGAGCGCGGCCGCGGCGATGCCCTTTCCGAGCGACGAGACCACGCCGCCGGTGATGAAGATGTACTTGGTGGTCTGCGAGGGGTGGTGTCCTGGAGTCGTCTGCATCAGGCTCGTCCGCTCATGAGGGTGGTCCACCGGTCGTTCGCCAACCGCAGATACTCTTCCGTATCGATCCCGCTCGGCGCTTCCTCGTCTACCACGGCGACTCCCATGGTCATCCCTGCGGCCAAGGGTCGGAGCTGCTCGAGCTTCTCCGCGCGCTCGAGCGGGTGCGGTGGGAGGGCCACCCACCGTGCGAGGGCATCGCGCGTGTAGGCGTAAATCCCGAGATGCTGGAGCACCAGCGCATCGTGCGTTGCGCGGTTTGCCGCGTCACGCAGAAACGGGATCCCGGCGCGCGAAAAGTACAGCGCACGTCCGTCGTCGGCACGCACGACCTTCACCACGTCCGGCGTCGCGAGAATCGCGCTGCCGGCAGGCACGGCGGCCGTACCCAACGGAAATGCTCCCGTCGTCACGACGTCGACCGCGCCGCGCATGGCGTCCGCCGGCAGAAACGGTTCGTCGCCCTGCACGTTCACGATCACGTTATACGACGTGAACTCCGGTCGGCGCGCAACCTCGGCGACGCGATCGGTCCCCGACGGGTGCGACGCATCGGTGACGACGCACTCGGCGCCGGCGTCGCGCGCGACCCGAGCGACCTCGTCGGTGTCGGTGGCGACGACGACGCGATCGGCAATCGCGAGGGCGGTGAGGCGTTCCCACACTCGGACGACGAGGGGGACGCCGCCGAGGAGACGGAGTGGCTTACGCGGGAGCCGGGTGGCGCCGAGGCGGGCCGGGATCACCGCGAGCGTGGTCACGAAACCGGAGGAAACGCGCGCGCAGACGCAAGATTCACACCAGTGAGTATATCGTCGCGTGTGCGAAAAGGCAAACGCTGTTCGCCTATTCGGCGCGCTGCGAACGACACTCCAGACACGTGGCGCGGCCAGTCAACGCCGCGCGCCAGCGAGCCAGCGCGCTGCCGTGCAAGTCAGCGGGACACAGAATGCGGTCGCACCGCTGACAGAGACCGCCCTTGATCGGCTCGAACGGGAGGCCGCACCGCTCGCACTTCATGAAGACCGTCGGCAGACGCTTCGTGAGAATCGGCACCCGGCGAAGCTACGACGTGCGCACGGGCGAGGCAATCGCGCACGGGGACTCGACAGCACCGCGCCTGACTCGCCATTCTTGAAATGGCGGGCGCGCGCATTCTGGCCGCGCCGTCACCCTTCAGCTCAGCCACGACGAGCATGGACAGTGCGCGCGGAGCCGGCGACAGCCCGCGAGGACGACGAGCCAACAAGGCGCCGTACTTTCTGAAACCGGAGCGCGAAGGGATGGTCTCCGTCTATCGGCGTCCGGCGGGCAATCGCATCGACCCGAAGCTGTGTGGCACGATGCCGAACCGCGCGATGGCTGCCGCGCTCGTCGGACAGCTCATGCGAGCGGAATCCGTCGTCAAGGATCTCTTTCTCGAGGCGACCGATGACGGCATCGAGGCGCTCGAGGCCGTCCTGCTCGCCTGCCGCAACTCGGTCATGGAACGCGGGGCGCGCGTCGGAGGGGGAGCTTCACGCAACGCTGGCGGTCGCCCCTCCGGTCGGCGGCGCGGACGGCGTCGCGGTGGCCCTCGCGATTTGCAGAGCGGCGAGGGCGAAGCGTCCCCGGCCCCGGAGATGGATCCGGACGGCTGAGCAGCTAGCCCGGGCGCTCGAGTGCGGCGAGTGCACCGCGCCGCGACGGGCCAACATAGCAATGCGGACCGCACGAAGTGAAACCGGCCGCACGCAAGATTCGCCGATACTCCGCGCCCGATCGCCGCCGCCATCCTCGCGTGTCACCGACCACATCATCGGATGCGGTGAAGAGCTCGAGAAACGCGATGCCCTCGGTGAGCGTCGCGATCGTCGCGAGCGCGCGCCGCAGCGCCGCTATCTCCAGGAAATTCAGAACGCCGCTCGCAATCACGATATCGAACGGCCCGCGAAGCGAGAGCGTGGCGAGCGTCTCGGCCGTTCCTCCGCGGATGTTGCGGCGCCGACCGAACCGGCGCACGACGTAATCGCTCGGGTCCACACCCGCGTAGCGCATGCGCGGGCGCAGCCGAAGCAGCGGGGCGCGCCAGTTCCCTTCACCGCATCCGACGTCCAGAGCCGACCGAAGCGGGCGCTCGAGGATGTACTCGGCGAGCCCCACGACCATCGCGGCGCGGCGACCGATTTCGCCTCGATCGAGGACGCGACGACGGGGATCGCGATACCACCGATCGAAGTACGACTTGTCGAACCGTGTCGGTGGGCTCACCGGAAGAGCGAGAGCCCGACCGACGTCTTTGTATCTCGCGATACGGGCTCCACGGTGAAGTCGACCTTGAGCGGCCCGACCTGGAGGCGGACGCCGAGGTTCTGCTCGAACGGCGCAAGGGAGTCGATGCCGGCCATCCCGATCATGTGACGGAACATCACCACCGGCGAGCCCGCAATCGGGATCTGTATCCGCTCGATTGGAATCGCATAACGACTTTCGAAGAAGAGCAGCCGGTCGCCGCCGAACTCCAGGAGATCGAACGTTGGCAAGGTGCCGCCACCTCCGAGATACGCGTATCGTTGCGGCGGGGCGCTGTCGCCCACCGTGTACACGACATGTGCCTCGAAGGAGAAGGTGTGTGAGCGGAACGTGGGGAAGCCGACGCGCGCGTCGAACGTCCCCTGCGTGAATCGTCGATCGTCCGGCGCGTCGAAGACAACCTCGGCCAGCACGCGACTCGTCAGCGTCACCTCCTGGCGCTCCCAGTCGAACCTCGCGCCGGCGAGTGCGGCGGTGATCCGGCCATGTCGGACCTCGGGGTTCGGACGCAGCATTCCGTCCTCGACGTCGTCGCGGCCGAACATGCTCCACGGGCCTCCCGCCGGCACCGACCATGCGCGCTCGATGCGGCCGCCCCCCTCGAGTGCGACGAGCGTGGCCCCGCGCTCCCATCGTCGCTGTACGAGCGCCTCGGCGCGATCCGCCCTCCAGTAGTTCCGATAGTCTCGGCCGGAGAACAGCGCGGAGATGAAGTTCGCGATGTCGGACTGGATCCACGCGTCGTTGGTGAGCGTCCCCCGCAGCGCGCGAATCTCGAGACTCGTAAGGCGACCGATGTCGAGGTGCGCGGTGAGTGACGGGTCGAATTCGCCGAGGTCGGACCGGTAGGTGATCAGCGGATCGATCACGATGCGTCCGGTGTCGAACAGGATGCGCGGGCCCCACGGCACCCCGAGCCCATCGACTCGCGTGTACGTCGGAAGCCGCAGGCCGAATATGATCGGGAACGTCACCGTCTCGATGTCGAGGGGCGAGATCTCGCGCCAGTCGAGCATGATCCTGCCGTCGTCGGCGCGGTCGACGTCAAACGTCACGTCACGAAAGCTTTCGGTCCCCATGGCGACGCGCGCCAACGTCGACGGATAGACGCCGCCCCCGATCGCAACCGCACGGCCGTCGATGACGGCGCCCGGATGGAGGAACAGGTCGCCATCGACGACGATCACGTCCCCGTGCACCGAGCTCGCGACCGTCGCGTCACCGTCGAGGATCAGCACGGTGCGGGAGATCGTCGAATCACGGGGGAGATGGACGACACTGTCGGGAAGAATCACGTCGTACCGTCGTGCCAGCACCTCCCGCAGAATGTCGCCAGGCCGGCCACGTCCCTGTGTGCGGAGAACGACCTCCTGCGCCGCCGACTCGTCGGCCACGGCGCAGGCGGCAATCGCAACGCCAACGAGCGCGCGTCTCAGCATCCCGCGAGATCGAGAAAGTTGCGAAGCAGCTGCTTCCCGTGCGACGTGAGGATCGACTCCGGATGGAACTGCACGCCCCACACCGGATGTTGCCGGTGCCGGAGGGCCTGAATCTCGTTGGCCGCATCGGTGGCGACCGCCAGAATCTCGAGCGTGTCGGGAAGCGAGTCACGCTCGACCACGAGCGAGTGGTAGCGCATGACTTCCATCGGGCTCGGAAGGCGGTCGAAGAGCTCGCGCCCTTCGTGAACGATGGCCGAGGTCTTCCCGTGCATCACGCGAGTGGCGCGCACGACGCGCCCGCCATACGCCTCACCGATCGCCTGATGACCGAGGCAGACGCCCAGGATGGGAACCCGCGAGCCGTACTCGCGGATGAGCGGTACCGTGATTCCGGCCTCGGCCGGCGTACAGGGGCCCGGCGAAAGGACAATCGCCTGCGGCGCCATCGACCCAATGTCCGCGACGGAGACCGCGTCGTTCCGACGTACGACCGGGCTCTGCCCCAGCTCGCCGAGGTACTGGACGAGGTTGTAGGTGAAGGAGTCGTAGTTGTCGATGACGAGCAGCATGGAGCGATGTCAGGCGCGAGGGTGGAACTGGCGGTGTACCGTGCGAAGGTACTCGCGGTCGACGTGCGTATAGATCTGCGTCGTGGAGATATCGGCGTGTCCAAGCATCTCCTGTACCGCACGCAGGTCTGCGCCGCCTTCCAGGAGATGGGTAGCGAACGAATGGCGGAGCGTGTGAGGTGTCACGTGCTTTTCGAGGCGCGCCTTCTCGACGTATTTACGGAGGATCTTCCAGGCGCCCATGCGCGTCAGCGGCGTCCCCCGCGCGTTGAGGAACAGCACGCCCTTCCCCGTTCCGCGCTCCAGGCGCGGCCGCAGCTCACGGAGATAGATCGCGACAGCCCCGATTGCGCGGCGGCCGATGGGCACGAGGCGCTCCTTGCTTCCCTTTCCGAAGACGCGCACCAGCCCCTCGTCGAACATCACGTCACGCACGCCGAGGGAGATCCATTCGGAGACGCGAAGCCCCGCTCCGTACGCCAGCTCGAGCATCGCCCGATCGCGAAAGGCGAGCGGTTCGTCGAGCGTCACAGCATCGAGGAGGCGCTGGACTTCTTCGGCAGATAGCACGTCGGGCAGCGTGAGCCATCGTCTGGGCGTGTCGAGGCGCTCGCTGGGGTCGCTGACCAGCGCACCCTCCGCGATGAGGAAGCGGAAATACGTGCGCACGGCGGAGACGTTCCGGCGGATCGACGCCGGCGCGAGGCCGACATCCTTGAGGTGGTAAACGAAGTCGCGCAGCAGTCGTGGCGTCGCACCGACCGGTGCCCGCAGCCCTTTCGTCCGCGCGTAGCTCACGAACCGATTGACGTCTCGCGCGTAGGCATCACTCGTGCGCGCTGCGGCCCCTCGCTCGAGCGTGAGAAAATCCGCGAAGCGCTCGAGAAGAAACTCGCGAGCCGAAGCGTCGCTCATCACGAGCGGGCCCGCCGGCGGCGGATCACATACCACAGGACGGCCACGACGGCGATGCCACCGGCGACGAGCGCCAGCGTCATTCCTACGTTGCGGAGCCGTTCCTGGAGTGCATCCCAGTCGCTCCCCACTCGATAGGCAACCCACGTGACGATCCCGTACCAGATGGCGGAGGCGATCCCGATCGCCAGCGCCGCGCGGACGGGCGGGACACGCACCGCCCCAGCGAACGGCGGAACGAGCGCGCGCACGCCGGGAATGAACCGGCTCAGGAACAGCGCGGCGATGCCGCGTCGGGCGTACATCTCCTCGAGACGCGACTCGTTTTTCGCGCTGCCGAATCGCTCGAGCCATCGCCGAGCGTATCCCGTCCCGTAGCGTCGCCCGAGCGAATACACGAAGAGCGCACCTCCGACGTTCCCGATCCACGTTGCGAGGAACGCTCCCAGAAGCGTGGCGTGTCCGCGTGCCGCGAGGAAGGCGCCGAACGCGACGACGGTGTCGGCGGGGACCGGCGGGAAGATGTTTTCTATCCCCGCCACGATGGCGAGGGCGCCGTACAGCGCCACAGGTGGAAGGCCGGACAGCCAGCCAAGAACGTCCTGCACCTAACGACGCGTCAGAGTTGCGACCGCGATACAGGCCAGTCCCTCCCCGCGGCCGATCCACCCCATCCCCTCATTGGACTTTCCCTTGACGCTCACGGCATCCGTCGGGATGCCGAGCGCGCTCGCCAGGGCCGCACGCATCGCGTCCCGATGCTCGGCGATACGCGGCCGTTCGGTGACGATGCTGACATCGGCGTGTACGACGCCCCACCCCAGCGCAGCGACGCGCTCGACGGAGACGCGAAGCATGTCCAGTGAGTCGCGGCCGCGATTGGCGGGATCCCGGTCGGAGAACAGCTCTCCGATGTCGCCGACGACCGCGGCACCCAGGATCGCGTCGATGAGGGCGTGCGCCACGCCATCGCCGTCGGAGTGACCGATGAGATGGACGTCGCCCGGAATGTCCACTCCGCCAAGCCGCAGCGGCCCTCCCGGCCCGAAGCGATGGGAGTCGTAGCCGATGCCGGCGCGGGTCGTCACGTCGTGAGATTCAGAATACGGATCGCGAGGGCGGCAGCGTTCTTGGCATTGTCGATTCCCACGGTACCGACCGGAACGCCGCTCGGGAGCTGCGCGATGGCGAACAACGCGTCGAGCCCGTTCAAGGGACCGGAGGCAAAGGGTACTCCGATGACTGGCAGGTCGGTCAGTGCGGAGACCGCGCCGGGGAGTGCGGCCGAGAGGCCAGCACCGGCGATGATGACCTTGATCCCGCGCGACTTCGCGCCGCGCGCCAATTCCGCCGTTCGGTCAGGATCGCGGTGAGCGCTGGACACGACGAACTCGTAGGCAACTTTCGCGCTGTCGAGCATCTCGAGCGCCGGCGCCATCTTCGTCTCGTCCGACTTCGACCCGACGACGATGAGGACGGTGGGCCCGCGCGCCGGCGCGCTCACGCCGCCGCGCCCGCCGGCATGATGATCGAATAGTCCTGGCGGCGACGAGCGGGGGTGAATCCGGCGTCGATGATGAGCCGCTCCATCTCCCCCGTGGTGGTGCGGTGCGTCGTATTCGCGGCGGAAACGACGTTCTCCTCGAGCATGAGCGAGCCGAAGTCATTGCACCCGAAGCGCAGCGCGAGCTGCCCGATCTTCAACCCCATCGTCACCCAGCTGGACTGCAGATTCGGAACGTTGTCGAGGACGAGGCGCGCGATCGCAACGGTCCGCAGATAGTCGACCGCGTCCGTCTTCGGCATGTGGCTGAACTCCGGCGTATTCTCCGGCTGGAGCGGCCAGCAGATGAATGCCGTGAATCCACCCGTTCTGGACTGCACATCCCGCACACGCTGGAGGTGCTCGATACGCTCGGCGAGCGTCTCGCCGATGCCATACATCATCGTCACCGACGTCTTCATCCCTTCCTGGTGGGCCAACTCCATGATCTCGAGCCAGCGGTCGGCGCCCGCCTTCTTGGGCGCAGCGATGTCGCGCACGCGCTGAACCAGGATCTCGCCGCCACCGCCCGGGATCGAGTCCAGGCCGGCAGCGTGCAGCTCACGAATGACGTCGCGCGCGTCGAGCCGGAACAGCTTCGCGAAGAAATCGACCTCGCTGGGTGAGAACCCGTGAATGTGAATCGGGTGGTGCTGCTTGATGAAGCGCATCAAGTCGAGATACCACTCGAACGGGATGTAGGGGTTGTGTCCGCCCTGAATCAGGATCTGGACCGCACCGAGGGCCTTGGCTTCATCGATCTTGGCGCCGATCTGCTCGAACGACAGCGTGTAGCCCTCGTCGTGCTTCGGACGACGGTAGAATGCGCAGAAGCCGCAGTCGGCGACGCAGACGTTCGTGTAGTTGATGTTGCGGTCGACGATGTAGGTGACGATGCCGTGCGGGTGCAGGGCCTCGCGAACACGGTCGGCCTCGATGCCCAGCTCGAGCAAGGGCGCGTTCTGATAGAGATCGAGCAGGTCACGCATGGTCGTCCTCACGCCGCCGGAAGGAAGGTCAGCGTACCGTTTGGCACACGCCCTCGTTGCACGAGGCGGCCGAAAAACGTAGTGAGCCCCGCGAGGTGCGGATACGATAGACGATAATCGAGCCCGGAGAGGTATTCGAGGCACTGCCCTTCCGCGACGCCCGTCTGCTCGGATGCCTGCCGTGCGAGCTCTGGCAGGTGTGACAAACCCCAGTCACGCGACTCGATCAGCGCTGCGTGAACCCCGAGGGCGGCCTGCACCGGCGTCGAACGGAGTGCCACCCACACCGCGAACACGAACGGCAACCCCGTCCACTGCTTCCAGACTTCGCCGAGGTCGTAGACATGCGGATACCGCGGCGCACCGGGCGTTCCCGCGCCGAGGAGGAGTGCCGCATCGCCGATGACGAGCCTCGCGTCGTGCTCCTCGCCGTCGAAGCGGGTGACATCGCTGACCTCTGCATCCCCGGGAACGAATCGCGGCGAACAGCGCCACACGCTCTCGAAGAGCAGCTCGAGGAGAGCAACGCTCGTCATGGAGCTGCGGCTCATGAGCACCTGTCGCCCGGCCAGCTCCTCGGCCCTGTATCGCGAGAACAGCATCACGCTCCGCACGGGACCGTCACACGATACTGCGAGATCCGGAAGGAGCACGTACCGGCCGGAGTCGCGCGCGTATTCCACGGCCGACACGACGCTGAGGTCGAGGTCTCCCCGGGCGATTCGCGCGTTGAGCTCGGTTGGCGCTCCGTCGACGAGTGTCGCCCTCAAGCGAACGGCGCCGCGGTCGATGGCGCCGTAGACAGGATAGCAGTTGATGTACGGGATGCGTCCGACGCGCAGGCTCATGCAGCCTCCGCGCTCGGCGGCGGACCGAACGTGCGAAGCTCCCGATAGAACGAGTCGCGCTCGACGGGGATCTTCCCCGCACTGCGAATCAGTCGCACGAGCTCGTCGAGCGGCAGGCCCTGGGGCGTGTGCGCGCCCGCCTCGTGATAGATCTTTTCGCGGACGACGGTGCCCTCGAGATCGTTCACGCCGAACGTGAGCGCCACCTGCGACATCGCGGTCGTCACCATGATCCAGTGCGTCTTGATGTGGGGGATGTTGTCGAGGTAGAGGCGTCCGACGGCAAGGTTGCGCAGGTCGTCGAATCCCGTCGTCGCGGTGCCGCCGCGGCCAAGCTGATCGCCGAGCTCGTTATGGTCGGGGTGGTAGGCCAGCGGGATGTACGCGAGGAAGCCGTCCGTCTCATCCTGAAGGTCGCGCAGCATCGTGAGGTGATCGATGCGGTCCTCGACCGACTCCACATGGCCGTACAGCATCGTGCAGTTCGAGCGGATGCCGATCGTGTGCGCGACGCGGTGCACGTCGATCCAGTCTTCCGCCGCGAGCTTCTTTTCCGCGATGGTGGCGCGCACGCCCTTGCTGAACACTTCCGCGCCGCCACCCGGTAGCGTGTCCAGCCCGGCCGAACGCAGCGCGGTCAGCACATCGGCGACGGACATCTTCTCGATGCGCGCGATGTGCGCGATCTCGACCGCCGTGAGCGCCTTGATGTGCACGTTGGGGTGCCGCGCCTTGAGGCCGCGAAACATCTCGGCGTAGTACGCGAGCCCGGCCTGCATGTCCAGCCCGCCGACGATGTGGAACTCCCGCACGTACGGATTCGCGGCGGCTTCCTCGTAGGCCTGCTCCATGGTGTAGCGATACGCGCCCTCTTCTTTCGGAAGGCGAGCGTACGAGCAGAACACGCACGTCTTGCGCAGAATGCAGACGTTCGTCGGGTTGATGTGCTGATTGGCCGCGAAGAAAACGCGATCCCCGTGCCGCGCGCGGTTCGCCGCGTCGGCGAGAGCACCGACGCCGAGCAGATCGGGGGTGCGGAAGAGGTACACGCCCTCCTCGGGCGTCAGCCGCTCCCCTGCCGCGACCTTCTCGGCGATCGGCGCGAGGGCGCGGTCACGCAGCGCCCGCGGATCGACTGCTGCCCGAGATTGAGCGCTCATCCGTCGAAGCGACGCACGGCCAGCGTCACGTTGTGCCCGCCGAAGCCGAAGCTGTTGCTCAGCGCGGCGGTCATCTCGCGGGACACGGCTTTATTCGGCGTGTAGTTGAGGTCGCACTCCGGATCGGGCGTCGCGTAGTTGATCGTCGGCGGGATGCGTCCTTCGCGGACGGCGAGCGCGCTGAAGATGAACTCCACCGCTCCCGCGGCGCCGAGCATGTGACCCGTGGCGGACTTCGTCGAGCTCACGTTGAGCTGCGGCGCGTGCTCACCGAAGACGGCCTTGATCGCCTTCGTCTCGTTGAGATCGTTGGCCGGCGTGCTCGTGCCGTGCGCGTTGATGTACTGAACATCCTGGGGCTGGAGACCGGCGTCCTGCATTGCCCTGCGCATGGCGCGCTGAGCGCCTTCTCCCTCCGGCGCGGGCGCCGTGAGGTGATACGCGTCGCCGGTCGCACCATATCCAACGATCTCGGCATAGACGCGCGCGCCACGCTTCCTGGCGTGCTCCAGCTCCTCGAGCACGACCACTCCCGATCCCTCGCCCATCACGAACCCGTCGCGCGTCGCGTCGAACGGGCGCGACGCGCTACGGGGTGAGTCGTTCCGCTCGGAAAGTGCCTTCATGTTCGCGAACCCACCGATCGCCATCGGCGTGACGGTCGCTTCAGCGCCGCCGCTCAGGATGATGTCGGCGTCGCCGTACTGAATCGCCCGAAAGGCATCGCCGATCGCGTGAGCGCTCGTCGCGCACGCAGAGACGGTGGCGTAGTTCGGCCCCTTCGCGTTGAACCGCATCGACACGATGCCCGCTGCGATATCGGCAATGAACATCGGGATGAAGAACGGCGAGATCTTCGAGGGACCGCGCGCCTTGTACACGTCGTGCTGCTCCTCGAACGAGCGTAACCCGCCGATGCCGCTCCCGATGATGACCCCCGTGCGCTCCGGGTCGTATCCGTTGCCCTCGGCGAATCCGGCATCCTGCATTGCCAGCACGGCAGCGGCGACCGCGTACTGCGTGTACGCGTCCGCGCGCTTGGCCTCCTTCCGGTCCATGAACAGCACCGGATCGAAGCCTTTCACCTCGGCCGCGAAACGCACGGGGAACGTGGTCGCATCGAACTTCGTGATCGGCCCCGCGCCGGATTTTCCGGCAAGCAGAGCCTGCCAAGTCGTCGCCACATCGTTCCCGACCGGCGTGATGCCCCCCATCCCGGTGACGACGACCCGACGCCCCATCAGGCCTTCACCTTCTCCCGGAGGTAGTTCATGGCATCGCCGACGGTGCGCATCTTCTCCGCATCCTCGTCGGGAATGTCAATGTTGAACTCCTTCTCGAACGCCATCACGAGCTCGACGGTATCCAGGCTGTCGGCGCCGAGATCCTCCATGAAGCTCGCCTCGTTCGTGAGCTTCTCGCGCTCGACTCCAAGCTCCTCCACGATGATGTCCTTGACCTTGTCCTGGAGATCGGGCATGGGGGCTTACTCCTGAGGGTTGAGTGTACGTACTGATACGATTGCGGAGTGCGGATTGCCGATTGCGAACGGGCGTGTTCGCCCGCAACAGTCCGCAATCCGCAGTCCGCAATCGCCTTAAATCTACATCACCATACCGCCGTCCACCACGAAGACCTGACCCGTGATGTACGCTGCGTGGTCCGACGCGAGGAACGCCGCCACACCGGCGATGTCCTTCGGCGTGCCGAGCCGCTCCAGCGGGATCTGCGCGCTCATGGCCGTCCGTGCTTCGGCGGTCATGGATGCGGTCATGTCCGTCTCGATGAAGCCGGGCGCGATGACGTTCGCGAGGATGTTGCGCGACGCGAATTCCTTCGCGACCGACTTGGTGAAGCCGATCAGACCGGCCTTGCTCGCGGCGTAGTTCGACTGCCCCTTGTTCCCGACGAGCCCGACGATGCTGGCGATATTGATGATGCGTCCCCACCGCCGCTTCATCATGCCGCGTGCCGCGGTGCGCGTGGACGCGAATGCACCGCGCAGATTCGCCGCCAGCACGACGTCCCAGTCATCGTCCTTGAGGCGAAGGAGGATGTTGTCCCGCGTAAGCCCGGCGTTGTTGACGAGGATGTCGAGCGAGCCGAAATCGCGCTCGACGGATTCCACGAGGGCGGCGACCTGGGCGGTGTCGATGACGTCCGCCGCGTATCCCCGCGCTTCCCCGCCCATCGCCTGCGCGGCTTCCGCCGAGCGTGCGGCGTCACGCCCCACGACGGCGACGCGTGCGCCACACGCCGCGAAGGTCATGGCGATCTCGCGCCCGATCCCGCGCGTGCTTCCGGTGACGAGCGCAACCCGCCCCGAGAGATCGATTCGCATCACGCCACCATGGTGAGAATCTGCTCGACTTCCGGGGCCGTACCGCAGGTGGCGGTCTTGAGCTGCGGCGTCACTCGCTTGGTCAGGTTCGTGAGCACGTTTCCAGGTCCCATTTCGACGTAGAGCGCATCCGGGTACGCCGTCGCGAGCGCGCGGAGCAGCGCCGTCCATCGTACCGGCGACGTCAGCTGCTCGAGCAGAAGACGGCGCGCGTCCGACATCTCGGTCACCGGACCGGCGCTGACATTCGAGAATACGGGAAAGGCGGGTGCGACCATCTCCACATCGTCGAGCGCCTGCTGCAATCCTTCGCGCGCCACGTCCATGAGCGGAGAATGAAACGCGCCGCTCACCTTCAGGCGCATCGCGCGCCTGGCGCCGAGCTCCTTGGCGATCTCCATGGCACGCTCGACGGCCGCGACCTCACCCGAGATCACCAGCTGCTCGGGCGTGTTGTAGTTGGCGGGGACCACGCAGCCGCCGTCGCTCGAGGCTCGACGACATGCCTCCTCGACCTTGGCTTCCTCGAGGCCGAGGATGGCCGCCATTGCGCCGGGCCGCTTGCACCCGCTGTCGAACATCAGCTCGCCGCGGCGGCGTACCAGCGTCGCCGCCGCGGCGAGCCCGATGGCGCCCGCCGCGTAGTACGCGGTGAACTCACCGAGCGAATGGCCGGCCGCGGCGCGCACGTGCGGCCCGATGTGCTCGCGCACCATCGCCCACGCCGCAGCCCCGTGAGCAAGGAGCGCCGGTTGGGCATTCTGTGTCTGCGTGAGCGGTTCTTCCGGACCTTCGAACGCGAGCCTGGACAGCTCGCTGCCCAGCGCGCGATCGACGAGCTCGAACACGTGCTTCGCTGCGCTCGATGCGGCGGCGAGGTCCCTGGCCATCCCCGGCTTTTGCGAGCCCTGGCCGGGGAAAAGAAGAACGACGTCCATGCGGAGCTAGAAGCGGACGACGGTGGACGCCCACGTAAATCCGGCGCCGAATGCGACCATGAGTACCGTCGAGCCATCGCGCACGCGCCCCGATTCGATCACCTCGTCGAGCGAAATCGGGATCGATGCCGACGAGGTGTTCCCGTAGCGGTCGACGTTCACGTACACCTTGTCCATCGAGATCCCGGCGTGCTTCGCGGTCGCCTCGATGATGCGCACGTTCGCCTGATGCGGGATGAGCAGGTCGACGTCCTTCCCCGTGAGCTTGGCGCCGTCGAGGGCGCGATCGCATGCCTCGGCCATCGACCGGACCGCGTGCTTGAACACCTCGCGTCCCGCCATCTTCACGAAGTGCGAGCGGTCGGTCAGGACGGCCTCGGTGATAGGAACGGTGGCCCCCCCATGCGGGCGGTACAGGAGCTCGGCGAGCGTTCCATCGCTTCGCATGAACGAAGACAGGATCCCCTTGTGATGCCGCGAGCGCTGAAGCACGGTTGCGCCAGCGCCATCGCCGAAGAGCACACACGTCGACCGATCCTGCCAGTCGACGATCGAGCTCATCTTCTCCGATGCAATCACCAGGACGGTTTCGGCGCTTCCCGCCGCGATCATCCCTTCGGCGACCGTCAGCGAATAGAGCCAGCCTGAGCACGCAGCCGACAGATCGAAGGCAGCGGCGCGGGTGGCACCGAGCTCGGCTTGAATGTCGACCGCAGTCGCGGGCAGGAGACGGTCAGGCGTGGCGGTGCTGAGGATGATCGCGTCGACTTCTCCCGCGTGGACCTTGGCGCGCTCCATCGCCACGCGCGACGCCTCGGCGGCGAGCGAGCACGTCGTCTCGCCATCGCGAGCGATGTGTCGCTGCACGATGCCCGTGCGCTCGACGATCCAGTCGTGCGAGGTCTCGAGTCCCATCGCGGCGAAATCGTGGTTCGTCATCACGTGCGACGGGATGCCACGGCCGGTGCTGACGATCTGCGCGACGGGACGCTTCACGCGGACTCCTTCGTGGTGTGCGACAGACGCCGCCCGATGTGCTCGTTCAACCGGGTCTCAACCGCTCGCAGGGCGACGAGGATGGCGTTCTTGATCGCGTTCGGCGACGACTTTCCATGCGAAATGATGCTGACGCCCTTGACGCCGAGCAGCGGCGCTCCGCCGTGCTCGGCGTAATCGAACTCCTTCGAAAACGCACGCTTCAGCTGCACCGGATCCATCCCGGAGCGCGCCAGCAACGCGAGCACCATCGGCGGCACCGACTCATAGAATTTGAGAAGGACGTTCCCGACGAAGCCGTCGCACACGACGACGTCGATGGGACCGCGCTCCGTGGCGCCGGTGAGGATATCGCGGCCCTCGACGTTGCCCTGGAAGTTGAGGTCCGACTCGAGAAGAGCCTGATGCGCTTCCTTGACGGCGGCGTTCCCCTTTTCCGATTCCTCGCCGATGCTCAGCAGACCGATCACAGGATTCCCGCGTCCCAGGATGTCTTCGGCATACGTCGCGCCGAGGCGGGCGAATTGCACCAGCTCCTCGGCGCTGCAATCGACATTCGCTCCGGCGTCGAGGACGACCACGGGGTGGTTCACGGTCGGAAAGACCGTACCTATCGCTGGGCGCGTGAGACCGTCGTGCAGCTTGAGGATCAGGGTGGACGCGGCCATCTGCGCGCCCGTGTTGCCGGCGGAGACGAACGCGTCCGACTCGCCGGCCGCCTGGAGCTTGAGGCCGACGGCCATCGAGCTGTTGGCCTTGCCGCGAAGCACTGCCGCCGGCTTGTCTGACATCTCGACGACCTGTGGTGCCTCGATGACCGTGATGCGGTCGCGAATGGCACGAGCGCCGCTTGCCGATGACAGCTGGTCGTCGAGCTCGCGCTGCACGTCCGCGGTGCGTCCCACGAGCTGCACCGAATGTGGTGCGTCGAGCTCCGCCAGCGCGAGCAGCGCGCCGGCGATGGTCGCGTGAGGCGCGTGGTCGCCGCCCATGGCGTCCAGCGCGATGCGCGCCAAGTCAGGCTTCCCTGGCTTCGACCCGCTGCTTGCCCGCGTAGAATCCGCACTCCCGACAGACACGGTGCGGACGTTTCATGCTCCCGCACTTGGGACACTGCTGGAGGACGATCGCGGGCGCGACCTTGTGGGTGTTGCGGGCGCGCTTCTTCCGCTTGCTCGTCCGTCGCTTTGGAACCGCCATGGTGGGCTCGAACTCGGTAAAAGGGTATGGCTCAACGGGCTTCGCCGCGAAGCTTGCGCAGCGCATCCCATCGGCTGTCGGTTTCGGCCTCGCACGTGCAGGGCGCGACGTTCAGGTCGGTACCGCAGCGCGGGCACAGTCCTCGGCAATCATCGCGGCAGAGCGCGAACCTCGGAGCGCTCAGCAGCCACTGTTCGTGCATCGCCCGACGCAGATCGACCTGGTGGGCGCCGGCCGGCAACGCGAAAACGTCGGGGTCCTCGGATTCCGCATCGTCGGTTTCGGCGAAGATGAGATGCACATCTTCGCGGACGGGAGCCGACAGCGCCGTGAGACAGCGGCGGCACGACCCGGTCACCTCGCCTTCGATCCGGCCGCTCCAGTAGTACCGGCCTGATCCGGCCTTCGACAGTCGACCGGTCGCATGGACCGCAGACGCGGGCTGTGGATCGCCTTCCTGCCACACCTCGTCGTCTACCGCCAGAAACCCGTCGACGCGTGCGGCGTGATCTTGCAGGGTACCAATGTCGAAGGACAGCATAACCGTGAAAAGTACCCGGGCCGTCCAAGTGGGTCAAGTCACCGCGTTGCAGGAAGTTACCGCAACCGGGAGGGACGCTAGCTCCCCTCGCACCGCCCCAGCATCTCGCGGCGGACGCGCGCCGGGTCATCGATCATCCGAAAGAAGGCCTCGTAATACCGGAGGCTGCGGTCGCGGTGTCCCCGCTCGAGCCCCTCGAGGCTGTAGAGCGCCTCGATTGCTGGTCGGTGCTGCCGGAAGCGGGCGAAGATCTGCTCGAAATCCTCCGGCGTGCCGCAGTACCCCGCGTAAAAGCGCTCCTCGACGCTCCGGATCGGGAGCGAGGTATCGGGCCGGGCATAACGAGTGGCGATGACGCCCGACCAGTCGAAATCGTACGGGACCGGGAAGAAGCGATTGTTGGAGTCGGCCAGCGTGACGATGTTGTGGAGTGCGCGGATCGACCAATCCGTGTTTCCGATGAAGTACTGGAACACCGCCAGAAACACTGTATGCATCGGGTCGAGCCGCGCCAGCGATGTCCCGGTGTCCTCCACGACCGTCATGCGATGCCTCGCCGCGAGGCGGTCTTCGTGCTCGATGAGGATCGCGTACCGTGTGACGGCGTCTTCACGCCCGGCCGAGTCCTCGTAGGTAATTCGCGCCAGCCGCGTGCGAAGGCTGAGCTCGGTGAGAACGGCGTACATCCGATAGATCAGATATTCCTGTAGCACGTACTGCTCGTAGAGGTCGCTCGTGCGGCAATGTGTCACGAGCTTGAGCCGCCGCTCGCCGGCGAGCTGCGTGCCGCGCGAGTGCCGAGGACGAATGGAGAGGCGCAGCGGCGGGAACGGACAAATCGATTGGCGACGCCGAAAGTTGCCTCGGGTGCGGAGCTCGACGGGAAGACTGTCCGCTCCGCCATCTGCGCGGGCGAATCGCATCAGGGCACCGTGGTCGTTGCGCTCATCCCCGCGGTCACGCAGCAGCGTCCGCACGTCTGTGCGCAGCGTGACGACGAACGGTGCTTCGACGGCGAACACCGACGGCGGGCGATTCGCCTCCTGCGCGACAGCGTCCGGGAGCGCGCCGGCGAACGCAGCGGCGGCGACAACCGGGATGAGCACGCTCGAGCGAGGCCTAACGGCGAAGCTCGGCATCCTGGACAAGGTTCCCTCCCGCGTTTCGAAGTGCCTCCACGAGCGATGCGCCATCATCCGTCCGGCGGAGCCGCACGCGGTACTCGATCCAATCCAGCCCGTTCGGCTCGTGGACGACTCCTCCGTAGCGCACGCGCTTCGTGCGCGCGTCGAGGATCGGCTCAATCAGCGGGCGCACCCGCGCTGCATCGCTCGAGAGCACACGCAGCAGTGTATCGGCGCCCTTGCCGGTGCCATCGAGTTCGGGCGCGGCACGCTTGCGGCGCCGCCACGCGCGATCCGCGAGCGCCTCGAGCTGTTCAGGTGGAAGGACCGAGAGAAGGTCGGAGTCGAGCCGCGCCACGAACTCGCCTGTGCGGTTCGCCGCGGCCAGCGTCCGCTCGAGGCGGCGCCGCGCGTCGCGCGCCGCGGTACGCGCCGGCGTCCGTGCGAAGTCCGAGAGCCACAGCGCCACGATCACGAGGTTGAACATCACCGAGATCGCCGCGGCGACCGGAAGGCTCACTCCGGCGGCGAGCCCCACGCCTGTCGAAAGGAAGACGTAGACAGCGTCCTTGCTGTCTTCCAGCGTGTTTCGGAAGCGCACCGCGGCGACGATGCCCGCGAGGCTGAAGGCGAGCGGAATGCTGTCCTTCACCAGCACGACCACGCCGGCGACCACGACGGGGAGCAGGACGAGTGTGTGTACGACCGACTGTCGGAAGCCGCGCCGCTCGTGCGTGAGCGTGTACACCCAGGCGACGGGCAGCGTGAGCAGGGCCGCCGCGAGCATGGCGATGGTCGCCGCCAGCGCGCCTCGCATCTCGACTCGCGGGCCAATGGGCGCTGCGTCGGTGGCCGCGCGAAGCGCGAGGAGGTCGGTGAGCGTGCTCGGGGGAACGGCGCGTATCGCGGCGACGATTGCGAGGGCGAGCGCCGCGTAGTACGCGACGACGCGCAACGGAATTCCTCCGGCGGGACCTATGCGACGGCTCGAGCTCGTGCTCCGTCGACTGGCCATGTATTGCCCTCGTCGGCTTGCAGACTTCGCGATGTTATGTCGCAGCCCCGCAAAGCGCGAGTGGCGCGCGAGCGCGCGCTGTCAATCGGCGGCGATGACGTCCGCCTCGGCGAAGAAGAAGCGCGCCTCGCGCTCGGCGTTTTCGTCGGAGTCGGAGCCGTGGACAGCGTTCCGCTCCTTCGATTCGGCGAAGAGCTTGCGCACGGTATCCGGTTTCGCCTCGGCCGGATCGGTGGCGCCGATCGCTTCACGATAAGCGGCAACGGCGTTCGCCTTTTCGAGGACGAGAGGCATGCAGGGGCCCGACGTCATGAAGCTCACGAGCGCGCGATAGAACGGTCGCTCGCGGTGCACGGCGTAAAACTCCTCCGCCTGCATCTGCGTCAGACGCATCACCCGGGCGGCGCGGACCACGAAGCCCCGCCCTTCCAAATGCGCGAGGATTCTGCCGGCCTTCCCCCCGCCGAATGCGTCAGGCTTGATGATCGCGAGCGTGCGCGTTCCAGCCATGGTCACCATCCAATGAGCTTGCGGACGATGTCCCCGCGCGTGAGAAAGCCGACGAGGCGGCCCTCGCGCACGACGGGCACGTGCTCCACGTCCTTGTTGATCATGAGTGAGGCGACTTCCGCGAGCGGCTGGTCCGGCGACACGCACAGTACCTGGCGCGTCATGGCGTCGCGAACGGCGCGGCGTGCATTGACTCCGTCCGGAGTCGGCCGATGGGGCGTGTCGCCCTGGAGATAGCTCCCGAGCAGGTGGCGTAACAGGTCACGCTCCGCGAGCATGCCCACGATGACCGAGTTGTCCTCGATGACCGGAAGCGCCGAGATGCCCGCTCGCGCCATCTCGAGAGCGGCATCCCGCAGCGGCGTGTCGGGCGTCGCCGTGCGCGGGCGCTGCGTCATGATGTCGCCCACGGCCAATTGACGCGGCAGCTCGATCTCGGCGAAGGCGGGCAGCGCGGCGACGGTCTCCGGGTCGGGGGCGGCAAGGAGGTGCTCGACGACGAGGTCACGCGACAGCAGGCGTGCGAAGCCACCAAGTGTCTGGAGGTACCGGGCGGCCATACGCGGGGGCGCGACGATCATGAGCACCATGCGCGCGCGCTGCGCTTCCTCGCCGCCGAGCTCGCGTACGATCTCGTGCGGCGCGATGCCGAGAGCCACGCCGATCTCGTGCACGGCGTCGGTTCGGAAATGCACGAGGAAGGCGCGCTCGCCCATCGTGACAATGTCCTCCCCCCGCAATTCCTGAATGCGCTGCGCTACCTTTTCCGCGTTCGCGAGCGCACCGGTGGCGATCAACCGCTCGAGCAGCACTCCGGCGGCGTCGCGCAGTGTGGTCGTGCCGAGTGGGAGCACGACGCGGTCGGCGCGGATGAATTCCGAGAGTCTCACCGGGCTCGCTTCTGAACGAGGTCGACGACATCCACGGGGCGCTTTGCGACGCCCATGCCCGCGTCCTCGAAGGCCGCGATCTTCTCGGCCGCCGTTCCCGCCGAGCCCGAGATGATCGCTCCCGCGTGCCCCATGCGACGGCCCGGAGGCGCCGTCTGTCCAGCGATGAACCCGACCACCGGTTTCTTCATGTGCTCCCTGACGAACGTCGCGGCGTCCTGCTCATCCGTGCCGCCGATCTCGCCGATGAGGACGACGGCTTTGGTCGTGGGGTCGCGCTCGAAGGCCTCGAGGCAGTCGATGAAGCTCGTGCCATTGATCGGGTCGCCCCCGATTCCGACGCACGTCGTCTGCCCCAGCCCGGCTCTCGTTAGGTGGTACACTACCTCGTAGGTCAGCGTCCCCGAGCGACTCACAAGGCCGATCGGTCCGGGGGCGCAGATGTGTCCGGGGATGATCCCGACCTTCGACTTCCCCGGGGAGATGAGTCCGGGACAGTTGGGACCAATGAGGCGCGCGCCCCGCGCCTTCACGAAGGGATAGACGCGCGTCATGTCGAGGACCGGAACGCCCTCGGTGATGCAGACGATGAGCGCGAGCCCGGCCTCCGCGGCTTCCATCATCGCATCGGCGGCGAACGGGGGCGGGACGTAGATGACGCTCGTGTTCGCCTGCGTCTCGCGAACGGCATGCTCGACAGTGTGGAAGATCGGGACGGAGGATTCGAACCGCTGGCCGCCTTTTCCGGGAGTGACGCCGGCGACGACCGTGGTTCCGTACTCGAGCATCTGCTTCGCGTGGAACGACCCATCGCGCCCGGTGATGCCCTGGATGATGAGGCGTGTCGACTCGTGGATGAAGATGCTCACGCGGCCTTTCCTCCGGTCGCGAGCTCCACGGCACGCCGTACCGCGGTGTCCATGTCCGTCATCGCCGAGAAGCCGTTCTCCTGGAGGATCTTTACGGCGGCGTCCTCGTTGGTGCCGGTGAGACGAATGACAATGGGAACGCGAAGCGGCGAGCGCTTCGTCGCCGTCACGATTCCGTTCGCGACATCGTCCGTGCGCGTAATCCCCCCGAAGATATTGAACAGGATCGAGCGCACGTGCGGGTCACTGGTGATGATCTCGAGTGCGGCGACGACCTTCTCGGGGTTCGAGGAGCCGCCGATATCGAGAAAGTTCGCGGGCTCACCGCCGTAGTACTTCACGAGATCCATCGTCGCCATCGCGAGGCCGGCGCCGTTGACGACGCACCCGACGTTGCCATCGAGCTTGATGAACGTGAGCCCGGCTTCACGGGCGCGTACCTCACTCGGTGCTTCGGCCGTCTCGTCGCGAAGCGCCGCCAGCTCCGGCCGGCGATCGAGCTCGTTGTCGTCGACGACCATCTTCGCGTCGAGCGCGAGGACGTCACCGGCGGGCGTCGTGATGAGCGGGTTGATTTCGGCGAGTGATGCTCCGCTCGCCCAGAACGCCTCGTAGAGCTGCCGCATGATCTTCGCAGCAGCTCGCGCCTGCGTGATGTCGCTGTAGAGGAAGAGGCCCATTTCCAGGGCCTCGAAGGCAAGCAAGCCATAGACGGGATCGACGGGCACGCGCTTGATCTTCTCGGGCGTCCTGGCCGCTACTTCCTCGATGTCGATGCCGCCGGCCGGACTGACCATGAAGACAGGCCGCTTTGACGCGCGATCGACGATGATCCCGACGTACGCCTCCGTCGCGATATCTGCCGCCGGGGTCACCAGGACTTTCTGAACCGTTAGGCCCTTGATCTGCATCCCCAGGATCTTCGACGCGATGGCGCGCGCTTCCTGAGGGGTCTTGGCCAGTTGGACGCCGCCGGCCTTTCCTCGTCCGCCCGCGTGGACCTGCGCCTTGATCACCACGGTCCCGCCGAACTTCGTGGTCAGCGTCTCGGCGTCCGCGGGGGAGGTCGCGACCTCGCCCGGCGGGATGGGAATGCCGTGGCGCCGGAAGATCTCTTTTGCCTGGTATTCATGAAGGTTCACTGCATCTCCGCCGTAATGGTCGTACCGGCCTCGCCGCGGACGGCATCGCGCCCGCGACTCAGCTCCGTGATGATCGCGCGCCCGCCGGTGCGCCGCGCAAAGTCGACTGCCGCGCGCACCTTGGGACCCATGCTCCCGTCACCAAACGTGCCCGCTGCATCCAGCGCCTCGGCCTCATCCGACGTTAGGCGTTCGAGCCGGCGCTGCTCGGGCGTGCCGTAGCCCGTGTAGACCGCGTCCACATCCGTGAGGATGATCAGCAGCTGCGCGCCGAGATCGCGCGCCAGCACCGCGGCCGCGAGATCCTTGTCGACCACCGCGTCGACGCCCTCCCATCCGAGGATCGCGTCTCGATAGACGGGGATGCCACCGCCGCCGCCCGCCACGATCACCGTCCCCGCCGCGACGAGCCGCCGAATGCTTTCCAGCTCATGAATCGCGAGCGGCCGCGGACTGCCGACGACTCGGCGCCAACGCCCGCGCGCGTCACGCTTCACGGCCTGTCCTTCCGCGATCAAAGCCCGTGCCCGCTCTTCCGGAATCCCATGCCCGATGAATTTCGTCGGGTCCATCAGGGCGGGATCATCCGGCGAGACGTGGACCTGGGTGATGATCGTCGCGACCTCGCGCGAGCTTCCGTGACGGCGCAGCGCGTTTTCCATCGATTGCTGAATCATGTATCCGATCCAACCCGCAGTCGCCGCGACGAGGACGCCGAGCGGATTCGCGCTCACCTCACTGCGCGCGAGCTCGTTCCGTACCAGCTCATCGCCGACTTGCGGCCCGTTGCCGTGTACGATGCACAGATTCCATCCATCGAGCGCCAGGTCCACGATTGGCCCGAGCGCCGCCCGCGTGTGTCGGAATTGATCATGGATGCTCGAACGCGTAGCCGCCGGAGCGAGCGCGTTGCCACCGAGCGCGATGACCGCCGTGGCGGGCTCCCCCTGCTCGGTAGGCGTCATGGTGTTCGGCGCCGCAAGCTATCCAGCCGCTGAATGCGTCGCAAGCTAGCGCGACGGTCGCGCGAGGAGCGCCCCGAGCGCTTCGTACGCTTCGCCGAATGCGCCCCAATCTCCACGGCGCAAGGCGTCGCGCATCGCCTCGTACAATCGGCCCGCGCGCTCGCGCAGTGATTCGTCGGTCACGGGCTCGCGCGTTTCCGCCGGCGGAGGCGTGGTCACACCGAACGCGTCCGCGAGCGTGCGACCGAGGAAGAGACTGTCCCCATCGACGGCCGCGACGCGCACCAACGCCGGCGGACCTTCCGACGGCCACGCGTACGCCGACTGCGCGAAGATGACGCGGTCCGCGAGCGGAATCGCGCGTACACGGCCACCCCGCAGCACCGCTTCCCGCGGGCGGTCCGAGAGCGAGTCGCGATAATGTCGCAGGCGGTCCAGCACCTCGTTCCACCGGGGACGCTCTCCGCGCACTTCCAGCCAGAACGTTCCGCGGTCACGTCCGCCCGTCGCGATCACGATGCCACGCACCGCGCCTGCGTCGTCGAGGACCGGCACCGTCCAGGCCGCGCCCTGTCCCGAGGCGGGAATCGCCATCGATGGCGTAGCGGTCGCGACGAGACCGCTGTCGGCGCCTTCATCGGCGGGAAGCTGGCCGCGCGGCGCGACCTCACCGCGTCGTCCATGTCGCGCAAGGATCAGCGCATGAAGCTGCGCGGCATCGAGAGCCGGCGGCGTCGCCGCGGCGATTCCCTCGGGAACTTCGGACCATTTGGCGAAGAGTGTCGGAAACCGACTTACCCAGCTCGCGCCGACGGGGTCGAGCGTTTCATCGGCCACGAGCGTCACGCGCCCCGTGTACGCATCGACGAGCGCCGTCGCCGCGTGCCTGACGTAGCTGTATTCCTCGCCGCCGAGCGCCACGTGCTGGCTCACCGGGTAGTTCGCGGAGGTTGCGTACAGGTCGAGCGTCCAGAACAGCTGTCCGGCGCGCGCGATCGGGGTCACGCTGCGCCCCTGCACGAAAAACGGCGCCAGTGCGCGCACCCGCTCGCGGACGCCTCGCCGGCGCACGATCCGCGGTGACGGGCTCGGCGGCGTGCTCACCAGCAGACGGAAGTTCTGGAGGCTCCACGCATGTGCGAGCCGCGACATGGTGGACGAAAGCGCCGGGGCGGCGAGCGTCCCAAGCGTGTCCGGCACGACGACGTAGCCGGTTGCGCCATCGTACACGACGGGCGCGGGGATCGCGTTCGACTCCCGCGAGCCGGACCCCGCGCGAAGGCGCAGCGGATCGCCGCGAACGTCCGCCGTCGATGCGAGCACGTGCGTGAGCGTCCAGTGCCCATCGGTGACGGAATCAGCTCCCTGCGGGGCGGGCGCGTTCATCACGGTGGCTACCACGCTCGCCGGAGATGCCGATATTCCGATAGCGTGGGTCGTCCCCTCGCTTTCACGCGAGCGCGACATCCAGCGTGCGAGCGCCGGCACCTCCCACACGGCGACGGCGCGGGCTGCTTCCGTTCGAGATGCGAGCAGCATTCCTGGGTCGGCGGTGCGCACGCGGTCGAGCCCGTACGCTCGCCGCGTGTACATCGTCCGCGTCGTCAGGTACGCGCGGCCTCGCTCGGTGTCGGTGTCATCGCGGCCGACGAGTGGGGGAATCGCGCGCTCGAGCACGAGCCCGAGGATGAGAATCGTCGCGATGCCGATGAACGCGATCTTGACCTGCCCCGTCCAGCCAAAGATGACGACGAGCGCTGCCGCGACCAGCGTGACGACCGACAGGCCGAGATGAATGGGGATTCGAGCATCGACATCGGCCGGCGTAAGGACGCCAGTGTCGCCTTGCCCCGACAACAACACCTCGAAGGCGTCGAGCCGATGACT
This sequence comes from Gemmatimonadaceae bacterium, assembly GCA_052389995.1. Taxonomy (GTDB): domain Bacteria; phylum Gemmatimonadota; class Gemmatimonadetes; order Gemmatimonadales; family Gemmatimonadaceae; genus JAICNG01. The sequence continues at coordinate 37,308 of JBQTHJ010000006.1, read as the reverse complement.
CCACGCGAGCGTCACCACCAGGACGGCGCAAAGTACGACCAGATGTCGGCGCACGTATTTCGAGATGTGCAGCCGCCCGCGCTCCCAGTGCAGGCTGGGCGTGAGCGCGTAGAGAAAGACGACGAGCACGGTGACGAGCAGCGTCGCGATGACCGACCAGTAGTACAGCTCGCGCTCGACCGGCAGCCAGTACACGTAGAATCCGAGGTCGGTCTGAAAGTGCGGATCGGACTCGTTGAAGGGCACGCCGATGTTCGCCAGCGTGAACGCCGTCCACGTCTCGGCGGGGAGCGTGACGAGCGCACCGAAGAGCACGGCAATCGCCAGCGCGATCGCGAGGAGATACCGCGGCGGCACTTCCTCGGCGATCTCGATGTTGGCGAGTCTTCGCGGGAGCCGCAGCGAGACGACGGTGCGGCGGACGGCCCAGAGGTTGGCGAAGATGAACGCCGTCGCGACCGCGCCGGACACCAGACGCAGTAGCGAGACCGTCGTGAAACGGGCCCGCCACAGCGGTAGCGCGGACATCGACTCGTACCACCGGTAGTCCGTGTATGCGCTGGACACGGCGCGCCCGGCGAGCAGCGCTACGGCGATTCCTCCGATACCGAGGAGCCACCAGCGCCTCGCCTTCACGCTAGACCGTCACGCCCTGGGCGCGCAGCCAGCCCTCCATCTCACCGCGAACGGCCGCGAGGCGCGCGGCCGTGCGTGCCTCGTAGCGAGTCACGAGCACCGGTTGCGTGTTCGACGCGCGAATGAGCCCCCATCCGTCACCGAAGTTCACCCGCACGCCATCGACGCCGGTCGTATCGTACTTCGAGGAGAAGTGACGGACGGCTTTGTCCACGAGCTCGAACTTGATCGCCTCGGGAACTTCGACACGCAGCTCTGGGGTGCTCACGAACTTCGGGACATCGGCGAGGAGCTCGGTGACGCTCTTCCCCGCGTCGGCAATGATGCGGAGCAGCCGCGCGGCGCCGTACAGTGCGTCGTCGTGACCGTAGAATCCCTCGGTGAAGAACATGTGTCCCGACATCTCGCCGGCGACGGGAGCGCCCGACTCCTTCATCTTGTCCTTGATGAGCGAATGTCCCGTCTTCCACATCACGGGCACCCCGCCGGCCTTCTTGATCGCGTCGGGCAGTGCCTGCGAGCACTTCACGTCGAAGATAATCGGCTGCCCGCGACCGGTACGATCGAGTACGTCTCGCGCATAGAGAATGAGAACGTGGTCGCCCCAGACGATGCCGCCTTTCTCATCGATGACTCCGATGCGGTCCGCGTCCCCATCGAATGCGACACCAATGTCGGCCTTCTCGCGGCGTACCGTCGCGATGAGATCGTGCAGGTTCTCCACCACCGTCGGATCGGGGTGGTGATTCGGGAACGTTCCGTCGCTCTCGCAGAACAGCGTGACCAACTTCGCGCCAATGCCCTTGAGCAGCTGTGGAGCGACGAGCGCTCCGGCGCCATTGCCGCAATCGGCGACGACGCCCAGTGGTCGCGACAGCTTCCCGACGCGCTGAACGATGTCGGCGACGTATCGGTCGATGACGGCAACCTCGCGCACCGACCCGCGTCCGCTCGGAAACTCGCCGGCGCTGATGAGCTGATACAGCGCCTGAATCTCTTCCCCGTGAAGGCTGCCCTTGCCGACGCTGAGCTTGAATCCGTTGTACTCTGGCGGGTTGTGCGAGCCGGTGATCTGAATGCCGCCGACCACATCGAGGTTGTGAAGCGACCAGTATAGCAGCGGCGTCGGGACCACCCCGATGTCGATGACGTCGACACCTGACTCCGTGAGCCCTCGGGTGAGCGCCTCCCGCAGCGCCTGCCCGCTCGGTCGGTTGTCCCGTCCGACAGCGAATGTTCCGCGAATGCCGTGTTGCGCCAGGTAGGCGGCCATGCCCCGGCCGATCGCGTGGGCGGTGTCGGGGTGAAGATCTCGACCGACAACGCCGCGGATGTCGTACTGGCGGAAGATCTCTTTAACGATGGTTGCGGTGCTGGTCATCGTGTGCTCTCGCGTGGAGTGACGGTCTCGACGCAACGAGACTCCGCGGGTCTCGTGCCGTTACGCCGGCGGATCGCCGTCGTGCAGGGGCGGCCGGCCGCCTTGATCAGCGCTCGGACGCTGGCGCGCGAGGGATGTCCTCGGTGAGGTGCACCAGCTGCGGGAGGCTTTGGCGGGCGATCCGCAGGACCGGACGCGGCCATACGCCCACGACCAGCAGCACGATCGCGCACGTCGCAATCACGAAGCGCGTCATACCGGGAACGCGCAGCGGCGCTGGGGCATCTGCCGGCCTCGGCTTCATGAACATGACCATGACGACGTACAGATAGTACCCGGCGGACACCAGGCTCGTGAGCACCAGCCAGATGGCGAGATTCGTCTGCGACGGCGGTCGGAGCGCGGCCTGTAGCACGTACCATTTCGCAAAGAATCCCATGCCGCCGAATATCGGGAAGCCCAGCAGCGCGAGCATGAACACGGCCATGGCGACTGACAGGCCCGGCCGGACCCGCCACAGTCCCGCGTAGTCCTCGATCTGCTGCCCGCGCTCTCCGACGAGCGAGAGCGCCATGACCACGGCGAACGCGCCAACCGTCGCGAGCGTGTACGCGAGGATGTAGAAAAGAAATGCCGACGCACCCTCGAAGTTGCTCACGACGATGGCGACGAGCAGATAGCCGGCGTGCGCGATGCTCGAGTACGCAAGCATGCGCTTGACGTTTTTTTGGGCCAGCGCGATGAGGTTCCCGACCACCATCGTAAAGACCGCGAGGTACCACAGCGGCTTGTGCCAGACGGCGTTGAGGTAGGGGAACGCCTCCATCCAGAGCCGCAGAAACACGGCGAAAGCGGCGGCTTTCACGGCGGCCGCCATGAACGCCGTCATTGGCGTGGGCGCACCCTCATAGACGTCGGGCGTCCACATGTGGAAGGGCGCCGCTGCCACCTTGAACGCGAGCCCAATGAGCATGAGCGCGACGCCAATGATCAGCATCGCGTTCGTGGCGAGCCCGCGCTCGAGGACGGCTGCGCCAATGTCCGCAATGTTCGTCGAGCCCGTCGCGCCGAAGACAAGCGCAATGCCGTACAGGAGGAACCCAGTCGAGAACGCGCCGAGCAGGAAGTACTTGAGCGCAGCCTCGGCGGCGCGGCTGCTGCGCCTGTTCAACCCGGCAAGCACGTACACGGCGATCGACATCAGCTCGATGCCGAGAAAGACGATCATGAGATCCCGGGCGCCGGCGAGCAGCATCATTCCAGCCGTGGCGAACAGGATGAGCACGTGTGCTTCGCCGACATCGATGCGCTCGCGCTCCAGGTAGTCCATCGAGAGCGCCAACGACAGGATTGCGCCCAGCAGAACGAGGACGTCGGTTGCCCAACGAAAGGCGTCGACGGCAATGACGCCGCGCGTCGCCGTGTGTCCGGCCCACCACATGTATACGACGGCGCCCAGCGTCAGGACGCAGAGTATGATGCTCCACCGCCCCACCGCCCGCTGACGCGTCGCGGATTCGCTGCCCCACGCACTCACGAGCAGCAGGATCATCGATCCCGCCATCAGGAGCAGCTCGGGAGCGAGCGCTGCCGTGAGGTCCAGCGGCCGTGAGAGATCGAAGCGCACGTCAGTCTCCCGGTTGCACGCGCGTCGGGCGCGACTCAGTCACGAGCGTGATGAACGCCGCGGCAGACCGCTCCATGCGCTCGAGAATCGGCTTTGGATACATGCCGATCCAGAGAATCGGAATCACCAGCGCAGCCATCACGAACAGCTCACGGCCGTTGAGATCGGTGAGCCGTGCGTTCGCCGGATTCGTCATCGGCTGGAAGAGAATCCGCTGAATGGCCCACAGCAGATACGCCGCGGCGAAGATCACCCCGGTCGTCCCGATGACCGTCCAGATCGGCTCCGTCCTGAAGCTGCCGATGAGCACGAGGAACTCACCGACGAAGCCATTCGTACCGGGTAGCCCGATCGAGCTCAGCGAGACGAGTGTCAGAATCGCCGCGAACATCGGCACGACGCGCGCGATGCCTCCGTACGCGTCGATCATGCGGCTGTGGCGGCGCTCGTAGATCATTCCGATCAGGAAGAACAGCGCGCCGGTCGAGATGCCGTGATTGATCATCACCATCAACGCGCCCTGCACGCTCTCGAGCGTGAGCGCGAGGATGCCGAGCATGACGAACCCGAGGTGGCTCACCGAAGAGTACGCGACGAGCTTCTTGAAGTCGGGTTGCACCATGGCGACCAGCGCGCCATAGACGATGCCGATCACCGCAAGCGCCAGCATCGTGGTGCGCACCCATGGCAGCATCACGGCATCGGGAAAGAGCGGCATCGCGAAGCGCAGGAACCCATACGTTCCCATTTTCAGCATGATCCCGGCGAGGATCACAGATCCCGCCGTCGGCGCCTCGACGTGCGCATCGGGAAGCCACGTATGGAACGGGAACATCGGCACCTTCACCGCGAACGCGAGGAAGAACGCGCCGAAGAGCAGGAGGCCGGCGGTACGCCCGACGTCCACCGTGCGCAGGAGCGTGTCGTAGCTGAACGACGGCGAACCCGCCTGCCACGTCTGAATCCAGAGATACAGGATCGCCACCAGCATGAGCAGCGACCCGATCATCGTGTACAGGAAAAACTTGATGCTCGCATAGAGCCGGCGCTCGCCGCCCCAGATGCCGATGATGAAGTACATCGGAATGAGCATCACCTCCCACATCACGTAGAAGAGCAGCAGGTCGAGCGAGACGAAGACGCCGATCATCCCCGTGGTCAGGATGAGCAACAGCGCGTAGTACGCCGGCAGCTTCTCCCGCACGCTCGTCCAGCTCCCGAGGACCGACAGCGGCATGATGAACGTCGTCAGCAGGATCATCATGAGGGCGATGCCGTCGATCCCGACGACGAAATTCGCGCCCCACTCGGGGATCCACGGCTTCATGACGACGAATTGCCACGTCACGAGATTGGTGTCGAAGACCCACCACATCCCGAGGGACACGAGGAACTCCACGAGCAGCGTGACGAACGCGATGACGCGAGCGCTCCCCGCGCTCGTGATATCGTCCGCGCGGTCGCGCCCGATGCGCACGACGTAAATCAGGATGGCGCCGAGAACCGGAATGAGCAGCAGCGCCGGAAGAACCCAGTCCGCGTATCGGATGTCCGCCAGGAATTGTTCCATGGTCTATCCCAGCGTGAAGGCGCCGAGCACGACGAGCACGCCGAGAACGATCGCCCATGCATACGTGCTGACGCTTCCCGTCTGGAGGTACGACCCTGCGCGCCCGAACCAGCGCGCGAGCTTCGCACTGCCGTTCACGAGAAGGCCATCGATGAGCCAGGTGTCGGTCACGCGCCACAACAGGCGACGCGACACGTTGACGACGGGGCGCACGACGCCGCGATCGTAGATCTCGTCGACGTACCACTTGTTCGCGAGCACGCGCGCGAATCCTCGCTCGGGCACCGCCTGCTCCTTCGGCACGAGACGGCTTGGCTTGAGCCGGACGACCGCGAACAGGATGCCCAGCACGGCGACCGCCACCGCGCCGCCGATGAGCGCCCACTCCGTCCCCGCTTCGAGGTGCACCGGCGATCCTTCCGTGATCACGAGGCTCGGCGCACCAACGACCGGGTCGAGCCAATGATGCAGCCATCCCGGCGGACCCAGGAAGCGAAGCAGCTCGGGGACGTTCAGCCATCCGCCGGCCGCGCTGAGCACGCCGAGCACGATGAGCGGCAGCGTCATCACCCATGGAGCGTCCGACAGATGGGAGCGCTCGCGCTCACCGGTGCGGTTCGGACCGTGAAAGGTGTAGAGCATCATCCGCGTCATGTAGATCGCCGTCAGGAGTGCGGTGATGATCCCGATGGCATAGATCGCGTACAGGAGCGCGCTCCCGGGGATTCCGAGCCAGCGCGCATCGGCGAGCGTCGAATGCCCGGCGCGAGCGAACACCGCGCCGAGGATCTCATCCTTCGAGAAGAATCCGGAGAACAACGGGATCCCGGCGATCGCGACCGTCGCGATCCACATCAGGATGAACGTCCACGGCATGAACCGGCGCAGCCCGCCCATGTTGCGCATGTCCTGCGCGTCGGTCTGCGAATGCGTGGCATGGTACGCGCGATGGAGCGCGAAGATCACGGAGCCGGAGCCAAGGAAGAGCAGCGCCTTGAAGAATGCGTGGGTGACGAGATGGAAGATTCCGGCGACGTACGCGCCAACGCCGACTCCGACGAACATGTACCCGAGCTGAGACACCGTGGAATACGCGAGGACGCGCTTGATGTCCCACTGCTTGAGACCGATGGTCGCTGCGAGCAGCGCCGTCAGCGCGCCGACGACCGCTACCGTGAGACTCGCGACGGGCGACAGAGCGAACAGCACCGCGCTCCGCGCCACGAGGTAGACGCCGGCCGTCACCATGGTCGCCGCATGGATCAGCGCCGATACCGGTGTCGGGCCGGCCATCGCATCCGGAAGCCAGACGTACAGCGGGATCTGGGCGCTCTTCCCTGCGCATCCGAGGAAGAAGAAGAGGCAGATGGCGGTAATGATCGCGCCATGCATCTCGCCCGCGCGCTGTGACACCCCGACGAAGTCGAGCGACGCGATGTTCGCGTAGAGCAGAAACATCGCGACCAGGAAGCCGAAGTCTCCGATGCGGTTGACGATGAACGCCTTCTTCCCCGCGTCTGCATTCGCGGTGTCGCTGAACCAGAAGCCGATGAGCAGATACGAGCAGAGCCCAACCCCTTCCCACCCGACGAACATCACCGGGTAGCTCGCGCCGAGGACGAGCACGAGCATGAAGAACACGAACAGGTTGAGGTACGCGAAGAAGCGCGGGTAGCCGGGATCGTCCCGCATGTACCCGATGCTGAAGAGATGGATCAGTGCACCGACGCCCGTGATCACGAGCACCATGATCATCGACAGCGGATCGAGCTGGAACGCGGCGTCGATCTGGAGATCTCCGGCGGGCATCCACGAGAAGTACCGCTGCACGAACGGCTGATCCGGCTCCGCCTGGAGCATGGCGCCAAAGATCGACACCGCGAGTCCGAACGCGGCGAAGAGCACGGCCGGCCCGATGATGCTGACAAGCCCCGCGAAGCGATGCCTCGGCGGAGGATGCGCGGCGTCATGCGCGTCGGCATGCGCTCCCTCGTGCGCTACGGGGTGCGCGTGGGAATGCGCGTGCACGTCCGCATGATCCTCCTCGGACGCAGCATGCGGGTCGCGCGGCCCGCGGCGGTAGCCCGGCACGAGGGCCAACGCGCCGTTGATCACGAACCCGGCGAGCGGCAGCAGGGGAAGGAGCCACATCCACTGCGCGACCGTCTCGCTCAGCGGATGCTGGGCCTGGGCGACTGCCTGAAGGAGCATCACCCGCGCAGCAGGTTGATGTTGCGCAGGTTCACGTTCTCGTGGTGGCGGAAGATGCCGATGATGATCGCCAACCCGACGGCGGCTTCAGCGGCGGCAACGGTCATGACGAACACGACGAACACCTGCCCCGCGATCCCATACAGTTTCGACAGCGCCACGAACGACAGGTTCACCGCGTTGAGCATTAGCTCGACGCACATGAAGATGATGATCGCGTTGCGCCGGGTCAGGACGCCGACCACGCCGATCACGAACAATACGGCCGAGAAGAACAGCGCTTCCTGAATCACGTCGTTCTCCGCTTCGCGATGACGACGGCGCCGACGATCGCGGTGAGCAACAGAACGCTCGTCACCTCGAACGCGAGCAGGTACTCGCGAAACAGCGGCGCAGCCACCTGGTTGATCACGCCAACTTCCGCGTTCTCGGCCGCGGCGGCCGGCGGCGGCATTCCCTCATCCTTCCAGAGCACGAAGATCTCGGCCAGGAACAGCATCCCTACGACGCCCGCCGCGAGCCTCGTCTTCCCGCTCACGGCGTCAGTGACATCGGATGCGTGCCCGAGGTTGAGCAGCATGACGACGAACAGGAATACGACCATGATCGCGCCCGCGTACACGAGCACCTGGATCGCGCCGATGAACTGCGCATCCATCATCACGTAGAGCGCGGCAAGGCAGAACAGCGTGTTGACGAGCCAGAGTGCCGCTGCGACCGGACTCCGGCGCGTGACGAACGCCAGCGCGGAGATGATTGCGACGACCCCGAACAGGTAGAAGTGAAAGGTGTAGAACAGCCCCATCACTCGCCCTTCGGATCGGCGGGATCCCACATCTCGCAGACGGGGTGCGTCTGCGCCATCAGCCGCTCGAGGTCGTAGACGAACCCCGCGCGGCTGTACTCGGAATTCTCGTAATGGCGGCCGACGTGGATCGCCTCTTCGGGGCAGACTTCCTGGCAATAGCCGCAGAAGATGCAGCGGAACTCATCGATCTCGTAGACGAGCGGATACCGATTCCCTTCCTCGTCTTCACCGGGCACGAGCTTGATGCAGTTCGCGGGACAGATCTGCGGACACAAGCCGCACGCGACGCACTTCGCTTTCCCGGTCTCATCCGTGAGCATCCGATGCGTGCCGCGCCACCGGCGCGAGATCGGCTCTTTCTCCTCCGGATACTGCGTGGTCACCTTGTGCGGATTGACCAGGTGCTTGAACGTGAGCGCCATTCCCTTCAGCGTGGCGCGCACGTAGCTCACCTGCTCGATCGGGCGGGCAACGACCTTGACGCCGATCGCCATCAGTCGCCTCCTCCCGCGAGCGCCGACCGCGATCGCAGAGCCCGCAACCTGCGGAGCTCGGCCGCCTTCACCCGGCCCGACGCCGGACTGATGATGCGGCCGCTGTCGAGAATGACGAAGAGAATGCCGGCGAGTACCACGTTCACCACACCGAGGATGACGCCGTGCATCGCACCCGGCCGGATCCCGATGAGATCGAGGACGAGCAGCGTGGTCGCGATGAGCACGATGTACACGAGCGCTACGGGGAGGAGCACCTTCCATCCGAGCGACATCAGCTGATCGTAGCGGAATCGCGGCAGCGTCCACCGGACCCACATGTAGAAGAAGAGGAAGAACACGACTTTCAGGAAGAAGACGAGGCCGGTCAGGAGCGACTTCGCCACCGACCACGGCGCCAGATTGTCCCACAGCGTGAAGGGAATGTCCCATCCACCGAAGAACAGCGTGACGAGAAGCGCGCTCGCCGTGACCATGTTCGAATACTCGGCGATGAAGAACAGCGAGAACTTCATCGCGCTGTACTCGGTGTGATATCCAGCGATGAGCTCCGACTCCGCCTCGGGCAAATCGAACGGGAGCCGGTTCGTCTCGGCGAACGCCGCGATCAGGAAGATGACGAACGCGACCATCAACCCGAAGAAGTTCCAGACCGTCGTCGCCTGCTGCCAGATGATGTCGCCGAGCGCGACGTTGCCGGCGACGAGCAGCACCGCCACCGTCGACAGTCCCATGGCAATCTCGTACGAAACCATCTGCGCGCTCGAGCGGAGGCCGCCGAGCAGCGAGTACTTGTTGTTGGACGACCAGCCCGCGAGGACGATGCCGTAGACTCCGAGCGATGCGATCGCGAGGATGTAGAGAAAGCCGATGGGAAGCGGCGCCACCGCCATCTCGATGAGGCCGGCTCGCGTCGGAAGGGGCGATGCGAACGGAATCACGGCGAACGTGAGCATCGCCGGAATGAAGGCGAGGGCGGGCGCCATAATGAACAACGGCTTGTATGCGGCCTCGGGGTACGTCTCCTCCTTCATGATGTTCTTCAAGCCGTCGGCCGCCGGTTGCAGCAGCCCGAGCTTTCCGCCGACACGGTTCGGGCCCTGCCGATCCTGAATCCACGCGGAAATCTTCCGCTCGGCGAGCGTCAGCATGGCGACACCGACCATCAGCACCGTGAACACCACGATCATCTTGACGACGGTGGCGATCACGAAGACGGACGTCGATGCGGGGGGAAGCTGCGGATTGGCGATCTGTAGCAGCGCGATCACGCTCGATGGATTCATTGCGCGACCGCCGCCTGCGCGAGCAGCTGTCCGCGCAGTCCGAGCGTCTCGTACGACATGCCGCCGAACTCGCCGTGGGCATCGGCAAGCGCCGTGAAGACATCGCTGGCGAGGAAATACCCACTGCCGTCACCCAGCTGTGCCAGCAGATCGCCCAGCACCCACCAGCTCGGCCGCGCCATTCCCGGCGCGGCGCGCGCCTGAAGGAACCGCTGCACCCGTCCCTGGATGTTCGTGAACGTGCCCTCTTGCTCGACCATGTTCGCGATCGGCAGAACGGCCTGTGCGTTGCGCAGCTCTTCCGGAAGCACCGTCCCGATTACGACCGCGGCCGACGCGCGATTCAGCCCCGCGACGTCGAGCGAGTCGGTGTCGGCGTCGACGAGGAGGAGCACATCACCGCTCTGCAACCCATTGAGCGGTGTGTCGGAGCGGTGGAAGCCCAGGATCTCGGCGCCTCGAACGTTCGCGGCGCGATCGGCGCGCAGCGAAAGATCTTCGACACCGCGCAGCGGAGCCTCGTCACCGTGCTCGACTCGAAACGCACCAGCGCCGCCGTGACGTGAAAGCAGCCGTGCCACGAGGTAGAGCGCTTCGTTCGAGAGCGAGGGCGACACGACCGCATACACGCGCCTGCCCTGGAGCGCCCCGGCAGCAGCCGCAAGCGCCGCCTCCCAATCGCCCGCCGCGAGCCGGCCACCCTGCCTGACGAGCGGTGCTTCGAGCCGGTCGGGGCGATTCATCCAGCGATAGTTGAGGCGCCCGTAATCGCACATGAAGTACTTGTTCACGTCCTCGTTCGGACGTGGACGCAGCCGCACGACGACGTTGTCGCGCGTCTCGACCATCATGTTGCACCCCTGCGTGCAGTTGGGGCACACGGACGCGGTGCGGTCGAGCTCCCAGGCGCGTGCCTTGTTGAGAAAGTCCTTCGAGAGCAGCGCGCCGACCGGACAGAGATCGACCACGTTCCCCGACCACGGGTGGGTGAGATCCTGGCCTTCGAACTTGCCGATGACCGCGCGGTCGCCTCGCTCGCTCACGTTGAGCACGGGCTCCTGCGCCACGTCGTCCATGAAACGAACGCACCGCGTACAGAGAATGCACCGGTTCGGCACGTACACAACGTCGCCCCCGAAATCCTCGACCGGGTTGAACCGCTTGGGCTCGATGAGCCGGCCTTCGGAGCGACCTTCGGCGTACGTGTAGTCCTGTAGCTCGCACTCTCCCGCCTGGTCGCAGATCGGACAGTCGAGCGGGTGATTGATCAGCAGGAACTCGAGAACGCCCTTGCGGGCCTCGAGCGCCGTGTCGGTGTGCACGTGGACGACCTGTCCCTCGGCGACCGCCGTCGCGCACGCGGGCGCGAGCTTCGGCGCCTGCTCCACCTCGACGAGGCACATGCGGCACACGCCCGCCACCGGAAGCCCGGGGTGGTAGCAGTAGTGCGGGACGAGCACGCCCGCCGCCTTTGCCGCCTCGAGAATGGAGGTGCCTTCCGGGACGCTGACCTGCCGACCCTCGATCATCAGCGTCACCATCTTCGCGTCACTCATCAGGCGGCCGCCGCGCTGCGGATGGGGCAACGCTTGCCGTTGATGTGCGCCTCGAACTCCCCGCGGAACTTCTGAATGCCGGACACCACCGGCGCGGCGCACGAATCGCTGAGCACGCAGATCGTCTTGCCCGTCATGTTCTCCGAAAGCTCCAGCAGCGTATCGAGGTCCTGTGTGGTGCCGCCGCCTCGCTCCATGCGATCGAGAATGCGCGTGACCCACGCCGTCCCTTCTCGACACTGCGTGCACTGGGCGCAGCTTTCGTGGGCGTAGAAGCGCGCGAGTCGCGCGATCATCCGCACCATGCACACGGAGTCATCGAACACGATCACTCCGCCGGAGCCGAGCATCGAGCCCTTGGCGACGAAACCTTCGTAATCCATGAGCGTGGCGTCGGCTTCCTCCATCGTCTGGATCGGAACCGACGACCCGCCCGGGATGATTGCCTTGAGCGTGCGTCCCGGACGGGCTCCACCGCACATATCGTGGATGAACTCCCCGAAGGGAAATCCCATGACGACTTCGTAGTTGCCGGGACGCGCGATGGTGCCGCACACCGAGAAAAGCTTCGTGCCGGTACTCTTCGGGTTCGAGAGTGACATACCCTTGTACCAGTCCGCCCCGTTCGTGAGGATTTGCGGCACGGCTACAAGCGTCTCGACGTTGTTGATCGTGGTTGGCTGACCGAACAGCCCGGCGACCGCAGGAAACGGCGGCTTGATCCGTGGGTTGCCGCGACGTCCCTCGATGGAATTCATGAGGGCGGTCTCTTCCCCGCAGATGTACGCGCCGGCGCCCTTGTGGATGTAGATGTCGAGGCGCTTGCCCGTGCCCATCGCGCTCTTGCCGAGGATGCCGTCGCGGTACGCCTCCGCCAGCGCGTCACCGACGGCTTGCAGCGGCTCCGTGAACTCCCCGCGAATGTAGATGTAGCACGTCTCGGCAGCGATCGCGTACGATGCGATCGCGCAACCTTCGATGAGCGCGTGCGGCGTCCATCGCATGATCTCGCGATCCTTGAAGGTGCCGGGCTCGGACTCGTCGGCGTTGCAGCAGAGATAGTGGGGCTTTCCGTCTCCCGGCTTCATGAACGACCACTTCATCCCGGTCGGAAAGCCCGCGCCCCCGCGACCGCGCAGTCCGGATTCCTTCACCACGTTCACGATGTCGGCGGGCGCCATGCCCAGCGCTTGCTCGAGCGCGCGATATCCACCGCGTGCGCGCCAGCCAGCGAGCGTGCGCGCCTCCGGATCGCCGAAGTGCGTGGACAACACCGCGGTCTCTTTCGGATGACTCTTGTGCGGGAATCCCATTACTCGAGCTTGCCCAGAATGTCCTGAACGCGATCGGCGGTGACCGACTCGTGAAACTCCTCGTTGACCATGACGGGCGTGGCGAAGCCGCAGGCGCCGAGACACTCCACCTCGATGACGGTGAACTTGCCGTCGGGCGAGGTCACGCCGAGCTCGCGCGTTCCCGTGTGCTCGAGAAAAGCGTTGACGACATCGTCTGCTCCACACGCGCCGCACGGCGACGTGGTGCACACCTGGATGAAGTACCGGCCAACCGGGTGCTGGTGGTACATCGTATAGAAGGTAACGACGCCCTTCACGTACGCCGGCGTCAGCTCGAGCGCCTGCGCGACCTCCGTCATCGCCACTTCGCTGATCCACCCCCGTTCGCGCTGCACGATCCACAGCGCGGGAAGAAGCGCGGCCATCTTCGTCGGGTAGCGCGACATCAGCGCATCGAGCTCGGTGCGCAGCGCCCCCGTGAAGACCGGCTGGTATTCCCCGCCGTGCGGATGTCCGGCGGCACCGTGCGACGCGTGCGATTCCGCGTGGAGCGCGCCCATCTCCGGAGTCACCGGTCGATCTCTCCCATGACGATGTCGATACTCGCGTTGATGGCGATGACGTCCGATAGCAGGTGACCCTCGACCATCTTCGGAATCGCGGAAAGGTTCACGAACGAGGGCGGTCGAATACGCCAGCGAACCGGTTTCGACGTTCCGTCGGAGACGAGGTAGTACCCCTTCTCACCCTTCGGGCTTTCCACCGCGACGTACGTCTCACCGACCGGCGGGCGCGGTCCTTCCATCACCTGCTTGAAGTGATGGATCATGGACTCCATGTCGCTCATCGCCTTCGACTTCGGCGGCAACACGACGCGGTGATCGTCCACGTTCACCGGCCCATCCGGCAGACGCGCGGCGGCCTGCTCGAGGATCCGCACCGACTGTCGAAGCTCCTCCATGCGCACGAGGTACCGGTCGTACACGTCGCCGTGGGTGCCGACCGCGACATCGAAGTCGTACGTCTCGTAGTCGAGATACGGGAAATCCTTGCGCACGTCGTACGCGACGCCCGACGCGCGAAGCATCGGACCCGACAGCCCGTAGTTGGTCGCCTCCTCGGCCGTCATGCTCCCCAGGGCGACCGTGCGCCCGACCCAGATCGCGTTCTTCGTGAGCATCCGATCGACTTCGTCGATCGTTTTCGGGAAGTGCACGAGAAAGGCGCGGAGCCCGTCCATCCACCCATCCGGAATGTCCGCCGCCATCCCGCCCACACGTGTGGCCGAGGTTGTTAGGCGGGCGCCGACCCACGACTCGAGCAGCTTGTAGACGTTCTCACGCTCCTGGAACGACCAGAGAAACGGGGTGAAGGCCCCGATATCGATGCACGTCGTCCCGAGCCAGACGAGGTGCGAGATGATCCGGGACAGCTCCGCGGCGATAACGCGGAGCACCGTGCACCGTGGGGTGATCTCGATGCCGAAGAGACGCTCCGCGCCCACGGCGAACGCGACGTTGTTGCCGATCGAGTTGAGATAGTCCTCGCGATCCGTCCATGGGATGACCTGATTGTACTGGCGATACTCCCCGATCTTCTCGAAGCCGCAGTGCAGGTAGCCGACGTGCGGAATGCACCGGACCACCGTCTCGCCATCGAGCTCGAGCACGAGACGGAGCACGCCGTGTGTCGCCGGGTGCTGCGGGCCGATGTTGATGAGCATGTGATCGCCGCCGATCTCGGGCTCCAGCATCGGCGGCTCCTCGAACGCAACCGCGGCTCCGCTCACGTCCGTCACGAGCGGCGTGCGAACGGGCCGGCCTCGCTCGTCGAGTCCGCTGGTCGCGAGTGCGACCTCGACCGTGCGTCGCGTGGTCGCCACCTATTCCCCCGTGCGCTCGCCCACGCGGAGGCGGGCGCGCATGTCTTCTGGAAGATCCTCGAACGCGTCAGCGATCGAGAGCTCCTCCATGGAGTACCGCGCTTCCGGGTTCGCTGCGAGCGCCTGCCGCAGCTGCTCGGCGCGCGAAAAGCGGCCACGCAGGGGAAAGTCCTTTCTGAGCGGATATCCTTCGCGGTACTGCTCCCACATCAGGATCCGGCGAAGATCCGGGTGGCCGGTGAAGCGCACGCCGAACATGTCGTAGCACTCGCGCTCGAGCCAGTCCGCTCCCCGGTAGACCGGCCACACGCTCTCCACCTCGAGCGGCGTGCCGCGTGGAAGCTCGACCTTGAGCCGCAGGAATCGCCGGCGCGGCAGGGAGCGCAGATGCCACACGACCTCGAGCGGCCGCTCGAGGTCGCGATACTCCACCGCCGTCACGTCGGAGAGGTAGTCGTACTGCTGCTCCGGATCGTCGTGCAGCCACCGCACGATCTCGAGCAAGCGCTCGCGCGCGACGTACACGGTCGTCTCTCCCCAGATGACGTCGATGCGCCGCACGCCATCGCCAAAGCGGTCGCGCAACGGCGCCGCAGAGGGGTTCGCTGGACCGCCGCGATGCGGAACGTCGTGCGGGGTCACGGCCGTGGCACCGGCACTGCCGTGATCCGGGTGAGCGACCGGCGACGTCACAATCCCGAGCGCGTCTGGTGGACGGAGTTACCGAACGGCTCCGACAGCTCGTCGATGGCCGCGGGCGAAATGTGCAGACCGCTCTCGGGGTCCGGCTCCATCTCGCGCCGGATGGCTTCATCAGCCATGCGCTCGCGATTCACCTTCTCCTGGAGGAGAAGGATGCCGTACATGAGTCCCTCGGGGCGCGGGGGACACCCGGGCACGTAGACGTCCACGGGGATGATCGTGTCGATCCCCTGCACCACCGCGTAGTTGTCGAACATTCCACCCGTCGAAGCGCACGCGCCCATGGAGATGCACCACTTGGGCTGTGGCATCTGTTGCCAGATCCGACGAAGCACCGGGGCGAGCTTGAAGGGCACGCGCCCGGCGCAGATCAATACGTCGGCCTGGCGGGGCGAAAAGCTCATGCGCTCCATGCCGAACCGCGCGAGGTCGAACTTGCTGGCCGCGGTCGCCATGAACTCGATCGCGCAGCAGGCCGTGCCGAACGGCATGGGCCAGAGGGAGTTCTTGCGAGCCCAGTTCACGAGCGAATCGAGCCTCGTCGTGACCCAGTTCTCGCCGCCGGCGGCTTCCACCGACCTCGACGCGGGCCGCGAAGTCAGTCCCATTGCAGCGCTCCCTTCTTCCAAACGTAGATGTAGCCCACGAGCAGGATCGCCATGAACACCAGCATCTCCGCGAGCCCGAAGAAGGACACCTGTCCCGCGGGGCATACGCCGTTCACGAGATCGGCGGCGCAGCTCAAGTGCCGATAGTAGGCGCCCCACGGGATGAGGAACACGGTCTCGATGTCGAAGATGATGAACAACATCGCGACCATGTAGAACTTCACCGAGAAGCGCTCGCGCGCCTCGCCCAACGCGGGAATACCCGACTCATACGGCGCCTGCTTTACCGGCGTTGGCCGGGAGCGCATGGTCAGGTGGGAGAGGCCGATCATGAGGATGGCGTTGAAGACGACAAATCCCATGAGCAGCAGAACGGGCAGATACGTGCGCGACATGGCTCTCCGGACTTCGTGAAATTTTTCACGTTCTCCAGTCAGCGAATATTATTGCGACGTGAAACGCGATGGAAGGGAGAAGACTGAACGAGGACCGAGGACGGAGGAAGGAGTCATTCTCGCCGCGTTGCGTTCAACTCCTCGGTCCTCGGTCCTCGTTCATCCGCCCCATCCCGGCAAACGCCCCTTTGTCATTACATTCCCCGCGCTCACGAAGCCGGCGACGGTCAGATCATCGTCTCCTCACCCTCATAAGGTCCTTTATCAGATGTCCATCAAATCGGATCGCTGGATCCGCCGAATGGCGCGCGAGCACGCGATGATCGAGCCCTTCGAGGACCGGCAGGTCCGCAAGGGTGTCATCTCGTATGGCGTGAGCTCGTACGGATACGACATGCGCGTCGCGCGCGAGTTCCGCATTTTCACGAACGTCCTCAACTCGATCGTCGATCCGAAAGCGTTCGATCCACGGTCGTTCGTCGAGTTCGACGGGGACGTTTGCATCGTCCCGCCGAACTCGTTCGCGCTCGCGCGGTCGGTCGAGTACTTCCGGATTCCCCGCAACGTGATGACGGTCTGCGTCGGCAAGTCCACGTACGCCCGCTGCGGCATCATCACCAACGTCACGCCCTTCGAGCCCGAGTGGGAGGGCTACGTCACGCTCGAGATCTCGAACACGACGCCCCTCCCCGCCCGTATCTACGCGAACGAGGGAATCGCGCAGGTGCTCTTCTTTGAGGGCGACGAAGAGCCGGAGGTGTCGTACAAGGACAAGGCCGGGAAATACCAGAATCAGCAGGGCGTGACTCTGCCCAAGCTTTGACGCCGGAGCTCAGAAAAACATGACGGCGAGGAGAATCAGCACGATCGCGATGCCGGCGATCGAAAGCCACATGCTGGTTCCCTTCCCCGCGGAGACCTGAGCGAGCGTACCGGGGTTGGCGCGTGGCGTGCGTCGCCGCTCCTCGCCGACGTGTGCGCCGTGCGCGGCCACACCCGGGGTATCGGGCACTGCATCCGCGCCGCCGAGCGCGCTCTCGTGCAGATCCGCCGGAGTCGGGCGGTTGCCCTCGGCATCCCGCGAATAGGTTCGATCGATTGGGCGGCGAGGCGGCTCGTCCCGCGGCGTGGGTCCGGTCACGGATGTCTCCGGTTGCGTTATGGCTTGGGCACTTTGCACCAAGCGCGCCATCGCGAGCTTCCGGCGCCGGGCGCTAAGGTCCGGCTCTCACGTTCAAAGGGTGACTCGGATGCTGCGGAAACACCGGGGTGCTTCCGCTGCTGCTCGAGCCCTTCGCCCCGAGGCCGCTGAGTTGTTGTTAACACCATTCACGTTCAGGCTCCTCGCGCAGGGAGCCCTCACGGTGAGCGGCGGCAACCCGCTTTTCCGCTGCATCCGAGTCACCCCTTGAACGTGAGAGCCTGAACGCCTCGAACATTGAAACCGGACAGCGCGAGGGCTAGATCGCGCCTTCGCGCGCAGCCGTCTCACGCTCGCCCGCGACGACCGCCCGGAGGTAGTCGCGATTCATTCTCGCGATCACGTCGATGCTGATGAGCTTTGGGCACGCCTCCTGGCACTCGCCGATATTGGTGCAATTCCCGAATGTCTCCATGTCCATCCGCGAGACCATGCGCAACACGCGGCGAGAGCGCTCCGGTTGCCCTTGGGGCAGGAGGCCGAGGTGGGCGATCTTCGCGGCCGTGAAGAGGGATGCCGAGGCGTTGGGGCATGCGGCGACACAGGCGCCGCACGCGATGCACGCGGCAGCATCCATCGCTGCATCGGCCACCGTTTTCGGAATCGGAATCGCGTTCGCGTCAGGAACACCTCCAGTCCGCGCACTGATGTAGCCCCCGGCGGCGATAATACGGTCGAACGCGCTGCGATCGACGACGAGGTCGCGGATGACGGGAAACGCCTTCGCCCGCCACGGCTCGATCACGACTTCCTGCCCGTCCTTGAAGCTGCGGAGGTGCACCTGGCACGTCGCGCTCCCGCGCATCGGCCCGTGGGCCACGCCGTCGATCATGAGGCCGCACGATCCGCAGATCCCTTCGCGACAGTCGTGGTCGAACGCGATCGGCTCCTCCCCCTTCGCGACGAGCCGTTCATTGACGACGTCGAGCATTTCCAGGAAAGACATGTCGGCTGAGAGATCGGGCGCGTCGTAGGTCACGAGCCGTCCCGGTGCCGATGGCCCTGCCTGGCGCCACACGCGAAGCTTGAGATGCATCGTCACTTGTAGCTCCGCTGCGCAAGCTGAACGTTCTCGAAGACGAGGCTCTCTCGGAGGAGCACCGGCGCCGCGCCCTCGCCCGCGTGCTTCCAGGCCGCGACGTACGCGAATCGACCGTCGTCTCGCTTCGCCTCGCCGTCGACCGTCTGATGCTCCTCGCGGAAATGACCGCCGCACGACTCCTCGCGATGCAGCGCGTCGAGACACATGAGCTCGGCGAACTCCATGTAATCGGCCACCCGGTTCGCCTTCTCGAGCGCCTGATTGAGGGTCGTGTCGCTCCCCGGAACGGTGACGTTCTCCCAGAACTCCGCGC
Organism: Gemmatimonadaceae bacterium; assembly: GCA_052389995.1. Lineage (GTDB taxonomy): Bacteria > Gemmatimonadota > Gemmatimonadetes > Gemmatimonadales > Gemmatimonadaceae > JAICNG01. The sequence goes on along the minus strand of JBQTHJ010000006.1, from coordinate 18,301 downwards.
GAATCTCAGGAATCCGACGCAGCGCCTCGTGAAGTCCCGACGCGTTGCGGGCCATCCCGCATTGGTCCCACATCAGGAGGCCGAGCTCCCGGTGGAAGGAGTCGACCGTACGCGAGCCGCCGATCGCGAGGAGGCGTTTCGTCTGCCGCTCGACCCGCTCCACCGTCCCGCGCACTTCGGCATGGTCATCGCCCACGCGCTCGAGCTTCGCACCGGCGAGGTAGTCGCCCATCGTCACGGGCGCAATGAAATATCCGTCGGCGAGCCCCTGCATCAGCGCGCTCGCGCCTAACCGGTTGGCGCCGTGATCGGAGAAGTTCGCCTCTCCGAGGACGTGAAGTCCCGGAATCGTGCTCATCAGGTTGTAGTCGACCCACAGCCCACCCATCGTGTAGTGAACGGCCGGATAGATGCGCATCGGAACCGTGTACGGATCCTCATCCGTAATGCGCTGATACATCTCGAAGAGATTACCGTAGCGCTCTTCGATCCTGGTGCGGCCCACCCGGGCGATGGCGTCTGCAAAATCCAGATAGACTCCGCGACCTCCCGGCCCAACGCCGTGTCCTGCGTCGCACACCTCCTTCGCCGCTCGCGATGCGATGTCGCGCGGCGAGAGATTGCCGAAGCTCGGATACTTTCGCTCGAGATAGTAATCCCGCTCCGCCTCCGGGATCGCGTGAGGCGCCCGCTGATCGCCGGCGCGCTTCGGGACCCACACGCGTCCGTCGTTGCGCAGGCTCTCCGACATGAGCGTGAGCTTGGACTGATACTCACCACTCATGGGAATGCACGTCGGATGAATCTGGGTGAAGCACGGGTTCCCGAAGGCCGCGCCACGCTTGTAGGCGCGATATGTCGCCGTCACGTTCGAGCCGCGGGCGTTGGTCGACAGATAGAACACGTTCCCGTATCCACCGGTCGCCAGCACCACGGCATCGGCGATGTGTGAGCGTATCTCCCCCGTCACGAGGTGGCGCGTCACGATACCGCGACAGCGTCCGTCGACGATGATGAGATCGAGCATCTCCGTTCGCGGGTGCATGGTGACGGTCTCCCGCGCGATCTCCTTCGACAACGCCTGGTAGGCTCCCAACAGCAGCTGCTGTCCCGTCTGGCCGCGCGCGTAGAATGTCCGAGAGACCTGGGCGCCGCCGAACGACCGGTTGGCGAGGAATCCGCTGTACTCGCGCGCGAAGGGCACGCCCTGCGCGACGCACTGGTCGATAATGTCGACGCTGATCTGCGCCAGGCGATAAACGTTCGCCTCGCGCGCCCGGAAGTCGCCGCCTTTGATGGTGTCGTAGAAGAGCCGCCAGATGCTGTCGCCATCGTTCTGATAGTTCTTCGCGGCGTTGATCCCGCCCTGGGCGGCGATGCTGTGGGCGCGTCGCGGCGAGTCCTGCAAGCACAAGCAGCTGACGCGATAGCCGAGCTCGGCGAGCGTGGCCGCGGCCGCCGCGCCCGCCAGGCCCGAGCCCACGACGACGATGTGATACCGCCGCTTGTTCGCCGGATTCACGAGCTTCATCTCGAAGCGATGCCGGTCCCACTTCTCGGCCAGTGGCCCGGACGGGATCTTCGCCCGAAGCTCCATACGATGCCTACCGCAGCACGCCGGCGAGCACGGCGATCGGGATGCTGAGAAAACCGATCGAGACGAGGACGGCGAGCATCGTGGCGAAGCGCCGGCGCGCCGGATTCACCTGCGGATGCTCGATCCCGAGCGTCTGGAACAGGCTCCACGTCCCGTGATACAGGTGCAGCGCGAGCGCGACGAGCGCGCCCACGTAGATCGCGACGACCCACCACACCTGGAACGCGGTCGTCACGTTGTGATATGGCGCCACGTGACGGAAGCTCGGGTGGGCCTGTCCGGTCGTGAAATGCAGAATGTGATAGACGACGAACAGGAAAATGGCAACGCCGCCCCACCGCATCGTGCGCGACGCAGCGCTCGAGGCCTGTGGCTGGAACCGGTGATATGGTATGGGGCGCGCCCCGCGCGCCCGAGTGGCGAGCTGCGCCGCAGCGATCACGTGGAGCACAACCGCCACGAGAAGCAGAACGCGAATCCCCCAGAGCAGCGTGGGGAATTCGCGTAGCTTCGCGGCGTAGCCGTCGATCGCGGCCGGCCCGACGAAGATGAGCAGGTTGGCCGTGACGTGCGCGAGGAGGTATCCCACGAGCACGAGACCCGTCACCGCCATCACTGTTTTCTTGCCGATTGTCGAGCCCCAGAACCGCACGAACGGCATCGCGATGCTCAGAGCTTGACGGCGCCCATCGGCTCGCGGACGGCGTCAGCGCTCTTGGTGAGGTCGGTGCGCTCCGTCGAGGTGAGCTCGACCTCGATGATTTGCTCGAGCCCGCGGCGCCCGAGCTTGCAGGGCACGCCGAGGAACAACCCGCTCATCCCATACTCGCCGTCGAGCCACGCGGCGCACGGAAGGACGCGCTTGCTATCCCGCACGATCGCCTCGACCATCTGCACCGAGGCGGCCGACGGCGCGTAATACGCCGATCCGGTCTTCAGATACTTCACGATCTCGGCACCGCCGTTCCGGGTGCGATCGACGATGGCGTCGAGCGTCGTACGATCCATGAGCTGCGTGACGGGAATACCGCTCACGGTCGTGTACGAGATCAGCGGAACCATCGTGTCGCCGTGTCCCCCGAGCACCATGGCCTGGATGTCCTTCACGGAGACGTCGAGCGCCTCGGCGAGGAACGAGCGGTATCGCGCGGTATCGAGCACGCCGGCCATGCCGATCACACGCTCGCGCGGAAAGCCGGTCACCTTCATCGCGACATAGCACATGACGTCGAGCGGATTCGACACCACGATGATGATCGCGTTCGGCGAGCTCCGCTTCACCTGCTCCGACACCTGCTTGACGATGCCGGCATTCGTGTTGAGGAGATCGTCGCGCGACATTCCCGGCTTGCGCGCGATGCCCGCGGTGATGACGACGATGTCGGAGCCCGCGGTCTCTTCGTATCCGTTGGTGCCGATGACCCGCGTGTCGAATCCCTCGATCGGCGCCGATTCCCACTGATCGAGCGCCTTTCCCTGTGGGACTCCCTCGACGACGTCGACCATCACGACTTGCCGCGCGAGCTCTTTCTCGGCGAGCCGCTGCGCCGTCGTCGCGCCGACGTTCCCGGCGCCGACGACGGTGATCTTGTTGACCATTGCGTGCATGCGCGTGTTTGAGTGACGCGCGAAAGCTATTCGGGCTGGCAGTTTCGGGCTACTGCCTCGGGCTGCGCGGCAGCGCGGTAAGAAACCGCAAAAGCCACGGAGCGCTGCAACGGAAAGGACACCGCCCTACGACGGTTCCTGCCCGCTGGCACTTGCACCTACCCGCCGACCTCCGAGAGCGCGCGCAGGCCTCCGACCTTCATCTGTAGCAGCGCGTGCTCGCGCGGCTTGTCGGCCAGCGCCTGCGTGTACAGCGGGACGAGATCCTCTCCGCGACGCAGCGGCTCGCGAAGATTCACCTCGTGGTCGCCGAAGAGACAGGTGCGCAGTCGACCATCCGCGGTGAGACGCACGCGGTTGCACGACGCGCAGTAGGTGTGCGTCATCGGCGTGATGACGCCGATCGTTCCACGTGCGCCGTCGAGGAGGTAATACTTCGCCGGACCGTTGCCGCGCGCGGGCCCGCTCGCCGGTTCGAGCGGGCCCAACCGAGCAAGGCGCGCCAGCACCTCGTCGCTGGGCACCACGTGCTCCCACGTGAGCGCCCGCAGATCGCCGACGGGCATGAGCTCGATGAACCGCACGTGCCATGGATGCTCGCGCGTGAGGCGGGCAAAATCCTCGAGCTCATCGTCGTTGACGCCGCGCATTACCACGACGTTGATCTTGATGGGTTCGAGACCGGCATCCTCGGCGGCTTTCGCGGCGCGAACCGGATCGAACGGTAGGGAGCGGCGCGCGATCGACGCGATGCGGTCGGCGCGGAGAGAATCCGCACTCATGTTCACGCGGCTCAGACCGGCGCGCCGTAGTGGCACGGCGATGGTTTCGAGCTTCACGCCGTTCGTCGACAGCGCGATGTCCTCGATACCTTCGACGTCGTGGAGCATCGCGATCAGCCGCTCGAGTTGCGGCCGAATCGTCGGCTCACCCCCTGTAATCCGCAGCCGCCGAAGGCCGAGCGGCGCGAGCTGCGCGACGACGGACCGGATCTCCTCGTACGAAAGAATCTCCGCCTTCGGCAGCCACTCGAGTCCCTCGGCCGGCATGCAGTAGAGGCACCGGAAGTTGCACCGGTCCGTCACCGAAATGCGGAGGTACTCGATGCTCCTCCCGAACTGATCCAGGAGCGGCTTCACCGTGCCGCCTCCGCCTGACGGGCGGTGGGATCGATCCACTCGCGCGTGCCGTCGGTGTACTCCTCACGCTTCCAGATCGGGACGCGTCGCTTCAGCTCCTCGATGACGAATCGCGATGCGTCATAGGCCGCGCCGCGGTGCGGGTGCGCCACCGCGATCGCGACACTCGCTTCTCCGAGTGTGAGATGGCCGACGCGATGCTCGACGATGATGTCCGTCGTTCCGAACCGGGCGGCGGCGTCGGAGACGATTGCTTCGAGCTCGCGCGCCGCCATCGTCTCGTACGCGGCATACTCGATGCCCGTCACCGCCCGCCCGTCGTTCACGTCGCGCACTGAGCCCACGAACAGCAGGGATGCGCCGTTCGACGCGTGCGCGACCTCGCGCAGAAGCGAGGCGGCGTCGATCGGAGTGCGCACGATCGCGACTCTCATCATCCACCCGCGACCGGCGGGATCACAGCCACCTCGTCGCCGGGGTGCAGCACGTGGTCCGGCCGCGCGTACCGCTCGTTGACGGCGACCAGCGGCGCGGGCGGGAGCCGTCGCCCGTGGTCGAGCCGCTGCAACTGCTGGAGAAAATCGGCAACCGTCGAGCCCGTCGGCACTTCCATTTGGAGCCGATCGCGTCCGAACGCATCGGCGTACGAGGCGAAAAACAGCGCCGTGATCGTCATGTCGTACACTCGCGAGGATGCGTGTCGCTGGCAAGAGCATGCACACATGCAAAGCGCCGCGCCCACGAGGGCCCGGCGCGCCGTTCCATCCACACGAGTCCCTGCTCAGGCTTCGCGTTCGCTCGCCTCGGTCTCCTCGGCGCCGAAATCCTCCTCCACGCCGGCGACCATCGCGCGTAACTCCTTGGAAGGCTTGAACACCGGCACGGGCCGCGCGGAAACTTCCACCGGCGATCCCGTGCGTGGGTTGCGCGCCATGCGGGTCTTGCGGTGACGGATCTTGAACGTTCCGAAGCCGCGAACCTCGATGTTGCGCTGCTCCTTGAGCGCGTCCTTTATCGCATCGAGGAACGCGTCGACCACGCGAGCGCAGTCCTTTTTCGAGATCATAGGACCGGCAGTGCGCGAAATCTGCGCGGTCACGCGCTCGACCAGGTCGGCCTTCGTCATTCGTTAGCCTCGTCGTGAGACAGCCGATCGTCTGTGATCGGTGCGTCGAACATATGACGTTACCTATTGTGTGTCAAGCGGTTGGCTCGCTTCGCCCTGTCGCCTTGGACCGCGCCGATGAACTCCTTGAACAGCGGGCGCGCGTCGTGAGGACCGGGCGCGGCCTCCGGGTGATACTGCACGGCGAAAATCGGCAGCTCGCGATGGCGCATTCCCTCGATCGTCCGGTCGTTCAGGTTGACGTGCGTCACCTCCAGGGCCGGAGCCCCGGGAATTCCCGTCTCGTCCCCCTCCACCGCGAATCCGTGATTCTGCGACGTGATCAACACGTGACCGGTGTCGAGCTCGCGGACCGGATGATTACCGCCGCGGTGGCCGTACGGCATCTTCACCGTCCTGCCGCCGAAGGTCAGACCTAACAGCTGGTGTCCCAGGCAGATACCGAAAATCGGTACGGTGCGCGCCGCGATCGTGCGAATGATCTCGGGCGCATACGCGATCGCCGCGGGATCGCCGGGACCATTCGAGAGAAAGACGCCGTCGGGCTCGAGCTCGAGCGCCGCCTCCGCCGTCGTCTCCGCCGGGACCACCGTCACCCGACAATCGTGCTCGGCGAACAAGCGCAGGATGTTGCGTTTGATTCCGTAGTCGTACGCGACAATGTGGTGCGTCGCCCCGGGATCTCCCCACTCGTAGCGCTCGGCCGTCGAGACGCGCGACGCGAGATCGAGCCCCTCCATCGACGGACACGCATCGAGCGCCGCCAGCGCCTCCGGGCCCGGCGTCTCCCCTTCGGCCACTACACCGCGCATTACGCCGATCGATCTCAGGTGCTTTGTGAGGCGCCTCGTATCAACTTCTTCCAAAATTGGAACTTGCGAGGCGTTCAACCAACTTCTGAGGTCGCCCGTCGCGCGCCAGCTCGAGTACGTCGACGACAGCTCGCGCACCACGGTGGCTGCGATCTGCGGGCGCGCGGACTCGGGGTCTTCGGTGTTGATGCCATAGTTTCCGATCATCGGCGCAGTCATCACGACGATCTGCCCACGATAGGACGGATCGGTGAAGACCTCCTGATAGCCCGTCATGTTCGTGGTGAACACAACCTCCGCGACGGTGGGCCGAGTGGCGTCTCGCAGCTGGCCGCGAAAAAGGGTTCCATCTTCGAGGAGAAGGAACCCTGGTCGAGGCTTGCCGCCACCGGGCGCGATCACGGCTGCGGCGTGGGCTCGGACTGTTCTGGTGTCGTCGGCGCGGTCTCGAGCGGAATCGGCGCCTGATTGATACCCGGCGTCGGCGCCGTCACCGGTGCCGTCGCCGCACCGGCGGGCTGATCGAGCACGGAGCGAGACGTCGCCGCACGCGACGACATCAGCGAGAGCACAAAGCCGAGCAACAGGAAGGCGCCGCCGAGGTACCAGCTCGACTTCGTGAGGACGTTGCCCATCTGGCGCGTGCCGAAGAACGAATCCGGCGACGTTCCAACACCGCCAAACGTTGCAGCGAGTCCTCCGCCCTTGCCGGCCTGCATGAGGACGACGGCGATGAGCATCACGCTCGCGAGCACGAGGAGAACGATCAGGAGAGTATACATCGGAATGGCAGGAGAAGGTCGCGCTAAACTTCGTAAGCTACGCGAGTTACGAAACTCGGTCAAGGCCGCTCACGTGCGCGCGATCGAGGCCCAGCTCTCGGGGTCGAGGCTGGCCCCTCCGACGAGCAGCCCGTCGACATCCGACGCCGCGAGGAGCGCCTGGGCGTTGCCCGTGTTGACGCTGCCGCCGTAGAGAATCGGAATCTCGCCGGCCCGGTCTGCCGCAAGGTGCTTGAGCGCACCGCGAATCACGCCGTGAACCGTGCTCGCGTCGTGGGGTTGCGCGGTTTGCCCCGTGCCGATCGCCCACACCGGCTCGTAGGCGATGAGCATCTGCGCCATGTGCGCGGGATCGAGATCGGCCAGCGCGGCGCGAAGCTGTCTGAGTACGACGTTCTCCGTTTCACCCGCCCGGCGTTCCTCGAGCTTCTCGCCGACGCAGAGCATCGGACGAAGTCCCGCGCGCAGCGCCGCGCCGCACTTCTTCCGCGTCTCGTCGTCCGTCTCTCCGAACACGTGTCTGCGCTCGGAGTGCCCCACGAGCGCGAACCGCGCTCCTGCATCGCGCGCGATGGGCGCGGAAATCTCGCCGGTGAACGCGCCTTTGTCTTCCCAATGAATGTTCTGAACGCCGAGCAGGATGTCGGGGCGCTCTTTCAGTCCCTCGCCGACGGCAGCGAGAGTGGCCGCCGGGGGAACGATGATCACGGTGCGGTCGCTTCGCTTCGCATACCGCACCAGGAACGTGCGCATGAACGCCCGCGCGTCACTCGGGCCATGATTCATCTTCCAGTTCGCCGCGAGCACCGGCTTGCGCATTCAGCGCCTCGAGTCGTCGAGGACGGTCACACCGGGCAGCTCCTTTCCCTCGAGAAACTCCAGCGAGGCTCCGCCGCCGGTGGAGACGTGGCTCATCCGCTCCTCGAGCCCGAACTCTGCCACCGCCGCAGCAGAATCTCCGCCGCCGACGATCGTCGTCGCGCCGCCGTCGGTCGCCGCGGCAATCGCTTCGGCCACGCTTCGCGTTCCCGCGTCGAACGGCGGCGTCTCGAAGACGCCCATCGGGCCGTTCCAGATGACGGTCTTGGCCTTCGTGACCTCGCTTGCGAAGCGATCCGTCGTCCGCTTCCCGACGTCGAGCATCGCCTGGTCCGACGGAATCTCGTTGCGTGACACGGTGCGAGCCTGCGTGCCCGCCTCGATCGAGGGCGCGACAACGGCGTCCTCAGGAAGCACGAGCTTGTCGCCGCCGCGGGAGAGCAACGCCTTCGCCAGCTCCACGCGGTCCTCCTCCACGAGCGACTGCCCCGTCTCGAGACCCATCGCACGGAAAAACGTGCACGCCATCGCACCGCCGATGAGCAGTCTGTCGACCTTCGGAAGGAGCGACTCGATGACGTCGATCTTTCCGGAGATCTTCGAGCCGCCAAGGATGGCGACGAAGGGCCGGTCCGGATTCGAGAGCGCGGTGCCGAGGTACCGTAACTCGGTCTCCATGAGAAATCCCGCGACGGCCGGCTTCAGATGGTGCGCTACCCCTTCGGTTGACGCGTGCGCGCGATGCGCCGCGCCGAACGCATCGTTGACGTAGAAGTCGCCGAGCCGTGCGAGTCCGCGCGCGAGTCGCTCGTCGTTCTTCTCTTCACCGCCGAGGAACCGCGTATTCTCCAGAAGCAGAATCTCGGCGTCCGCGAGGCTGAGCGTCGCCTTGAGTGCCTCGTCGGTGTCCGTCGTCTCCACGAATCGAACGCGGCGCTCCGTCAGCCCCGCGAGATGCCGGGAGACCGGCTCGAGGGAATGCCTGGGGTCCGGCTTTCCCTTGGGGCGGCCGAGGTGTGAAAGGACAATGACCTTGCCGCCGCGCTCGGCCAGGTACTCGAGCGTTGGGAGCGCGGCGCGGATACGCGTGTCGTCGGTAACGTGCCCCCCGGCATCGAGGGGCACGTTGAAGTCCACCCGGACGAGGGCGCGGCGACCGCGGATGGTGCTGTCCGGGAGATCTGCGAGAGTGAGCTTGTTCATCCGGCGGCGCGCTGCGCGACCTATTTCTTCGAGCCCACCATCTTCAGCACGTCGACGCAGCGCGACGCGTAGCCCCACTCGTTGTCGTACCAGCCACACACCTTCACGAGGGTGCCGTCGATGACGTTGGTGCTCTTCGCGTCGAGAACGCAGGAGAACGGATTGCCGATGAAATCGACGGAGACCAGCTCGACCTCGCTATAGTCGACGATGCCTTTGAGCGGACCGCCGCCGGCGGCTCGCTTGAAGGCGCCGTTCACGTCATCCACCGTCGTCGCGCGCTCGACCTCGACGACGAGATCCACGAACGAGACGTCGGGGGTCGGGACGCGGATGGCAATGCCGTCGATCTTCCCCTTGACCTCGGGGATCACGAGCGACGTGGCCTTCGCTGCGCCGGTCGTCGTCGGAATCATCGACACGGCCGCGGCACGCGCGCGGCGCAGGTCCTTGTGCGGGAGGTCGAGGATCTGCTGGTCATTGGTGTAGCTGTGCACCGTGGTCATCGAGCCGTGGCGAAAGCCGAACGCGTCGCGCACGACCTTCACCATCGGCACGAGACAGTTCGTGGTGCACGATGCGTTCGAGATGATGTGGTGCTTCGACGCATCGTACTTGTCGTGGTTCACGCCCATGCAGAGCGTGATGTCCTCACCCTTGGCCGGTGCGGAGATGACCACTTTTCTGGCCCCGCCGGCGACGTGTGCCTTCGCCTGGTCGGCGTTCGTGAACCGTCCCGTGGACTCGAGAACGATGTCGACGCCGAGGTCCTTCCAGGGCAGCTTTGCCGGATCCTTCTCCGACAGCACGGTGATCTCGTCGTCATCGATGATCACCGACTTCTCGCCGGCGCGCACGTCGCCCTTGTACGTGCGGTGGACCGAGTCGTACTTGAAGAGATGCGCGAGTGTCTTCGTGTCAGTGAGATCGTTGACCGCAACGAAATCGAGTTCGACGCGTTGCTCCTTTGCGGCGCGCACGACTTGCCGGCCGATGCGGCCGAAGCCGTTGATACCTACGCGTATGGCCATTGAGATCGAGCTCCAGGCGAATTAGCGGGGGTCGCCACTGGCGGGCGCCCGGCCGAAGGTCACGAAGCTGGTGATGCGCGCACCGCCATCGATCAGCGCCGACGCGCATTCGACCAGGGTGGCACCCGTCGTCACGACATCGTCGATGAGCACCAGGTGGGCGCCGCGAAGGCGCGCGCGCGCCCGGGGAACCGCACGAAATGCGCCGGAAACGTTGCGGCGCCGTGCCTCGGGTGTCAACCGCGTTTGTGTATCGGTAGAACGCGCGCGCATGAGCACATCGTTCCACACCGGAACGTCCCATGTTGCTGACAGCGCATTCGCGAGCCGATCACTCTGATTGAAGCCGCGCTCGCGCTGCCGTGACGCCGCCAGCGGAACAGGGACGAGCGCGGTGCGCTCGCGCACGACATCGCACGGCCACGTGAGGCGTGCCATGCGCTCACCCATCGGCTGTGCGAGCGCGTGCCACCCGCCGTACTTGAGCTCGTGAACGATCGCGCTGCCGCTTCCCCGATCGATCCAGCAAACGGAACGTGCGCTGCGCAGGTACGCCGGGAGCAGGTCGCACCACTTGCATCGGCGCGGCCCGAGCGGATGGCCGCACCGCTCGCAGCGCGGCGCGGGTAGCGCGACGACGCGGTTCCAGCACCGGGCGCAAGCGAGGCCGGTGTCGTGGGGATCGTTCAGTCGCTGGCAGATGACGCACGCGCGCGGGAGCAGCAAGTCGAGCGCCGCGTGGGCCCATGGGCGCCAAATACCGGAGGCAATCACCCGCGCATGGCCTCGGTCAGCGCAGCTCGCATGACATCGCGCGGCGCTGCGATGCCGAGCCACCACTCGAAGCCGAGAGCACCTTGCTCGAGCAGCATGCAGAATCCGTCGACCGCGTGATGACCACGCGACCTGGCGGCGCGTACCCACGCAGTCTCCCCCGGTCGGTACACGAGATCGAGCACGGCCGCCCCCTCGTGAAGCGCGTTGACCGGAACGGGAAGCTCATCATCACCGTGCAGTCCGAGCGACGTCGAATTCACGACGACGCTCGCCTCGCGCACGGCCTCGACAGCCGTCGTCGCGACGCGCTCGACGATTGGAAAGCGTGCAGCCAACGCGGCCGCACGCGCGGGCGACCGATTGAAGAGCGAGACGCGCGCGCCACTCCACCGTTCGAGTGCGGCGAGCACGGCAGCGCTTGCCCCGCCCGCACCGAGGACGGCTACGCGCGCACCGGGGCGAAGCGCGCCCGCCTCGCGCGCAAGCGCGTCGAAGCCGCCCACGTCTGTGTTCGCCCCTTCGAGCTGCCCATCATTGGCCACGCGAAACGTGTTGACGGCGCCAACGCGCTCGGCGATGGCATCGACGCGGGCGCACCGCCGAGCGAATGCCTCCTTGTGGGGAATCGTGACGTTGCCGCCTGCGCGCACCGCGACCAGACGCGCGATCGTGTCATCGAGCGCGTCGGGGGTGACATCTATCGCCTCATACGTGATGGGCAGTCGCGCGTACCGGAGCGCGGCGTTTTGCAGCGCGGGAGACAGCGAATGCGCGACCGGGTGTCCGACCAGAACGAGACGGCCCGGCGCGCGCTTCACGATCGGCCCGGCGCGCGCTCCGCGGCGATGCGCTCGATCACGTGCTGCACCTCTCGCCACAGCTCGTCGAACGCCGACCGGTAGACGTCGAGATCACCGCCGAAGGGATCGCTGATCGATCGCTCGGTTCGTCCGCGTGAGGCATACGAGGCAAGCAGGTGTGCCTTGCCCGTTCCGCCGAGCGCCTCGATGCGCTCGAGATGGTGCGGCCCCATCGCCAGGATGAGATCCGCGCTGTGCACGAGATCGCGTGTCAGCAGCCGCGCGCGATGGCCGGAGAGATCGATCGACCGCTCCAGGGCGACGAGCAGCGCGCCGTCCGACGCGGGCGCCCCATCCCACGCGGCGGTCCCGGCACTGCCAATGTTGAGGTCCGACAGTCCGCGCTCGGACGCGAGCCGCCGCGCCATTGCTTCGGCGATCGGGCTGCGACACGTGTTGCCGGTGCAGACGAAGAGCATATGCATCGGCTCAGGCATCTCCTATCAGGTCAGGCACACTCTCACGCAGCGTCGCAGCAGCGATCGCGCCGGGGCGGATCACCCGAGGGCGAGTGCCCGTGCAATCTACCACCGTGGACGGCGGCGAGGAGGATAAGCGTCCCCCGTCCAGCACGCGAAGCACCCCTCGCGCCATCGCGTCGCTCCACTGCGCGACGATCTCCGATGCGGCGACGGCCGCCGGTGAGCCCGGGCGGTTCGCGCTGGTCGACGTCAGCGGGCGCCCGTACCGCCGGATGAAATGGGCGATTCCCGCGTGCGACGTCCACCGCACCGCAACGCCACCCTCGGGGCCCCTCAGCCGATCGGGGACGCGGCGCTCACCGCCCGGAAGCACGAGCGTCAGAGGACCCGGCCAGTGCCGCGCCGCGAGCCGAGCGGCATCGCCACTGAAATGGAGATCGAGGCGTGAGACCATGTCGCTCGAGGAGATGAGAATCAAGAACGGTTTCCCTGGCGGCCGGCCCTTGAGCAACACGAGCGCATCGACGGCATCATGGTCGACCGCTCCCCCGAATCCGTACACGGTTTCCGTCGGATAGCCGAGTACCCCGCGATTCTCGACGTGCGCGATGGTGTCGGGCACCGCCGCCTCGATCTCGGCGGGCGACCAGAATGGGATCACGCGCGGTCCGGTCACTCGCTCACCCGCACCATCGCTTCCACGCGCGCGAAGTCGGTCTCCTCGGTGATCTTTGCCGCGCGTTCGCTGCCCCGCACGATGGCGATCTCGAACCCGTGCTGCTCGCACAGCGCGGCGCAGTCAGTCGCGTACGTTCGGGTTCGGCTGGCCTCGCGGTATGCGCGCTCGATCATCTCGCGCGGAAAGGCCTGCGGTGTCTGTGCACGCCAGAGTCCATCGCGAGGCACGGTTCGGACGACGCGTCCGTCCGGCGTGACCTCCTTGAGCGTATCGGTCACGGGGAGCGCCGCAATCGCGCCGCGACCCGCGCGCGCCTCCGCGATCACGCGGTCGATGGTGTCCATGGTCACGAGCGGGCGAGCAGCGTCGTGCACGACCACGATGCGTACTTCGTCGGGAAGGTCCTCCAGGCCGTGCAGCACGGACTCGCCCCGCTCGCGTCCGCCGATCGACAGGAGCAAACGGTCGAGATCGCTTTGAAAGATCCACGGGGGCGGATCGCCCGCGTATTCCCGCGGCAGCACACAGACGACCATCGCGACGTCACTGCGTTGCTGAAAGAGCTGGAGGGGATGCAGCAGCATTGGCTTGCCGGCGACCCACCGGAACTGCTTGAGCTCTTTGCCGCCGAGCCGTGAGGATGTCCCCGCCGCGACGAGAACGACCCCGACGTCAGGGCCCGGCGTCATCGCTCGAACAGCCGGCGGAAGACATCGCTCACCGTGTGCACTCCGACCGCATGCACATCGCGTAGCCGTTTCGGAATGGCGCGGTCGGCAAGATACGCCGTCGTCAGGCCCATCTTCGCTCCCTCGGCAAGGCGGCGCTCCGATTGCGACACTGGCCGAATCTCCCCGCCGAGCCCCACCTCGCCGAGGAACAGCGCGTCGGACGGCAGCGGCCGGTCGTAAACGCTCGATGCGAGCGCCGCGGCGACGGCGAGATCGCCCGCGGGCTCGTGGAGCCTGACGCCGCCGACCACGTTGACGAAGACGTCCAGCTGGCCGAAGGGCAAGCCGGCCCGCTTGTCGAGAACGGCGAGAAGGAGTGCGAGCCGTCGCCCGTCGAATCCCGTCGACACACGCTGCGGCGTGCCGAACCCTGCCTTCGCGGCGAGTGCCTGGATTTCGACGAGCAGCGGTCGCGTTCCTTCCATGAGGGACGTGACGGCACTTCCAGACGCCGCGTGCGCGCGATCGCCGAGGAAGAGGTCCGACGGATTCTCAACCGGAACGAGTCCCGCTTCGGTCATGCGAAAGACGCCGATCTCGTCGACCCCGCCAAAACGGTTCTTCGTCGCGCGCAGCACGCGGTGATCGAGCGAGCTTTCGCCCTCGAAGTAGAGCACGGTGTCGACGATGTGCTCGAGCGTCTTCGGCCCCGCGATCCCGCCGCCCTTGGTCACGTGCCCGACGACGAACACCGCGGTGCCACTCTCTTTCGCGAAGCGCATGAGCCGCGCGGCGCATTCGCGCACCTGACCGACGCTGCCGGGTGCGCCATCGAGGTCGGCGGTGAAAATCGTCTGGATCGAGTCGACGACCATGACGGCGGGCTCTGCCGACGCGGCCGTCGCCAGCACCGTCTCGAGCAATGTTTCGGTGAGGAGCTCCACCTCGGCCGCTCGCTCATCGAGTCGGTTGGCACGGAGCTTCACTTGCAGTGGCGACTCCTCACCAGACACGTAGACGACGCGCTGCTCCGCGCCCTGGAGCGCCCCAGCGACCTGAAGCAGCAGCGTCGACTTGCCGATGCCGGGCTCGCCGCCGATGAGCACCATCGAGCCTGGCACGATCCCGCCGCCGAGGACGAAGTCGAATTCGTTGATTCCGGTGCGGAGGCGGCGGTCTTCGGAGCCGCGTACGTCGCGAAGCTTCGACGTCGCGACCACGCTTCCGCCCACGCCTAACGCGGCCGCACCCGCCTGGCGACGGGCCGCACCGGGCTTCGAAGCCGGAATGCGAGCGGCGGTTTCCTCGACGAGCGTATTCCACTCGCCGCACGCGTCACATCGTCCCGCCCACTTCGGGTGCTCGGCGCCGCACTCCGTGCAGCGGTAGACGGTCCTGACCTTCGGACTCACTGGGCCTGGGCGCGGGCGCTGTAATTCTCGAAGCGGGTGTACGCCTTGTGAAAGAACAGGTTCACGATCCCGGTGGGCCCATTGCGTTGCTTGCCGACGATGACCTCCGCTCGCCCCTCGAGCGAGTTGCCGTCCTTGTCGGTGGGGCCCTCGTACATCTCCTGCCGGTAGATGAACATGACGAGGTCGGCGTCCTGCTCGATGGCGCCCGACTCACGTAGATCGGAGAGCTGCGGGCGCTTGTCGGTGCGCTGCTCCGTGGCGCGCGACAGCTGGGAGAGCGCCACGACGGGCACCGCCAGCTCTTTCGCGAGCGCCTTGAGCGAGCGAGAGATCTGGCTGATCTCCTGCGTGCGATTCTCCGCGTTCGCCGTGCTCTGGATGAGTTGCAGGTAGTCGACGACCACCAGCCCGATATTCGCGTCGGCGCGCAGCCGGCGCGCGGCGGAGCGCATCTCCAGCAACGTGATCCCAGGGCTGTCATCGATGAAGATCGGCGCTTGCGCGAGAATACCCGCCGCGCGCGCGAGCCGCGGAAAGTCGTCATCGCGCAGCATGCCTTTTCTCAGCTTCTGCGCGTCGACGCGCGCCTCACCAGTGAGCATGCGCTGCACGAGCGATTCCTTACTCATTTCCAGCGAGAAGAGCGCCACCGGAACGTTGTGCTCAATAGCCGCGTGTTGCGCGATGTTGAGGATGAGGGCCGTTTTCCCCATCGAGGGACGCGCGGCCACGACGATGAGGTCCGAGGGCTGGAACCCCGACGTCAGGTCGTCGAGGTCGGTGAAGCCGCTCGGCACGCCGGTAATCGATTTGCCGCCGCGCTGAAGCGCCTCGATGCGCTCCATCGTCGGCCAGAGCAGCTCCTTGATGCGTGTGAACCCTTCGCGACCGCGCTGCTGGCTGATGTCGAAGATGCGCGATTCCGCGTGATCGAGGAGCTCGCCCGCCGTCTGCCGCGCGTCGAACGCTTCGGCGACAATGTCGGTCGACGCCTCGATGAGGCGTCGCAGCAGCGCCTTCTCGCGGACGATCTTCGCGTGATACTCGACGTTGGCCGACGTCGGCACGGCATCGACGAGGAAGCCGATGTAGTCCTTGCCACCGCTCGCATCGAGCTCGCCGCGTCGCTGGAGCTCGTCGGAAAGCGTGAGTGGATCGACGACGTCGCCGCGCTCCGAGATGGCGACCATCGCACGGAAGATCCGCCGGTTTCCTTCGCGATAGAACATCGTGTCGTCCACGTGCTCGGTCGCGCGAAGGATGGCGTCCTGGTCGATGAGCATCGCGGACAGCACCGCCTGCTCGGCATCCTCCGACCACGGAGGACGCCGATCGCGGTACGCGTCACGCGGCGATGCTATCGAGAATTCGACGGACGAGCTTGACATCTTCCCAGGTGGGCTTCTTCCAGCCAGGGTTGCGAAGGAGCGCCGCGGGGTGGTAGGTGGCGATCAGCGGCGTGCCGTGGTACCAGTGCAAGGCGCCACGCAGCTTGCCAATGGGCACCTTGGTTTCGAGCAGCGTCTGCGCGGCGAACGTGCCAAGGGCGAGGATGACCTTCGGACGGATCAGCTCCACCTGCCGCAACAGGTATGGGCTGCAGGCAGTGATCTCGTCCGGAGTCGGGTTCCGGTTTCCAGGCGGACGGTGCTTCATCACATTCGCGATGAACACCTCCTCCCGCCGCAAGTTAATCGCGCCCAGGATATTCGTCAGGAGTTGCCCGGCCTGACCCACGAAGGGGCGGCCCGTCTCGTCCTCCGTCGCGCCCGGCGCCTCGCCAATGCACATGAGGTCCGCCGTCGGACTTCCCTCCCCGGGAACGGGATTGGTAGCCGTCGCATAGAGCGGGCACCGCGTGCACGTTCGCACCATCTCGGCGACGTCCTGGAGAGAGGGGACGCGCGCAATGGGTCCGCCGAAGAGCTCGGCCTCACCACCGCCGACGACGAGCCCGGCGGGAGCGAGATCGGAAAGTCTGGCGCTTCGCAGCGCCGGAGAGGGTGTCCCGGCGGGACGCGAGGGGCGAGCGGGCGCAGGCGTGACGACGCCGGCGTCGACGTCCCGCAGAGCGCGTCGCCAATCGGCGGTGTCGGCGGGCTCGCGCGATGCGACCGTCGCGCGCTTCCCGTGCGCTCCCACGATCCGCAGAACCTCCTCGACGGTGAGGCCGTCGAGCACGAGCTCCGATTCTCCCATCTCGCGGCGTTGCTCCAGGTAGCGCCGGAAGAGCTCTTCAACGTTCACGCAGCAACGCCTCCACGCGATCGAGAATCGACTCCGCAACCTCGGTCTTGAGCAGAAGACCGAGCGGCTCGGTGCGGCCGTCGCGATACAGGAACGTCACGCGATTGGTGTCGACGGCGAACCCCGCGCCCGGCTCCTGCGCATCGTTCACGACGACGAGATCGAGGTCCTTCGTCGTCAGCTTCTCGCGGCCGCCCGTCACGGCGTCGCCAGTCTCGAGCGCGAAGCCGACCACCACGGCTCCCGGACGTCGCGCATCGCGCGTGACGCTCAGGATGTCCGGTGTGCTCGCCAGTGTCAGGGTGTCTGGACGGTCCTTCTTCTTGATCTTCTTCTCGGCGGGTGCCGCCGCGCCGAAATCCGCGGGGGCCGCTGCCATGACCAGCGCGTCCGCGTCCGGCAGCAGCTCACGCACCGCCGTCGCCATCTCTTCCGTGGTTTCCACGCTCGTTATGCTGACGCCAGGCGGTGGCGGTACCTCGAGTGGGCCCGCGACCAGCGCGACGCGGGCACCCCGACGCCAGGCCGCAGCCGCGATCGCGACGCCCATTTTGCCACTGCTGCGGTTCGACAGGAAGCGAACCGGATCGACGGGCTCTCGGGTCGGCCCCGCCGTGACGACGACCGTCCGCCCACGCAGTGCACCGGCAGGCTCGAGCAGGCGTCCCGCATATGCGAGGACCGCTTCCGGCTCAGGCATGCGGCCGGGCCCAGCGCCTTCCCCCGCTGCCAGCGGACCCTCGTCCGGGTCCATCACGAGGTATCCGAGCTCCCGAAGGTGCGCGACGTTCTGTTGCGTTTGGCGGTTGGCCCACATGCGGTCGTTCATCGCCGGCACGAGCAGCACGGGTGCCTCGGTGGCGAGCAGGCAGGCGGAGAGCAGGTCGTCGGCGAATCCGTGTGCGACGCGCGCGAGAAAATCGGCGGTCGCCGGCGCGACGACGATCGCGTGCGCCGCCTTGGCGAGCGCAATGTGATCGAGCGTGCGTCCGGTCTCGAAGAGATCGGTGTGCACGGGACGCCCGGTCAGCGCCTCGAACGTGACCGGGCCCACGAACTCGGTCGCCGCCGGTGTCATCACGACGTCGACTTCCGCCCCAGCCGCCGTCAACA
>JBQTHJ010000005.1:0-49310 GCA_052389995.1 Gemmatimonadaceae bacterium | reverse complement strand
CCCCATGAAAGGCGTGCCCCACCACGTGGAGCTGCGCCATCTGGGCGTCGGTGATGGTGCGGCCTTTGGGATAGCGGCGGCGGTCAATCTCGGAGCGGATCCGGAGCCCCGCGTCGTTCGTCGTGCTGCCGATGAGATGCACGATCGCTGCCAAGGTGACCAGGGGCTGGCCACGCCAGTTCATCGCAATGTGTGAGAAGAAGCGGTGCTCGATCGTGTTCCATTTGCTAGTGCCCGGGGGAAAATGACAGACCGTGATGGCGAGGCCGGTGCGATTGGCGAAGCGCTGTAATTCCCACTTCCAGAGGCGGACCCGCGATCCGTTACTGCCCCCGGCATCGGCCGTGATCAACACCGCGGTCGTGTCTGGGTACGCCCGACGGCCCATCAACGTCCACCAGCGCCGGATCGCATGCACCGCAAAACTGGCCGTGTCGTGATCCACTCCCACGCTCACCCAGCCTTCGTTGCGCGCCAGATCGTAGACGCCGTACGGACTCGCCTTGCCGCGGGCCGCACTCAGGAAATCATGCACGCGCACCGGCGCCGGATCGCCCTTGGCCCGCCACTCTCGCCCGACGTTCTTGAACTCCCCCACCAGCTCCTTCTTCTTCGTATCCACCGAAATGGCGGGCCGGTGCTGCCGCCGAAAGCGCCGGACCTGGTCGTTGAGATAGTGGAACTGGGCATCGCGATCGGGATGCTGCGGCCCTTCGCGCGTCTTGCGATTCGCCTGCAAACTGTAGCCGGCGGCATGCAGGAGATCGGCCACGAGGTGGTAACTGACGTCATGCCCCCGCCCCTTGAGCGCCGTCGCCAGGTGTCGCACACTTCTCGAGGTCCACCGCAACGGCGAGTCGGGATCGCCCGAGACCGTCGGCTCGATCAACCGGTCCAGATCCGCCGCGAGGGTCGCATCCGTGTCGACCGTGCGCTTCCGGCCGCCCCCGGGCTGCCGCGTGCGCTCAGGATGCGCCGGCGCTCCCGACGCGACCTCGCGCATGCCCCGGCTGATCGTCGATCGCGAAATGCCCGTGGCGCGTTCGACGATCCCGATCCCACCGTGCCCGAGCGCGGCCGCCTCGCTCGCCGCCCAGATCCGGCGCGACCGCTCCGTCAGCACCGGCGCGAGTGCCTTGTACTTGGAGCGCAGCGACTTGAGATTCACGCACCAAGCTGCACTCCACGCTCCCGAAAATCAATCAGTTATTTCTTCACAATCCCTTAGTGAACAGGGACACGGTTCACGCGATGATGAGCAGCCCAGGTGCGATGCAGCGCGTGAGCGCTATGAATGGCGAGTGCGAGGTTCACATGCGGAGCGGCGGCGCTGTCTGAAGAGGCGCCTGCGGAACCCACTCGTCGCGGCGGGGGCCGCTGGGGGCCGCAGCGTAGTGTTCCGGGCGCCAAATGGTTAGCGCGGAGCGTACCGAGCATCGCGGTGCCAGAGCGGAATTGGCGGTCGGCAAAGTCAGCCTTTGGCTTTCCGCCTCCTTCCCAAGCTGGACGTCGCCGGTTCGAGTCCGGTCGCCCGCTCTTTGAAGGTCTTTGCTGATTCGGTGGTTACGCGCGCCGGCTCGCCTAGCGAGGCCGGCGCGTTCGCGTTGGGGGCCCCAGAGCCGCTTTCCTGAGCGTTGAGGCGCGCCGCCAACAGGGCGCGCCGGGCGAAGAGAACGCGAGACGTCGGTCCTGCGACTGCGCGCCGGGCCGAGCGGGACGTACGCACCGACAGTACGGGTGTGGCACGGGTGCGGGTGACGTCGCGCGGGGCATGGGACGTGAAGTTCACCCACATGGAGGCGCGGCCGCCGGACACGACGATCGACTATGAGTCGAAGTGGGCCACGCTCACCTTTGGGGTGCGGTAGGACGTTCCATCCTCTGCGAGTTCGTCCGGTCGAGCGCCGCCCGCAATCCCCGCGCGAGTTTCGCGGCGTCGTCGTTCGCCCAGAAGTGCATGAAGAAGAGCCGGGGCTGCTCGGTGAGCAAATGGCTATGGAGCGCCGTGACCTCGATCGCGTTCTCTCGGAGCGCGCGAATCACGGCGTTCACCTCGCGCGCCGTCATCACGAAGTCGCCGGTGATCGCGGCCCTCCCGTCGCCGGTGGGTTGGAAGTTGATCGCGGTCGCCAGCCCCATCGCCGGCGGCACGACTCGCGTGCGCGACGGCGCATCGAGCCCGGCCTCGCGGATCGTTTCCGCGCGGGGTACGCTCACCTGGTAGACGCCACCGTTTACCCGGCCGCGAGACCCAAGGACACGCGCGATGGCCGCAGTGTCGAGATTAAACGGCTGACCGACGCCGCCCGCGCCCGTGGCGCCAACAGTGTCGAGCGGCGTCTTCGTGAGCGCGAGTGCCTGGCGGAGGGTCGTCGCGATGGCCGCCCGCTCGCCGTGCCCATGGATGTGCAGGTACATTACGCGCGGCGACTCGTTGAGCAGGTGGTTATGCAGCGCGGTCTGCTCCACGCCGCCGTCCTGAAGCCTGCGGATCACCGGATTGACTTCGTCCTCGGTGAGCACGAGGTCGCCCATCACCATTGCGTGACCGCCACCGACGTCCATGAACGCGACCCAGGAGCCTAACGCGAACGCCGGCCGGATCTCGACCCCTGCCGCGGTGACGCGGAGGTCCGTGCGTGGGAAGCCGAACCGCATGACGCCGCCTGCCTGCATGGCGCCCCTTCGCCCCAGTGCGTGCTCGACAGTGGTCCAAGCCACATCCTGCGCCGGCGCGGTACGAGCGATCGCGGCGACCAACGCGACAGCGATGACTGCGGCTTGGATCAAAATCGCGGCATTGACTCCCCGATCATGGCGCATTGCATCCTCCAGAGTGACGTGGTATTCGCCGCCGCGCGTGATGAGCCGGCTACGCAGCGTTCCGCTCGTGAACGGTAAGCGCGAACACGGCCGTGCCCGCCAGCCCAACCGCCGCCGCTGCGGAGAACGGCAACGTCGGTGAGACCTTCCAGAGCAGTCCTCCAATGAACGCGGCAGGCGCGATGGCGACGCTCCTGATGAGATAGTAAAGCCCCACCGAGCGGGCACGGAGGTGCGGTTGGGCGAGGTCGACGATCAGCGCCTTTCGTGCCGGCTCGCCGATCTCCCGAAGCCCGCCGACGACGAACGCCAGCACGAGCGCGCCGAAGCTTCGGGCCGCGATGACCGCAACCGGGAAAAGCGAGAAGGCAAGGAACGTGGCGATGACGAACGGCTTCCGCCCTGATCGGTCAGCGATCCGTGCCGCGGGAATGTAGACGAGGATTGACGTCGCCATCTGAACGCCGATGAGAACGCCGAACTGCGCGGCGCTCACACCCACGACGTTCGTGGCGTAGAGCACGAGAAACACGTCCACCAGTCCCTCGCTCGTTCGGATGAAGATATCCGAGGCGAGCAGGCGGTGGAACGTCGCGGGGAGCGCGCGCCACACGCCGGTGATGTCGGTCGGTCCGTGCTGTACGGCGAGCGGGATGTTGACGCGAGCCACCAGCACGAGCGTCACAACGGCCAGGGCGATCGTCGTGACGAGGCCGGCGCGCATCCCTTGCTGCACTCCGACCGCGGCAATCGTTAGGCCCCCGAGCGCGGGCGCGACGATGATCGGCACTCGACGGAGGATAGACTGCACCGTGAAGCCCATCGCCCGCTGCTCCTTCGGCAGCGCGTCGCCGACGACCGCGAAGAGCGCCGGGCTCGCCATGCTCGTCCAGGCCATCACGAAGATGAGGCCCACGAACACGAACGGCCAGCTTGGTGCGAGTGAATAGATTGCGTACCCAACCGTCGCGAGAGCCACAAACAGCACGAGAGCTCGACGCCGGCCGTAGTGGTCGGCGATCCATCCACCCGGATACTGATAGAGCCCGTCGAGCAGGTCACGCGTGGTGCCGTAGAGCCCGATGGCGAGCACGGGCGCTCCAAGCACCTCGAGAAACTTCGGCATGAACCGCTTCCAGAGCTCTTCGCCGAAGCTGAGGAGGAACATGGCGCCGGCGACAGCGACGACGTTCCGCTCGAGAGCGAGGAACTCGGCGATCCGTCCCGACTGGACCCGCACTCTGTTCGGATTCATGTTGGTCATAGATGGGCACTTCGACCGCTACACCAGCCGCGCGGATTGGTGGGCCGTGCAGTGGGTGACCCGCCGGCGCATCCGCGTCAACCGGACGGCGACCCAGATGACCCCGCGCTCCAGCGTCTCGCCTTGATTGTCCGAAGCGCCGACTTTCCGGAGGCCTTGAACCTGACCCCGGAGGGTCCGGGGCTGCGGGGCATCTCGAGCGGCTTTCCACTGGCGGCGCGGGACGACCGTGAGACAGTCGAACGGGCGGGATTCCTCTATGACGCGCTGTACGCATCTCTGCAAGAGCAGTCGAGGAATAAGGCCTGACGGGACCCTCAATCTCCTGGAGCCCGCGCGGCGTCTTCGGGACGCTTCACGAGTGGTGGCCGTCGTGGCGCTCGCCTTTGTCCCTTGCGCGTTACGACGCAAGAACGCCGTCAACGGATGCTGGCGGCGCTCCTTTATAGCACGGGCGAAGCCTGGTCGTGACGTACCGGACGCCTACTACGGCCTCGCCTCGGTGTCCCTGCCGCGTTCGGCCGTCGCGCTCCCGGCGTGCTTCGCGGGGTTCTTCTCGAACTCGCGCAGATCCTCCGTCGAGCAGAAATAGTACGTCTGCCCCCGATAACTGGATGTTCCTGCCGCGGAGGACTGTTCGATCGTCATCCCACAGACGGGGTCTTTGACCTGGGCCATTTTCCTCACCTCGATTCAGGGAACCTGTCACCGGCAGCACAGGGTATACCAGATACTGCTCCGTATGCAGGACATCACGTCACGCAGCCTCGGGCTTATATTGGACGGACCATGCGCCACGCACGCCGACTCGCCGCGCTCCTCGTGAGCCTCGCCTTCGCCCAGATCCTGTGGGCGGGGAGCGGTTTCGCGTGTGCCATGCCGCCCGCGATGGGGGCCGGGCAGTTCCCGAGCGCGTCGATGGCCGGCATGGATATGTCGGGCGACATGTCGGGCATGGAGATGCCGGACGAGCAGGAACCCTCTCACCACCACGCTCCGTGCGAACTCCCGTCCGCGCCTGACGACTGTCAATCGATGGCGCCGTGCGCTCCGCTGGCGCTCGCGTCTGTCGCGGAATCGCCGCAAGCGTTAGGCCTCGTGCCATCGTCTGTCATGGCGCTGGCCGAGCTGATGCCGCCCTCCACGATCGCTCCACCCGAGTCGCCGCCTCCCAGGGCGTAGTCCACCTCACAAGACGCTGTTCGTGAGCCGCTCCAGGCCGCCGTATGACATCGGCGGCTGACGTGAGCGGAAGTCGCGCACGCCATCGGCTCGGTCGAGTCGACAGGCAGCGCCACTGGACTCCACTCTGGGACGTATGCTTCGACACATCTCGTTCATCGGCCTTCTCGCCGTGTTCGCGCCGCTCGGAACCGTCACCGCACAGGCGGACGTCGATTCGCTCGTTGCGCGGGCGATCGCCGGAAGCCCCGCGGTGCGCGCTGCACACGCCCGAGTCGACGCGGCGCGCGCGCGGATCGCACCGGCAGGCGCGCGACCCGATCCGATGCTCATGGCTGGAATCCAGAATTTCCCCGTGAGCGAGCCGGGCTTTGCCGACTTCATGACGATGAAGATGCTCGGCGTCGGTCAAACGATCCCATTCCCCGGCAAGCGCAGCCTGAGCACGCGTGCGGCTGAGCGCGAGCTGGAGGCGGCGCTCGCCCAGCTCGAGACGTCGCGGCGCGAGGTCGCGGCCGAGGTCCAGCGCGAGTATTACGATCTCGCGTACCTCGACCGGGCGCTCGAGATCGTCGAGCGCAACCGGGAGCTGCTCGTCAACGTCATACGCGTGACGGAGGCGCGCTACGGAGTGGGAACGGGCGGCCAGCAGGACGTGCTCCGTGTGCGCGTGGAAGCGGCGCGTCTCGGTGAAGAGGCCTCCGAGCTCACGGAACAGCGGCGCGGCGTTCTGGCTCGCCTCAACGCAGTGCTGGACCGTTCGAGTGATGCGCCGGTCGGTCCGGCTTCCATACCGGCGCGCGTCGCCCGCGCGGCGGTGGCCGACTCCGCCGAGCGCATCCGCTTCGTGTCGGCCACGTTAGGCGCTCGGGCTGCGGACTCCCCGCTCCCACCACTCGTCGAACTTCAGAACGCTGCTGTACGACAGAACCCGGAGCTCCGCGCGCACGAAGCCATGATCGCGGCGCAGGCAGCTCGCGTCGAGCTCGCTCGCAAGGCCCACCTGCCCGACTTCGACGTTTCGCTCTCCTACGGGCAGCGTGACGGGTTCAGCGACATGGTGACGGCGACGGTGTCCGTGCCGATCCCGCTCCAGAAGCGCCGCAAGCAGGATCAGCTCCTGGCCTCGGAGGGAAGCGAGCTGGCTGCGCTCGAGGCCGAGCATGAGAGCCAGGTGAATGCGCTCGAGGCACGAGTCGCGGAGCTCCACGCCGACCTCGAGCGTGACCGCACTCAGCTCGCGCTATATGTGAAAGCGATCCTGCCGCAGGCGCGTGCCGCACTCACGTCCGCGACGGCCAACTATCAGGTGGGGCGCGCCGAGTACCTAACGCTGCTCGACACGCAGGCCACGCTGTTCAACTACGAGACGACCTATCACCGCACACTCAGCGACTTCGCCAAGGGGTTGGCGGAGCTGGAACGAGTCGTCGGTGGGGAGGTGCTCCGATGAGCGCGCAGACGCGCCGAGTCGCACTCGCGGGCGTGACGCTGGTCGCGTTGGGTGGTGCCATGTGGGTGCTCCTCGCCAACCGCGACGACGGAACACCGCCATCCGGTGGGACCGTGGCGGGCCGCGACGCGATGGCGGGAAGGGACATGCCGGGAATGCAGATGGAAGATGGCTCGGTGCAGATCACCGCCAGCCAGCTCCGGCAGTTCGGCATCACCTTCGGCAGCGTCGAGGAGCGTCGCCTCGAGAACGAGATCCGCACCGTGGGCATCGTGAACTTCGACGAGACGCGGATGGCGCAGGTGGCGCCGAAGTTTGGCGGCTTCATCGAGCGGCTGGATGTCGATTTCACCGGCAAGGCCGTGCGACGTGGCCAGCCGCTGTTCGAGATCTACTCGCCCGAGCTGGTCGCCGCGCAGGAGGAGCTCCTCGCCGCGCGCCGGCTCGAGCGGACGATGGACGCGACCTCGGTCCCGGGCGTGCCAACCGGCTCGTCGGATCTTCTCGGAGCCGTTAGGCGCAGGCTCAGGCTGTGGGACATCAGCGAGGGGCAGATCGACGAGATCCTCCGCACGGGTCAGGTGAGACGGACACTCACCCTCTTCGCGCCCGCGTCAGGGGTCGTCGTGGAGAAGCACGTCGTCGTTGGCCAAGCAGTGCAGGCTGGGCAGACACTCTACACCATCGCGGACCTGTCGGAGGTGTGGGTCGAGGCCGAGCTCCGCGAGGCGCAGGCGGGCCGCGTGCGCGAGGGCTCGGGCGCGACCGTCGAGCTCGCCGCGTTCCCGGGCCGGCCCTTCCAGGGGCGAGTGGAGTACGTCTATCCGACGCTCGAGCAAGAGACCCGCACTGTAAAAGTGCGCATCGCGGTCGCCAACAGCGAGGGACGTCTCAAGCCCGGGATGTATGCGACCGCGCGCATCGAGACGCCGGGAGCTACAGCGCTCACTGTACCTCGGTCCGCAGTCCTGCGGACGGGCGAGCGCAATCTCGTCTTCGTGGACATGGGCGGCGGGCGCCTCATGCCTCACGAGGTGGAGCTCGCGCGCGAGGGCGCCGACTACATCGAGGTGCTCTCCGGTCTCGAGCCGGGGCAGCGCGTGGTGACGTCGGGGCAGTTCCTCCTCGACTCCGAGTCGAACCTCGCCGAGGTCATGCGGGCGATGATGGGACAGATGTCGCCATCGGATATGCCGAGCATGGACATGCCCGGAATGCAAATGCCGATGGACGAGTCCGCCGCTCCTCCGCGGAGGTAGCCGGCCGTGCTCAAGCGCATCATTGAGTGGTCAGCGGGACACGGGCTCACCGTGCTCTTGGTCACGGGCGCGGTTTCGCTCGCCGGATTGTGGGCGATGTGGACCACGCCCGTGGACGCGATCCCTGACCTCTCCGACGTGCAAGTGATCGTCATGACGGAGTGGCCGGGGCAGGCGCCCGAACTGGTGGAAGACCAGGTTACCTACCCGCTGTCGACCGAGCTGCTGAAGGTGCCGAAGACGAAGTTCGTCCGCGGCATGTCGCAGTTCGGGCTCTCAGCCGTGTATGTCGTGTTCGAGGACGACGTGGACCTCTATTGGGCGAGAAGCCGCGTCCTCGAGTACCTCAACGCGGCCCGCGAGCGGCTCCCCGAGGGCGCGATGCCGATGCTCGGCCCCGACGCGACGGGCGTCGGCTGGGTGATGCAGTACATCCTCGCCGACACATCGGGGCGACTCAACCTCGCCGAGCTTCGGGGCCTCCAGGACTGGACGGTGAAACCGGCGCTGACGGCGGTGCCCGGGGTGGCCGAGGTTGCTTCGTTAGGCGGGTTCGAAAAGCAATACCAGATCGAAGCGGACCCGGCGAGGCTCCTCGCGTACGACATCTCGATGGCGAAGGTCGTCGAGGCGGTTCGCGCATCGAACGAAGACGTCGGCGGGCGCGTGCTGGAGATGGGTGGCACGGAATACGTCGTTCGTGGCCGCGGCCGCTTTACCGGCGTCGAGGACATCCGCCGCGTCGTCCTTGGCACCGGTCCAGGAGGCACGCCGGTCACGGTGAGCGACGTCGCGAACGTGCAGGTCGGTCCGGAGATCCGCCGTGGGATCGCCGAGCTGAATGGGAGAGGCGAGATCGTCACCGGCTGGGTCGTTATGCGGTACGGCGAGAATCCACTCGCCGTCATCGACCGGGTGAAGGAGAAGATGACGGAGGTCCAGCGAGCGCTGCCGTCAGGCGTGATGTTCGTGGACGGGTACGACCGCTCGGGGCTCATCGAGGGGGCGATCCACACCCTTCGCGAGAAGCTCGTGGAGGAGTCCATCATCGTCGCGCTCGTCACGGTGGTCTTCCTCCTTCACGCCCGCAGCGCGCTCGTCGCCATTCTCACGCTCCCGATCGGAATTCTCATCGCGATTCTCGCGATGAGAATTCTTGATTTGAACGCCAACATCATGAGCCTGGGCGGGATCGCGATCGCGATCGGGGCGATGATCGACGCCGCGATCGTGATGGTCGAGAACCTCCACAAGCACATGGAGCGGAACGAGCGCGCGGAGCGGCCGCGACCGCACCGCGAGCTGGTCATCGACTCGGCGAACGAGGTGGGACCAGCGCTCTTCGTGTCGCTGCTCATCATCACCGTCTCGTTCCTGCCGGTATTCGCGCTCGAGGCGCAGGAGGGACGGCTCTTCGAGCCGCTCGCGTGGACGAAGACGCTTGCCATGGCGGCGGCGGCGCTGCTGTCGATCACGCTCGTCCCCGTGTTAATGGGACTCGTCATCCGCGGGCGCATCAAACCGGAAACGGCGAATCCGGTGAATCGCTTTCTGATCCGAACGTACCGGCCCGTCATCGCGTTCGTGCTACGGCATCGGTGGGGTGTCATTACCGGGGCGGGCGTCGTGCTTGCGCTGACGCTTCTCCCGTGGACCCGGCTCGGAAGCGAGTTCATGCCTCCGCTGAACGAAGGGAGCGTCATGGACATGCCCAGCCTTTTCCCGGGCGTCGGCACAGCGCAGGCCAAACAGATCCTCCAGCAGCGCGACTCCGTGCTCGCGAGCATCCCCGAGGTGGAGATGGTCCTCGGCAAGATCGGCCGTGCGGAGACCGCCACCGACATGGCGCCGATGTCGATGATCGAGACGATCGCGATCCTCAAGGAGCGCGACGCGTGGCGGCCGGGCGTGGATTACGACTCGATCGTCTCCGAGGCCAACGCGAAGGTGCGCACGCCGGGGGTGGCGAACATGTGGTCGATGCCGATCAAGAACCGGCTCGACATGCTCGCCACCGGCATCAAGACGCCGGTGGGGATCAAGCTCTTTGGACCCGACCTCGCGACGTTGGACAGAATCGGAAAGCGGATCGAAGGGCTGCTGCCCCAGGTTGAAGGAACCAACTCGGTCTTCGCCGAGCGCGCCGTCGGCGGCCGATATCTGGAGATTCGCGTCGATCGCGACGCCGCCGCGCGCTATGGACTCACGGCCGACGCCGTGCAGATGGCGATGATGGCGGCGGTGGGCGGCATGCCTGCCGGCACGGTGATCGAAGGGCGTGAGCGCTATTCCGTGCTCGTGCGCTACCCGCGCGAGCTGCGCGACGACCCGGAGCAAGTCCGGGGCGCGCTCGTCGCCACGCCATCCGGCGCGCAAGTCACGCTCGGCGAGGTTGCTGACGTGGGCGTCGTGCAGGGACCACCGCTCATCAAATCCGAGAACTCCTATCTCAACAACATCGTGTACGTTGACGTGCGCGAGCGCGACATCGGGAGCTACGTCGCCGACGCGAAGGCGCTCCTCGAGCGCGAGCTCGAGTTACCGCCGGGCTACCGCCTGGAGTGGTCCGGGCAGTTCGAAGCGATGGAGCGCGCCGGCCGCCGGCTGCGCTGGGTCGTGCCGATCACGTTGGCGATCATCTTCCTGCTGCTGTACTGGAACTTCGCCAGCGTGGCCGAGAGTGCGCTCGTTATGCTCTCGCTGCCGTTTGCGCTCGTCGGCGGCGTGTGGCTCATGTGGCTGCTCGACTACAATCTGAGTGTCGCGACGGCGATCGGGTTCATCGCGCTGGCCGGCGT
This sequence comes from Gemmatimonadaceae bacterium, assembly GCA_052389995.1. Taxonomy (GTDB): domain Bacteria; phylum Gemmatimonadota; class Gemmatimonadetes; order Gemmatimonadales; family Gemmatimonadaceae; genus JAICNG01. The sequence continues at coordinate 38,531 of JBQTHJ010000005.1, read as the reverse complement.
CGCTGCGGAGACGGGCGTCGTCATGCTCATCTACCTCGACCACGCCTATCGAGAACGCCGGGAGCATGGCCGCTTGCGGGATCGTGCGGACGTCGATGCCGCGGTGGAATACGGCGCTGTCGAGCGGGTGCGGCCGAAGATGATGACCGTGACCGCTATCATCGCCGGGCTCATGCCGATTCTCTGGAGCCAGGGAACAGGCGCCGATATGATGAAACGGATCGCCGCCCCGATGGTGGGGGGCATGATCACGAGTACCGTCCTCACGCTCGTCGTCATTCCGGCGATCTATTCGCTCTGGAAGGAGCGCGAGGTGAGGCGCGAGCGGCGGGGGCGGCCCGACGAGGAGCATTTCCTGCATCTGACGGGGAAGCCGGCGACGGCTGACGTTCCCGCGTGAGGACGACGCTCCGCATGCAGCTCCAATTTCAGAAAGGAGGCGCTCGATGAATGCAACGCTTCGCGGTCTGCTTCTCGCGCTGGCCACCGCGGTGGCGACGGCCGGCTGTCGCGCCGGCCAGGATAGGTCGGGCGCGGGCGAGACGACCGCTGGTTCCGATACCATGGGCGGCTCGGTCGGCATGCGCGGCACGGGGGCGCCCATGATGGGAGCCGGCATGATGGACTCGATGCGGGTGCACATGCGCATGATGGACACGATGAGCTCCGACCAGATGACGGCGATGCTTCCCATGCACCGGCAGATGGCGGCGAACATGCTCTCGCAGATGAATCAGGAGATGCGGAGCATGAACATGATGGCAGACCAGGCGTGGACGGCCACGGCCGACTCAGTGCGCGAGGACTTGCGTCGGATGCCGGAGATGAGCGGCGCGGAGCTCAAGGCCATGATGCCGGCCCATCACGCGCGCCTTACGCGGCTCATGGCCATGCACCAGGACATGATGAAGAACATGAAGATGTAGGCTGACTGCGGTTGCGGTGATGACCGTGCTCGACTTGGCGGTCGCTGAGATGATGCGGATGGTGATGCCCAGGAGCGTAAACCTACGCCTCTTCTTCAGCTCTCGTCAGGAATCGGGATCCACTCAGACGCGCCGGGGCCCCACTGTCGCGGTTTCTGGGTTATCTTTGCCCCCTCACTCACGGACAGGACTCGACAATGAGCGCCCGGACGCTTCCGCTTGCCAGTCTGCTTGCTCTTTCGCTCACCGCGGCGAGTGGCCAGGCGCAGGAGCCCAATTTCGACTCGGTGCAAGTCGTGACGGTTCGCATATCCGCCGGCGTCTACATGTTGACGGGTGCGGGCGGAAACATCGGCGTGTCGGTCGGGGACAACGGTGTCTTCCTGGTGGACGATCAATACGCACCCCTTACCCCGAAGATCGTGGCGGCGGTGAAAGCCATTCGCGACGAGCCCATCCGCTTCGTGCTCAACACCCATTGGCATGGGGACCACACCGGGGGCAACGAAAACATGGGCGCCGCCGGCGCCCTCATCGTGGCCCATGAGAACGTCCGCAAGCGGATGAGCGTCGAGCAGTTTCTCGAGATGTTCAATTGGAGAACACCGCCATCGCCCCAGGCAGCCCTTCCGATCGTCACGTTCACCGATGCCGTCACCTTTCATCTCAACGGCGAGGACATTCACGCATTCCACGTTGAGCCTGCTCACACGGATGGTGACGCGATCGTCCACTTCCGCACCGCGAACGCTGTCCACATGGGAGACATCTTCTTCAACGGGATGTATCCCTTCATCGATATCTCCACCGGGGGGTCGATCGACGGAATGATCGCGGCGGTAGATCGGGTCCTGGGCATGATTGAGGCTGACACCAAGCTGATCCCTGGTCACGGCCCCCTTGCAAGCCGGGCCGACCTCCAGACCTACCGCGACATGCTCGCTGGTGTTCGCGCGCAGGTCATGAGTCACGTTGCGTTACGCAAGAGCCTCAAGCAGGTGGTCGCCGCCAAGCCAACGATGCAGTTCGACGCGAAGTGGGGAAAAGGGTTCCTCACACCCGACCAGTTCGTCGAGCTTGTTTACAGAGACCTCGTGAGCCGGAGAAACTCGAGACCTCCCCAGACGCGTTCGCCCTAGCGGCGATAGAGAGGCGCGTGAAGGCCACCGGCGCACTACGGCCGCAACGACGTGCCCAGCGAGGCGAACGGCGAGAGAATAGGCAGAGATACGACTCGCTTCTGCACCCACACGCCTGCTCATGGAGTGACCGTTAGCCGCAGCAACTCAGCTTGGCCACGTCGGTCGTGAATGTCTGCCCCGCGAGCTTGAGCCCTTCGCCCCACGTAAGGTAGGCGTGCAGCGTCGAGACGAGATCGCGCGTCGTGAGGCCAAAGCGTACCGCGAGCGTGGCCTCCCCGATCAGGTCGCCCGCGTTAGGCGCGACGACGTGCGCGCCGAGCAGGCGGTCGGTGCCAACCTCGGCCACCAGCTTGATGACGCCCCGTTCACGATCCGACACCGCCGCTCGCGGCAAGAATTTGACCGGTAGCGACGTCACCTGCGGGCTCAGGCCGGCCTCCCGCGCCTCCACCTCCGTCAGTCCCACCGCGGCAACCTGCGGGTCGGTGAACGTCACGCGCGGCACGGCAGCGAGGTCGATCGGGATTGCCTCCTCCCGGCTCATGTCAGCCAACGCTGCTTGCGCAGCGACGCTGCCCTGGAGCGCGGCGACATACACGTAGCCCGGTCCGCCCGTCACGTCGCCCGCCGCGAACACGTCGGGATTCGAAGTGCGCATGAGCCCGTCGACCGCGATGAAGCCCCGTCGATCGAGCCGCACGCCTGCGACGTCGAGGCCAAGATTCTCGGTACTGGCGCGCCTCCCCGTGGCCACCAGGAGCTGCTCGGCCTCGAGCTCGCCCGTGAGCGCCCCCTGCTCGATGCGCACCCGGTACCCGCGCTCCCCGCGCTCGACGCCGGTGATCCGGACGCCGGTGTGAAGCTCGATCCCTTCGGCTTGGAGCGCTTCGGCCAACGCCACCGACACGTCGGGATCTTCGTTAGGCACGATCCGGTCCAGCGCCTCGATAACCGCGACCCGCGCGCCGAAGCGGTGAAACGCCTGCCCGAGCTCGAGTCCGATCGAGCCGCCGCCGATGACGATCATCGACTGGGGCAGCCGTTCCAGCTCCATCACCGTCGTGCTGTCGAGCGCGCCCGCCTCCGCGAGTCCAGGGATCGCGGGGATCACGGGACGCGTGCCCGTCGCGATCACCACCTTGCGCGCACTGGTGTCGCGCTCGCCCACGCGCACACGGCCGGCACCGAGAAGCCGAGCGTGGCCGCGCAGCAGAGTAATGCCCTCATATGCCTCAAGCACATCGAGGTATTTCTCACGCCGGAGGGTGTCGACGAGCTCGCGCTTCCGGCGCAGGACATCGTCCCAGGCGAGCCGCGGATCGCAGGGCGCGGTCCCCCAGAACCCGCTCCGCGCGGAGTGATAATGCTGCGCCGCCTCGATCAGGTATTTCGACGGGATGCAGCCGACGTTCACACAGGTGCCGCCAACCACGTCCGCGCTCTCGACGATCGCTGCGGTCGCGCCGAGCTCTGAGGCGCGGATCGCCGCCGCCATCCCCGCGCCGCCAGTCCCGATGATCAGGACGTCGTAGTCGAAGCCGCCAGTTTCCACCTTCATCGATGCCTCCTCGACCGCTGGCGACTAGCTCGCAACCACGGTCGCTGTGTAGCCGAGCTTCTTCACGGCCGCGATCATCTGCTCGACGGTGACTCTGTCCGGATCGTAGGTCACGACAGCGCGCTGGTCCTCGTAGCTCACCTCAGCCTCCTTCACGCCCTCCAGTCGCTCGAGCACCTTGCGCGTGGCAATCGCACAACCGCCGCAGGTCATGCCCGTCACGTTGAGCGTCACGGTCTTCGGGTCGACCGCGGCATCGCGAACGGACGCGGTGGCGATGCTGACGATCGCAGCATCCTGGCCGGGGACCGGCGGCGTACGGCAGACATCGCAGATGGCGAAGGTAGCAGCGGCGCCGGCGCATAGTACCGCGAACATGGAGTGCATCATGACATACCTCTCGTTGAACATCGTTGACCATCGACGCGCCGCATCGGGATGCGGCAGATCAGACGAAGAGCCTGGACCAGGTCGGGAATGTCCACAGGACGAGCGCCACCACGGTGGCGGTCCACAGCAGGAGCTTATCTCGAGCGCGACGGCGCGGGGCGGCGCACGCCTCGTCGGAGGCACAGTCATGATCCGGCGTCTGGCGAGTCGACGGCCGCCGGCCATGGACCGTGTAGAATCCCACTGCGAGCATGGCCACCATGAGCGCGCCAAAGACGGGGCGCAGCGGCTCGAAGGTACTCGCGAGACCCGCACCGACGCCTACCGTGACGAACAGCAGGGGGCCGACACAGCAGAGCGAGCCCAGGATGGCGGCGGTGACGCCGCCCGCACTGGCGAGGACGGTCCTACGCACCGTTCACCTCGAGCGCGTGGAGGATCGGGCACTCCCCGGTGGGTCGCCTCGCGTCACACGCGGCGGCGAGCCGCGTGAGGCTCCGCTCCATGTCTCGCAGCTCCCGAATCTTCTGGCGGACGAGGGCGATCTTTTCGCGAGTCTTCCGGCCGATCGCCTCGCAGCTCGCGTCGTTGCCCACGCGGAGTGCGAGGAGATCCTCGATTTCGTGCAGCGTAAAGCCGAGGCGCTGCGCGCGCTTGATGAAGCGGAGGCGGGCCACCGCATCGGGGTCATACGACCGGTACCCCGAGGCTGTCCGCACCGGCTCCGGTAAGAGCCCGCGCCGCTCGTAGTAGCGTATCGTTTCGATGTTCACGCCCGCCCGTTCGGCGAGCTGCCCGATCATCATCATCCCGCAAGCCTCCGGTCGCCAGCAATGGCAAGCTAAACCCCGTACCGGGATACGGAGTCAAGGGGTGATTCGCGGTCTTGCGTTGGGGTTGACCCTGTAGCTGCTTCAGGCGATATCCTTTATGCGTCCCTTGAGGAGGATACGATGAGCACAGTACCCGATGTCGAGACCTGCTGCTGCGGCTGCGCAGCGTGCACGTGTAGCTGCGAAGAGCCCGGCCCATGTTGCGGGAACTGCTGCGGGAGTTGTACCGCGAAGGCGTAGCGAGATTCGACGAAGGTGCCACAGGGCCGTCCGCAGCGGCCCTTTAGCATCTCCAGGCCCTGAGTGACGTGATGAAGAAGGCATGGTGCCGACCGCCGGCGTTCGCCGCGGCCCCGGACGTGCAAAACGAATCGGCATGATGGCCATTAGTTCTCTGACGAGCACGCGGTGAATCCTCGCCGGCTCGTCTCCCTTGCGCTCTCGTTTTCGCTGCTGTTCCTGAGCTCCACTCGGGCCGATTCCGCCTGCGCCGGTTACTTCGATCACTCGGCCCCGGCTGTGCCGGCACACCATGCGTCCGCCGACGACGCCGGCCACGCGCAGCACGGGCCGGCGACCGAGAGCGACGACCTGTGCGATATACCGAGCGTCCCCGAGTGCTGCCCTGCCTTCGCCGCCTGCTCCATCACGATGAGCGGCCACGATGCCGTGCAATCGGATGATCCGCATGTCCCGCACGGATCGGTGACTGCCGCGCTGGCCCCGGCGCCGATCTCGCGCGTCACGCCGCCCGAGCCTCCCCCTCCACGTCTCTGAGCTCCGACAGATCGGCGTTCGAGTAATCGCCGCGCGCTCCCGCGCGCGGCGGTTCATCGCGTCGTAGCGGCGTTCTTCCCGCGGCGACGCCGGAGCATTCACCGGGAGACGTGATGTTCGCACTCAGACGTTGGATCATCCGTGTAGCGGCCGGCACAGCGCTGGCTGTTGGAGCCGTCACGGCTGATGCTCAACAACCGGATACCGCTGCCCACCGCATGCCGGGCATGGCCATGCCAGCCGACACGCCGGCGACGGCGATGTCGATGGCGGGCCCGTTAGGCATCTCGATGGAGCGGGCCGGTTCCGGCACGACGTGGATCCCCGATGCGGTGATCCTGCCCTCGCGCCACCTCATGGCCGGCGCGTGGATGGTCATGGTGCATGGGTTCCTCTTTGCGCAATACGATTGGCAGGAGCGCCCACGCGGGGACAGCCAGTGGGGGAGCCTCAACTGGGCGATGGTCATGGCCAGTCGGCAGGTCGGCGGGGGGCAGCTACAGTTGCGATTCATGCCGAGCCTGGATCCGTGGACGGTGGGGCGCTGCGGGTATCCGATGCTCCTTCAGTCCGGCGAGACGTGCCACGGCGAGGCACTCGTCGATCGCCAGCATCCGCACGATTTCTTCATGGAGCTGAGCGCGGTGTACGACCGGCCGGTGAGCTCGAACGTGGCGCTGTTTCTGTACGCCGCTCCGGCCGGCGAGCCGGCCCTTGGTCCCGTGGCGTTCATGCACCGTCCGTCGGCGATGGATGAGCCGCAAGCACCTCTTGGACACCATTGGCAGGACGCGACGCACATCTCCTTCGGAGTGCTCACGACGGGGATCTACACCCGGACGCTGCGGCTCGAGGCCTCGGCGTTCAACGGCCACGAGCCCGATGAGCGTCGATGGAACTTCGATCCCATCCGGATCAACTCCTACTCGGGACGCCTGACGTTCAATCCGACGGCGAACTGGAGCTTCTCCGTCGGCTATGGCCAGCTCGACAATCCGGAGCGCGCCGATCCGGCGGAAGACGTGCGTCGGCTGGTCGCGTCTGCCATGCATGGTCGGAGTGTCGGTTCCGACGCGCAGTGGGCCACCACGCTCGTCTACGGACGCAACGAGGAAGGCGACCACGCTCCCTCGCAGAGCGTGCTGCTGGAGACGGAAGCGATCCTGGACCGGCGCAACACGCTGTTCGGTCGCATCGAGTACGTGCAGAAGACGGGGCATGACCTGGTGGTTCCCGGGATCGATGAGGAGCGTTCGCTCGACGTCGGTGCGTTGTCGTTAGGATACATCCGCGAGCTCGCGCGCGGACGCGGCGTGACGCTCGGCCTCGGCGGGCGCGGCAGCGTCAACTTCGCCCCTGCGGCACTCGAGCAGGCCTACGGCTCGCGAACGCCGCTCGGCGGCATGGTTTTCCTGCGACTGCGCCCATATCACGAGCATCCACATGCAGGCCCGAATGCCGCGCCGGCGGAGGGACACGTTCATGAGTGACGAGAGCCCGCGCTCGGCCCATGAGGGGCATGGCGCGCATGACCACGGCCACGCGATGCACGAGCATCACCCCCGGAATCGTGAAGCGCCGGCGCCGCGGCACGAGCATGCGGACCACGCCGGTCACGACAAGCATGCCGGGCACAATGTGGCGATGTTCCGCGACACGTTCTGGATTTCGGTGGCGCTGACGATCCCCACGCTCGTTTGGGGACACATGCTCCAGCGCGCGTTCAATTTCACGCCGCCGCATTTCCCCGGCTCGCATTTCGTTCCGGCCGTCTTCGGCACCGCGGTGTTCGTGTACGGCGGATTGCCGTTCCTCCAGGGCGCCGTCCGTGAGCTGCGAGCGCGCCTCCCCGGGATGATGACGCTCATAGCGCTCGCCATCACGGTGGCGTTCGTATTCAGCGTCGCCGTCGAGCTTGGATTTCCAGGGATGCCGTTGTGGGAGGAGCTCGCCACTCTCGTAACGATCATGCTCCTTGGGCACTGGATCGAGATGCGATCCATCACGCAGGCGCAAGGAGCGCTCGAGGAGCTGGCCAAGCTTCTGCCTGAGACGGCCACACGCGTCGTCGGCGAGCGCATGGAGGACGTTCCGATCGGCGCGCTGCGTGACGGCGACATTGTGCTCGTGCGGCCAGGGTCGCGGATTCCGGCCGACGGTGTCGTCCGCGACGGGACGAGCAGCGTCGACGAGTCGATGCTGACGGGGGAGTCGAGGCCGTTGAGGAAGGAGCGTGACGACACGGTCGTGGCAGGCACCGTAAACGCCGCGGGGGCGCTACGCGTCGAGGTCACCGGCACGGGCGATCGGACGGCCCTGGCGGGCATCATGCGACTCGTCGAGCAGGCGCAGTCCTCGCGATCGCGCGCACAGGCGCTCGCTGACCGGGCGGCGTTTGCGCTGACGATCATCGCCATCGTGGCCGGCGCCGTCACATTCGCCGTGTGGCTGTACGTTCAACCCGATCGCCCGGAGTTCGCCGTCGAGCGCATGGTGACCGTTCTTGTCATCGCATGTCCTCACGCCCTCGGCCTGGCGGTGCCGCTGGTCATCGCGATCTCGACGACGCTCGGCGCACGCAGCGGTCTACTCGTGCGCGACCGCCGCGGGCTCGAGGAGGCGCGGAACCTGACGACCGTCGTCTTCGACAAGACCGGTACGCTCACGTTAGGCGAGCACCGCGTGGTCGATGTCGCGACGATCGACGGGGTCGCGCCCGACGAGGCGCTCCGGGTCGCGGCGGCCCTGGAGCGGGACTCCGAGCACCCGATCGCGCGCGCGATCGTGAAGAGCGCCGAGGACCGCGGTCAGGCCGTTCCGGCCGCGAGCGCCTTGGAGTATCTCACCGGGCGCGGCGTCACCGGAACCGTCGAGGGGCGGAGGGTCGCGGTGGGGGGGCCGAACCTGCTCTCGAGCATGAACCTCGAGCCCGATCCACGTCTAGACGCCGCGGTCGCGCGCTCGGCGGAGCGAGGGCAGAGCACCGTCTACCTCGTCGAAGAACAGCGCATGGTCGCCGCCTTCGCGGTGGCCGACGCGATTCGCCCGGAATCGCGCGAGGCCGTCGACCGTCTCCACGACGAGGGGATCGAGGTCGTCATGATCACCGGCGACGCGGAACCGGTGGCCAAGGCAGTGGCGGAGGACCTCGGCATCGATGCTGTTCTTGCGCAGGTGCTCCCCGGTGACAAGGCGGCGCGGATCGAGGAGCTTCAGGGGAAGGGAAGGAAGGTCGCGATGGTGGGCGACGGCGTGAACGACGCGCCGGCGCTCGTCACCGCCGACGTGGGAATCGCGATCGGCGCCGGGACGGACGTGGCCGTCGAAGCCGGCGACATCGTGCTCGTTCGGAGTGATCCGCGCGATGTACCCGGGATCATCGCACTCTCGCGTGCGAGCTATCGCAAGATGGTCCAGAATCTCTGGTGGGCGGCCGGGTACAACATCGTCGCGATTCCGCTGGCCGCCGGCGTTCTGGCCTCTCGCGGCATCGTGTTGTCGCCCGCGGTCGGAGCCGTGCTCATGTCCGCCAGCACGGTGATCGTCGCCATCAACGCGCAGCTACTACGCCGGGAGAGGCTCCAGGGATCCGCAGCCGCCCAAACGCGGAACGCATAACGAGTGCCGTGACGGCTGGCCAGTGTCGAAGACGCGCCGTACATTCCAGACGTCTTCGCGCGAGGGCGCAATTTCGTGACCCAACCTCCACGTCCCGAGGACCGCGACTCGATCGACGAGCTGCTCCGCGGCATTGGCCAGCGCGGTGGCGGCCCGCACGGCGGCCCCATCCCGGAGCGGCTCCCGCCGGGCGTCCGCCGGACGCTCGTGCTGGTGCTCCTCGCCCTCGTGGTCCTGATCGTCACTCCCGCGATCGCCCGCCGCGTCGCGGACTGGCTGTGGTACGCCGAGATCGGGTTCGAGCGCGTGTTCTTCACGAAGATCGTCGCGCAGTGGGTGCTGGGGGGACTGGCCGCGATCGTGGCCTTTGCCGCCTTCTACGCCAACGCGCGATTCGCGCTTCGCGCGGACTCCCGGCAGCTCGTGCGCGAGGGACCGCCGTCGCCGCGCGCGCAACAGAGCTCAGTCATCGAGCGCGCACTGCGGGTGCTGGCGTTCCCCGTCTGCGCGGTGCTCGCGGTGGTCTTCGCCCTCGTCGTCGCCAGCGAATGGCGCGTGCTGCTTCAGTTCATGCATCGCACGCCCTTCGGAACGGTCGACCCGGTGTTTGGGCGCGACATCGGCTACTACGTCTTCGTGATGCCGCTGCTGGAGGCGATTCTCGGGTACGCGATCCTCGGGTTGATCCTGACGCTGCTCTGCGTATGGCCGGTCTACAGCATTCGTGGCGCCATCCGGCATCGCGGGTGGCGCGTTCGCATGGAACCGAGCGCGCGCCGGCACCTCGCCGGGCTCGGCGCTGCTCTCCTCGTCGTCTTCGCCATTCAGATCCCGCTGATCGGCATCCCGCACCTGTTGTATGCGACGCACAACTCACTGGTCGGCGCGAACTACACCGACCTGCACGCGCGGCTCCCTGCGTGGTGGGTCGTCAGCGTCCTCATGCTGTTCGCCGGGGCATTCCTGTTCGTGCGGGCGTGGCGGACCGATCTCACGCGGTTCGCGGCCCTCATCGTCGGCGGTGCGGTGGTGGCGTCCATTCTGGTCGGCCGCGTCTTTCCGGCGGCCTTTCAGCGCCTCATCGTCCAGCCTAACGAGCTGAACCGCGAGGCGCCGCAGATCGTTCGGCACATCGAGGCCACGCGCGCCGCCTGGGGCCTCGCGGGGGTCGAGCGACGCGACCTCGAAGGCGGAAGCACCCTCACGCAGCGCGACATCGAATCCAACCGGGCGACGATCGCGAACGTGCGCCTGTGGGATCGCGAGCCCATCCTCCAGACGTTCGGGCAGATTCAGTCGATCCGAACCTACTACGACTTCGTCGCCGTCGACGACGACCGCTACCAGATCGATGGCGAGCTGCGGCAGGTGATGCTCTCCGCCAGAGAGCTCAATACCGCCGCACTCCCGACGCGCACGTTCATCAACGAGCACCTCACCTTCACGCACGGCATGGGGATCACGCTCGGTCCCTCGAACCAGGTGACGGGCGAAGGGTTACCGGTGCTGTTCATCCAGGATCTGCCACCGGTCTCTCGCATCGACATCAAGGTCTCTCGCCCGCAGATCTACTTCGGCGAGCTGGCGAACGATTTCATTCTGGCGCCGACGCGGCAGCGCGAGTTCGATTATCCCGCCGGCGAAGGCGACGAGGGGATCTATTCATCGTACAACGGGGGCGCAGGGGTACCGGTATCGTCGCTGCTGAGACGCATGCTGTTCGCGTGGCGGTTCGGATCGCTGAACATCCTGCTGTCACGGGATCTCACTGACAGCACCCGCATCATCTACCACCGGGACGTGCGGGAGCGCGCGAGCCGCGCGCTGCCATTCCTCACGCTCGACCGCGATCCCTATCTCGTCGTCGCCGACGACGGGACGCTCAAGTGGATCCTCGACGCCTACACCACGACCGCGCGGTACCCGTACTCGCAGCGTGCGAGCGATGGGACGAATTACATGCGGAACAGCGTCAAGATCGTGATCGATGCCTACGACGGTGATGTGCGCGCTTATCAGATCGACACCGAGGATCCGGTCATCCGGACGCTGGCGCGTATCTATCCCGGCCTGCTGCGTCCCATCGATGAGATGCCAACCGATCTCCGCGCGCACGTCCGCTATCCGGAGGATCTGTTCCAGCTTCAGACCGCGTTGTACGCGACCTACCACATGAGCGACCCCGAGACGTTCTACCATCGCGAGGATCAGTGGCAGATCCCGGGGGCGACGCGCGGGCAGCAAACCGACGCGTTCGTACGGCACATGGTGATGCGCCTGCCCGGCGAGCGGGCCCCCGAATTCATCCTCATGCGTCCGTTCACGCCGCGCCAGAAGGACAACCTCGCTGCGTGGATGGTCGCGCGGAACGATGGCGCAAACTACGGGCGGCTGCTCGTGTACCAGTTTCCGCGACAGAGCCTGGTGTTCGGCCCGACGCAGATCGTCAACCGGATCAACCAGGACACCGAGGTGGCGCGCCAGATCTCGCTGTGGGACCAGCGCGGGTCCGAGGTCATTCGCGGTGAGCTTCTCGTGATTCCCATCGAGGAATCCTTGATCTACGTACAGCCGCTCTACCTGCGCGCCGAGGGCGGGCGCATCCCGGAGCTGAAGCGCGTGATCGTGGCGCACGAGAGTCGCGTCGTCATGGAGGAAACGCTGGAGGCTGGGCTTGCGCGCCTGTTCGGCGGCGCGCCGCAACTGCTTGCCCGAGGTGAGACACGGGCGCCGGTCGCTCCGGTCGCGACGGCAGACGCGGCCGACGGCGAAGCGGCTCGGCGCGCGGTGGGGCATTACGAGCGAGCGCGGGCTGCACAGCGCGCTGACGACTGGGCCACGTACGGCGAGGAAATGCGTCTCCTCGGCGAGGCACTCCGGCAGCTCGAGAGCCGAAACGCCGCAAGTCCCTGAGCGAGACGGCGTGCGGTGTCGTAGCTCACCGACCGGCCGTATTGCGATTGCCAAGTTGGACTACCACGTTTCCGCCGCGCAGGGCGAGCTACCTTCTCCGAGGAGACGCCGGTGACAACCCTCACCGTCACCGCCTCACGCCGGATCCCCGCACCTCCTCGTGAGGTGTACACGATCATTGCCGACTACACCGAAGGGCATCCGCACATCCTGCCGTCGGCGTATTTCCGCAACCTCGAAGTGGAGAAGGGTGGCTTCGGGGCGGGCACGCGCATCCGCTTCGAGATGACGGCGTTGGGGACTGTCCGGGCGATGACGGCGGACATCGAGGAGCCGTCGCCGGGGCGCGTCCTGGTAGAGCGCGATGTCGAAGGGCGCGTCGTCACGACGTTCACTGTGAACCCCGCGCGCGAGGGCCGGGAGTCGGACGTGACGATCACGACCGAGCTTCAGACGCGTGGGGGTCTGCTCGGGATCGTGGAGCGAGCGGCGTCGAAGGCGTTTCTCGAGCGAGTGTATCGCGATCAGCTGTCCCGGCTGGCCGCGTACGCCGCGAGCGGTGCGGGGGCGTTGCTCCCGTCGTTTTCGCGGCGAACGGGTGCCACTTTGTGATATAAAGCACTTGACAGCGGTGAAGCAGTGAGCGATCGTGAGGGCATGTCCGGACACTCCAGCGCCCAGCGCGCCGTCCCCTCGCTTCAGGGGCGGGCCCTCGACGACCTCCGCTTCATCCGTGAGACCATGGAGAATGCCTCGGCATTCACCGCCGTCTCCGGGTGGGGTATGGTCGCCGTCGGAGCGGTCGCGTTCGCCGCGGCCACCGCGGCCGTGACTCAGTCGACCGTGCGAGGACAGCTCACCGCCTGGTTCACCGCTGCCGCGCTCTCCATCGCCATCTCGGCGTACGGGATCGTCCGGAAGTCGCGCCGAGCGAACGTGCCGCTCTTTCATGGCGCGGCTCGCAAGTTCCTGCTGAGCTTCCTCCCGCCGATGACGGTCGGCGCCATTCTTACGTATGTGCTGCTCGAGAGTGGTGACTACCCGATCGTTCCCCCAATGTGGCTCATGCTCTACGGAACGGCCGTGATCACCGGCGGCGCGTTCTCGGTGCGTGTGGTGCCCGTCATGGGACTCTTGTTCATCGCGATCGGCGTCGTCTCGCTCGCGCTGCCCGCGTGGACCACTCACTGGGTGCTCGGCGCGGCGTTCGGCGCCCTGCACATCATCTTCGGTCTCATCATCGCTCGGAGGCATGGTGGCTAAGCCAAATCCAGCGTCGCGCGATGAGCCTCGCCCCGCAACGGGGGAGCGGCTCCGCAGCGTGAAGGGCCAGTCCGCCGACACCGATACGCTCGCGCTCGATCGACTCATCCACGAGCGCATTCGTCTGGGGATCGTGAGCGCTCTCGCGGTCAACGAGACGCTGTCGTTCAACGACCTCAAGCAGCTGCTGCGCACCACCGACGGAAACTTGAGTGTGCACGCCCGCAAGCTCGAGGACGCAGGCTACATCGCGTGCACGAAATCGTTCGACGGTCGCGTGCCGCACACCGAGTACCGCATCACGTCGACCGGCCGCCGCGTGCTCGAGAAGTATCTCGCGCACATGGAGGCGCTCATTCGAGCGACGCGCGAGCCGCGCGAGCGTTGATTTTTTTTCGCCCTTCCACTTTATGACACAAAGTCATTCGCCAGAATCTCCGCACCCGCACGTCGCGATCATCATGGACGGAAACGGGCGCTGGGCCACCTCGCGTGGTCTCCCGCGCACGGCCGGCCATCGCGCCGGCGCGGATGCCGTTCGCCGCGTCGTGGAGGCCGCTCCGCGTCTCGGGATTCGCACCCTGACGCTCTTCGCGTTCTCGTCCGACAACTGGAAGCGGCCGCCGCGCGAAGTGGCGTCGCTGATGCGGCTCTTCCAGCGGTACATGGCCGCCGAGGTCGCTGCGCTCGACGAGAACGGCGTGCGGTTCTCCGTGATCGGGAGACGCGACCGGCTGTCGCCCCGACTCGTCGAGCAGATCGAGGCGGCCGAACGCCTAACGGCGCATGGGCAGCGGGTCCACTTGCGTCTCGCGGTCGACTACTCCTCGCGTGGGATGATCGAGCGCGCGGCGCGTGGACGCGGCCATCTGGCAGCCCAGCTCGGTCCCGATGTGGACCTCCTCATTCGCACCGGCGGAGAGCGGCGGCTCAGCGACTTCCTGCTGTGGGAGTGCGCCTACGCCGAGCTTCACTTCACCGAGCGGAGGTGGCCGGATTTCAGCGCCGGCGACCTCGAGCGGGCGCTGGCCGACTTCCACGGGCGGGAGCGTCGCTTCGGCGCCCTGTCTGCTGCCGTCTAAACCTCTTCGAGCAGGAATCATGAGCACCGTTCCGTTGCCGATTCGCGATGCGACGACATTGTCCGAACGTCTCGTACTCGTCAGGCTGTGGGCTGGCGCTGCGGCCGTGGCGGCACTGGCTGCCGGCACCATCTTCAACGCGAGCCCCGGGCTGAGCTGGCTGATGTGCGTGCTCGTGGCGAGCATGGCGCTCATCGGGATTGCGCGCGAAGAAGGAACGGCCGGGCACGTCGCGCCGCCGCTCGCGCTCGCGGTCCTCGTGGCGGTGGGGATGGTTCTTACTGCCCGGCCGGAGCTGCATGCGTTCTCCGTGCTGTCGATGCTCGTGCTGCTGACGGTTGCCATCGCGCGCTCGCATCCGCTGCGGCACGCGCAGGCCGGTCCGCTCGCGTTGATCGCGCTTCCCGCCATCGTCGTCCTGACGTGCGTGGCGCAGGCAGTACGGCGCGCGTTCGAGACCGCGACGGCGCTCACCGGTGAGCGGGCGCTCCCGCTGATTCGTGGTATCGCCATCGCGATTCCCGTCACCGGTTTGTTCGCGCTGCTCCTCTCGGCCGCGGATCCGACGATGGCCGAATGGCGCGAGAGCGTCGAGCGTCTGTTCTCGAGCTGGGATTTCATCCCGCGCCTCATCTTCTTCGGCGGCGTCCTCGTGCTCTCCCTTGGCGCGCTCAGCTATGCCGTGAACGGGGGCGACGGGAAGGCGGTTGCCCGCGGGGATCGGACGCCGCTCATCCAGCTCGGGGAAGCCGAGCGGCTGATCGTTCTCGGCACGATTGCGGGGCTTTTCACGCTCTTCCTGACGTTGCAGCTGCGCTATCTCTTCGGCGACGTCGCGAGCATCCAGGGAAGCGGCGTGACGTACGCGGAGTGGGCGCGGCAAGGGTTCGCCGAGTTGACGGTCGTGGCAACGTTGTGCGGTGGTGTGATGTTGGGGCTGGCGCTGCACGCGCCCGCGGGCGCGCAGCGCCGTCGCATCCTCATCCTCGAGCTGATCGTAATCGCGGAGACGCAGGTGCTGCTGCAATCCGCCTTCCGTCGAGTGTTGCTGTACGAGGAGGCCTACGGCTTCACGACGTCACGGGTCTACGCGCAGGTGTACATGGTCGTCGTCGCGGCGAGTCTGCTGTTGTTGGCGAGCGAGCTCGTCCGTCTCCCGCAGGCGAGACGGCTCCTGGGTCGCGCCGGTGCGCTGGGCGTGATGGCGCTCGCGGCGGTGTCTGCGTGGAACCACGAGGCGTGGATCGTCCGCCAGAACGTGGAGCGCTTCGCGCTCACGCAACAGCTCGACATGGGATACCTCGCATGCGAGCTCTCGGCCGGCGCCGTTCCGGAGCTCGTGCGCGCGGCGACGCAGGTCGATCCCGGAACGGCGCACGTCACCCGCGGAGTCATTGGTGAGCGCTTCGCCGGACGCATGAACGACGCGTGGTATGAATGGAACGTCAGTCGTTCGCGCGCGCGCCGCGCCATCGACGCAGCGGGCATCGTTACATCGACCGGCGAGAGCAGTGTCGCCACGTGCAAGGAGAGATGGGGGACCGCGTCCCCTGCCGCGCAGGGTGCGTCGTCGCCATCATCCCGGGATGACGGACATCGCGCACCCGCCGGCGACCCTGGAAGGGTGGTACTCCCTTCATCAGATCTTTCAGGTTGATCGCGCGGCCGTTCGGGCGCTCCCGCCCGACGTCCTGTCGCAGGAGCGCGAGTCGGTAGCGGATGCGCTCGCGCAGCTCGCGGAGCCGATCGAGGGCGGGTGGAGCGTTCCCGTCGCGCTCATCGGCTCGAGCGCGGACCTCATGCTCATCCATTTTCGTCCGACGCTCGACTCGCTGCGCGATGCGCAGCATCGGCTGGCGCACCTGCACCTCATGGAGTCGGTGCGCGTGACGGCGAGTCACCTCGGAGTCACGGAAGCCGGACTCTATCACATCACGGCGGAGCTCGCGCGTGAGGCGGAGGCGCGTGGCGGCTCGATCGACGACGAGCTATCGCGCGCGCGGCTCGCGGAGCGTGTCGAGAAGGAGCGCACGAGCGAGCACGGGGAGCGCCGGCTCTCTCCCGATCTTCCTCCCGAGATGCCGTACGTGTGCTTCTATCCGATGTCGAAGCGGCGGCTTCTCGAGGCGAACTGGTATTCGCTGTCGTTGCAGGAGCGGAGCAGGCTCATGCAGGCGCATGGGATGGTCGGCCGGCGGTTCGCGGGCCGTGTCGTTCAGGTCATCACCGGGTCGATCGGGTTCGACACGTGGGAGTGGGGGGTGACGCTGTTCGCGCGCGAGCCGCTCGAGTTCAAGAAGCTGGTGACGGAGATGCGCTTCGACGAGGTGAGCGCGAAGTACGCGGAGTTCGGTGAGTTCTACGTGGGGAAGATCGTCGGTGCGGGGGAGTGGTTAGGCGTGCTGGGGTGAGCGCGATTGCGGACTGCGGATTGCGATCTGGTTGCTCGTTGGTTGAAAGTGGTGTGTTGGGGGGGTAGATTGAATGACTTCGCCGGGAGACCGGTGACGGGACGTGGCGCAGCCCGGTAGCGCACCTGAATGGGGTTCAGGGGGTCGCGGGTTCAAATCCCGCCGTCCCGATTCTCACGAGAGACGCCATCGTCACTTATGACGGTGGCGTTCTTGCATCGAGGCATGCCTCGTATCCGGCTGATGGGCGCTTGCGCGAGCTCCCGACGAACCACAGGCCGCATTTTGCGCTTGTTATACATCCGACGGTGGAGCCGGGCGTGGAGGCGTTGATGGGCGCGGCGCGAGCCGGGCTGTCGGCATAGCCGTATGTGGCCATCGCAATCCGTCGCCATCAGCACCCTCGTGCTGGTGCTCGACCTCCTCGGCGTCTTCGTCTTCGCGCTGAGCGGAGCGATGGCCGGCGTCAAACGTCGGTTCGATCTCTTCGGAGTGCTCCTTCTATCGTTCGCGGCCGCCAACGCTGGCGGGATCATCCGCGACGTACTGATCGGCGCAGTGCCGCCGCCGGGCATCGCCGACTGGCGATACATCGCCGTCCCCGTCCTCGCCGGCCTGGCCACGTTCCGCTGGGGATCGATCATCGATCGCATGCGGAGCCCCGTACAGATCTTCGATGCCGGCGGGCTGGCGCTCTTCGCGGTCTCCGGCGCGCTGAAGGCGCTCGACTTTGGCCTGGGGCCCGTCGCGGCGGTGCTGCTTGGCATGCTGACCGGGATTGGCGGCGGCATCGTGCGCGACGTACTGGCGGCGGGGGTACCCTCGGTGCTGCGCCGCGATGTCTATGCGGTCGCCGCCCTGGCCGGTGCCGTGGTGGTCGTCGCCGGCCGTATGATGCAGTTCCCGTCCGCTGCGGTCACCATCGTTGGCGCGCTCCTCTGCTTCGGGCTCCGCTTCATGGCGATCCGCCGCGGTTGGCAGCTGCCTGTCGCCCGCCTGAGCGGCGGATCCACGGACGACGGCGCACAGAGCCAGTAGTGGAGTGCCGGGCTGAGCTTCCCGCCAACGCGCTTGCGGCTACCGCGCTCACGGCACCGACGCGTCCTCGCGCAGCATCACCTGCAACTGATAGCGGGGAAATACGCGCTCCGATCGCCACGGCGCTTCGTCCTCGAAGGACGCGTAGTCGTCCTCCTCGAAGTCCGCCGCTTGGAACGGATTCTCGCTCAGTCCCAGCGGGGGCGCGCCGCAGTCATCATCCTCGATACCACAGAACTCCGGCGAGAACTCCGGAACGTCGAGGTCTTCCATCTCCGCGAGCGAGAGCAGGAACTCCGTGTCGCGCAGGTCGATCCACTCCGTCGGGATGACGACGCCATCCGGCCCGCGAAGCTCGAGCGCCAGCGCGTCGCACCGGTCCTCGGCCGCGGCGAGATCTGCGTATTCGGAGGTCTGACGGAGCTGCTCGCGCGCGTGACCGCCGGGACGCGAGCCGGAAAGGGTCTTCACGAGATCCACGCCGGCCCTGCTGACTCCGGTCGCGACCGGCATGACCTTCTCGCCGGCCTCCGTTGGATGAAAGTCGCCCATGCGGTGCCGAGGGAAGACGCGGCGGTAGTCGAGAGCGGATTCGCCGAGCAGTCTGCCGCGGCTCCAGAGCGTATACGGCATCGGTCGAGCTCCTCGCTTGAGTTTCGCCAAGAATTCACGGCGTCGGCGTCATAGCATCATCATCTCATCCCGGGTGGTCCCTGCGGGTTGCGATCCGGGCAGGCCTGACGGCGGCTCAACGGTATCCTCCGGCCTCGAGGTATGTGCGAGGCATGAGGCTGATGAGGTCCCGCAACAGTGTTGGATGTGTCCACCAGTCCCGGCGTTCGTCGCGACACAGCGACTCCCGGCGGCCCGGGTGCGTTGCGCCATAATCCGTTCGCTTCCACACACTTAGCGTACACTTCGCCGGCCCTCGGCTCCCGCCTTTCGGTGGTCGCGCTCTTGCTCTCGCCGGGTCACGCCACTCCTACGCGCTCGCCGAACCGACTACCGGCATCCCGCGCCCTTCGACCCGAACTGCGAACGAGGGCAATCAGTGCTTCGCGCGAACGACCAACTCGAGAGTCCGGGAACGCCCGCCGGGTACACCCCCGCCGCGAGTCGCGCGCGCTCACGGCTGGACTCCAGGGCCGCGCCGCGCGAAGGGCGGCACATCCTCACGATCGCGCTCGAGGACTACTACCAGGTCGGTGCGTTCAACCGGCTCATCCAGCGCGGACAATGGTATCGGTTCGAGACCCGGGCCGAGCAGGCGACGTTGCGCACTCTCGATTTGCTGGATGAGTACGGCGTGCGCGCCACGTTCTTCACGCTCGGGTGGATCGCCGATCGCATGCCCGAGCTGGTGCGGACGGTCGCGGACCGCGGGCACGAGATCGCGAGCAAGGGCTACTACCACTACAACATCCGGCAGCAATCAGCGTCCGAGTTCCGGGACGATCTCGCTCACGCACGCGACGCGCTCGAAAATGCCTCAGGTAGGCGCGTCCTCGGGTACCGCGTCGCCGACGCGTGGTTCGAGCCGTCAGACCTCTGGGCGCTCGATGTGCTCGCCGAGGAGGGATACGCGTACGATTCGAGCATCTGCCCGAGACTCGGTGCCTATCGAGCGGAACCGTGGCGCCGCTTCGCCCACCAGCATCGCTTCGGCGACAAAGCGCTCTGGGAGTTGCCGCTCTCCTCGGCCGAGGTCGCCGGCTATCACATTCCGATCGCCGGCGGCAACTGGTTCCGCCAGCTCCCACAGGGGCTCGTCCGGCGTGCCGTGCGGCATTGGGACCGCGCACACGCCGCTCCGTACGTGATGTACTTCCACACGTGGGAGCTCGACCCCGCGCAACCGAAGATCGAAGCAGCTGCCGCATACCAGCGCCTGCGCCACTATCGCAACCTTGCGCGGATGGGGGAATTCGTCCGAGGCTACCTGGCCCGCTACCGGTTTACGAGCGTGGCGGACTATCTCGGGCTTTCGACTGAGCTCCCTGTAGCGGCGGTACGGAGACGCGCGTCGCGGCCATCGATCCGAGTGTCCGCGCCATCGCCCTCGGTTGCAGCGAAGGGTGGCCGCACGCCCGTGTCGATCGTTCTTCCGTGCCATAACGAGGAGCTCGTGCTCCCGTATCTGTCGAACACGCTCGAGAGCGTCGAGGCCCGTCTCTCCGCATACGACCTCCACTTCATCTTTGTGGATGATTGCAGCAGCGACGGAACGTGGGCCGCGATGCAGCGCATCTTCGGCAACCGTACCACCTGCACGTTGCTCAAGCACGAGGTCAACCGCGGCGTTGCCGGAAGCATCATGACCGGCATTCGTGCCGCGAAGACGGAGATCGTCTGCTCGATCGACAGCGACTGTAGCTACGACCCGCACGAGCTCGCGAACATGATCCCGATGCTCGGCGACAGCTACGATATCGTCACGGCATCGCCGTACCATCCCGCGGGCAACATGCGGAACGTCGCCGCCTGGCGGCTGTTTCTCTCCCGGTCACTCTCGCGGCTGTATGGGCTGCTCCTGAACCACAAGCTCTACACCTACACGAGCTGCTTCCGCGTCTATCGCCGCAGCGCGGCGCTCGGCATCGAGCTCGAGCGCGGCGGCTTCCTCGGGGTCTCCGAGTTCATCGCGAAGCTCGACCTCGCCGGTGGGCGGCTCACCGAGTACCCGACAACGCTCGAAGGACGTCTGCTCGGGCGCTCCAAGATGAAAGTCGTGAGGACGATCATCGGACAGGTGAAGCTGCTGGCGTCGCTCGCCTGGCAGAAGTCGCGTGGCAAGGTGGCGCCGCTCGCGCGCGCCCACGCCGCGGTCAGCGCATTGAACGCGGCGGCGCTGTGGATGGTCAATGGCCAGATCTGAAATCGGCATCATCGGTGGCGGTGTGCTCGGCATGGCGCTCGCGCTCAGACTGCGCGAGCAGGGATGCCGTGTCACGATCGTCGAAGGGGCGGCAGCGCCGGGCGGTCTCGCCTCGCCGCAGTCGATCGGGGGATTCACGTGGGATCGCTTCTACCACGTGATCCTGATGTCCGACAGCAACCTTCGCGCGCTCCTCGATGACATGGGGCTCTCCGAGTCGCTGCGGTGGGGGACGACGCGCACCGGCTTCTATACCGATGGTCGGCTGTACTCGTTGTCGACCAGCATCGAGTTCCTGACGTTCCCGCCGCTGTCGCTCATCGACAAGGTCCGCCTCGCGCTCACCATTCTGTACGCCTCGCGGATCAGGGATTGGAAGCGCCTCGAGTCGATTCCAGTCACCGACTGGCTCCGGCGGCTCTCCGGCGAGCGGACCTTTCAGCGCATCTGGCTCCCGCTGCTCAAGAGCAAGCTCGGCGAGAACTACAGTCGCGCGAGCGCTTCGTTCATCTGGGCGATCATCGCGCGTATGTACGCCGCGCGTCGCTCCGGACTCAAGCGCGAGATGTTCGGCTACGTCGACGGGGGGTACGAGGTCATCACCCGCCGTCTGCGCGAGCATCTCGAGAGCAAGGGCATCGAGCTCATGACGGGACGGCCGGCGGTGTCCGTCTTCGACAGCGGTGAGGGTGCGGAGGTCCGCTTCGCTGACGGCGGGCAGCGCTCGTTCGACAACGTCGTGCTGACGGTCCCCTGCGCGCGCATCGCCGCCATGTGCCCGCAGCTGGGCGAGGGTGAGCGCCGCAAGCTCACCGAGGTCGTGTACCAGGGCATCGCATGCGCCTCGGTGCTGCTGAAGAAGCCGCTGGCGGGCTACTACGTCACGAACATCACCGAATCATGGGTGCCGTTCACGGCGGTGATCGAGATGACGGCGCTGGTCGACCGCACGCGGTTCGGCGGTCACTCGCTCATCTACCTGCCGCGCTACCTGACGCAGGACGATCCGTTCTGGTCGCGGACGGACGCAGAGATCGAGACCGAGTTCATCGCGGCGCTCGAGCGCATGTACCCGGACTTCCGCCGCGAGGACATCCTCGCCTTCCAGGTGGCTCGTGCGCGCGAGGTGCTGGCGCTGTCGACGCTCGATTACTCGAGCACGCTACTCCCTCCCGTGCGTACGTCGCTGCCGAACGTGTTCATCGTCAACTCGGCGCAGATCGCGAACGGAACCCTGAACGTCAACGAGACGATCGGTGTCGCGAACGCCGGCGCGATCGAGCTGGCCAGGCATCTCCGCCCTGCGTCGAGTGCACCTCTCGCTGCGTCGAGGGCATCGTGAGCGACGCCACGGAGCGGCCGCTCGCCAGCGTCTCGCTGGACGCCGACGATCTCTGGTCGTACCTCAAGACCCACGGCGATGCCGGGTGGGAAGAGCGTCCGTCGTACCTCTCGACGTTCATTCCGCGGGCGCTCGATGCGCTCGACGCGCTCGGCCTCAGGATCACCTTCTTTCTCGTCGGGCTCGACGCGGCGCAACGCGCGAATGGGGTGGTCATGCGCGAGATCGTCGCGCGCGGCCACGAGGTGGGCAATCACTCCTACGCTCATGAGCCGTGGCTGCACCGCTATTCGCCGGAGCGTCTCGCGGAGGAGGTCGACGCGACCGACGACGCGATCGCGCAGGCAACTGGAGCGCGTCCGGTCGGTTTCCGCGGGCCCGGATACAGCTGGAGCGCCACGCTCCTCGAGATTCTCGCCGAGCGCGGATACGTCTACGACAGCTCGACGTGGCCCACCTTCATCGGGCCCTTGGCGCGCGCCTATTACGTGCGCAGCGCGAGCTTCACGCGCGAGCAGATGGCGGAGCGCGGCGCGCTCTTCGGGGCGTGGAGCGACGGCCTGCGTCCGCTGAAGCCGTACCGGTGGGAGCTCTCGGGTGGCCGGACGCTGCTCGAGATTCCGGTGACGACGTTTCCGCTCACGCGCATGCCGATCCACCAGAGCTACCTGCTCTATCTGGGCCGCGTCTCGGAATCGCTGATGCTCCGCTACCTGCGCACCGCGCTCGCCGCGTGTCGCCTAACGGGCATCGAGCCGAGCTTCCTGCTCCACCCCACCGACGTGCTCGGGGCCGAGGAGGCGCCGCAGCTGCGGTTCTTTCCGGGCATGGACATGGATGGGCCGCGCAAGCGTCGCCTGCTCGCGGCGGCGCTTACGGTGCTGACCGAGCGGTTTGCCCCGGTTCCGATGCTCGTTCACGCGCGCGCGCTACTCGCTCGCACGCGTCTCACCAGTCGTTCGCACCCCGCCATCGCCATGCCGGCCGCCAGCATGGCCCGGCGCGGCTGACCGGAGAACAGATCCATGTGTGGCATTGTCGCGATCATCAATCGCAACGGAGTTCCGGCGGCGTTCCCGCCGCTCGCGGACATGGCGTCGGCGCTGAATCACCGTGGTCCGGATGACGAGGGATACGTCGTCGACGGCCCGGTGGGTCTCTACCACAAGCGCCTGTCGATCATCGATCTCGCCACCGGTCGCCAGCCGATGACGTTCGGGAACCTGACGATCGTGTTCAACGGGGAGATCTACAACTACGTCGAGCTGCGCGATGATCTCAGACGACGCGGGCACACGTTCCGCACGACGTCGGACACCGAGGTCATCCTGAAGATGTACGCCGAGCACGGGCTCGACTTCGTCCGCATGCTCAACGGGATGTTCGCGTTCCTCATTTACGACCGCGATCGGCGGCAGCTGATCGCAGCCCGCGATCACTTCGGCGTGAAGCCGCTGTATTACTGGGCCGATGGCGACCGTTACCTGTTCGCCTCCGAGATCAAGGCGATCCTGCGGCATCCGACGGTGCGCGCCGAGCCGGACCTCGATTCGCTGCGCGACTACGTCACCTTCCAGTTCGTGCTGGGCGATCGGACGCTGTTCAGCAACGTGCGGAAGGTGATGCCCGGGCACTACCACCTCATCGATCTCACGTCCGGCACCTCGCAGGCGGTGAAGTTCTGGGAGCCACGCTTCACGATCGACCCGTTCCATACCGAGGAGTATTTCGTCGTCGAGCTTCGCCGGCTGCTGAACGATGCGGTGCGCATTCAGATGCGGAGCGATGTCCCCGTGGGGGCATACCTCAGCGGCGGCATGGACTCGAGTCTCATCGCGACGCTGGCCGCCGGCGAGTTCCGCGGCCGCCTGAAGACGTTCACCGGATCGTTCCGGGAGGGACCGGAGTTCGACGAGAGCGGGTACGCGCGCGAGGTCGCTGCGGCGTGTGAGGCGGAGTCGATCGAGATCGTCCCGACGGAGCAGGAATTCATCGATCTCATGCCGCGGCTCATCTACCACATGGATGAGCCGACCGCAGGGCCTGGACTCTTTCCGCAGTACATGGTCGCGCGCACCGCCTCACAGCAGGTGAAGGTGTGTCTTGGCGGGCAGGGTGGCGACGAGATCTTCGGCGGGTACGCGCGGTATCTCGTCGCGTACCTGGAGCAAGCGCTCAAGGGCGCAATCTTCGAGACGGCGGAGGAGAAAGAGCATCTCGTCACGCTCAAGTCGATCATCCCGCACCTGCCGAGCCTGAAGCAATACGTGCCGATGCTCCAGGGGTTCTGGAAGACGGACGCGTTCGAGCCCATGGACCGGCGCTACTTCCAGCTCATCGACCGGAGCGGTGGCGCGCTCGGAATGTTCAGCGAGGACTTCCGGTCGGCGTACAAGCGCGAGGACGTGTTCGCACGATTCCAGCGGAGCTTCAATCATCCGCACACGCTGTCGTATTACAACAAGATGACGCACTTCGACCTGGTCAACGGCCTGCCGGCCCTGCTTCAGGTCGAGGATCGCGTGAGCATGGCGTCGTCGCTCGAGTCGCGCGTGCCGCTGCTCGACTATCGCATCTGCGATCTCGTCGCGAGCATGCCGCCGGTAATGAAGTTCAAGGGCGGCGAGCTGAAGTACATCCTCAAGAAGGCAATCACGGGGCTGATTCCCGAGAGTGTGCTCTCGCGCAAGGACAAGATGGGGTTCCCGGTGCCCTTGCATCTCTGGGCACGTGGGAAGGCGCGAGGGCTGTTCGAGGACGTTCTACTGTCATCGTCCGCGCTGTCGCGCGGGATCTGGGAGCGCAAGGAAATCGAAACGCTCCTGAACACCGAGAGTGCCTTCGGCCGCAAGCTGTGGGGCGCGATCAATCTCGAGCTCTGGCACCGGCAGTTCATCGACGGGGACGGAGCCGCATCGACCACTTCCAACATTCCTGCCGAACATGCCGTCTACGAGCGCGCACGCGAGACCGTCGTCAACAGTTGACCCTGCCACCCCTGGCGCCTGGTGCGTCCGGAAGATCGCCGTCGTCGGCCCCGGGATCGTCGGGATGCCGATGGCTGCGCTGCTCGCGCATGCCGAGATTCGCGAGGGGACGGATGAGCCCGCGAAGGTGCTCGTCGTCCAGCGCAAATCACCCACGTCGGGGTGGAAGGTCGAAGCGATCAACTCCGGACGCTCGCCAATCGGCGGCGTCGAGCCGGCGCTTGATGACGTGGTTGCCGACGCAGTCGAGCGTGGGCTGCTCTCCGCGAGCTACGACTACGCCGACCTTGCCGACGCAGACGTCATTCTCGTCTGCGTGCAGACCGATAAGGATGGGTTCGCGCCGGACTACGGTCCGCTGTTCGAGGCGCTGACGAACATCGCGGTCGCGCTCCAGGACAAGCCGGCCGACAACGTGCCCCTGATCGTGTTCGAGTCGACGCTGGCGCCATCGTCGATGGCGACGGTCGTCCGCGAGCACTTCGCGCGCTACGGGCTCATCGAGGGACGGGATCTTCTCCTCGGCAACAGTCCGAATCGCGTCATGCCGGGCCGGCTCGTCGAGCGCGTCGCGGCATCCGACAAGATCGTGGCCGGGCTCGACCCGCGAACGCCCGAGCGCATCCAGCGGTTGTACTCCCGCATCGTCACCAAGGGCACGCTGCATCCGACGAACAGCCTCACCGCGGAAGTGGTGAAGACGCTCGAGAACGCGTATCGTGACGTTCGCATCGCGTACTCGGCGGAGATCGTGCGCTATTGCGACGAGCACGACATCGACTTCTACGGCGTGCGCGATCGCGTGAACGAGCGGCTTGCGCAGGCGGATGCGGCCACGGCGGATCCCAACGCGGTGCCGAGCGGAGGGCTGCTGGTGCCGACCGTCGGTGTGGGCGGACACTGCCTGCCGAAGGACGGCATTCTCCTGTGGTGGCGCGCGATCGAAAGCGGAGAAGACACGTCACGCAGCCTCATCCTCGAATCACGGCGCATCAACGACGAGTCGCCGGCCGAGACGATTGCCCTCGCCGAGCGGGCGCATGGATCGCTGGCGGGTCGGTCGATCGCGCTCCTCGGCGTGGCCTATCGCTTCAACTCCGAGGATACGCGCAACTCACCGACGCTCGCTCTCGCGCGGCTTCTCCTCCAGCGCGCGTGCCGCGTCGTTATGCACGATCCGTACGTGAAGGGTGACGACCAGAACCTGAGGAAGCTCTCGCTCGAGCGTCATTTCACGAACGACCTGGCCGCGGCACTCGATGGCGCGGAGATCGCGATCTTCTGCACGGCGCATCACGACTACATCGGCTTGCCATCCTCGGGTCGCCTGGCAGAGCTTGGCGCGACGCTGCGCGGCGTGGTCGACGCGTGCAACCTCTATCGTCGCGACGAGTTCCGCGACCGCTCCACTGCGTACGCCGGCATCGGGCGCGGCGCCGAGCCCGCATCCGAGCAATTCGTCGACTTCGTCGAGCGTGGCTTCCGGGTGATGGAGTGTGGAGTCGCGAACGAGGTCGCGGCCCTCACCGAGTTCCTCAACGCGCGCTACGCGGATGGGACGTTCAACCGAGTGGACTTCGCGGAGGTTCAGCGGATCGCCGGCACGTGCGTGACCGGCTGCGCGATCGCCGACCCAGGTCCGGTCGGTGATCTGCCGGCGTACGAGGGGTTCACGCCCCGCCTCGTGCGCGTCGCCGCCAGCTGAGGGGAGGTCCCGACATGACGGTGCGGACGGCCCCGGCGTCGCTCTCCGGGAGCACCACGGTTCCCCATCTCTCTCTGGTAGTGGAGGTCCAGTGCCCGTCGTGCGGCAGCGGCGATGTGGCGGCGCTGTTCGTCAAGCACGGTCACACGATTTACCGCTGCGGTGCGTGCGAGTTGGGATTCCTCGCGCGCATGGCAACGACGCAGGCGCTGGAGGCGCTGTATTCGGCGTCGTACTTCACCGCTGGCGGATTCGAGGGGTATCCGGATTACGTCGGCGACGAGCCGGTGCATCGCCAGCAGGCGAGGCACTACTTGCACGATCTGGCCCGCGTGGGTGCCCGGGCAGGGACGCTGCTCGACATCGGGTGTGCGGCGGGGTTCTTCCTCGATGAGGCGCGCCGCGCAGGGTGGCGGGTGGGTGGCTGCGATGTCAGCGACTACGCGGCTCGTTATGCACGCGAGCACCTCGCCCTCGATGTGGTGCAAGGTCACTTCGTCGACGCCGAGCTCCCGGTGGGGTCGGTGGATGTCGCGACGTTGTGGAGCGTGATCGCGCACGTCCCGAATCCGCGGGCCGTCGAGCGCCGCCTGTATGAGCTCGTACGGCCTGGCGGACTCGTCGCCATCGAGACGTCGAACTACCGGTCCACGGTTGCGCGCCTGCTCGGGTCGCGGTGGCATCTCTGTTCGCCACCCTCGGTGATGTACTACCACACGCGGCGCTCCCTCCAGACGCTGTTCGCGTCGTCGCGATGGCGCATGATCGCGTTCCGCCGCGCTGTGAAGTGGATCTCGGTGGAGCATGCTCTATCGCGCCTCGAGCATCGCGCTGGTGCGTCGGTCGTGGCGCGTGCCCTCGGCCGCCTGCGTTCGCGGGTCCCGGCCACGCTGTCGGTGCCGTACGCCCTCGGTGACATCGTCTTCGTAGCGTTCCAGCGCCGTTGAGTCCTGCGTTCACCGCCTCCTGACTTCCGCGATGCCCATTCGCACTGCTAGCCCGCCGTTCAGCTGCGATGCATCCGCGGTCCCGCGCCCCGCCGCATCGCCCCACGTGGTCGGCGCGCTGTCCGAGATGCGAACGCGCGAGTTCGGCCTGTGCGTCGCGACGCTGATGGTGCTCACCTTTCTCGTGAACGCCGCGCCGGTGCCGTTCGGCACGGAAGACGTCTATCTGCTCGCGCCGTACAAGACGTGGCATCCCGAGTTCCTGCCGAATGACTGGACCTTCGCGACGCCGCGCGCGGAGCATTCGGTGTTCAATTGGATCATCGGGGCGTTCACGATGGTGCTCCCGTTGGAGGTGATCGGCTGGGTAGGGCGAATCGTGACGTGGGCGCTGCTCCTCGTTGGGCTCCTGAAGCTGGGTCGCCGATTCGCGATTCCCTATTCTGCTGCGACACTGGGCATCGCCCTCTGGATTCTGATGGATCAGTCGATCGTGGCCGTGAGCACGATGCTCACGACGTTCGAGGCGAAATCCCTGGCGTACGTGTTCCTGCTGTTCGCCATTGATCGCCTGCTCGATGATCGTGACCGATCCGGCGCGCTCATGCTGGGGTTGTCGTTCTCGTTTCATCCCGCCGTGGGGCTGCTCGCGATTCCCGCCGTCGGAGTTGGCCTGGTGGCGCTGCGATACCCGGGAAAACGACTCGCGGTCATCGTAGGTCTCACGTTCCTGGGTGCCCTGCCAGGAGTGATTCCGCTTGCCACGGCCGTCGGCGTGGCGCCGTCGTCGCGCGCCATGTGGGAGTACCTCGTTCGAGTGCAGTTCTCGATGCATCTCGATCCGCTGATCTGGATTCGTCGCGAGTTCCTCCAACTCATCCTGGTGAGCGCGTTCAGCTTACTTCATTGGCTCGGGAACAGGGAATCCAGAGCCGTGAAGTTCCTTGCCTGGTTCCAGATCACGCTTGCAGGATTCTTCGCCTTTGGCCTGTTGAGCCGCGTGATGGGATGGTACGAGTTGTTGCAGATCACGCCATTCCGGCTGTTTCCGATGTTCGCGCCGTTGCTCTTCTTCTTCGCCGCCGCGCATGCGTACCGTGAGCGGAAGAAGCTCAAGTGGCAACCGGTTATGATTGTCCTCGGGGGCGTCTGTCTGATGGGCTTCACAAGTCCCATCGGCTACCTGTGGGACCGCGCGGCGCAGCGGCTGGGCGCATGGAGAGCGGACGATCTTCGTCGAACGTTCGTCTGGATTTCGCAGAACACACCGCTGGACGCGGTGACGATTCTTCCTCCCTGGCGGCGCGACAGCTTTTACTTCGCCCAGCGCGCACAAGTCGCGAATCACGACCAGGTCCGGCTCGATCGCTTCGCCGAATGGCGCGAGCGAGTCGAGTCACTGGTGGGACCGCTACCCAACGACGATCCCTCCGCGGCACAGTTCGCGGTGCTGGAGCGGCGCTACAACACGCTCACCGAGCCGCAGATCGCGCGAGTGGCGTCAACATACGGCGCTTCCTACCTCGTGAGCCGTGTGCCGTACGCATTTCCCATCACGTACCAGAGCGGCAACTACCGCGTGTACCGTCTGACGCCGTTCGATAGCGTCGGAGGCCGATAGTCGATGGATGGCAGTACCACGTATGTCAAACGCAGAAACGTCTCAGCCGGCAGCGCCGGCCGAGACGTTTCTGCGTTCTCAATGGAGCTCAATAACCGGGGTTCTGCGTCAGATTCGGCGCAACGTCCAGCTCCTGCTGCGGAATCGGGAACAGCACCTGGTGCGGCCTGTCCTCGATCCCCAGTACTGCAACCGCGCGACCGGTGCGCACGAGATCGGGGAATCGGAAGCCTTCCATCGCCAGCTCGAGCCGCCGTTCCGCCCAGATCTGCCCGAGCACTTCCTCCTGGGTATTGAGCAAGTTCAGACCGACGCCGGGATCGATGTCGGTCACGCCTAACAGGTGCGCGCCAAGACCGGCACGGACGCGCGTGCGGTTGTACTCATCGACAGCCTCGGCCAGCCTGTTCTCCCGGGCCAGCGCCTCTGCCTTGTTCAAGATCACTTCGGCGTACCGGATGACGTGGATACCCTCGTCGCCGATACCCGTCGGCCACTTGCCGCCGAAGATTTCCGCGTTGCCATTCTTCTGGATCGTAACCTGGCCCCGCTGATCCGCAGGGTTGTACGTGGCGTACGGCGCCAACGCGGTGCAGTTCACGTCCGCGTCGAACTCCTGCGCCAGTGCGCACGACGGGGCGACCTCGTACCGGCCGCCGAAATCTCCCTTCGAGCGATACCACCATCCGAGCAGGTGCGCTTCCTCCGGCGTGTAGTTCACGCGGAGGACGTCCTCGCTCGTGGTCGTCGGCGTGAAGAGGCTCGCAAAGTCGGGCTCCAGCTCGTGCTGGCCGAGCGCCTCGAGGCTGTCGGCGTTCGCGATCACGCCGGCCCAGTTGCCCTGAAAGAGCATCACCCGCGTTCGCAGCGCGTGCACGGCGGCCACCGAGGCGATCGTGGGGTGAGCCTCCTCGGCGACCATCGTTCTCGACTGGGCGAGATCGGAAAGGATCTGCGAATAAACCTCGGCCTCGCTGCTTCTGGCGATCAACCCGGCCTCTTCCGGACTGGCCGGCGTTGTCAGACGGAGCGGCACATCGCCCCACAGCTTCACCAGGTTGTGGTAGTGAAGCGCGCGGAGGAAGCGCGCCTGGCCGAGGATGTTGTCCTTGTCCTCCTGAGACACGTTATTGAGCGGCGGAACCTGCTCGATGAGTCGGTTGACCCGTGAGATGCCCTCGTAGAGGATGTCCCAGATATCCTGGATCGTCCCATTGTCAGCGAGGAGATCGTTGAGGTCCGCCTCGAGGAACGTGTCGAACGTGCCGGTGTGAACGACGTCATCGCTCGGCAGGTCGTTGAACACGGTGAAGCTGCCGCTCAGATAATCCGCCCCTCCGTCGTCCTGAAGTGCATCGTACGCCCCGGCCAGTGCCGCCGTCGCGGTGGCGAGGTCGTTGATCGCCGTTTCCGCGGGCACCTCGTTCACCGGCTCGACCGACAACGTGTCTTCGCACGCGGCGGCGAACGTAAAGAGGAGCGCCGGGAGTGCCCATCGAATCCGTATATGTCGATTCATTCTCATATCCAGGTGGAGTGATCGAGAGTTGCAGTCCGCGTCGCCCGTCAGAACGAGCCCGAGACGCCGACCGTCCACGTCCGGGCCAGCGGGTACGAGTAGAACTCGTTCGCGATCGTCGTGTTCGAGCTGGAGCCGGCGCTGTTCGCGTCGGGGTTGAAGCCGAGGAAGTCCTGCCACGTCTTCAGGTTCCGTCCCGAAACGAAGAACCGCGCATCCGACAGGTTGGCCATTCCCGCGAAGCGGGCGGGGATCCGATACCCCAGGGTGACTTCCTGGAGCCGGACGTATGACGCGTCCTCGATCCAGCGGCTCGTCGTGAGGCACGCGTTCGAGTTGCACCTCGCGCTCGCGCGCGGCACATCAGTGATGTCGCCCGGCTGCCGCCACCGGCGAGTCACGTGCTTGAGCTTGTTGTCGAACCGGCTCAGGCCGCCATCATCGGCGTACGCGCGCAGCCCATTGTAGATCTCTCCGCCCTGGCTGAACTGAACGAACGTGCGGAGATCGAAGCCCTTCCAGCCAAAGGTGTTCGTCAGGCCGCCCCAGTAATCCGGGAACGGGCTTCCGACAACGACGCGGTCATCGGCATCGTCGCAGGTGGCGCCGTCCTGATCCTCGTCGAAGCACATGACGTCGCCGGTCTGGGGGTCCACACCCGTGAAGCGCACGGTGTAGAACGCCCCCATCTCGAGACCCTCCTCGTACCGGTTGATACCGTCGAACCCCGACGTGAAAGGCTCTTCCAGCTTCGTCATCGTGTTTTCGTTCCAGGAGATGTTGAAGTTCGTCTCCCAGCTGAAACCGTCGTTCGCGCCCGCGAAATTGGTCGTGGTGAGACCAAGCTCCCACCCACGGTTCTCGATGTTGCCAATGTTATCCCAGTAGGTCGTAAAGCCGCTGGTGCTCGTGAGCGGGCGACGGAGGAGCAGATCTTCCGTCAGCTTCAGGTACCAGTCGGCGACCAGCAGAACGCGGCCGTCGACCAGGCCGACGTCGACGCCGACGTCGTACTCCTTGTTCGTCTCCCACTTCAGCTCGGCGTTGGCGATGTTGACCGGAGCGATACCCGGCTCGCCGGCGTACTTCGCCTCGCCGTAGCGCGCGATCGGCGCAAAGTCATCGCCGATGTCCTGGTTGCCGGTCTCGCCATAGCTGGCGCGCAGCTTCACATCCGCACGCCGCGCGAGTCCGGCCAGAAACGGCTCGTCCGTCATGATCCAGCCGACCGAAACCGCCGGGAAGATGCCGTAGCGATTCTCCTCGCCGAACCGGGACGACCCGTCGGCACGAATACTGGCTGACAGCAGGTAGCGATCGTTGAACGTCGCATTGGCGCGCGAGAAGAACGAGACGAGGTTGTAGCCCGTCCGGTCGCCATCGTACGCCGAGATGTCGCCGGCATTACCGGGATACTGGAAGTCCGGGTGCGGGAACCCCTGACCGGCGAGGTATTCGTTCTCCTCCGTATTCCATTCCACGCCCGAGCCGGCCGTGAAGTTGACTGCCGCGAAGCTGTTGGCGAAGTCGTACCCGAGATAGCTCTCGAGCGTGAACCGCTGCGCGGTGTTGTTTGCGAGGACCGAGAAGCCGCCCACAGTCTCATCGCTCGAGCCCACGACGCGCGGCGAGCCCCAGGCGAGGTCGCGCAGGTTCAGCACGTCGTACCCACCGCGCGCGTTGAGTCGGAGGTGATCGGTGAGGCGCACCGTCGCCTCGATGTTTCCGAATGAGCGGAGCGCGCGCGATTCGTTGAAGTTGAACTCTGCCACCGCAACCGGGTTGATGTAGCCCAGCGGCGTGTTGCCGCCGATGCCGACGCGGTCGGTGGGATCCGTGAAGCGGCCGTCAGGCTGGCGGACGGGGAACATCGGGACCTCCGCGATCGCGTTCGCGAAGACACCCTCGATGGTGTTGTCATTCACGATGCGGTCGTGCATCTCGCGCGAGAGCGTGAACGACGTCTTGACCCCGATGCGGGTGTTGGGATCGAAGTCGACGTTTGCGCGAATCGACTGCCGGTCGTAGCCGGAGCCGAGCACGATGCCCGTCTGATCGAACACGGAGCCGGACACGAAATACCGGACGCGCTCGCTTCCGCCGTCCACCGAGAGGAAGAGATCGGTGACAGGCGCGGAGTTGCGAAGCGCCGCTTCCTGCCAATCGGTGCTGACGGCATCGTCCACGCCCGGCGTGTAGCGCAGCGAGAGGCCGTCGTTCGCCCGTGCCTCGTTGATGAACTCGATGAACTCGGTCGAGTTGGTCAGCTCCATCTTCCGGGAGATGTCCTGCTGTCCGGTGTACATGTTGAACGAGAAGCGCGGGCGCGCGGCGCGGCCGCGCTTGGTCGTGATCATCACGACGCCGTTCGCGGCGCGCGATCCGTAGATGGCGGCCGAGGCGGCATCCTTCAGGATGTCGATCGACTCGATCTCGTCAGGACTGATGCCGGTAACCGCGGTAATGTCCTGACCGCCCAGGAACCCGAACTGCGAGAAGTCCTCGCGAAGCAGTGGCACGCCATCGATGACCCACAGCGGTTGGTTGCTTGCCGAGATGGACGCGGCGCCGCGAACGCGGACCGTGATGCCGGCGCCGGGGTTTCCGGCGTTCTGCACCACCTGCACGCCGGGTGCCTTCCCCTGGAGTGCGGCATCCACGCCGGCCACCGGCGTGTTTGCGAGGTCCTCACCCTGGATCGACGACACCGAGCTGCTCAGCTCGCGACGAATCGTCGCGCCGTACCCCGTCGCCACGACCTCGGCGAGCACGCGCGCGATCGGCGCCATGGTGAAGTTCGCGACGGCGGTCTGGTCCGACACGACCGAGATCGTCTGCTCGGTGGGGCCGTACCCGAGCCGCTGCGCGCGAAGCGTGACGGTGCCAGCGGGCACGGCGCGCATCGAGAAGCGACCAGCCTCATCGGTGATCGTCCCGTGCCCCGTTCCAGGGATCGAGATCGCCACGCCCGGAATCGGCTGGCGGTTGGTGGAATCGACGACGAGCCCGCCAATAGCGCCGGTCGCCTGCGCCGCGAGTCGCTGCGGAGCCAATGCCGCCGCGAGCAGCGCAACGAGTGAGAGTGAAGAGCGCGTGAACACACTGAGTCTCATGAGTACGCCTCCATGGGTGGGCGTGAGCCTGACGACGCTGGGAAGCGGGCCACCATTCGCCCGCGTCGTCGCATTGCGACGCTGGGCGGTCAGTCTCGACCGTATTGCTGGAGCGAAAGGATGCGATGCGAACCATGTGCTGACAAGTCCCGCGACTCGTCAGCGCGATGCTCACGGTAAGTGACCCCGCGAGCACGGCGACCGTTACACTCCTTTACATCCCGCAAGCGTCGTTTCGAGAATTATTCGAGGCTCGGCTCGTAGTCGGGCTCGACTCGCGGTCGAACGTGATCGCTGCTGCGCGTGAGAATGCGGGCGCACGTATTCCACCGGAGCAGCGCCTCGTCGTTTCCGGGGGGACGCAACCGCTCGGCGCGCGCGTACAGCTCCATCGCCTTACGAAACGCGTCGTACGCCATCTCGCCGGAGCCGGGCGCGCCGCGCTTGAGCTGCGCCTTGGCGACGCGCTCGTGAATGATTCCTTCATAGTACGTGCGCTTGTACTCGTCGCGCAGTCGCGGGAGCACCTCCCGCGCGCGCCGCTCACCTTCGGCCGGCGCGTCGGGGAACTGGTCGGTGATCGCGAGCAGGAGGATGACGGACGCCTGCTGATTGTCGGGATCGACCGCGAGGACGTCGAGGCAGATGCTCTCGGCCGCAGTCGGCTCACCGAGCAACCGGTAGCGCTCGGCTTTCTGCATCGCGGCAGGGACGCCGGCGGGCGAGATGGGTTTCAGGTCGAACATGGGCATCGAGAACGAGGACCGAGGAAGCTGTTTGAGCGTGTGCTCAACGAGTCGACTTCCTCGGTCCTCGGTCCTCGTTCTGCGTTCTCCGGCTGAAAATCTTCACCAATCGCCCAATCGGATCGAAGTACTCGTCGATCACGCGCTCCTTGAGCGGAATAATCGCGTTGTCCGTGATCGTGATGTTCTCCGGACAGACCACCGTGCAGCACTTCGTGATGTTGCAGTAGCCGATCCCGTGCTGCTCCTTGAGCGCCGGAACGCGGTCGGCGACGTCGAGCGGGTGCATCTCGAGTGCCGCGACATGGACGAGGAAGCGCGGGCCGATGAACTCGTCACGCAGC
This sequence comes from Gemmatimonadaceae bacterium, assembly GCA_052389995.1. Taxonomy (GTDB): domain Bacteria; phylum Gemmatimonadota; class Gemmatimonadetes; order Gemmatimonadales; family Gemmatimonadaceae; genus JAICNG01. The sequence continues at coordinate 3,381 of JBQTHJ010000005.1, read as the reverse complement.
TGGTGGTCGCGGATGACGTGGCAGACGTCCTGGCACAGAAAGCACTCGATGCACTTGCGGAACTCCTGCACGCGATCGACGTCGCCCTGCGCCATTCGCCACGTTCCGTCGGGCGCATCGGGCGGCCGTGGCGTGAACGGCGCGATCGTTCTCTTGACGGTGAAGGTCCACGACACGTCGGTGACCAGGTCGCGAACCGGTGGGAACGCGCGCATCGGCTCCACCGTCACCGGCTTGGTGAGATCGAGGTCGCTGAGCCGGGTCATGCACATGAGCTTTGGCATCCCGTTCACTTCCGCCGAGCAGGAGCCGCACTTGCCGGCCTTGCAATTCCATCGGACGGCCAGATCGTTCGCCTGGTCGGCCTGGATCTGATGAATCGCGTCGAGGACGACCATGCCCTCACTGACCGGAGTCGTGTACGAGACGAGCTCGCCTCGGGTCGCGTCGCCGCGCCATACCTTGAACGTGGCGCGTCCGGACGGCTCCGGCTTCGCGTCGGGCGGAGCGTTCTCTTGCACCTGGCCAGGCTCCGCGAGATCCGGCTTGAGGACGTCGGTCGCCATCACTTCATCTCCTCGATGATCGCAGCCAGCTCCGCGGGGAGTGGCGGAATCGGGCGACGGCTCAGCTCCATGGCGCCGTCGCTCCCTTTCCGCACCACGATGTTGAACCGCCCATACTCGGCGCTCTTCTCGGGGAAGTCCTCACGGAACTGCGCACCACGGCTCTCCTTCCGCTCGAGCGCCGCGCGCGTGATCGCCTCGGACACGGTCAGCATGCAGCGAAGGTCGAGCGCCGTGTGCCACCCCGGATTGTACTCACGGTGTCCCGACACCGCGACCTGCCGTTCCCTGCTCGACAGCTCCTCGACGCGCCGGAGCGCCTGGCGCATGTCATCCTCGTTGCGCACGATGCCGACGAAGTCCTGCATCACGTCCTGTAGCTCGTACTGAATCTGAAACGGGCCGCTCGAGCCGTTGCCTGGCCGATCGAACGGCGCGAGCGCCTGGCGAACGGCGGCGTCTGCCTCCGCGTCGGCGATGCGCGGCATGCTGCCTTCGCCGGCGAACCGCGCAGCGTATTCGCCAGCGCGCTTTCCGAAGACGAGCAGGTCCGAAAGTGAGTTGCCGCCGAGCCGGTTGGCGCCGTGCAGACCTGCCGCTACTTCGCCGGCGGCAAAGAGGCCGGGCACGGCCGACATCTGCGAGTCCCCGTCCACACGGACGCCGCCCATCATGTAGTGCGTCGTCGGGCCGACCTCCATGGGCTGCGCGGTTATGTCGATGTCGGCGAGCTCCTTGAACTGATGATACATGCTCGGAAGCTTCTTTCGAATGTGCTCGGCCGCGTTAGGCAGCTTGCGCGTGATCCAGGCGATGTCGAGGAAGACGCCGCCATGCGGTGAGCCGCGGCCCTCGCGCACTTCGCGCATGATCGATCGGGCGACGTGGTCACGCGTCAGCAGCTCCGGCGGCCGGCGCGCCGCTTTGTCGCCCTGCGTGTATCGCCAGCCTTCTTCCTCGTCGTCCGCGGTCTGCGCGCGGTAATTCTCCGGGATGTCGTCGAACATGAAGCGGCGTCCGTCGCGGTTGACGAGGATGCCCCCTTCGCCGCGCACGCCTTCCGTCACGAGAATGCCGCGTACGCTCGGCGGCCAGACCATGCCGGTCGGGTGGAACTGCACGAACTCCATATCGACGAGCTCGGCACCGGCGTCGTACGCGAGCGCGTGTCCGTCGCCGGTGTACTCCCAGCTGTTGCTCGTTATCCGGAACGACTTGCCGATGCCGCCGGTCGCCAGCACCACGGCCTTCGCGCGCCAAAGGCGAAAACGTCCGCGCTCTCTGTCGTAGCCGAGCACGCCCGCGACGCGCTCGCCATCGGTGAGAAGCCGGATCACGGTGCACTCCATGTAGACGTCGAGCCCGCGGTGGATGCCGTGGTCCTGGAGCGTACGGATCATCTCGAGCCCGGTCCGGTCGCCGACGTGCGCGAGGCGAGGGTATCGGTGCCCGCCGAAGTTGCGCTGGAGGATGCGGCCGTCGTCCGTGCGATCGAATAGCGCGCCCCACGCCTCGAGCTCTCGCACGCGCGCCGGTGCTTCCTTCGCGTGGAGCTCCGCCATCCGCCAGTTATTGAGATACTGTCCGCCGCGCATGGTGTCAGCGAAGTGGACGCGCCAATTGTCGCGGTCGTCGACGTTCGCCAGCGACGCGGCGACCCCTCCCTCGGCCATGACCGTATGCGCTTTCCCGAGGAGGGACTTGCAGATGACGCCGACGCGAACGCCGGCGCTCGCCGCCTCGATCGCGGCGCGAAGGCCGGCGCCGCCGGCCCCGATGACGAGAACGTCGTGCTCCAGCGTCTCGTACGCCGGCATCAGATCAATCTCCAGTCAGTCCACACACCCATCGAGCAAAGCCGTACGTAGAGGTCGGCGAACGCGACGCCGATGAGGCTGGTCCACGCCCAGCGCATGTGGCGGGTGTTGAGGCAGGTCGCGCACGCATAGGCGGTGCGGCGCACCGGCGCCCCCGACAGTCGATCGAGATAGCCGCCGACGAGGTGGCGAAGCGAGTGGCAGCCGAACGTGTACCCGCCGAGCAGCACGACATTGGCGGCGAGGACCAGCGTCCCGATGCCGATCCCGAATTCGGTGCGACCGGTCGCCTCGTCGACGAACCAGAGCGCCTTGTACGCGTCGTAGAGCAGAATGACGAGAAAGACCAGCGCGATGTAGAGCAGATATCGGTGGACGTTCTGGAGTATCAGCGGAAAGCGCTGCTCGCCGCGGTAAGACTTCCGCGGCTCGCCCACGCTGCACGCGGGAGGGTCGGCCCAGAACGCCTTGTAGTACGCGCCCCGGTAGTAGTAGCAGGTAACTCGAAAGAGCCCGGGAAATGGGAGGATGATCAGGGCCGGCGAGAAGGGCAGCCACCCGGGCCACCAGCCCGGCCGCGGCCCGAACCAGGCGTGGGCCGGATCGCCGAAGATTACCGGGGAATAGAACGGGGAAAGGTAAGGCCCGTGGATGTAGTGGGCGTTCTGAAGGGCGGCCCAGGTCGCATAGACGACAAAGGCCGTGAGAATGGTGAAGACGATGGCCGGCTGTACCCACCACGCGTCCGTCCGCATGGTCTCGCCGAACCCGCGCTTCGCCATCGGGAGTCGAGCCTGAGTCATGATTCCTTTATATGGAGGAGTGGCTGCGGGCTATATGCCGGCTTTGGGTTGTTCGTCAAGGTGCTCGGGGTGCTCAGGGTGCTCAGGGTGCTCAGGGTGCAGGGGTGCTCAGGGTGCTCAGGGTGCTCAGGGTGCTCAGGGTGCTCAGGGTGCTCAGGGTGCTCAGGGTGCCCGAGGTGCCCGAGGTGCTCGAGG
>JBQTHJ010000004.1:0-105435 GCA_052389995.1 Gemmatimonadaceae bacterium | reverse complement strand
GACCGCCGCGAGCTCCACATCCCCCTCGATCGCGAACGTGGGACGGCCCCCGGTGCGAAGCTCCACGACGATTGCGTCGGCGTGCACCTGGTAGGACGCGATGTCACGCAGCGACCAGGCGCCGGTTCCCTGCGGACCATCGAAGATGACGCGTTGATTCGTCACCAGCAGCCGTCCACCATCGAGGCGTCGGAGCGGCAGCCGGTTGATGGGCGCGTCCGACACGCTGCCGACGCGATAGTACACGCCGCGCGCGATTCGCACACTGACGACGCCTTCCTCCGCTCCGGCCGCATCTCCCTTTCGCTCGAAGCGCTCCGCCGGCAGCACGCAGTGGCACGTTTCGTCCGGCTCGAGATGAACGTTCTCCACCGTTGCCCGCGGCAGATCGCCGTTGTCGATTCGCCAGAACACGGCGTACCGGTCGAGCATGCGCTCCGTGGGGGCGTCGAAGTCCGGCGTCACACCGAGACGCTGCGCCACGGCCGTGAGCTGGTGCAGCTCGTCCGGTGAGAGTCGCCGGTCCGCGACCGATTCGTTCAACAGCCCTTGAAGGAGCGAGCGCGTGGAGCGCTCGTAGAGCTCGGCCTGCACGCGTTCGGGGAGACGAAGGTGCTTCGCCAGCCGCGCGAGGTTCGCGCGCTCCTCATCCCGCAGTCGCGCGTCGGCGAGCGCATCCCGGAGGGCAATGGCGTATCGAGGGTGTACGACGTCGCGCTCCGCGTCTTCGACCTCGCCGTCGGTCAGGCCGAAGGCCTCGCGAAGCGCGTCGAGGTAGTCGATCTCGCGATCGGAAAACGTGTTGTCGCTCAGAAACGCCTCGAGCACCTGCCGCCACGTTCGCATGAGTACCGAGCGGGCCTCGATTCCGGCAACGTCGTATTCGAGCAGGAGATCGGAGATGTCCGAGGGCGAGATCCGCGTGGGATCCCGCTTCGCCAGGAGGTGGCGCAGCGCGTCGGTCGCGAGATCAGGTCTCGGCCTGCCCAGCATGCGATCGATCCATCCACGCTGCCCGGCGGGGCGCGTGTACGCGAACGGCGAGTCGCGCAGCGGGGTCGGTCGCTTGGTCAGTGGCATGGGAAGGCGTCGGTGGACGGGTGGGCCGTGTCCATTTTGGGACGACGGCGCAGCGTCCCCGGCAACGCTCCGGGCGTTGACTCCCTCTTCATGGCTCCCCCGACTATCATCCGGCCCATGCTCGATTTCTACAACGTCGATTCTCTCCTCTCCGAGGAGGAGCGCGCGGTCCGCGACTCCGTCCGGAGCTTCGTGGACGACAACGTTCTGCCGATCATCGGGGAGTGTTACGTCGAGGGGCGATTCCCGCGCGAGATCGTCCCGGGGCTCGCGGAGCTCGGTGTTCTCGGAGCCAATCTGCCCGAGGAGTACGGCTGCGCGGGCCTCAACAACGTCTCGTACGGGCTCATCATGCAGGAGCTGGAGCGCGGCGATTCCGGTGTGCGCTCCTTCGCGTCGGTGCAGGGTGCCCTCGTTATGTACCCGATCTTCGCGTTCGGAAGCGAGGACCAGAAGCGTCGCTACCTCCCGACGATGGCGTCCGGCGAGACCATTGGCTGCTTCGGTCTCACCGAGCCCGACTTCGGATCCAATCCGGCCGGCATGATCACGATGGCACGCGAGCAACCCGACGGCTCGTGGGTGATCAACGGCGCCAAGATGTGGATCACGAACGGATCGACCGCACAGGTCGCGATCATCTGGGCGAAGACGAACGACGACAAGGATCAGCGCTCGATTCGCGGATTCATCGTTCCGACGAGCACGAAGGGCTTTCGCGCCAAGGACCAGAAGGGGAAGCTGTCGCTCCGCGCCTCCGATACCAGCGAGCTCGTGCTCGAGGACGTTCGCGTGCCGAAGGATGCGCTACTTCCGAAGAGCGGTGGGCTCAAGAGCCCGCTCATGTGTCTGACGCAGGCTCGCTACGGCATCTCGTGGGGCGCACTCGGCGCCGCGATGGCATGCTTCGAGGAAGCCGCGTCGTACGCGAAGACGCGCATCATGTTCGACCGCCCGATCGGCGGCTTCCAGCTCCAGCAGCTGCGTCTCGCCGAGATGCTCACGGAGATCGTGAAGGCGCAGCTGCTGTGCGTGCACCTCGGGCGGCTGAAGGATCGCGGGGAGTTCACGCCGCAGCAGGTGTCGCTCGCGAAGCGCAACAATGTCCACATCGCCACCGACATCGCTCGTGAGGCGCGGCGGTTGCTCGGCGCCAACGGCATTCTCGCGGAGTATTCCGCCATGCGTCACATGGAGAATCTCGAGAGCGTGTACACCTACGAAGGCACGCACGACGTCCACACGCTCGTGCTCGGCCAGGCCGTGACGGGCCTCAACGCGTTCGGAGCGTGACGCGATGAAGATCGCCGTCTGTGTCAAGCGCGTGCCCGACATGGAGTCCCGGTTCCGCATCAGTGCCGACGGCAAAGCCGTCGAGGAGGGAGGACTCAAGTTCGACATGAGCGACTTCGATGGATACGCCGTCGAGGTCGCGCTCCAGATCACGGAGAAGCTCGGCCAGGGCGACGTCACGGTCGTCTCGCTCGGACCCGACGCCGTGCAGGAGGCGTTGCGAAAGGCGCTCAGCATGGGCGCGGCCCGGGCGATCCACCTCAAGACCGACCGCGTTCCCGCGGACGGATTCGTCGTCGCGCGCGCTCTCGCCGCCGAGCTGAAGACGGGCGGCTACGATCTCATCCTGTTCGGTAAGCACGCCATGGACACGATGAGCGGCGTCGTCGGCCCGATGACGGCGGAGCTGCTCGATCTCCCTTTGATCACTGCCGCTTCGAAGCTCGAGGTCGCCGCCGGAAAGGGAACGGCACGACGCGAGCTCGAAGGGGCCGCCGAGGTGCTCGAGTTCCCGCTGCCGGCTGTGGTCACGATCGATGAAGGTATTGCGCGCCCCCGGTACCCGTCGCTCAAGGGAATAATGGCGGCGAAGAAGAAGCCGCTCGAGTCGAAGGCGGTGCAGCTCGAACCCCCGCGGCTCGAGCTCACGAAAACGGAGCTCCCCGCCGACCGCCAGGGCGGGCGCATCATCGGCGAGGGAGCTGCGGCGGTGCCGGAGCTCGTGCGGCTTCTCCAGACCGAAGCGAAGGTGCTGTGATGGCGAATGTGCTGGCATTCGCCGAATCCCGCGGCGGCGAGCTACGCCGCGTCGCGCTCGAAGCCGTGACGGCCGCCAGGTCTCTAGCCGACGCTCAGGGCGGTGAGGTGCACGCTCTCCTCCTGGGCCCGCCGGGAATTGCAGGGAAAGCCGAAGCGCTGGGCCGCTACGGGGCCGATGTCGTGCTCGTCGTCGAGCACCCCGGGCTCGCGAATCACAGCGCCGAAGTCGCGGCGGCGACGGCCGCCGCACGGGCGAGGGACGGCGGTTATGTGGCGGTGGTGTTCAGCTCGTCGGCGCAAGGCAAGGACCTCGCGCCGCGCGTCGCGGCCAAGCTCGGGCTCCCGCTAGCCGCCGACGCCATTGGGTTCAATCCGTCGGCCGACGGGATACGGGCCCGTCACCCTGGCTATGCGAGCAAGGTCGTTCAGACGCTGACTCTTACGGCGAGGCCGGCCGTCCTGTCGCTCCGGCCCGGCGCGGTGACGCCGGCTGAAAAGGCCAGGTCCGGCCGGGTCGAAGCCATTCCGCCCGCGATCGATCCGGCCTCCTCGCGGGTGGTCGTCAAGGAGATGGTGCAGGGTCGCAGCGGGCGGCCGGACCTGACCGACGCGCCGGTCGTCATTAGCGGCGGTCGCGGGCTCCGTGCGGCCGACAACTTCAAGCTGGTGGAGGAGTTGGCCGATGCGTTCGGGAACGCCGCCGTGGGATGCACGCGGGCGGTTGCGGACGACGGCTGGCGGCCGCAGAGCGACCAGATTGGCCAGACTGGCCGCACGGTCAGTCCCGAGCTCTACGTCGCGGTAGGAATTTCGGGGGCCATCCAGCACCTCGCCGGGATGCGAACCGCGAAGACGATCGTGGCCATTAACCGCGACAAGGAGGCCCCGATTTTCAAGGTTGCCGACTACGGGATCGTCGGTGACGCGCTCGAGATCGTTCCGGCGCTGACCGCCGCGGTTCGCGACGCGAAGAAAGCGCACTAACTTACGATTTGTTAACAGCTTACGGCGGGGAGTGAATCCCCGCCTTTTTGCGTCATATGCTCGCCTCCGAGGGGGGGCCGAGGCATGGACCCTGCCTTAATACCGGGTGCCGTCGGCCTGGAATCGGGGTTGGCCGGCGGGTCAACCCTCAGCAGTGAGGTCGTATGAAAAAGTTCTTCGTCAGCGCCGCGCTCGTGGCCGCCATGGCGGCTCCGCTCGCCGCGCAGTCGTCCGTGGTGACGGGTCAGCCCTCCGTGTTCAGTCTCACGCCGTACGTCGGCTACATCGCGTACGGCGATCACTTCGAGACGGCGAATGGCGCCGAGTTCACGAACGACAATGGCGCCGTGTATGGCGTGCAGCTCGGCATCGACATGACGCCGAACCTGGCGCTCGTCGGCAACTTCGGCTACTCGCGCACGAACTGGGAGTTCGAATTCCCCGGCACACTCGCGTCGCCCGCGGGCGACGTCGGCGTGTGGCTGTACGACGGAAACCTTCAGCTCAAGGTCCCCTTCGCGGCGGGTGCCGGCACGTTCTCGCCCTTCCTACAGGCGGGTGTTGGTGCAATTAAGTTCACGGCCGACCGTGACGACTTCAACGCCGACGGCACGACCAACATTGCCTACAACGCCGGACTCGGCGCCGACTTCAACGTCGGAGCGCTGGGCCTCCGCCTCCTGGTGAAGGACTACATCTCGTCGTTCGAGTGGGATGAATTCCGGAATGCGAACGACCCGAACGATCTGCAGAATGCGGAGACCTCGCACAACTTCGCTTTTACGCTTGGGCTCAAGTTGGGGTTCTAGCGACCGAGGATGGAGGACTGAGGAAAGGCCTTTCGGATTGGTCTCCTCGTTCCTCGTTCCTCGGTCCTCGTTCCTGAGGCAAACAAGAATGGGCCGCCCAGTCGGGGGGCCCATTCTTGTTTGCGCATTCCGCCCACCCTAGCTTCCCGCCGCATGACGACCGCCAACGTCGTGTTCCTGATCGTGCTTGCCGTCGCCAGCGGGTTTTTCGCGCTCAACGTCGAGCGGCTCGTGAGTTATCTGCGCATCGGGCGTGCGGCGAACCGAAGCGATCAGGGGCTCCAGCGGTTGAAAAACGTGCTCGTGGTCGCGCTCGGGCAGTCGAAGCTCATGCGCGAGCCTGGCCCCGGGATCATGCATGCGCTGATCTTCTGGGGCTTCATCGTCCTCACCGCCGGCACGATCGAGCTCGTAGCGCAAGGCGTCCATCCGCCATTCTCGTATTCGTTCCTCCCGACGTGGGCCTATGGCGCCTACTCGATGTCGCAGGACGTGTTCGGGGTGCTCGTGCTGCTCGCCGTTGCCGTTGCGCTGTGGCGGCGCCTCGTCGTGCACCCGCGACGCCTGCAAGGCGATGGACTCGAGCAGGCCGACGCGATCCTCATCCTCAGCGCCATCGCGGCGCTCATGGTGACGATGTTTCTCGCCAACGCCTTCCTGCTCGTCTACGAGCCAGCCTCGGTGGTTCGCGAGAAGGCGGTGTCTCACGCGCTCGCGCGGGCGTTCGCGGGCATGGATCCCGGCGCCGCCGCCACCGCGCACGACGTCACCTGGTGGGCGCACGCGCTGCTCATCTTCGGGTTCCTCAACTACCTGCCGTACTCCAAGCACCTGCACATCGTCAGCTCCGTGCCTAACGTGTACTTCTCGAATGCCCAGGGCGTGGGCGCGAGAGGGTCGATCCCGCGCCTCGATCTCGAGGCGGAGGGGGCGGAGCAGTTCGGTGCATCCGACGTCGAGCACCTCACGTGGAAGCAGCTGCTCGATGGCTATTCGTGTACCGAGTGCGGTCGCTGTACGGCGGCGTGTCCCGCGAACCTCACGGGAAAGGTGCTGAGTCCGCGCAAGATCATCATTAACACACGTCAACGGCTGATGGAGAAGGCGCCGCTCCTCGCCGGTGACACGGCAGAGCTGCGTTCTCCCGCATTGGTTCACGGTGAAGGGGACGACGCCGGAGCACGGGCCGTGAGCGATGTTCTCGAGCACCGCCTCCTCGACCACTACATCACGGAGGAGGAGCTCTGGCAGTGCACGACGTGCCGTGCGTGCGTGCAGGAATGTCCAGTGGGCATCGAGCACCTCGACACGATCATCGATCTTCGCCGAAATCTCGTGCTCATGGAGTCACGGTTCCCCGCGGAGGTGCAACCCGCGTTCGAGTCGATGGAGCGTCAGGGCTCCCCGTGGGCGTTCAGCCCGGGAGATCGCGCCCGCTGGGCCGAGGGGCTGGACATTCCGACGATGGCAGAGATTGCCGAGCGCGGTGAGTCGGTCGACGTGCTCTTCTGGGTCGGGTGCATGGGCTCGTTCGACGAGCGCGCCAAGCGCATTACGGTGTCGTTCGCGCGCATCATGAAGGCTGCCGGGATTCGTTTCGCGATCCTTGGCCAGGAGGAGCAGTGCAACGGCGACGCCGCGCGCCGTATGGGCAACGAATATCTCTGGCAGACGCTGGCGCGCGCGAACATCGAGACGATGGACCGCTATCGGGTGCGTACGGTGGTCACGATCTGCCCGCACTGCTTCCACCAGATCGGCAACGAGTATCCGCAGCTCGGCGGCGATTACGAAGTCGTGCACCACTCGACCTTCATCGAGCGCCTGCTCGACGACAAGCGCATCCCGCTGGCCGAGGGGAATGGCGATGCGCGCTCCATCGTCTACCACGACTCGTGCTATCTCGGCCGGTACAACGACGTCTACGACGCGCCTCGTGAGGCGCTGCGCAAGGCACTTCCGGTGTTGACGCTGGCCGAGCCAACCCGGACGCGCTCGCGCGGCCTGTGTTGCGGCGCCGGCGGCGGACGCATGTGGATGGAGGAGCGGGAAGGCAAGCGCATCAACATCGAGCGTACGGAGGAGCTTCTCGCGACCGGCGCCGACGCCATCGCCACGGCATGCCCGTTCTGTATGACGATGATCTCCGACGGCGCGAAGGCCAAGGACGCGGCGACGCCGGTGCTCGATATCGCGGAGGTCGTCGCGGCGCGGCTCGCGTAGTGCTGCCCTGCTCATGTGACGCGCCGGCCGGCATCAAGAACAGAGGGTTCTGACGCGGAGGACGCGAACGCTCCGGAAACGGCAGAATCTGCTCCGTGAGGCGTCAACGCTGCCCTACACCACAGAGGACCGTACTTCTCTTGTTCCGCGCATGGAAGGTTCCATGCTCGGAGCAAGGCAACGTTTTTTTATGGTTACGCGAGGAGAGTGAGCGCCGCCTGGAACGATCCCGCCCTTTTAGGATCGTTCGCGTCATGCGCGTCAGAACCCTCTGTTCTTGATGCCGACACCGACGCTGATCCGCTCGGACTGAGCCCCGGGCTTCCCGCCCGCAATCCGCATCCCGAAATCCGAGTTGGCCTTGAGCCCCAGCCGCTTGATCGCGACCGCCAGGGCGAAGGCGCGCTCGGCGTCTGACACGCCGGTCCCGTCGAGCTTGCGTACGAGATCGTCGTACACTGCCTGACGCTCCGCCTGGCTCATGGCCGCGGTGCGCTCGTTGAGCGGCGACTGGTCGCGCAGCGCACGCAATGAGATCTCGAGCGGGCGGCGCCGCGCCGCGAAGCGGCGGTCCTCGGCGGTCTGAGCGCTCGTGTCGCGCGAAGCGAGTCGCACGATCGACGGCTGAGGCCCGGTCGACGATGGTTGCCGCGGCGGCTACTTCGCGCTTCGGATGGGGACGCTGGCCTGAGTCGTGTCCCAGCTGAGGCTGAGCAGCCCGGCTCCGTCCCCCTTCGACGCGAGCGCAATCGTGAACTGCTCGACCGGCGTGTCCAGCGATGCGACCTCCATCGGGATGCGGCCGAGGTCCTGCGATGGGTCGTACTCGGTGCCCCACTGTCCAGTCTGGCGATTCACGATCAGCGTCCAGCCGGTGTGGTTGGGGATCGTCCACAGCGTGTACGTACCGCGCGGGACGCGAACGCTCCCGATCATCACATCGCGATCGCTGCGAAGGTGCGTGGCCTGGTTGGCGCCGGTTCTCCAGACCGCGCCGTACGGAACCAGCGAGCCGAAAATCTCCCGGCGTCGCTTCGATGGACGCCCGTAGTCGATGACGAGGCGCGCGTCCCCGATGGTGTGCGCGGCAGAATCGCGCGGTGACAGCATGCGGGGCGTTGTATCCTGCGCAACGACGGCAGACGCAGGTAGCAACGCGAGCGTCGTCGCGACGATCGCGCGTGAGAAAACCGACATGACGAATCTCCGAATGTTGGCGAAGTGACCGAACAGGATGTCCAATGTGATACCCCGACACCAGTGTCGAGGCTGTCATGAGTCTGTTCGGATTCAGCGTTTTGTGCGCGCGCCTCCCCGCCGAATCGAGTAGAGCGTAATCGTCTGCCGAATGGTTCCCTCGACGAACGGGGAGCTGGCGCGCTCGACGCTCCCGAGACCGCGCGCGGCGCAGGCGTCGATGAATCGGTCGAGGGCGATGCGGCCGGGATCGGCGATGACCGCCACGCCGCTCGGTGCGAGGGCGGCGGCAAGCGCGTCGCCGACAAGCTCGGCGTACGTCATCTCGTAGAGCACATCGGCGGCGACGATGACGTCGAACGTACCGAGGTCATTCGGGAGGGCGCGCCAGTCGACCATCCGCGTCCTCGGCTCGCGCCGGAGATTGCGCCAGGCGTTCGCGCGAGTGAAGCGCAGTGCGTCTTCGTAATAGTCGGTGGCGACAACGTCGAATCCCGCTCGCATCGCCGCGACGGAAACGATGCCGAGGCCGCAGCCGAGCTCCAGGAGCGCGCGGCCGGTGCCGGCTTCGTTCGCGATTCGTGTGGCGAGAACGGTCGACGAAGGCCACACGTCTGCCCAATAGGGCAGACGCTCATCGCGAACGTAGTCCGCCTCGCTGATGAGATCATCGGAGTTGCGCGGCTTGAGCAGCGAGACCGGCTTGCCGGCGACATCGATGTTCACCGTCGTGGTAACGAAGCTCCGTTCGAGCTCTCGAACGAGCGCACCCGGCCTGGCCATTACATCGAGAACGCGGTGGCGAGCTGCGTATCCTCGGTGAGCAGGAAGGCGTGCACGCTCTCGCCGGCTTCGACGCGCGGCCGATCCTCGGGAACGATGAGGAGCGCTTCCGCTCGCGCCATCGAGGTCAGGATGCCGGACCCCTGCGGGCCGGTGAGCCGCGCGAGGATCTGCCCGTTGTCTCCCGGCCGAACGGTCGCACGCAGGAAATGCGTCAGCCGTGCTCCAATCGTCACCGGCTCCTCGAGCGTGACGGTCACTGGACGCCGGAAGAGCCTCTCATGTCCGAGCATCTTTCGGATCGCGGGGCGCACGAAAAGATCGAACGTCACCATCGTCGAGACCGGATTTCCCGGGAGCCCGATCCAGGGCGTTCCGGCGAGGAGGCCGAAGCCGAGTGGAGCGCCCGGGCGCATGCGCACGCGCCAGAACCTGAGCTCCACGCCCATCTCGTCGAGCACCGTGCGCAGATGGTCGAACTCACCGACCGAGATTCCGGCCGAGGTGACGATGAGATCGCACGTCTTCGCGCGCTCGAGTCGCTCACGGATGTCGGCGGGATCATCGCGCGCCGTGCCGACCTGCACGGGGATGCCGCCTGTGCTTCGCACCAGCGCCTCGAGCGTGTAGCTGTTCGAGCTCACGATCTTCCGGCCGCTCCGCACCTCGTCGAAGCGATCGAGATCGACGAGCTCATCGCCCGACGTCATGATCGCGACTCGCGGGCGCGCATACACGTCGACGTGACCGCAGCCAATGGAAGCGAGGACCCCGAGCTGCGCGGCGTGAATCGGAACACCGGGCTCCAGCACTCGCGAGCCTTCGTGGATGTCCTCGCCGCGACGGCGGATGTTCTTCCTGATGTCACGCGCGTTCCGGATCGTCACCCGATCGGTACCGCCATCGGTGTCTTCGACTCGCACGACGGTGTCGGCTCCGTCGGGAAGCGGGGCGCCGGTCATGATGCGCATCGCCGATCCCGGCGGCAGCGGCCGTGTCGCGAAGCCGCCGGCCGCGATCGTCTCGAGGACGGGAAGCGTCACCGGCATCTCGGCGGACGCACGCTCGACGTCCGCGGCGCGCACGGCATAGCCATCCATGGCGGAGTTGTCCCATGCGGGGAGCGTGATCGGCGACGTCGCGGGCGTGGCGAGGACACGGCCCAGCGCGTCCGCGAGCGCGACGTGCTCCACCGGACCGCGAGGCACGTCGGCCAGGATGCGCGCGACTGCCTCAGGGACCGAGAGCACCTAACGGCGGGCGCCGACCGTCATGCCCGCGAGCCGTGCGACAATCGTGTCCTGCATGCGCTCGACGACGCGCACCGGAACCGTCCAGTTGTTGCAGAGCAGGCTGTAGATCACGAGGCGACCGTCCGCCGACGTCACGTATCCGGACAGCGAGCGCGCCTGAGCGACGAACCCCGTTTTCCCCCGCGCGTTCGCCTCGGCCAGCGTGCCCTTCATCCGGTTCGCGAGCGTCCCGTCGATGCCGGCAACGGGAAGCGCGCCGAAGAAGACCGGGAAGACCGTGTCGCGTCGCATGACATCGAGCACGCGGACGATCGTCTCGGGCGAGAGGTAGTTGTATCGCGACAGGCCGCTCCCGTCGCGGACCACGAAGCCGTCGCGCGTGGCGCCCCATTCGAGCAGCTGCCGCTCGATCACGACGCGACCGCTGTCCGGCGTGCCGACGCCGGTGCGCTCCCTGCCTAACGTGCGCAGCAGAATCTCGCCGATCTGGTTCTGGGACGGCTTCTCGAAGGCCGGCAGGATTTCGCGAAGCGGGGGCGACAGGATCACTGCGATCGTGTCCATGGCGGGCACGGCCAGGGACGACATCACCGTGTCGGAAGCCGCGACGGCGAGGCCCCGCGCCTCGAGTGCTTCCTGGAGGGCCGTCAGGTATGCCTTCGGCGGTGCGGCATGGGCGAAGCGAACGACCTGGCTATCGTGCGGCGCGATCGTGCCGCGCACCACGACGCTCCCCGGCGTGCTGTCGCGCTCGACCTGAATCGACAGCGGCATGATGAGCGCGTCACCCGAGACCATCGAGTCCGGCGGGGGAACGGTGCGAGCTTCGATCCGTACGCGTGGGTACCCGCGCGACGGCAGCACCGACGCCGTGACGGGCTCGCCGGGGAAGGCACCACCGCGGATGACGATGCGCGAGAAGCCTTCGTTGAAGTAGAGCTCGTCGACGCCAGCAGAATATGGCTCGTCCACTTCGTCCCACGACCACCCGTATCCGTAGATCGCGCCGGGGAACGCATCCCCCTCGGCCCGCAGTCGCCCCTCGATGCGCGTGATCCCGCGCGCGGCGATCGAGTCCGCGACCTCGAGGAGGGCCAGCATGGCATCGCCGCGCATGTGATCACTCACGCTGGGATCGCCGGTTCCCACGATCACCAGGTCGCCACGCAACGTGCCGTCGACGATCGGCCCGCCGGCGAGCAGCGTCGTGCGGAACTGATAATCGGGGCCGAGCTGTGCCAAAGCGACGGCGCCGGTGATGATCTTCATGTTCGACGCGGGCATGAACAGCTTGGCCGCGTTATGCGAGATGATCGTGTCCCCACGCTCGGGGTCGACGATGAGAATTCCCCAGTGCGCGTTGCGGAACTCCGGGGCGCCGACCATCGAGTCCACCCACCACTTGAGCGACGCGCGCTGCCGCGCGGGCGTGGGCGTGATCGTCATCGGCGTGCTCGGCACGCACGCGGCGAGCAGAAGGGCGGAGAGAATGGCGAGTCGGCTCATGTCGGGCTCATCAGTTCGCGTTCGACGAAAGCGGCGAGGTCGTCGAGCCACCGCGCATCGCTCAAGCGAAAGATAGGCACGGGCGCCCGGAAGTCATGCACGTCGGTGACGATGGCGAGCCAGGTGCCGGCACGCTCCGTATCCGCCTGCCAGACCGGGCTCCCGTGGGCCTCGCGACGGTAGATCTCGATCTTGGGGAGGCTCGACCGCGTGAACCCTTCGCAGACCACGAGATCGGCATCGGCCATGTGCCGGGCGGCGACGGCCTCCGGCGAGAGCTCGTCGCTCCAGCGCTCGATGAGGGCGAACTTGTCTGGCGCGACCATCGCCACCTTGTCGGCGTTGCCCTCGTGATAATGCCGGTACGTGTCGGTCGTGGCCGGATCGAGATTGAACGTGTGCGATCCGTGCTTGATGGTCATCACCCGATGCCCCCGCCGCACGAGCTCGGCGACGAGCCGGACGACGAGCGTCGTCTTCCCGCTATGCTTTCGGCCGACGATGGTCACCATCGGCGGCGTACTGTTCGGCGAGCGCGAGGTCATCGGGAGAGTTGACGTTCATGAACAGGACCGCCGGATCCCCGAAGCGGCACACGTCTTCCTCCGGCACCCGCGCCATGCGCACGTCGTCGAAGAAGGAGACCACGCGAAGGTCGGTTGCGTCGAGGCGTCGCTCGATCGCCGGCACGCACGCGGGCGTGTAGTACGCGCAGAGCGGTTCCACCCCACGCCGCGAGCCGCTTTCCGGGACCGCCGCATCGGCGGCGGCGCCCGCGTCGCGCAGCGCGCGGAGCAGATCGGGCGGGACGAACGGCATGTCCCACGCGACGATGAGCACCGGCGTCTGGGCGCGAACGATCGCGGCGTGAATCCCGCCGAGGCTGCCGCATCCGGGGCGCACGTCGGGCGCGACTGGAACACCCGTGATCCACTCGGACGCCGCAGGGTCGTTGGCAATGAGCAACAGACTGTCGGTCGCCCCTCGTAAGGCATCGGCGACGCGGTCGATCACCCGCCGCCCGCCTACCTGCTCGAGCCCCTTGGGCCGTCCTCCGTATCGCGATGCCGTGCCGCCGGCGAGAATGACGCCGGTACATCGCGTCACGGCCGATGGAACTGCGGCTGGCCGCTCACCGCGCGGCCCACGAGCAGCGTGCCCGCACTCTTCGCGATCTCGACTGCGAGCGTCGAGGGGACTGACGGCGTCGCCACCGCGCCGAGTCGCGCTCTCGCGGCCTTGAACGCGAGCTCGCCCGAGATGCGGCCCGTCACGAGAAGGGTGAGGCCTTCGAGTGTGCGGCCGTCGAGCAGTGCCGCGCCGATCACCTTGTCGACCGCGTTGTGTCGCCCGATGTCTTCCGCGTGATGCAGCAGCTCGGTCCCATCGGTCAGCGCCGCCGCGTGGATGCCGCCCGTGTCCTTGTAGCGTTCACCGCGGGCGAAGAGCTCCTTGAACAGGGCACGCGTGCGTGCCAGGTCGAGGTCGGGCGCCGTCACCGTGCGCCGGGGCAAGGAGCTCAGCGAGCCGAGGATCGTCGTGACTGCTCCGCACCCGGAGGCGAGAACGCGCCGGCGGTCGGTTGCCTCGACACCTTCGTATCGCCCGGCGGGCACCTGCGCCCAGAATCCCAGCTCCTTCGCGCACGGGCGCAACGACACGAGATCCTGCGCCATCTCGATGTAGCCCTCACCATGCAGCCACCCGACGACGAGCTCATCGAGCTGCGCCGGCGTGCACATCCACGTGACCGCCGGCGCGCCGTTCACCTCGAGCCAGACGGGCGCCTCCTCGACGGCGTCCAGGGACTGTTGCGTGGTCATCGCTGGCTGCGCGGCATAGCTGCATAGTGCATGGGGGAGATCGCGGCGGCCAGGGGTTTGTAGGATCACGGCCAGGACGCCCGGACGTCAGAATGCAGATGTCCGAATCCAGAAACGATCACGGGGAGCCGTTTTCGAGGCTCCCCGTCGGTTCTCATCTGAGTTCTGACATCTGTATTCTGACGTCTGTCATCGTTGCAGGTGACACCCGGAGCCCTCCACGGGTCGAGATCTATAACCTGTCCCGAACCTCGGGATCGAAGCCCTCCGGGGTCGGCTCGTCGGGCGGATTCCACGCCGTTCCGCGCTCGATCGCCGACTGCACGTCGCGCGTCCCGAAGAGACGCGCATCCAGATCCTCATCGAGGTGCTCCGCCTCGTCATCGACGTTCTCGGGACGCTTCCCGATCGGCTCGCCCTCGCGCTCCGCGGCCTCCGCGAGATGATCGTCCACCGCCTCGGGCTCCTCGTCGCGGCGGATCTCGTCCACCACGAGGTCGTTGCGATACCGCTCGAGGCCGATGACGTCGGCGAGGATGCGTTCCGCGATTCGCCGCTCTTCCTCGGTCCCGACGCGGCCGGCGAGCACGACCTCGCCGTTCGAGGCCGTCACGAGGATGTTGTCGGCATCCACCGTCTCGTAGTCGGCGAGCTGCTCCCGAACCATCGCGCGCAGCTCGTCGTCACTCAGATCGTCGAGCCTGAAGATGTCCTCGAAGTCGCGCGTCATGGGAGGCTCCTGCCTAGCGAGAGATGGTGTACGACGCTCCGATGCTGAAGACGCCGTTGTGCTTCCATTCCGAGCTCTTGCCCGCGAGCACCGGTGCGCCGCCTCCCTCGGGAATCTCGCCGTATGTCGAGGGGTAGTTCAGGCGGAAGAGGTGGTCGCTCACGTCGAACCGCACGTTCCAGCGCCCGCCAGGGACCCAGCGCACGCCAGTGCCGAGGACGAGTGCAAACGGAGTGCCGATCCTGAAGTTCGAGGGATCCTCGCGACCGCCCACGTTCCCTGCGACACCGATGCCGAAGCGCGTGAACGGCATGAGCCCGTGCCAGCTCTTCTGTCCCGTGAGGTTCACGGTGATGCCGGCATCGAGCAACAGCAGGGACACGTCCTTTGTGCCGAGGTGTCGCGTCTCGGGAGGATTGAGCGGATCGATGACGTTGCGCTTCGAGAACGCATGCCCCGCGTGCACGCTGAAGTACGCGGGCCCGCCGATCCGAATCTCGTAGCGCACGCCCACGATCGGCCCCGCCTGCGGGCCGACGCTCGCCGAGCCCTCGGCGCCGCTGTACCAGCCCGAGTACGTGGTGAGCTCGTGACGATACGGCGCGTCGCGGAACGGACTCTCGGTTGGCATGTGACCGACCTGTGCGCCGAGCGAGACCGGCGCCAGGATGGCCAGCGCCAGCGCGAGAGCGTTCCTCACTTTGGTAGCCCTGGGTGTCATGCGTTCAAGCTAATTGATGTTCCGCCGTTGAGGCACGGAAGACCGCGGAGGCGCCGAGACCGCAACGGCAACAGCTTTGGACCACGGATTTACACGGATGCGAACGGAATCCGCAGAAATGCGACCGGGACGTTGGGCCGCGGGGCCGTTAACACACGCGTGCACTTGCTGTTGCCGTATTCGTGGTGATTGCAGTTCAATATCCGTGGAAATCCGCGTCCAGGCGGTTGCCCTTGCTGAGCGTAATTGCGGTTCTCTCCGGCCTGCCGCGGCCATCTGTCGCTCCGGTCTCCGAAGAAAAAATCGCTCACGTCTTCCGTAAATCCACTCCCGTCATCTCCGCCGGCTGTTCCACGCCGAGCATCGCGAGGATCGTCGGTCCCACGTCGCACAGCGCGCCGCCTGAGCGAAGGGGGCCGTCGCCGTCGGGATCCACGATCACCAGAGGCACGGGGTTCGTCGTGTGCGCCGTGTGCGGCCCTCCGCTCGCGGGATCGATCATCATCTCGCAGTTCCCGTGGTCCGCGGTCACGATCGCACGCGCCCCCGCGCGCTCGCACGACGCGAGCACGCGCGCGAGAGACTCATCGACCGTCTCCACCGCCTTCACGCCGGCGCTCAGCACACCGCTGTGGCCCACCATGTCACCGTTCGCGTAGTTGCACAGAATGAAGTCGTGCTGACGTCGCTCGATCGCGCCGCACAACACGTCGGTGATGCCGGGCGCGCTCATCTCCGGCGCCAGATCGTAGGTTGCGACCTTCTGGCTCGGCACGAGCAGTCGCTCCTCCCCTGCGTACGGTGTCTCGAAGCCGCCGTTGAAGAAGTACGTCACGTGCGCGTACTTCTCCGTTTCCGCGGTGCGAAACATCGTCCTGCCCTGCTCGCTCAAGACTTCAGCGACGATGCTGGAGAGCACGAACGGCGGATACGCCACCGGCGTGGTGAACGTCTCGTCGTACATCGTCATCGTCCCAACCTTGATGCGGGGACGGTCGTGCACGTCGAACCCGTCGAAGCCGTCCTGCGTGAACGCGCGCACGATCTGCCGCATGCGGTCCGCGCGGAAATTGAAGAAGAAGAGCGCGTCGCCGTCGCGCACGGCGGACACCGGCCGGCCGTCGCGCTCGATCACGACGGGCTCGATGAACTCGTCGCTCTCGCCGCGCTCGTACGCGTCGCGAATCGCCTGGACGGGATCGGAGGCGCGGGCTCCCTCGCCGCGAACCATGGCGCGGTACCAGAGCTCCGTGCGCGGCCACCGCTTGTCGCGGTCCATACCGTAGTATCGGCCGCCAAGCGACGCGACGACGGCGCGACCGCGGGCGCGGTCGACCGTCTCTCGCATGAACGCTTCCGCCGATCGGGGCAGCGTGTCGCGGCCGTCGAGCAGCGCGTGCAGCGCGACGTGCGGCAGCGTCTCCCGCTCGGCGAGATCGAACAGCGCGAACACGTGAGTGTCCACCGCGTGCACGCCACCGTTGCCGATGAGCCCGCACAGGTGCAGCGTGCTCCCGCGCTCGCGCACCTCGCGACAGAGGTCCTGGAGCACCGGATTGTCGAAGAAGTCGCCGTCGCGAATGGACAGCGAGATGCGCACGAGGTCAGTGGGAACCACGCGGCCGGCGCCCAGGTTCAGGTGGCCGACCTCGCTGTTGCCCATCTGGCCCTCCGGCAGTCCCACAGCAAGACCGGACGCGTCGAGCAAGGTGCGCGGTGCTCGCGACCAGAGCGCTTCCCAGGTCGGCGTGCGCGCGAGTGCAATGGCGTTTCCCTCGCGCTCGGTGCGATACCCCCAACCGTCCAGCACGACCAGGACCACGGGGCGCCGATCTCTCTGCGGCATCTTTGCGGGATAGTGTACGGCTGGTAACTTCGGCGCGTCGTGCGCCACAGGAATGTAGGCGCGCTCACCCCCACCGACCAGCGATGCACGTCGTTCAGATTGCCCTCGCGCTCCTCGCTGTCTCGTCGCTCGCGGCGCAAGCCACCGTCACGGCGCCGACGGAGCTGCGTGCGGCTGCGCGCGGGAGGCCGATCGCGACCGTGCTCACAGGAACGCCGGTGCGTGTCGAGGCTCGCGACCGCGGCCTCGCCCGCGTCACGATCGAGGGATACTTGCACCGCGATCTCGTCGGGGGACGCCGGCAGACGTTCGCGCGGTCGGTTCGAGCACCGTCGGGCGCACGCCTGCGCGCGGGCCCGAGCACGGAATCGCGCTCTCTCGCCATCCTTCGCGACGGAATGGGTCTCACGGAGATCTCGCGCTCGGGCGAATGGGTCCACGTGCGGCGCGACGCGTGGATCGCGAGCTCGCGCCTGCGCGCGGCGCCCACGGAACCGACCGAGGTGGCCGAGGACGTTCGCGAGCAGGCCGCCGGCTCGGTGGCGACCGCGCCCGATCCGCCGGCGCCGGCCCCGAACCCGCCCGTCGCGACCGCGCTCACGCCCGTTCGAGAGGCGGCGCTACGCGTTGGCCCCGAGGGAGATTCGGTCGGTCAGGTGAAGCCCGGGGCAGTGCTCATCCCGCTTGCGCGCGAGCGCGATTGGGTGCGCGTTCGCGTGGAGGCATGGGTCAAGGAGAACGAGCTGCACGCCATGGACACGACGATCATGACGCGGCTCAGCGCTGCGGATCTCCGCGCGGACCCGGAAGGTATGCGCGGGGTAACCGTACGCTGGAACGTGCAGGTCTTGTCGCCGGTACAGCGCGCCGACGTGCTGCGGCGTGAGCTCGCGGAGAACGAGCCCTATCTCATCGCGCGAGGTCCGGATCAGGAGAGTGCGCTGCTCTATCTCGCGATTCCGCCCTCGTTGCTCGAGGCGGCCGAATCGTTCACACCGCTCACGAACGTGGTGATCACCGCCCGCGTGCGCAGTGGGCGCAGCGCCCCCGTTGGCGTTCCCATTCTGGATCTGATATCGATCGTCCGGCGGTGACGTACGCAGGTTCGGCATCGCATTTGCCTTTCTCCCGCGCTCGCCGGCCGCGCGCCTCGCGATCGGCCGTTTCACATCTCCGAGCGACATGAGCTTCCGCGAGCGCTTCACCGATTTCCGCATCCGTCATCCCGGCTTTCTCGCTGCGGTGGCGATCGTCGTGCTGGGCGTTCTCGCGATCGATGGGTATCTGATCTACAAGCGCACCAAGTACCGCGCGGAAATCCAGCGGCTGCGCGCCGGGATGAGCGAATTCGAGATACGTCGCGCCGACGCGGTCCTCGCCTCGGAGGAGAAGCAGCTCGAGGTGATGGTCGCGCTGATCAGGCGGCAGGCTCGCGTCGACAAGGAGATCCATCTCTCGATCGCGGTCGACAGCGCCGTGATCGCGCTGGAGCGCGAGGGTGCCGTGCTTCGCGACATGCGCGTCGAGATCGGTCCGGAGAAAACCGTGGGCACCACTCCCGATACTGTGCGCATGACCGTGCCCCGCGGAACGCGCTCGGTGCAGCGCCTTCTGACGGCCGCCGATGGATGGGAAGTGCCGGTCTGGGTGTATACAGATCGAGGACTCCCCGTTCCAAGGAACCGCGTCGTGAAAGGCGCGCTCGGCCCGGCCGCGATCGTGCTCGAAGGGGGGACCGTGCTCTACTCGATGCCGACCGCGGGGCCGCTCAACGATTCCTCCTACGTGATGCCCGGAGCGGTTCGGGCGAGACCCGAGGATCTGCAAGCGATCACGCCGAATCTCGCGCGGGGAACCAAGGTGTACTTCTTTTGAGCGCAGTGGAGGGCAAGATGGCGAATGAGGATCGAGGAACGAGGAATCGCAAACTGGGGCCCAACACCCGCTTCCTCGTTCCTCGATCCTTATTCCCCATTGCTGCCGCAACTAACCACGAATTCGACCAATGAGCATCGCCCAGACGTTCCGCGACGACCCTGCACTGGCGCTCACCGCCACCGGCCTGCTTGTCCTCGTGCTTGCCGGCAGCGGCGTGCTGGTTCAGCACGCGGCCATGGTGCGCTACGAGCGGGACGTGAACCGCATCGCCTTCAATGACAACTGGGAGGTGCTCGACGACATCCGGAAGCAGCTCGGGATGGTGAGCGACTCCCTGGACCGCGCCCTCGAGGCCGCACCGGCGCCACCGGGCGAGCACCCCTTCATCGTCGTCAGCATCGAGGACCGCCGGCTGTGGTTCAAGCAGGGTGACGAGACGATCTTCACGACGCGGGTCGCCACCGGGAGCGGGAAGACGCTGGTGAAGGATGGAGGACGGGACGAGTGGAAGTTCGAGACGCCCCGGGGCAAGCTCGTCGTCCAGGGGAAGGAGATCGATCCGGTCTGGGTGCCACCGGATTGGCACTTCGTCGAGTACGCCCGCCGCCGCGGGCTCGGGGTCCTACAGCTCAAGCGCGGCGAGCAGATCCCCACGCCTGACGGCGGGTTCATCACCGCCGAGGGCAACGACGTGGTGAAACAGTACCCGGATGGCCGCACGTACCCGCTCGAATCGGGGGAGGGG
The DNA here is from genome assembly GCA_052389995.1 of Gemmatimonadaceae bacterium. Classification (GTDB taxonomy): domain Bacteria; phylum Gemmatimonadota; class Gemmatimonadetes; order Gemmatimonadales; family Gemmatimonadaceae; genus JAICNG01. Next base: position 85,805 of record JBQTHJ010000004.1, on the reverse strand, counting down.
CGGGAAATCGTTGCCGCGGGGAATGTCATCATCCCACCCTTCGGCACCAACCAGCGTAAATTTCGCGGGGTCCTCGGCTCCCACCGTCTGCTGCTGGGCGACGGATACGCTCTCCACGGCACAGATAAGCCGCAGTCCATCGGCCAGGCGGTCAGCCACGGTTGCGTCCGCCTGCGGAACGAAGACATTGCTTACCTGTACAGCATTGTCCCGGTGGGAACGCCGGTTTTCATATACTGACCAGCTGGTCAGTCGAGTGCTGTACCGGGTGGAGCTCGGCGTAGCGCAAACCCAGGGGGCAGCGTAAAATACGGCTGCTCTTCGCCGCACACCCGAAGGGGGATTTCTTGTTCCGAGCCCTGCCTGGCTCGCGACCGGCCGTCCGGTCGCTCGCCGCCGCACTTGCTTTGTGCCTCGCCCAGCCGGCGTTTGCCGGACGGCCTACGGACAGCCCTGAGCCAGACGCCGCGCCCGCGGTGACCGCCGCTCCGGCTGCCGAGCTCGTCATTGCCGACACTCTCCGGGGTCGTAGCGGCAAGCTCATGGCTCGGTTCCTACCCTACCTGGCCCGCCTCGATCTGCCGCTCCTGAGCGCCCTGCTCGGCGACTCGGTCGCACGGACTCCGGGCGTTCACGTCTTGCGCGACAGCGCCCGATCGCCTCTCTTCACGTTCATCACGCTGCGTCCGTTCTCGGACAAGGTGAAGGGGCGGGTGGGGAGCTACCTGATGGGATACTGGCCCTTCGAGCGGCGACGCGTTCGCTCGGAGGCGTACGCGAACCTCGATGGGTTCATCGAGGTCACGCGCGACAACCAGGATACTCAGGTCTCCGAGCACTTCCGCCTTCGTGATTTTCTGACGAAGGACCAGCGCAATGTGTGGCCGAAGTATCTCGTGCTCGACACGAAGCTCATCGACAAGCTGGAGCTCGTGATCGAGGACCTGGTCGAACGCGGCTACGATGTGCGGCATGTGTCGGTGATGTCGGGCTTCAGGACGCCGCAGTACAACCGGAAGGGCGTCGGGAAGGGACGCGCGGACGCGAGCCGCCATCAGTATGGTGACGCCGCCGACGTCTTCGTGGACAACGATCGCAACGGGCGAATGGATGATCTGAACCGGGACGGCCGGGTGGATACGCGCGACGCGCGTGTGCTCCTCCAGGCGGTCGAGCGAATCGAGGCGGAATACCCGGCACTGGTGGGCGGCGCCGGCGTCTATGCCGCGACTCGCGCGCACGGCCCGTTCACGCACATCGACGCTCGCGGAACTCGCGCTCGATGGGGGCGCATTTGAGGGCGCGGCTGCTGGCCGCGCTCACCTCCCGATGGATGACGGCCGCGATGTTCGTCGTGGCCGCGCTCGCGGTCCTCCGCTTCTACGAGCCGCCGGAGACACTCCTCCAGTCGCGGTTCGGCACGCCAACGCGGCCGCTGGTTCCGCCGGCGTCGGCGTCGTCAGCCGCGTTCGGCCGAAGCGGTGCAGTGCAGATTCGCTTCGCGCTTCCGAATGACGTCGTCGAATTCCCGCTCGCGGTGCACGGCGATCCCACGGCGCTGGAATACGGGTGGGTGCGCGTCACCGACTCTGCGGGCGTCGACTCGATACGGGCGCTCACCGGCGACACGCTCCGCGCCCCCACGGTGCCCGGCTTCTACCGGCTCGCGCTGCTACGCGGCCGCGAGCGCCGCATCCTCGATGACGTCACGCTGGCCGTGATGGTCCCGTTCGAGGAGAAGCGGGGCGGCATTCTCAACGGGTATCGCATCGGAACGTTCCGCGCCGAGCGGCGTGGCGCGCGCCAGCAGCGTCCCGATGGGTTCGTGCAGGTGGTTCCCGAGCTGGTCAATCTCGCCGTCACACAGCACCTCCGCCTCGGCTCGTTTGTGGCGCCCGACGGGCAGACGACGTGGCCTCGTTATGCAGCGCTCGACCGCAGGCTGCTGGACAAGCTGGAGCTCGTCTTCCAGCAGCTGTCGCGCTGGCGCTCGGACACCGCCGCCGTACAGCTCACGGTCTCGGTCAACTCGGGATTCCGCACGCCCTGGTACAACCGCCGCGTTCCACGTGCGGCGCGCGACAGCCGCCATCAGCTCGGGGATGCCGCCGACGTCGTCATCGACGCGAACGGTGACGGACGCATCACCCGCGACGATGCGAACCTCGTGGCGGAGGCGGTGGAGGTCGTCGAGCGGTCGCACCCTGATCTGGCGGGCGGGCTCGGCATCTACGTGAGTCCGCGGTATCGCCAGCCATACGTGCACATCGATACGCGCGGCAAACGTGTGCGCTGGCGTGGCTGACCTGATGGCCGACGAAGGCTCGAGCGCCGAGACGAATCCCTTCCTGCGCGAGCGCATCATGCGGAAGCTCGAGACGCTGTCCAACGAGCGTCTCTACCAGGTTCTCGATTACGTCGAATTTCTGGAATCGCGCTACGCCCAGCGGCAGGCAGCGCCGGCCAGCGTCTTCCAGCGGTTCACCGACGGTCTCGAGGACACAATGCGCGCTGGTCGCCTCTCGGCGGACGCGATCGCGCAAACGATGGGACTCATGAACCGCGCGATGGGCGTTCTTTCCGGCGTCGCGGCGGCTGGCAAGTCCGTTGCATCGGAAGTCGTCAACGCCGCCTCACGGCCGGCGCCGCGGCCGCCTTCACCGCGCGAGGCGCACTCGCCTCCGCCGGGAGAGCCGCCACCGCCACCGTCGACTGAACCCGGAGAGCCACCGACGTGAGCAGCCAGGCCGAGATGCCGGACGCGGAGGGCGCACCACGCCGCCGCGGCGGTAAGCGCGGGTCGCGTCGGTCGCGTCCCGCAGAGCCCGCTACGGTCGAGACAGCGACGCCACGCACCGGTGCGAAGCGCACCCTCGTCGACGTCATCAAGCAGCTCCCCGACTATCTCCGCCTTCTCGGCGGTCTGCTCACCGACCGCCGTGTTTCCGGGGTCGACAAGCTTCTCGTCGCGGGCGCCGTCTTTTACATCATCGCGCCGATGGACCTGCTCCCCGATTTCGTGCCGTTCCTCGGGGAAGTGGATGACGTCTATCTGCTCATGCTCGCGCTCCAGCGGCTCATTGCCAATGCGGGGCGCCGCGTGGTCGCCGACTACTGGGTTGGCAGCCTGGCGGATCTCAACACCGCGAACCTCCGGCGCGTGCTGCTTGCGGCCACCTTTTTCCTCCCGCGGCGCATGCGGCGCAGGTTGCGGGCGATCGGGCGGGGTTAACCCGCTTTACATCGGGGGGGCGGACGCCTACTTTTCGCCATGGCGACCACAACTCGACCACCTTCGCGGCCCGCTTTGCCGGCAACCCCGGCAAGCGGGCCGTCGCGCATCGAGGGCTCTCGCGGACCCGCGAGGGTCCGCGCGGACGCGGCCCTGACATTCGATGACGTCCTTCTCGTTCCGCGCCACGCGGTCACGCATCCGAAGGACGTCGACACCAACTCCCGATTCACCCGCGGCATCCCCCTGAACGTTCCGCTCGTTTCGGCGGCCATGGACACGGTCACCGAGAGCGAGATGGGGATCGCGATGGCGCGCGCGGGCGGCATCGGAGTGATTCACAAGAACATGTCCATCGACCGACAGGCGGCCGAGGTGGACCGGGTAAAGCGCTCCGAGAGCGGGATGATCCTCAACCCGATCACCCTCGGTCCCGACGCGACGCTTCGAGAAGCGAACGCCCTCATGCGTCGCTTCCGCATTTCCGGCGTTCCGGTGGTCGATCGCGACGGCAAGCTCGTTGGCATCATCACCAACCGCGACCTCCAGTTCGAGCGAAACGTCGACCGGCCGCTGCGCGAGGTGATGACGAAGGAGAATCTCATCACCGCGCCGGAAGGAACGACTCTCGAGGAAGCGGAGCGCATCCTCGGCAGACATCGCATCGAGAAGCTTCCCGTCGTCGATGATAGGGGAATTCTTCGCGGGCTCATCACGGTGAAGGACATCCACAAACGGCGCCAGCATCCCCATGCGAACAAGGACCAGCACGGGCGGTTGCGCGTCGCGGCCGCGATCGGGGCGAGCGGCGACTTCATCGACCGTGCGCGCGCCCTGGTCGACGCCGGCGTCGACGTGCTCGTGATCGACACCGCGCATGGTCATAGCGACGGCGTGCTCGAAGCGACGTCGAGCGTTCGCGAGCTGTTCCCCGACGCGCAGCTCGTCGCCGGCAACATCGCGACGCGAGACGCGGCTGCGGCGATGGCCGAGCGTGGAGTCGACGCGATCAAGGTTGGTGTGGGCCCGGGGTCGATCTGCACCACGCGTGTCGTTACCGGTGTCGGAGTACCGCAGCTCACCGCGATCTTCGATGCCGTGGATGGCGCGGGCGAAGTCCCCGTGATCGCCGATGGCGGCATCAAGTACTCGGGCGACATCGTCAAGGCGCTCGCCGCGGGCGCTTCATGCGTGATGATGGGGTCGATGCTGGCCGGCACCGAGGAAAGCCCGGGGGAATCGTTCCTCCTCGAGGGACGGCGCTTCAAGATGATCCGCGGAATGGGCTCGCTGTCGGCGATGCAGGATGGCAGCGCGGATCGCTACTTCCAGGAAGGGGAGATGTCGATTCGCAAGCTCGTGCCCGAGGGCATCGAAGGGCGCGTGCCCTACAAGGGCCCGGTGATCGACGTTCTCTATCAAATGGTGGGCGGGCTGCGAAGCGGAATGGGATACGTCGGCTGTGGCAGCATCGATGAGCTGCGCAGCGCAACGGAGTTCGTGCGCATCACGACGGCAGGGCTGCGCGAGTCGCATCCTCACGACGTGACGATCACGAGGGAAGCGCCGAACTACTCGCTTTGACGTCTCGGGTGCTCGTCAATTCTATTGACAAACCCGCCCGCCCTCGGGATTTTGCCCCGTCTTGCTGCCAAGCCTACCCCCCGCGGAGCCTCGTCAATGGGTCTATGGTCGAAAAAGAGCATCGCCCTTCTACAGGCGGAGGCGAGCGGTGAGTCGCGTGAGGTGACGCTGAGGCGTGCGCTCAGCGCGACCAACCTCACGCTCCTTGGCATCGGCGCGATCATCGGCGCCGGTATCTTCGTCCTCACGGGAACGGCGGCGGCGAACTACGCGGGGCCGGCCATCGTCCTCTCGTTCGTGCTGGCCGGACTCGGCTGTCTGTTCGCCGGGCTGTGCTACGCCGAGTTCGCGAGCATGATCCCCATCGCCGGAAGCGCGTATACGTATTCGTATGCCACGCTCGGCGAGTTCATCGCCTGGGTCATCGGGTGGGACCTGGTCCTCGAGTACCTGTTCGGCGCGGCGACGGTCTCGGTGGGGTGGTCGGGATACTTCGTCAATTTCATGAACGGCGTCGGGATCAACCTGCCGATGGAGTGGACGCAGGCACCGTTCGCCTACTCCGCAGCGGACGGGCTCTCGCGGACGGGCGCGATCCTCAACATTCCGGCGATCTTCCTGATCGCCGTGCTGACCACATTGCTCGTGATCGGCGTGCGTGAGTCCGCCGGCTTCAACAACATCGTCGTCGCGATCAAGGTCGCCATCATCTTCCTGGTGATCGGCTTCGGGTTCATGTTCGTGAACACCGACAACTGGACGCCATTCATTCCGGCGGCCGAGGGCCCGGGACAGTTCGGCTGGGGCGGAATCGTGCGTGGCGCCGGCGTGATCTTCTTCGCGTACATCGGATTCGATGCTGTGTCGACAGCGGCGCAGGAAGCGAAGAATCCGCAACGCGACATGCCGATCGGGATTCTCGGCTCACTCGCGTTCTGCACCGTCCTGTACATTCTGATGTCGCTCGTGATGACCGGACTCGTGCCGTATGGGCAGCTGAACGATCCTGCTCCGGTCTACGTAGCGCTCGCAGCGGCGGGTCCCGGCCTTGCCTGGCTTACGAACCTGATCGCGATCGGCGCCATGGCCGGGCTCGCGTCGGTCGTGCTCGTCATGCTCATGGGACAGCCGCGCATCTTCTTCTCGATGGCGCGCGACGGCCTGCTACCCGCGACGTTCGGCAAAGTGCATCCCCGCTTCCAGACGCCGTACATCACGACGATCGTCACCGGCGTCGTTGCGGCCGCCGTCGCGGGACTCTTCCCGATCGGCGTACTCGGGGAGCTCGTATCGATCGGAACGCTTCTCGCGTTCGTGATCGTCTGCGCGGGCATCTGGGTGCTTCGTCGCAAGTCGCCCGAGCTGCCGCGGCCCTTCAAGACGCCGCTCGTGCCCCTCGTCCCCATCCTCGGTATCCTCATCTGTGGCTATCTGATGTACAGCCTGCCGAGAGATACCTGGTTCCGCCTGCTCATCTGGATGGCACTCGGGCTCGTGATCTACTTCACGTACGGCATCCGGAAGTCACGCTTCGCGAACGCGCCGCCCGTGCGCTGACGAGCGCGGCCGGGCTCGCTATCTTGGAACGCGGCGCCGCAGTCAGGCGCCGCGTCGTTTTGTACCGAGGAGGTTCCACTGAAGCCGTTGACGCTGCTGGCGATTCCTGAGTCGCGCCGCGAAGCGATCGAGCGAATGGGGAAGGAGCTGCGCGAGGGGATGACCGTCGTGCTGTCGACGCATGTGAACGCCGACGGCGACGGTTGCGGGTCGGAGGTCGGCCTCGCGTTGCTCCTCGCGCAGCGACGGATCACCGCGCGCATCGTCAACCCGACGCCGTGGCCGTCGATGTTCGACTTTCTCCTCGGCGGGATTCGCGAGGAAAGCAAGCGCGGTGCGGGGTCGCTGGCCAAGGCAGATGCGCTCATCGTGGTGGACATCAGCGACGTACGTCGCCTCGGATCGCTGACCGAGCCCGTTCGCGCGATGCACGGGCCGCGCTTCGTGATCGACCATCACGTTCCCGGTGAAGAGCCGCCCGGCGACTTCGTTCTCGCCGACACCACAGCGTGTGCCACGGGGGAGCTCGTCTACGATTTCGCGCGCGTGCTCGATCTCGAGATCACTCCGGAGATCGCGCGCGCTCTCTACACGGCGATCCTCACCGACACGGGCGGGTTCCGGTTCAGCAACACGTCGCCGCGATGCCACGCCGTCGCCGGCGAGCTGCTCTCGGCGGGCGTCGATCCCGAGGAGATGTACCGCCGCATCTACGCATCGCTCCCGGTCGGGCGTCTGCATCTGCTGCGCGACGCCCTCGAGACGCTTCAGGTCGACGAATCCGTGGGGCTTTCCTGGATTTCTCTCCCGGCCGGCGTGATGGAGAAGTACTCGCTGCGATCCGAGGAGCTCGATGGGATCGCCGAGCATCCGCGGTCGATCGCGGGGACGCGCATGGCGATTTTCTTTCGCGATCTCGGCCACGGGCAGGTCAAGGTATCCTTCCGCAGCGCGGGGACGGTGGACGTCAACACGTTCGCGCGCCGATTTGGAGGAGGCGGCCATGCGAAGGCCGCTGGAGCCCTGATCCCGGGATCGCTCGACGCCGTCACGGAGCGCGTAGTTCGGGAGGCGCGCGAATTCCTGGCGACATCGACCGACGGGCGTGGCCCGCTGTCCGCACGGTAGATAGCTTTCGCGTATGGCACGCTCCGCTCGACGAACAAACCCCACTCCCGAAGCACGTATCGAGGCTGCGCTCGGGCAGGTCGCGGAGATGCTGCGTCTCGATCAGGCGGTGCTCGAGCTGGTCGAGTTCCAGAACGGGGTGGCCGTGCTGCGCCTGCGCGGTGACTGTCCCGATTGCGAGATGTCCGTGAGTACGCTCAGCGTCGGCATCGAGGCGCAGCTGCGAATGCGCGTGCCCGAGGTTCGCGAAGTGCGCACCCTCTCGTCGGACGGTCGATGACGCTCCGCGCACGGATCGTCGAGGCGTTGTCGGGGGTGAGGAATCCGCGAACCCGTCACACCGTGATCGAAGATGCGATGATACGCGACCTCGCGCTGACCGACAGCGGCAAGGTTCGTCTCACATTCCTGTTAGGGGCGCAGGATCCGGCGTCGCTCGTGCGCGACGTGCGGCAGACGGTCGAGGGCGTCGACGGTGTGAGCGAGGTCCGTGTGGACGTGAAGGATCCCGCGCAGGCTCAGCGACCGCCGCAACCGGCGCCCGCTCCGTCGCACGGTCATTCGCGCGCGCTCCCGGTCATGGAAGCACCGCGTGCCGCGCCGACGCCGCAGCGCGTTGCTCCGCCGGCTCCCGTTTCCTATCCCAACCTCGGGCGCATCATCGCCATCTCGAGCGGAAAGGGGGGCGTCGGCAAATCCACCGTCGCGACCAACGTCGCGATCGCGCTGGCGCAGTCGGGCGCGCGTGTCGGCCTGATGGACGCCGACATCTACGGCCCGAACATCCCGCGCATGATGGGGATCGACGAGCCGCCCCCCGTGGAGAACGAGCGCATCCTGCCGCTGGAAGCGCACGGCGTGAAGCTCATGAGCCTCGGCTTCATGGTCGCGCGCGATGCGCCGGCGATCTGGCGCGGTCCGATCATCATGAAGGTGATCACGCAGTTCCTGCGCGATGTCGTCTGGGGCGAGCTCGATTATTTCCTCGTCGACATGCCGCCGGGGACGGGCGATGCGCAGCTCTCTCTGGTGCAGGCGACGAAGGTGCACGGCGCCGTCATCGTCACGACGCCGCAGGAGGTCGCCGTCGGGGACGCATTGCGCGGCGCGAAGATGTTCGAGCGCGTCGGCGTGCCGGTGCTCGGCGTCGTCGAGAACATGAGCTACTTCGCATGTGCGCACTGCGGGAAGCCGAGTCCGCTCTTCGGCTCCGGTGGCGGCGCGCGCCTCGCACGTGAGATCAACGTCCCGTTGCTCGGCGAGATTCCGCTCTATCCGCGCGTCCTCGAGGGCGGCGACACCGGCCGTCCCATCGTCGTCGCCGAGGCGGACTCGCCGGCCGCGAAGGCATTGACGTCGGCGACGCAGCGGCTTCGTGATGTTCTACAGCGGGTGGCAGAGCCGGCGACATGAGCTCCCCGTCGCACCTGCAACGCGAGCGCGATGACACGCGGCCGCCGGGCGATGACATGCCGGCGGCCGCGTTGCCGTTGGATGCCCATGAAGGCGTTGCCGCGATCGGCGTTACGGGAGAGCACGTCGCGCACGCGGTGCTCGTCCGCGACCCGCTGGCGGGCACGATTCTCCAGGTCGCGCTGCCGTCGGTCGCGTCCGCATTGCTCATGACGCTCTTCACGAGCGTCGATGCGTACTGGGTGGGGACCCGCCTTGGCCCCACGGGGCTCGCCGCGGTGTCGACGTCGGTGTTCTGGGTGTGGATGCTGGTCGCCCTCGCGGAGATGGTCGCGGTCGGTTTGACCGCGGTTGCCGCGCGACGCCACGGGCAAAACCGGCCCGCCGAAGCCGGGCGGGCGGTGGGCGACGCGTTGCTCTTCGCGCTCGCGCTGGGCACCGCCGTGGCCATCGCCGGCCTCGTGATGCTCGACTGGCTGTTCGGGATCATGCACACGCCGCCCGAGGTTTCGGCGTTAGGCAAGCGGTATCTCGCGGTGTATCTGGCGGGATGCCCGCTCATCTTCGGCTACTTCGCCATCGATGCCGCCTTCCGGGCCTCTGGTGACACGCGAACTCCGTTCATTCTGCTCGGCGTGTCCGTGGTCGCCGCGCTCGTACTCGACCCCGTGCTCATTCTCGGGCTTGGCCCCGCCCCCGCGCTTGGGATCGCCGGTGCCGCCATTGCCACGATCCTGACGCGCGGGGCGGCGTTCGTGTTCGGCTTCATCCTGCTCGCCCGGCGGTCGATGATCCGGTTCGCCGGACCGGGCGGGCACGCCATCCCGCTCATCGCGCGGATCGGGCTCCCGACGGCGGCGACCGGATTCATCTTCAGCACCATCTACGTCCTGCTCACGCGCACGACGACGCAATTCGGGACGCCGGCGCTGGCGGCGTTAGGCATCGGGCACCGTGTCGAGAGCTGGGCATACATGGTCGGCGTCGGCTTCGGCGCGGCCGCAGCCGCCATCGTCGGGCAGAATCTTGGCGCCGCGCAGGCAGGGCGCGCGGAGCGCGCAGGGTGGATAACGACCGGGTTCGCGAGCATCGTCGGGATCGTCGCCGCCGTGTTCGCGATGGTGTTCGCCGAGGAGTTCGCGTCGTTCTTCACCGACGATCCGGCAGTGATCGCGGTGACCGCCAGCTACCTCCGCATTTGCGCGCTGTCGCAGGCGTTCGTCGGTGCCGAGCTCGTGCTCGAGGGCGCGCTCGGCGGAGCGGGGCACACGCTTCCACCGATGCTGACGTCGACGACACTCACGGCGCTTCGCATTCCGCTCGCCGCCTGGGCCGCGCTTCGCTGGGGAATCGATGGCATCTGGTGGGTGATCTGTCTCACGGCCACAGCGCGCGGGATCGGCATGATGGTGCTCTGGCGGCTGGGCCGGTGGAAACGCAAATCCCTGTGAGATGCGACCCGTCATAACGCTGCTGACCGATTTCGGCACCGCCGATGGCTACGTCGCCGAGATGAAGGGCGTGCTGTACTCGCTCGCACCGGAGGCGCGCGTCGTCGACCTCGCGCACGACATTCCCCCGCAGGATGTCGAGAGTGCACGGTTGGCAGTCGCCCGCTACTGGCGCCGATTCCCACCGCAAACCATCCACGTCGTGGTCGTCGACCCCGGTGTGGGCTCGAACCGCGCGGCGCTCGCCGTGCGCAGCGAAGATCGCGTGTTGATCGGTCCCGACAACGGCGTCCTCTCGCCGGCGCTGCTCGTCGCGGGCGCGCGCGCCGTGAGCCTGACCATGTCCTCGACCGCGTCGCCGACGTTCCATGGGCGCGACGTGTTCGCCCCGGTGGCAGCGCGCGTCGCGATGGGGACTCCGATCGACGCGCTCGGCACGGATGCCGAGTCCCCGATCATCCGGCGGACGCCGGAAGCGCGACGGCTCGAGAGCGGTGCCATCCAGGGAGAAGTGATCTCGATCGACCGCTACGGAAACGCGATCACCAACATCGTCGCGTTCCCGGCGACGCAGACGCGCGACGGCGACCCGGCGTTGGTCGAGATCGGAGGACGCACGATTCCCATCGCGCGCACGTATGCGGACGTGCACCGGAACGCAGCCATCGCCCTTGCGGGCTCCTCGGGGCTACTGGAGATCGCGGTGCGAGACGGGAACGCCGCTGCGTTGCTGGGACTGTCGCGTGGGAGCGTGGTGACGCTACACAACGCGCCGTCCCGCTAGCTTCGTGGCAGGGTCACGAACGAATGGGGAAGCGCTTCAGCTGACCCGCCGCGTCAGGATGCGTTCGTTGGAAGGTCGCGCAGGATCGTATGCCGTGACGACGCGCCCCAGGTACACCGCTCCTTTTCGAGGCTCGGTAGACGCGGTGCCGTGGTGCAGCTCGGCGTTGATCTCACCGCCGATGAGGATCACGAGCATCGTCAAATACATCCAGGTGAGCAGGACGATAACGCCACCGATCGCGCCGTAGGTCTTGTTGTAGGACCCGAAGTTGGCGACATACAGACGGAAGAGAAGCGTTCCGGCCACCCACAGCACCGCGGCCACCGTCGCGCCGACCAGAATCTGCGTCTTGTCCTGTCGCTGGTTGGGCAGGAAGTAGTAGATCAGCCACATCATCCCGACGAGCAGCGCGAATGCGAGGGGATACTGCGCGACGTTCCATGCCGCTTGCCCCGCTTCCCCCATCGGCGTGGAACGCTCTACCCATTCGGCGATCTCCGGCCCGCCCAGCATGATCGACGAGGTGAGCGCGAACAGGACCGCCGACACGATGACGGCGGCGAGCGCGATCAGCTTCTTCTTCCACCACGGGCGTGCCTCTTCCACGTCGTAGGCGCGATTCAGCGCGTCGATGAGCGACGAGAAGACATTTGAACCAGCCCACGCGGCACCCAGCAATCCGATAGAGATGACACCGGCCGAGCTCGGGTTGAGAACGTCGCGAACGACGTTGTCCACCAGGTCTACCGCCTCGCCGGGCACGGCCTGCCGCAGGTTCAAGATGAGCCACGCCATGATCTCCTCGCGCTCGCCGATGAATCCGATCAGCGGCGCGGTGAAGAGAAACAGCGGGAAGAGCGAGAAGAAGAAGTAGTACGCCGTCTGCGCCGACATCCCAAGGACGTTGTCGTCGAGGATCTCTCGGCCGGTCGCCTTGAGCAGCGGCCCTACACGACGTCCCTTGATGATCACGCGCCCTCCGGAAAGACGTAGCCCCGCCACGGGGCGGGGCAAGGGGTGGGCCAGGAGCATCCGCGGGCGACGTCGGCAATAGGTCAGTCGATGCGCTCGATCTCCAGGGTGCCAAGCACGATCCGCGCGTCCACGCTCAAGCGGCGTTGGGCGCCGTCCCAGTTCGACGAATAGTGCACGCCGTCCCGCTCGCGGAACTCGTCGTTCTCGAACGTGCCCAACGTCATGTCGACTCGCGCGCGAACGCCGACATCTCGAGGTACGCGCAACGTAACGCTGCCAAGCCGAACACGAATCCGCGCATCGGCGTCAGCCGCCCAGGCGCCGGAGAAGTCGAGCGTCACCCCGCCGGCGCCGCAATCCACGTCGAGATGCTCGACGTTCGCGTTGCCGATACCGGCGGCTTCGATCGAGGCGGCGCCCGCATCGAAGCGAAGCGAGCGCATTCGGCGAGGGTTGGGCGTCGGGAATCGCAGCGAGGTGGAGCTTGCCGCCGACTCGACGTTGAGCTCGTCCACCGCGAGGCCGCCGAGATCGAGATCCGCTTCGACAGCGCCCAGACGGAGCGCCACATCCATCGGCACGCCACGGGCAAGTGCGAGCGACACACGGGCGTGCTCGCGATCGCTCTCGCTCCAACCGCGGAGCCGGCGCCGGCCACCGCCGAGACGCAGCGACAGCGTGTGGGAGGCGGAATCGAACCGCCGCTCGACATCGTAGCGCGCCGCGTCATAGCGCATGGAGTAGTCGTACAGCTCGCCCTCATCGGCGGGGAGCATGCGGAGCTGCCCGCCCGAGAGGTCGAGACGAACGCGCAAGCTGTCCGCTGCTCCCCGCGAGCGCGTCGCCGTCGCGGTGCGCATCGCTTCTTCGGCGCCCGCGGCGCAGCCAAGGGCTACGACGCAGGCGAGAACGAGGCGGCGCCTCACGAGTCCACCCCGGCGCGCGGCGCTGGAGTTGGTCGCCGTGCGGCCGCGACGCCCGCCACCGGAGTCGGCGTCTGCCACTCCAGCTCAGCCGTGCGCGTCGGCGGCTCGGGCGGCTCGGCGACCTCGGCCGTTCCACCACGCGACACGATCGTCGCGCCGAATCCCACCGTGGCCGCGACCCACGTGATGAGCACGGCGACGATCCGCACGGCGCCGCCGGCGGGTCCGGTCCACGTGAGGAGCGCCGCGACGATCCAGAGCATCATGTAGAACACGAGTCCGACGAACACCACGCGCTCGAGACCGGCCGCGCCGCGCGCCATTCGGCGCATCAATGCTTCCCCCGTGACCTGCGCCATCGCGAGGAAGCCGAGCGCGAGCGCACCAGCTACCGCGACGCAGAACGCGATGACGGCGAACGGCAGAACGGCCCATCCGATGATGGGAATAAGGACGAGCACGACGATCAGCATGAGCAGCGCGGGGAGGACCGCGAGCTCCGCCGCGACGCCGACGGCGAACGCGCGCCCGAAGCTGCGCTCGATCGCATCGGCGACACCCTCCAGATTCGCGCGTGCGAACAGAATGACGACGACGCCGATCGCGGCGAGCGTCGCCAGCCAGCCGAGTGCGAGCAGGAGTTGATGCCACGTCGTGGAGAGGGCCGATTGCGGTGCCGCGGTTGCGGGCGTGAGTCCGAGCGGGCCGCTGACGGACCGCGTCTCCCCGCCCACGTGACCACCCTCGAGGCGGACCCGGCCATCCATGGCGATGGCGTCTCCGCCGATCACGCCCCCCTGCCTCACGATCACATCTCCGCCGATCGCGATCGCGTCGCGCGCTACGCTGCCAGAGATGATGAGATCGCCGCGTGTCGTCACGACGCCGCCGGCGATGACTTCCCCGGGCGCAACGATGCGCTCCCCGACAGAGATGGGGGTCTGGTCATCGATACGCGCGCCGAACGGATCGCGCGCCAGAGCGGCGCGGAGGCTACGCGCGGAGTCGGTCGCAAGCTCGCGCGTTTGCGCGAGCATCCCGCCGGAGGCCGTCAGGAGCCACGCGGCGGCAATGATGAGCGCTTTCATCGGCGCTCAGCGACGACGGTTGACGGCGATGGTTCGGAGCAACGTCGCCGCGAGCAGCGCCGCGGCGATGAGCGCCAGAGTCAGAACGGCGAGGCCGAATAACCCGCTGGTACGCACCAGCGTATAGGCCGAATCTCCCAGCGCGCCCGCCAGCATGTTGCCCACGCCATCGAGGATGCTGGTGCGTACACGATCGGCCAGAAGCCCCACGGCGAAGAGCACCGCGTCGAACCGGAGCGCGATCCACACGACGAGCACGCTCATGACGGCCGCCAGCGATCCGGCCGTCACGCCGAACGCGACGCGGCCACCACGGGTCGACGGCAGAAGTCCACGCAGCGAATCAAGCACCGCGACGTGCCAGGGGACGAAGATGCTCACCCGAGCGAGCACCCGCTGCGCAAACAGCGGCGACGGCGCGAGCTGCGGCAGATGCTCGAGAGCGCGCACGGTCGCCCGCGCCTCCTCGAGCTCACCACGGCAGGTGGGGCACTTCCGGACGTGTGTCTTCAGCGGAGAGGTGCCGAAGCCTACCTCGCCGTCGAGAAGCAGATCGATCTCGCTGGGCAGTAAATGACGTTCCACAAAGACCTCCGGTCGGTCCTACGTCGGCCTCTCAAAAGGGGTTTCACCTAGGTCCGAAGATGCTCCAAAGCGTCCCTCAACTCCTTCCTGGCGCGGTGGATGTAGGTCTTCACCGTCCCCAGGGGGAGGTCGAGCATAGCCGCGATCTCCTCGTATGAGCGACCCTCCACGTGACGCAGCATGATGCAGGATCGGTACTCGGGTCGGAGCCGAGCGATCGCGCGCTCGATGGCGGAGCCGAGCTCCCGGGACTCGACCTCCTCGAGCGCAGACTCCCCGCGGGATTCGACGTCGAACGAGGTGGCCTCGATCTCGGCGCGCGTCGCCGCATGCGGCGAGCCGTCGATGCTGATGGTCTCCACAGTGCGCTTGCGCAGGTAATCGATCGCTACGTTGTTCGCGATCTTGAACAGCCAGCTCGAGAGCTTGAACTCGGGCCGGTAGCGGTCGATATGGTTGAGGACCTTGATGAACGTTTCCTGGGCGAGGTCCTCGGCCGTCTCCCGGTCGCGCACCATCCGGAAGATCAGCGAGAAAACCGGCCGCTCGTACCGCCGCAGCAGCTCGCGGTACGCCGGCTCGCGCCCCTGTTGGGCGAGCGCGACGACGTCCGCGTCAGGAAGATTCGCGAGATCGAGTACGGGAGGCACGGAGCAGCGAAAGGTATTCGCGTAGGACAAGTTGAGCCAGCGCGCGCGCTTGCGGCCCTCGCCCGCGTCAGTCAACTTCATCGCAATGTCGTCTGTCGAGACCGAGCGGAGCGAAGCGCTCGCCGCTGCCGCCGGGAGCCCGGAGAAACGCGCCTACGTGCGCGGCGTCTTTTCCGAGATCGCTCCGCGGTACGATCTCATCAATCACCTGCTCAGCTTCAACATCGACAGGCGGTGGCGGCGTCGTGCGGTCGCCGCGCTGCGATGGGATCGCGATCCTGCGGGACTCTACGTCGACCTCTGCGCCGGGACGATGGACGTGAGCAACGAGCTCGCTCGCCAGGCCGCTTTTCGAGGAAGCGTGCTCGGAACCGACTTCGCCGAACCCATGCTCCGCGCTGGGCGCGCGAAGGTGGCGGCACGGCCCGTTGCGCCCGTCGTCGCCGACGCCACCGCTCTTCCTGTGCGTGAACGAACCGCCGCGGGCGCCATCGTCGCATTCGGCGTGCGTAATCTCGCGGATCTCGACGCCGGCCTCGCCGAGGCCGCGCGGATACTTCGTGAGGGGGCGAGGTTCGTGATCCTCGAGTTTTCCACTCCGCGCGTTCCAGTGGTGCGGACGCTCTACCGCTTCTACTTCCATCACATCCTTCCGACCCTCGGACGCCTCGTGAGCCGGCACCCGACCGCCTACCGCTATCTCCCAGAATCGGTCGACAGGTTTCCCGACGAGCGAGAGCTCGCGCGGCGAATGGAGCGTGCGGGCTTTACCGATGTCCGCGTCGACCGGCTGAGCTTCGGCATCGCAGCCATTCACACCGGCGTTCGACGCGCCGTCCCTGGAGGCGTCGCGTGACGGTCGACACCGTCGGGGCGTTTCTCACCGAGATCGAACGGATCGGAGAGCTGAGGCGCATCACGCATCCGGTGTCGGTCGATCTCGAGATCTGCGAGATCGCCGATCGTGTCATGAAGCTCCCGGACGGCGGACCCGCGCTCCTGTTCGAGAACGTGATGCTCTTCGACGGCTCGCGATCGGAATATCCCGTCGCAATCAACCTCTTCGGATCGATGCGGCGCATGGCGCTTTCGCTCGGCGTCGCCGATCTGGACGAGATCGGCCGACGGATCACCGAGATGATGGAGCTCAAGGTCCCCGACGGGCTGGTCGCCAAGCTCTCCCTCCTCCCGCGTCTGCTCGAGCTCGGGAAGTTTCCGCCGCGTGTAAAAGGGGGCACGCCGCCGTGCCAGGAGGTCGTGCTTCGCGGCGACGCCGTCGACCTCCGGAAGCTTCCGATCATCAAGTGCTGGCCCGAGGACGGCGGCGCGTACATCACGTTGCCGATGGTCATCTCGCGCGATCCCAAACGCGGGATCCGCAACGTGGGGATGTACCGCGTACAGCTGTTAGGCGCGCGCGATCTCGCGATGCACTGGCAGCGCCACAAGGTCGGCGCGGCACACTGGCGCGACATGGCGGAGCGCAAGGAGACCATGCCGGTCTGCATCGCCATCGGCGCCGACCCGCCATCGATGTACTCGGCGTCCGCACCGCTGCCGCCGACCGTGGACGAATTCCTGTTCGCGGGCTTCCTCCGGCGCGCGCCGGTACGCCTCGCCAAGGCGGTGACCTGCGATCTCGAGGTTCCGGCGGAGTCGGAGTTCGTTCTCGAGGGCTACATCGACCCATCGGAGCCGCTCGTGACCGAGGGCCCATTCGGCGACCACACGGGATACTATTCGCTCGCCGATCTCTATCCGCGCGTACACGTCACCGCGCTGACGATGCGCGAGCGTCCTCTGTACGCCACGACGATCGTCGGCCGTCCACCCATGGAAGATTTCTACCTCGGCCATGCCACCGAGCGCATCTTCCTTCCGCTCCTGAAGCTCACGGTACCGGAGATTGTCGACTACCACATGCCGGCGGAGGGGATCTTCCACAACCTCGTCTTCGTCTCGATCGACAAGCAGTATCCCGGCCATGCATACAAGGTGATGAACGCGCTGTGGGGGCAGGGACTCATGTCGCTCGCGAAGCTGATCATCGTCGTCGACAAGCACGTCAACGTGCGCGACCCGAAGGAAGCGTGGTGGATCGCGCTCAACAACATCGACCCCGAACGCGACGTTCGCTTCACGATGGGACCGGTCGACGTGCTCGACCATTCGAGCCGCGCGTTCACGTATGGGTCGAAGATGGGGATCGACGCGACCCGGAAGTGGCCCGAGGAAGGCTTCACCCGTGAGTGGCCGACGCTCATCGTGATGGATGCGGACACGAAGCGGCGCGTCACGGCCATGTGGTCGTCGTTAGGACTGGAGGGCGCGAGATGAACGACGTTCCGTATCCGGCATCGCGCCTCGTCTTCACGCTGGCGTTCATGCTGGTGGTGGTCGCCGTGGCCGTACTCGCGGTTCGCTGGCGCTTCCGCCGGCAGCTGCTCGCGGAGATCGCGACGACCCTTGGCATCTTCCTGCTGATCGTCGGAACGATCGTCTACACCGTCGCCTTCCGCGGGCTGCGCCCGATGGAGATGGTCATCGCGTGGCCGGCCTCGTTCGCCGCGATCCTGTGGTTCGTCATGCGCCTCAATCGCATCATGACGCAGCCGCTCCGCGAGCTCGACCGTCTGGGGATTTCTCTCCGCCGGGGCGACTGGGGACGACTGCTCTCCGCACGGAGGGGGGATGACCGGGCCGGCATCACGTCTGCGATCCGCGACGTGGCGACGCTCATCGAGGAAACGCGTCGCACCATGGACACGCTGATCCGTGCGTCCGAGCGTGTGACGCGCGTTGGCGGTGAGGCGGCGGGGGGCGCGCAGGACGTCGGCGGCGCGTTGGTCAGACTCGCGCAGGGTGCGCAGGCGAATCTGGGCGTTGCGCGCCGCACCAGAACGGCGGCGGAGGAGATCACGGCCGCCTCCGGCGAGGCCAGCGGCGTCGCCAGCGAGACGCTACAGCTCATCGCATCGATGGAAGGCCTCGCCGGCGACGGCGTTCAGCACGCCGAAGCCGCCTCGACGCGCGTCTCCGAGATCGCGGGAGCGGCGCATGCGTCGGCCGAACGTATCGAAGCGATGCGCCAGATGTCCGACGCGATCGGCGAGATCACGGGTGTCATCCACAAGATCGTGCGTCAGACGAACCTGCTTGCGCTCAACGCGGCAATCGAGGCCGCGCGAGCCGGCGAGGCGGGAAAAGGCTTCGCCGTCGTCGCCGAGGAAGTGCGTGTGTTGGCAACGCAGAGCGCCGATTCGCTGAAGCGCATCGACGCACTGGTCGCCGAAATGACGACGCGCACCGAGGACGCTTCGCGTCAGATACAGCGGATGGAGCTCGCCGTCGGGGAAGGGAAGCGAGTGATGACGCAGGCAATGGAAGTGTTCCGGCGGCTGTCCGGAGACACGCGGCGCGCTCACGTGCTGGCCGAGTCGGTGGTGGAGGCGTCGCGCCGACACGCAACGCTGGCGACGGAGCTCGGCTCCGCGTCGGCGAGCGTGCTTGGTGAAGCGGACGCAGCGGCCGAAGAGACGAAGCGTGCATCCGATGCGATGGAGAAGCAGCGGACGTTGACGGAAGGACTCCGGGAGACGGCGATGGCGCTCGAGGCCGATGCGCGCGCCCTGCGCGATGTGATCGCGCGCTTCGGAGAGGTCGAGGAGCAGGCGTGACCAGCGGCGCGACGCGCGAGGGTCAGACGTTCGCCGGGCGTGCTCGGCTCGTGCGGTACGCGAACCTGGTGAAGTTGCCGCACACGCTGTTTGCGCTGCCGTTCGCGCTGGTGGGGGTCGTCCTCGCCAGTTATGTCAAAGGGGTCACACCGCGCCACATCCTCTGGGTCGCCGCGGCGTTCACGAGCGCGCGCTTCGCGGCGATGGCGTTCAACCGGATCGTCGATCGGCGGCTCGATGCGCTCAACCCGCGCACGGCGCAGCGCGAGATCCCCACCGGCGCAGTCCGCGTCCGCGAGGCGACGCTGGCCGTGGTCGTCGCCTCCGCGATCTTCCTCGTCTGCGCCTGGCGCCTCAACCCGCTCTGCCTCGCACTCGCCCCCCTCGCACTCCTCTGGGTCCTCGGCTACAGCTACACCAAGCGCTTCACCCGCTGGGCGCACCTCGTCCTTGGCCTCGGCCTCGGGATCGCGCCGGTGGGAGGCTACCTGGCCATCACGGGGGCGTGGAGCGCCACGTGGTGGATGCTTCCGCTGCTTGCGGTCGCCGTCATGACCTGGGTGGCGGGATTCGATGTGCTCTACGCGCTTCAGGACGTCGCCTTCGACCGGCAGACGGGACTTCACTCGATCCCGGCCGCGCTGGGAGAGCGGCGCGCACTGTTCGTCGCACGCGCCCTGCACGCGGGAACGGTGATCGCGCTCGGACTGGTCGGATGGGCGGTGGGCGGTGGCTGGCTCTACTGGCTCGGCGTGGCGATCGTAGCCGCTCTTCTCGTCTACGAGCATTCACTGGTGAAGCCCGGCGACCTAACGAGGCTCGACGCGGCCTTCTTCACGATGAACGGGATCATCAGCATCGCGTTCTTCGGCTTCGTGCTCGCCGAGCGGCTCTGGCGGTGAGCGCCGCTCCGCCGCTGGTCGTCGCCATCACAGGGGCCTCGGGAGCGCCGTACGCACTCAGGCTGCTCGAGGCACTCGTTCAGGCGCAGCGACCCCTCTGGCTGATCGTAACGGAGCATGGAAGGCGGTTGCTCGACACCGAGTCCGACATCTCCGACGTGCAGGCGCTTCGCAAACGAGTGGGCGGGCAGCCGTGGGACGCGCTGGTCACCGTGTTCGACGACAACGATCGCGGGGCAAGCCCTGCGTCGGGGTCGGCGCGGAGCAGCGGAATGGTGATCTGCCCATGCTCCATGGGAACGCTCTCCGCGGTCGCCGCCGGATCGTCTCGATCGCTCGTGGAGCGCGCCGCCGATGTCGCCCTCAAGGAGCGCCGGAAGCTCGTCCTCGTCACCCGGGAAACGCCGCTGAGCACGGTCCACATCGAGAACATGCTCCGCGTGACTCGAGCGGGAGCAGTGGTTCTTCCCGCGACACCCGCCTTCTACCATCGACCGACCGGGATCGACGATCTCGTCAACTTCGTCGTCGCGCGCGTGCTCGATCAGCTGCACGTGGAGCACGACCTCGCGCGGCGGTGGAGCTCGGGAGCGCGAGACCTGGAGTCGTAGCGTGTCCCGCCGCGTCGTTGGTCTCGTCTCCGACACGCATGGGCTCATTCGGCCAGACATTTTCTCTGCACTCGACGGCGTCGAGCTCATCCTGCACGCGGGGGATGTGGGCGGCGTCGACGTGCTAGCCGAGCTCGGTTCGATCGCCCCGATCGAGGCGGTCGCGGGCAACACGGACCCACCAGGGATGCCCGGTCTGGCGGACTTCCTCGACCGCGAGATCGATGGCGTTCGCATCCACGTGAGCCACGGCCACGAGTTTGGCCGCCCCACGCCGGAGCGGCTCCTCGCTCGGTACCCTCACGACGTCCTGGTGTACGGACACACGCATCGGCAGCTGATCGCGCGCGCCCAGGGGAGACTGGTCATCAACCCCGGAGCGGCGGGGCCGAGGCGGTTCAGTCTATTGCCGAGTGTGGGGAAGCTGGTGATCGAGGACGGGAAGTTCGACGCCGAGCTCGTGCCGCTAATGCCGTGAGGACGACTTCCTCGGTCCTCGTTCCTGCTGCTTAGACTACCCGGAAGTGGGAAGCCGGGTAGAGGTAGTCACCGCCGGAGTCATCCAGGATGCGATAGAACGCACCGTCGGCCTCGATCCCGAGTAGGTCGTAGATACGCCCGAGCGTCAAGTCGTGGCATCCGCCCGGCTCGTCACAGCCCGGGTAAGAAAGCCACGGCTTGAGGCTCACGCATTGAACGAGCATGGCCGGCTGCCAGGTGGTCGCCATCCCGCCTCCACTCCGCTGGTACATCGCTTCGCTGGCGATCTTGCTATCGCTGTGATGCACACGTGCAAGTGGCTGGCCAATCCGCGCCCGCGGCGCGTGCCCTTAGCGTGACGAGCGCGTGGAGGCGTTAGCAACGGCCGCGCCGCGATTATGCGCTGAGGGCGGTCGCTGTGGCGGGCTCGCGGCCCAGGAATACACGGGGGGCGGTCGTCCGCTCGAGCTCGGCCGGGTGGCGGCGGAACCAGGAGGACAAGAGGAGCAGCTCGTCGATCTCGTGGGTCGGCACGGCGGTCGTCGCGCGCTCCGGTGGGTCGAAGACGTCGCGCACCATTCCTAGCAGCCGTGCACGATCGCGGGCTCGTCGCGGAGCGCGTGTTTCGGCGCGAACAGTCCCGCGCCGAATGATGTAGACGCGATCGTCGCCGTCGTGCCCGGGCACGGCGTAGGTGAACGACAGCGTCTCCACCGCGAATCGCATGCGTGCGAACATCTCGCGGAGCGACTCGAGGCGTTGGAACTTGTCGCGCAGCACGGCCGCGCGCTCGAAGTTCAGCTGTTCGGCACAGGCGTCCATCTCGGTTCTGAGCCGCGCGATCGGCCCATCGTCCGTGCCATCGAGAAATGCGCGAGCGAGGTCCACCTGCGCGAGGTACTCGTTCGCCGTGCACGCGGCGACGCACGGGCCGAGGCATTTCTTCACCTCGAGACGAATGCATCCGGGTGTGCGCGGCGCGAGCTGAAAGAGCTCCTGCTGATCCGCGAACACCATCCCGCGATCCTGCGAGCAATCGCGCAGCGACAGCGCGTCACTGAGCTCGTGCACCGCCTCGTTCACGCGGCGTGCGCCGAGGAATGGCCCGTAGTACGTGGCGGGCTCGCTGCCTGCGCCCCGGACGACGAGCAGCTTCGGCGCTGCGCCTCGCGTGACCTTGATGAACACGTAGTGCCGGTCGTCGCGCTTCATCTGCACGTTGAATCGCGGACGCAGCTGTTTGATCAGCTCAAGCTCCCGCAGGAGCGCCGCGAACTCGCTCGGTGTGTATTCCCAGTCGATCGAATGCGCGTCGCGAAGAATCCGTGCGCCCTTTTCCTCGGGATACGCGCAGCGGAAATAGCTCATGAGACGCGTGCGCACGCGCTTCGACTTGCCGATGTACAGCACCTCGCCATCGCTCGACAGCATGCGGTAGATGCCCGGCCGGTCGTCCGCGGCCGCGCGCACCTCGCCACGCAGCGTCGCCAGGTGGGCGTCGGATGCCGCAGTGCGTCGAGGCGTCATCGCTGGCAGCGCACGCAGAGCACCGTCGACCGTCCGTCGACGGCGTGCGTCTCGACGAGGCGAGCGCCGCATCTCGTGCACGGCTCACCCCCGCGGCCGTACGCCGCGAGCCGCGCGGCGAAGTCGCCGCGCGAGCCGGTGGCGTCGCGATAGTCGCGAAAGCTCGTCCCGCGCGACTCGATCGCTTCGGCGAGCACGCCTTGAATCGCCGCGTGCAGCGTGCGCGTCTCGTCGGCGCTCAGCGACCGCGCCCGGCGGGACGGGTCGATGCGCGCACGCCAGAGTGATTCGTTTGCGTAGATGTTGCCGAGGCCGGCGAGGCGCCGCTGATCCATCAGGAGCTTCTTGACAGGCTGGGAGGAACCCCGAAGAAGTGCCGATAGATACGAGTCGGTGAACGAGGGGTCAAGCGGCTCGATCCCCAGGCGACGCTCGTAGTCGGTCCAACGCCCGGGAGACATGAGCGACACGGTCCCCAGGCGACGGATGTCGCGGTAGTGAAGCGTAAGGTCCGGGGGGAGAGTGAGCTCGACGGTCGAGAACCGTCTTTCCTGCTCAGGGAGTGCCCCGCCATCGAGCAGGAGTGCCCCCGTGAAGCGCGGCTGGACGACGATGCGGTCTCCGGTCGCCAGATCGAGCAGAACGAGCTTGGCGCGGCGCCAGCAGCGGACGATCGACACACCGCGAAGGCGCGTCGCGAGCGTCCTCGGGGTGATCTCGCGCAGAACGTCGGGACGGTGAACGACTACTCGCTGGATGGTGCGCCCGGTGATCGCCGAGTGGAGGTCTCGGGCGATCGTCTCGGTCTCAGGGAGCTCGGGCATGACGGTCGAGCTCGCGCCAGCCGATGTCTTTTCGGAAGTGCCGCGCGGCGAATCGCACCCGCTCGGCCCCTTCGCGGCTCGCGCGACAGGCGTCGGCGAACGAATCGGCAACGGCGGTCACGGCGGCTACGCGACCGCCGGCGGTGACGAGGGCGCCCGAGCGATCGGTCGCCGTACCCGCATGGAAGAGGATCGCCTGCCCCGGGAGATCGCCGACGGAGATCGCATCGCCTTTCCGCGGCGCATCGGGGTACCCCGCCGCCGCCACGACGGTGGTCACCGAGGACGCGTCGCGCCACGACAGCGGCGCGTGTCCCGAGAGCCCGTCTCCCCGCGCGATGGCCGCGAGGGGCTCGAGCAGGCTCGATTCGAGAAGTGGGAGCAAAGCCTGCGTCTCGGGATCACCGAATCGGCAGTTGAACTCGACGACTTTTGGACCGTCGTCGGTGATCATGAGTCCGGCGTAGAGCAGTCCAGTGAACGGTCGCCCGAGGCTCTGGAGGGCACCGAGCGTCGGCGTGAAGATGTCGCGCACGACGCCCTCGACGAGCGTCTCGTCCGCGATCGAGACGGGAGCGTATGCGCCCATCCCGCCGGTGTTCGGTCCTTCGTCGCCATCCAGCAGCCGTTTGTGGTCCTGAGCCGGCAGCATCGGGAGCAGCGCGTGACCATCCGTGAGCGCGAACACGGAGAGCTCCTCACCCTGCATGAACTCTTCGACGAGAATTTCGGATCCCGCAGCACCGTGCACGCTCCGGAGAAGCATGGCATCGATGGCGTCGTGCGCTTCCTCCATGCTCTCGCACACAGCGACTCCCTTTCCCGCGGCGAGACCGGAAGCCTTGATGACCACGGGAGCGCCGAACGATTCGGCGCAGCGATGCGCCGCCGCGGGATCGGTGTGGCGCTCGGCGCGCGCAGTCGGGACGCCGGCGCGCACCATCAGCTCCTTCGCGAACGCCTTCGATGTCTCGATCTCGGCCGCGGCGCGCGTGGGTCCGAACACCGGGAGCGACGCGCTGCGAAACCGATCGACGAGGCCGGCGGCGAGTGGCGCTTCCGGTCCGACGACGGTGAGGTCGGGTCGCTCCGCCGCGGCGAGGTCGATCAGCCCTGCGATGTCGGCCGAGTCCACTGCGACGCAGCGCCCGATCCCGGCGATGCCGGGATTGCCGGGCGCTGCGATCAACTCGATCGACTCGTCGTCATGCGAGAGCTTCCACGCGAGCGCATGCTCGCGTCCCCCGCCTCCGACGAGCAGGATCTTCATTTGGACCGGCCGCGCACCGCCTGTGTGAAGGCTTCCCTCGCGCGGTTGAGCACGTCACCCACCTGGTCCATCGCCTGCCTGGCCTGCTGCTCGTAATAGCTGCCCGCCTCCACGTAGTCGTCGCGAAGCGGTCGCTCCGGCTCCGAGCCCCGGCGCGGATAGTCGCCCTCGAGGACGCGGTAGTATGCGCCCGATCGCACCCAACGATGCAGCTCGGCGGCGCGCACCGTGTGGAAGGGGTGCGTCTGGAACGCGACGTTCAGGAACTTGAAGACGCTGTCGATCGCGGTGCCGCCCGTCTCGTACTCCTCGGCCTGGACCAGGAATTCGTCGAGGTTGATCTCGTCGTCATCCATGCCATGGGCTTCCGCGCCCGGCGCGCGCGGCCGGCCACCGGCCATCTTCAGCTCGGCCATCATCGCCGCGGTCGGGTCCTGCCCCGAGAGCAAGCCTGCGCGATCGCAGGAGAGCTCGCTTTTTCGATACCACTCGAACAGTGCGAGCTCGATCGGGAGGAGCGCCATACCAGCGAGGAAGGGAAGATTGCGGAGACCCACCGTGAGAAGAATGAGTGCCATCGTCGTGTACGTCGTATGGCCGCTCATGATGTGCCCGAGCTCGTGACCGAGGATCGTCCGTTGCTCCTCGCGGTCGAGGAGGCCGAGGAGACCCGAGTTGATCACGATGAACGGGCGCTCGAAGCCGACGGCCATCGCATTCACCGACGGCGTCTGCGTGACGAAGAGCTCGTTGTTTCCTTGCCAGTCCATCGTCTCGAGCACTTCGCCGTACAGCGCATAGAGCTTGGGACGCTGCTTCGGTCCGACGCGGACGGCGTTGCCAGCGAAGAGATGGCGAACGCCACGCTCGCCAAAGAAGCCGGCGATCTTTCGCACGACCTCGTCGAAGCCGGGGATTGCCCGGAGCGTTTGCAGGGCAGCGCGGTCTGCGGGGTGCTCCCACGCGGTTGGTGAGATCTGGGTGAGGATCTTACGATCGGGCATCGCGAATCACCTCGAGGTGGGAAGGCACGAGGACCGAGGAACGAGGACGAAGTCGAGGATTGTGCCCTTTTCTTCGGTCCGCTTTCCTACAGCCCTTCGAACGCGTGGCTCAAGTCGGCGATGAGATCGCCGACGTCCTCCACGCCGCACGAGAGCCGGATCATCCCGTCCGTGATGCCAAGTGCCGCGCGCCGGTCCGCGGGAACGGAAGCGTGCGTCATGGTGGCGGGGTGGCTGATCAAACTCTCCACTCCTCCCAACGATTCGGCGAGCGAAAAGATTCGCGTCCGCTCGAGGACCCTCCCCGCGGCCTCGCGGCCGCCCATCTCCACGCTGATCATCCCACCGAACCCGCACATTTGCTCGCGCGCGAGCTCGTGCTGCGGGTGCGATGGCAGGCCGGGGTAGATCACCCGCTCCGCGCCCAGGCGGTCGGCGAGCCACGCGGCGACCTTGCGACCGTTCGCGTCGTGGGCCGCGACTCGCAGGTGGAGCGTCTTCGTTCCGCGCAGAGCAAGCCAGCAATCGAACGGTCCGGGGATCGCACCGCCGGCGTTCTGGATGAACTGGAGGCGGGTGGCCAGCGCGTCGTCGTTGACGAGGGCGATGCCGCCGATCATGTCGCTATGGCCGTTGAGGTACTTCGTCGTCGAGTGGAAGACGATGTCGGCGCCGTGCGCGAACGGCCGCTGGAGAACCGGCGTCGCGAACGTGTTGTCGACGATGAGCAGTGCTCCCACGCGGTGCGCGATCTCGCCCGCAGCCCGGATGTCGGTGAGCCGCATGAGCGGGTTGGTTGGCGTCTCCACCAGCAACGCCACGGTCCCCGTCCGGCAAGCTCCCTCGATGCGGTTCGCGTCGCGCGTGTCCACGTACGTGAACTCGAGCCCGAAATTCTGGAGCAGCCGGTCGAACAATCTGAACGTCCCGCCGTAGACGTTCTCGCCGCAGACGACGTGGTCTCCGGCCCTGAACAGCTTCATGATGGAGTCCACGGCCGCCGTTCCGCTGGCGAAGGCGAAGCCGTGCTGGGCGCCTTCCAGCGCCGCGACGTTCCGCTCGAGTGCCTCTCGGGTGGGGTTCCGGCTCCGGGCGTACTCATAGCCCTTGTGCCGGCCGAGCCCATCCTGCACATAAGTGGACGTCAGATAGACCGGAGTCATGATCGCTCCCGCCAAGGGCTCCGGCCGCTGTCCCGCATGAATCGCTCGCGTGCCGATCCCGGCAGCGAGGTCATCCTCGAAAACCTTCGTCATTGCGCAATTCCGACGGGTGGTCCGCCCAAGATAACCGGCCGTCCCCAGTGCGGGGAGGCGCGTCGGGCCGCGACTACCGCTACGACCCCGCGCCTCCGCCTTCCGTGCGCGAAGAGCGGCGATGTCTCGTCGTGGATGATGAGCCGCGGCTCCGCCAGGCGCTCGTGCGGCTCATGCAACTGGATGGCTTCACCTGCTTCGAGTGCGGATCGGGTGTCGAGGCGCTGGAGATTCTCGCGCGCGAGCAGGTCATCCTGGTACTTACCGACCTGCGCATGCCGAAGATGGATGGCGCCATGCTGCTCCGCGAAGTGCGCGAGCGCTATCCCGACGTGGCGGTCATCATGATCACCGCCGTGGCCGAGGTCGAGGTGGCCGTCGAGTGTCTCGGCCGCGGGGCGATGGACTACATCGGCAAGCCGTTCGTGCTCGAGGAGGTGCGGGCGCGCGTGTCGCAGGCGCTCGAGAAGCGCCGGCTGCTTCTCGAGAACCGGCACTACCACCATTCACTCGAGCAGCGCGTGCGCGCGCAGGCCAGGCGGCTGGAAGAGCTCTTCATTGCCAGCATTCAGTCGCTCGCCGATGCGCTCGAGCTCAAGGATCCGTACACGCGCGGTCACTCGGTTCGCGTGAGCCAGTACGGGGGGCTCATCGCGCGCGAGATGGGCATCGACGGCGACACGGCGCGCCAGATCGAGCTCGGCGGTCATTTGCATGACATTGGGAAAATCGGCGTCCGCGAAGATGTGCTCAACAAACCGGGACGCCTGAGCTCGGACGAGTACGCGCACATCATGACGCACCCGGTGCTGGGCTGGCGCATCCTCCTTCCGTTGCTCAGCGATTCACCGGTGGCGCTGAACGTCGTCCGCTCGCATCACGAGCGCTTCGATGGCCGCGGCGTTCCGGATGGGCTGGCCGGTGAGGGGATTCCTCGCGAGGCGCGAATCGCCGCCGTTGCCGATGCCTTCGACGCGATGATGAGTGGTCGTCCGTATCGCACTGCGCAGCTCACGATAGAGGAGGCACTCGCCGAGCTACGCCGGCACGCGGGCCCGCAATTCGACCCGCACGTGGTGAGCGCGCTCCTGGCCGTCGTCCGCCGTGGCGACATCGCGCAGCCGACGCAGCACTCGATCGCCGAGCTGGCGGTGGGGAAAGGCTAGAGATCGAACCTCGACATCGCCCCCTTCAGTCTCGAGGCGATGCTCGCCAGGTGCTGGCTCGACTCCGTCACGTGCATCATCGACGACGTCTGCTCTTCCACGACCGCGCTGACCTGCTCTGACGTCGAGGCATTCTGCTCGGCGACCGATGAGATCGCCTCGATCTCGCGCGCGAGCGATTCTGCCTCTTCCTGCTGCGAGACGGCCGATTCCACGATCAGCGCCACCGCGCCGCGGCTCCCTTCGATCTCGCGCGCGATCTGCGTGAGGGCCGCGGTCGACGAGCGGATGACCGTCTCGCCGCCCGCGACGCTCGTGCTCACGTCGGTGATGCGCTCGGCCGTGCGCACGGACGCGTTCCGCATCTCGACCGCCAGCTTGCGGATGGTGTCGAGGGCGCGGGCGCTTTCGCCGGCGAGCTTGCGCACCTCGTCGGCGACGACGGCGAAACCCTTGCCGTGCTCGCCGGCGCGCGCCGCCTCGATGGCGGCGTTCAGCGCCAGCAGGTTCGTCTGACGGGCGATGCCGGCGATCGTGTCGGTGATCTTCCCAATGCGCTGCGACTTCTCGCCCAGCTCGGCCACCGCCGGCACCGCCTCACGAGTTACTGACGCGATCTCGCCCATGCTCGTGAGCGCCTGCTCGGCAGCTTGAGTCGCGCGCCGCGCGCTCGAGGCCACGCTGTCGGCCGCCCCCTGCGCGCGCCGTGCGTGCTCGCTCACCTTGAGCGCCCGCTCCGCGACCGTCCCCGAGATGCTGACGACATTCTGGATGTTGCGCGTTTGCACCGAGGCGGAGTCGGCGATGCTTTGCGCGGCGCTCGCGACCTCCTGGGTCGACGCGGTCATCTCCTCGGCGCCCGAGGCGAGCTCTTCCGCCGTGGCCGCGACCTCGCTCGATCCCGCATCGACGTCGCGGAGCAGGCTGCGCAATCCCGACGCCATCGTGCGGAACGCATCCGCGAGCCGGCCAACTTCGTCCGCCGACTTGAATGCGAGCTCCTGCCGCAGACTCCCGCGCGCGACGGCCTCGGCGTGCGATGCCACCGCCTCGATGCCGCGCGTTAGGCGACCCGCAGTCCATCCGGCGATGACGATCGCCGAGATCATGACGATGAGCGGGAGCCAGGCGAGATTGCGGATCTGGACGCCGAAATCGCGCAAGAAATTATCCGCACGAAGCGTCGCGATGATGAAGCCCGCCGCGGTCCCGTCGGCGCGAACGATCGGCGCGACCGCCGTGAGCACACGTCCGCCGGCGGCATCGCGATAGAGCGGCGTCGTTCCACCGCGGTTGTGGGCGAGTGAATCGGCGAGGCCCTCGGGTGCGTCGAGCAGCTGGCTGTACTGTGGTTGTCCCGCCTTCCACTGCGAGTGCACGAGATAGCGGTAGCGCGCCTGCTGGCGGCGCACGATCGCCAGCCCGTTCGTCAGCTCGGCGAGGTTGCCGCCATTCGTGAGCCAGAGCCGGGCGAGGGTCCGCTGGGCGAAGACGAACGCCGCCCCGGTGCGCCCGTCGGGTCGCGAAATGATGTCGATGGAGTCGGCCGGGATGGCGACGGCCGCGCTGCGGGCAATCGCCGAGAGCCTCATCGCGTTCAGCGTCGTGAGACGCTCTCGCCCCGCGAAGTAGATCGGGGTGAGAACGAGCACGAGCGTCGCGATGATGGCGGTCGCCGTCAATGCGACCATCTTGCGGCGAAACGGCTGCCGCGATGCCCACGAACTGAACGACCAGGACAGGGGGAGCCTCCGGGGCGGTGGCCGTGTCGGGCGCACCAGGAAATCCAGTGTTGCTGGCACACATAGAACGCGTCGCGGGTGCGCGACGTAACGCCTTGGTGCGCGTCTCGAGGCTCGGTAGCTTTCGCCCCATTGAACCCGGAGATGAGTGTGTACGAAGGGCTGATCATCAGCGTGTCCGGCCTGCGCGGACGCGTCGGCGAGGGGCTGACGCCGGAAGTCGTGGCTCGGTTCGCCGCCGGCTTCGGCGCGTGGGCCGCGAGTCGCTGGGGAGCCCGCACCGTGGTCGTGGGACGGGACTCGCGTGTGTCGGGGCCAATGTTTCACCGGGCGGTGATCGCGGCGCTTCAATCCGTCGGGTGCGACGTGATCGACGTTGGCCTTACCACCACGCCCACCTGCCAGCTCGCCGTCGAGCACCACCGCGCAGCGGGCGGCCTCATGATCTCCGCGAGCCACAACCCGATCGAGTGGAACGCCCTCAAGTTCATCGGGCCGACGGGGTCCTTTCTGGAGGCGAGCGAGAGCGCCGAGATGCGGCGCATGGTCGACGGGGAGATCCCGCGCGCCACCTGGGATCGGATGGGGAGCGTGATCGAAGACCCGGCCGCGATCGCGCGACACATCGAGCAGGTTCTGTCGCTTCCGTTGATCGACGTCCCGCGGATTCGTGAACGGCGCTTCACGGTCGCCCTCGACTGCGTTCGCGGGGCGGGCGGCAAGATCATTCCGGAGCTGCTCGACCGGCTCGGCTGCCGCGTCACGGCGATCCATCTGGAGCCGGATGGCCGGTTTCCGCGCCCTCCGGAACCAGTAGCCGAAAACCTGCAGGAACTGGAACGGCTCGTGCTTCAGAGCGGCGCGGACGTCGGTATGGCCGTCGATCCGGACGTCGACCGGCTGGCGCTGGTGTCCGAAAAAGGGAAGGCGATCGGGGAGGACTACACGCTGGCACTCGCGTCTCGTGTCGTTTTGCGACATCGACAGGGCCCGGTCGTGGCGAACCTCTCCACGAGCTTGATCCTCGACGACATAGCCAAAGAGGCGGGGTCGAGAGTCGTTCGCGCCCCCGTTGGCGAGGTGAACGTTGCCGTTCGCATGCGCGAGGAGCGCGCCCCGGTGGGCGGGGAGGGCAATGGTGGAGTCATCCTGCCGGAGCTCCACCTGGGTCGCGACGCTCCGGTTGGTGTCGCGCTGATCCTTCAGCTGTTGTTGGACGACGACAAGCCGTTATCGGGAATCGTGGGCCGTTATCCGCGATACTCGATCGTCAAAGACAAGATGGGCCGTCCGGAGGCGCCGCTCGACGCGGTCTATGGCGCGCTGCGGAAGGAGTTCGCCGACGCATCGGCGGACACACAGGATGGGCTGCGCCTGGCGTGGCCGGACCGGTGGCTGCACGTGAGGCCATCCGGTACCGAGCCAATCGTTCGCGTCATCGCCGAGGCGCCGTCGGAGGACGCGGCTCGGGCGCTGGTGGCTCGGGCGCGGGCACCACTGGAAGCGCTGGCCAAGAGCAGGCAAACCTGATTTCGGATGTGCTCGCACTATGTGTGGAATCGTCGGCTACGTGGGACCGCGCGTCGCAACGCCGCTCCTCGTCGAAGGGCTGAAGCGCCTGGAATACCGCGGCTACGACTCCGCGGGACTCGCCATCATGAACGGCAAGGGTGTCGAGACCCGGAAGGCGGCCGGGAAGATCTCGGAGCTGGAGTCGGTGGTCATCGCCAGCCCGGTGCACGGGACGTTAGGCATCGCGCACACGCGGTGGGCGACCCACGGCGCGCCAACGACGTGCAATGCCCACCCGCATGCGTCGTGTGATGAGACGATCGCCGTCGTGCACAACGGGATCATCGAGAACGCCTCGACACTGCGACGCCTGCTCGAGGACCGCGGACATCGATTTCGCTCGGAGACCGACACCGAGGTGCTCGCGCACCTCATCGAGGAGCACTTCGACGGTACTCTCGAGACGGCGGTGATCGACGCGCTCCGCCACGTCGAAGGGACGTACGGCATCGCGGTGATCTCGGGTCGCGATCCGCACAAAATCGTTGCCGCCCGCAAGGGAAGCCCACTCCTGATCGGCCTCGGCGAGGGCGAGCACTTCGTGGCGAGCGACGTGTCCGCCATCCTCGCGCACACGCGCCAGGTCATCTATCTCGATGACGGTGACGTGGCGGTCCTGTGCCGCGACGGATACCGCCTTCTCGACGTCAAGGAAGCGAGCCAGATCGACCGTCAGGTGAGTCGCGTGGACTGGGATCTCGACATGATCGAGCGCGGCGGGTTCGCGCACTTCATGCTCAAGGAGATCTTCGAGCAGCCCGCGAGCATCCAGAACACGATGCGCGGCCGCCTCCTGGTCGAAGAGGGCACGGCAAAGCTCGGCGGTCTCGACATGAGTGCCGAAGCGCTGCTCCATTTCGAGAACATCGTCATTACGGCGTGCGGCACGAGCTGGCACTCGGCGCTCATCGCCGAGCACATGATCGAGGAGTGCGCGCGCGTTCCCGTGGAAGTGGAATACGCGTCGGAGTTCCGGTACCGGAATCCGATCGTGAGCGATCGCACGCTGTGCATCGTGATCTCGCAGTCGGGTGAGACCGCCGACACGCTGGCGGCAATGCGCGAAGCGCAGCAGCGTGGCGCGCGTGCGATCGGAATCGTGAACGTCGTCGGCTCCACGATTGCGCGTGAGTCGGACGGCGGCGTGTACATCCATGCCGGGCCCGAGATCGGCGTGGCGTCGACGAAGGCGTTCACGAGTCAGGTGATCGCGCTCGCGATGTTCACGCTCAAGCTCGGCCGCCTGCGCAGCCTCTCGGTGGTTCAGGGACGCAACATCGTTCAGGCGATGCAGCAGCTGCCGGAGCAGATCCAGCAGATCCTCGACGCCGCGCCGGAGATCGAGCGCATCGCCGAGGAGTTCAAGCACGCGACGAACTTCCTGTACCTCGGGCGCGGCTACAACTTCGCGGCGGCGCTCGAGGGCGCGCTGAAGCTCAAGGAGATCAGCTACATCCACGCGGAGGGCTATCCCGCGGCCGAGATGAAGCATGGTCCGATCGCGCTGATCGACGAGAACATGCCGGTGGTGTTCATCGCGCCACACGATTCGGTGTTCGACAAGATCTGCTCGAACATCCAGGAGGTGAAGGCGCGCGGCGGACGCGTGATCGCGCTGACCAGCCGCGATGAGCCGGCGCTCGCGGGACTTCTCGACTACGAGATCCGCATCCCCGAGACGATCGACATGTTCACGCCGGTGCTCGCGTCGGTTCCGCTCCAGCTCCTCGCGTACTACATCGCGGTGAAGCGCGGCGCGAACGTCGATCAGCCGCGGAACCTGGCGAAATCCGTCACGGTGGAATGAGGAAGGGCGGCGCAATCTCGCCGTCCCGTCCGTAGACCCAACGGGGGAACCGACGGTAACTTCCCGCCGATCACACCGAGGGGAGCTTCCGTGCGCGTTCTCGTTCAGCGAGTGTCACGCGCCGAGGTTCGCGTGCGTGGCGGCGGTGAGACGCGCGTCACGGGGCGAATCGGCGCCGGTCTCCTGCTCCTGGTCGGGTTCACCCACGGTGACGACGACGAGCGGTTGTCGTGGATGACCGACAAGATCCTTGGCCTGCGCATCTTCGGCGATCAGGACGGCAAAATGAATCTCGCCCTCGACGACATCGGGGGCGGGCTGCTCGTCGTCTCGCAGTTCACCTTGTACGGTGACGCCGCGAAGGGACGCCGTCCCAGCTTCATCGATGCCGCTCGGCCCGAGGCGGCGGAGAAGCTCTACAAAGCGTTTCTTGCGCGTCTCGCCAGCCGGGGCGCGCGGGTCGAACGAGGGGAGTTTGGAGCCATGATGGACGTGGATCTCGTGAACGACGGACCGGTGACGCTGTGGCTGGAACGCTGAACGAGCCGCGGGTGGTGCTCGCGTCCTCATCGCCGCGGCGGCGGGAGCTCCTGACGATGATCGGAATTGCCCATGAGGTGATTCCCGCCGATCTCGACGAGGCGTATCTCCCTGGTGAAACGCCCCTGGTGCACGCGGAGCGTCTGGCGCGGAGCAAGGCGCAGGCGGTGGCCCGATCGACACCAGGTGCGGTCGTCATCGGCGCCGACACCATCGTGGTGATCGATCGCGAGATCCTCGGCAAGCCGCGCGACGATGCGCACGCCGCGGCGATGCTCCGCCAGCTCAGTGGCCGCACGCACGACGTCGTGACGGCGGTCGCGGTCGCGCGCGGAGGTCACGTCGAATCCGCGGTGGAGATCGTTCCCGTCACATTTCGGAAGCTCCGCGACGACGAGATCGATGCCTACATCGCGACACGAGAGCCGATGGACAAGGCTGGAGCCTACGGCATTCAAGGCTACGGCTCGACGATCGTGCAGCGCATCGACGGTGACTTCTTCGCCGTGATGGGACTGTCGCTCGTGCGGCTGGTGACGCTGCTCGCACGACATGGCGTCGTCTACGACTTTCGCGGGGTACGCAGCGCACCGGCGTCCGCGCCGGCCACCGTCGACACGTGAGCTCGCCGCGGTTTCTCAAGCGTCTCGAGCGTGGGGTGAAACGTGGCGTTCTGCGCGGCGTGAGCGCGGCGCTGGGTGCCGAGCGAACGCGTCCGGCGCCCACCTGGTCGTCGCGGCCTCACCGCGTGCTCTTCATTCGCCACGACGGCATCGGCGACGTGCTGATGTCGACACCGCTCCTTCGCGCGATCGCGCAGGCGCACCCGACCATCGCGATCGATGTGCTCACAATGCCCGCGCCGGCGGAAGCGCTGCGGGGGCTTCCGTTCCTCCATGAGGTGCATGCCTTCCGGCCGGGGCGGCGCCTAACGTATCCCGCGACGATCATCGCGCGAATGCGGCGCCAGCGTTACGACGCGGTCATCGATGGCACGATCCGCCGGTACGTGGATGGGAGAGAGTTCGGCGGGCGGGTCAAAGCGGCGATGGTGCTGCTGCTGCTCGTGTCAGGGGCGCGACACCGCATCGGGATGGCCGATCGCGAGAACGACTTCGTCTACACGATTCCCGTGCATGCCCGAAACGAGCGCGCGCACCACGCCGAGTATACAGCCTCGCTCGGAACGCCCTTCGGCGTCGATCCCGCTGCGATCGAGACCCGGCCGGCGTTGGCGCTGACCGAGGATGAGCGGCGCGCGGGTGAGCGGGAATGGGCGGGCGCCGCGCATGGCGGAGGCGCGCGGCTCCTCGTGAACATCTCATCGCTCAATGCGTGCCGTCAGTGGGGCGATGCCGAGTACGTCGCGGCGGTTCGCGCGGTCCGGGCGTCGCGTCCGGATGTCGCGGTGGCGGTCATTGCGGGGCCTGGCGAGGAGGGGCGCGCGACGGCGATCGCACACGCTGTGGACGCAAAAGCCGTGATTCCGTCGCTGCGCGTCGCGTTCGGGGTCGTCGCCACGTCCAACCTCCTCCTCACGCCGGACACCAGTCTGGGTCACGCCGCGGCCGCCGTGGGAACCCCGGTCGTCGTGCTGTTGCCACGCGGACACGAGCCGTTGGTGCCGGCCGGTGTAGAGGGCATCCATCTTTTCGCCGAAGGAGGTCGCATCGCCGCGATTCCGCCGGGGCGCGTCGCGGACGCGGTGCTCGAGATGCTGACACGAACGAGAAGGTGATGCGTGCGCGAGTGCAGCGCGCCCTCAAGCAGGTCGAGCGCGCGTGGAAGCGCATCGTGTTCCGCGCGTTGGCGGCCCTGCTCGCAGGCCGACGCGATCAGGGGGCGCCACGGTGGGATTCGCGGCCGCACCGCGTGCTGTACCTGCGGTACGACCGCATCGGCGACATGATCATGGCGACCCCGCTCATCCGCGCGATCGCGCAATCGCACCCGACGATCGAGCTGGACGTGCTCGCGTCGCCGAGCAATGCAATCGTGCTCGCCGGGAATCCGCACGTCCGCCGCGTGTGGATTCTCGACCGCAAGCGATTCGCGTCCTTCGTTCGATCGGCGCGCGCGCTGCGGCGCCAGCGGTACGACGCCGTGATCGATGGCATGGTGCTCCAGCCTTCGGTGACGATGTTGATGCTCATGCTCGCGACGGGGGCGCGCCACCGGATCGGCATCGGAGGACGCGCGAACGACTTCATCTACACGCTGCCGGTACGCGCCGCGGCGCGCGATGCGCATCAGATCGTGCAATCGGCGATGACCGCCGCTCCGTTCGGCGTCACGATCGAGGGAACGAGTTGGCGCCCCGAGCTCTTTCTCGATGGGGCCGAGCAGGCTCGCGCGGAGAGAGAGTGGAGTGCGGGCGGGGCAGGGCGTCCGCGGATCCTCGTGAATATCGCCGCCGGTGAGCCGCGACGGCGCTGGCCATCCGATCGGGTCGTAGCGGCGATTCGAGCCGCGCGGCTCGCGGCTCGCGGGAGCACCATCCTCGTCATGGCGCCGCCTGCGGAGCTGAGCGAGGCGCAGCGGATCGCGCAGGAGAGCCCCGCTCGCGCCGTGGTCCCGGGTCTTCGCGACGCCATGGCGCTCGTGGAATCGGCAGACGTCGTGTTCACGCCGGACACGAGCATCGCGCATGCCGCGTCAGCGTTCGCGAAGCCGTCCGTCGTCATGATGGTCGGTGGATCGGGCATCTTCGAACCGTACGAGACGCCGGGCCGCGTCGTCTACAGCCCGGGTCCCACGCTCGAGTCGCTCGAGGCCGCTCCAGTCATCGATGCGCTCGAGGCCGTGGTTCGAGATGCGTCAACAGGTCGAGCTCGCGCAGCATCGTTTCGGCGGTGATCCCTGCGGGCGATGGCCGCGCGATGACGCGTGACGCGCCCACACCCTGTGGAAACGTGCGCTCCGGCTCGCCGGGCGCAAAGATCCCGAGCGCCGGCACACCGAGCCCGCCGGCGATGTGCATCGGTCCCGAGTCATGACCGACGAATGCGCCACAGAGCGAGATGAGCGCGGCGGCATCTATCAGCGAGCTGCTCCCGAACGAGTCCGCGAACGTCCACTCGGGTTGCACGCCGCCACTCCGCACCTCCGCGAGCTCGGCACGCGATCCGATCCACACGACGCCCACCCCGCGATGCACGAGCGCGTGACCGAGGGTGCGCCACTCCGAGATCGGCACGCATCGCGCGCGACTCCCGGCGAACGCGTGCAGCGCGACGCGGTGCCCGACGCCGAGGACTTGCGCGAAGGACGCGCGCCGCGCCTCGAGTGGGGCGCGATCGAGCTCGTAATGTGCGCGCGGCGTCGCGCCGAGTGCCTGCACGATGCCGCCGAGCTCGATCACGACGGGTCGTGATCGGCTCTCTTCGGGAAGGACGCGAGTGAGCCACCGCGCATTGCGCCGTCGCTTTCGTCCGATGCGCTCGGGAACCCGAACGAGGGCGAGCGCGGCAGCGACCCGCCACTGTGACGATGCGAGAACCGCCAGGTGGTACCGCGCGCGGCGGATGTCGCGCAATGCACGGACGAAGGGAACGAGTCCTCCTGTTCCCATCCCGGGCGTACGATCCCAGAACGGATCCGAGGCGATGACGCGCGTGACCCCCGGAACGAGTTGCGCGATGTCGGCCGTGTATGCCTTGCACCAGAGATCGAGGCTCGCACGAGGAAAGCGCTCGCGGAGCGGCGGCGCGAGCGCCGATGCGAACACGAGGTCGCCGACGTTGTCGAGACTCGCGAGGAGGATGCGCGCTGGCTCCAGGATATAGCGCCTCGATCAGGGTGACGGTACGATTCGGCTCGAATTTCGTGCCCACAGTCTAACGCGTCCCGCCTGCCCGTGCCGCCTGTCCTCTCGGTCGTGGTGATCGTTCGTAACGAGGAGGCACATCTCGCCGACTGTCTGGCGACCGTGCGCGACTTCGCCGACGAGATCGTAGTACTCGACGGCGGCTCGACCGATGCGACGGTTGCCGTCGCCGAACGGTTCGGAGCGCTGGTCGGCACGCGCGCGTTCGACGATTTCGGACAGCAGAAGCAGGCGGCGCTCGAGCGCGCCACCGGTGAGTGGGTTCTGTCGATCGATGCCGACGAGCGCGTGACGCCCGCGCTCGCGCGCGAGATCGCGCGTGTGCTTCGCGATTCGGGCGCGGCTGATGGCTATTGGGTGCGGCGCACGATGGTGTACCTCGGCCGACGCCTGCGGTTTGGCGGCGCCGGCTCCGAGTGGATCCTGCGGCTGGTGCGCCGGCAGGGGGCGCACTTCGCGCCGCTTCCGGTTCACGAGCATCTCATCGTCGAGGGACGAACCGAACGGCTTCGCGGGGCGCTCGATCACATCAAGTATCGCGAGCTGCGCGAGCACATCGACACGATCAACCGATACACGGAGCTCGCCACCGCTCGCAAACGCGATGCCCGGCGGCGGTTCTCGATGCTCCACTACCTTCGGCTGGAGTGGGAGATCGCGTCGCGTCTGATCTTCAAGCTCGGCATCCTCGATGGACGGGCAGGGGTCATCCACGCCGTGATGGCGGGATTCTACGCCTTCGTGCAGTACGCGAAGCTGTGGCACAAGGCGGAGTGAAGCCACCGCGCGTCACGCAGCCGCGCCGTATTCTCGTCACGCAGCTTCGCCGTCTCGGCGACGTCGTGCTGTCGACCGCGCTGCTCCCTGATTTGCGGCGGGCGTTCCCCGATGCCGCACTGGACTTCCTCGTCGGCGATCGCGCGGCACCGTTGCTCGAGCATCACCCGCTGATCGACGCGCGCCTCGTGTATGACCGCCTTCGTACGCTGCGCAACTGGACCGAGGTCCGCGCGCGCCGATACGACTGGGTGATTGATCCGCAATCTTCGCCTCGCACAGCGCCGCTCGCACGGGTCTCTGGGGCGCGAGTGCGCGTCGGCTTCGGCGTGCGCGGCTGGGGCTGGGTGTACACGCACCGTCTGGCGAGAGCGGGACGACCAACGGAATACGTCGCGCGAGAGCGCCAGCGACTGCTCGAGCTGGTTGGCGTGCCCATCGCGACGGCCCGCACGAGCCTCGCCCTCGCTCCCGAAGAACGTGCCGCCGGTGAGGCGATGCTCCAGCGCCTGGGGGTCGTGAGCTCGAAGCCGGTCGTCGCGATGGTGCTGTCGGCGGGCGAACTCGCGAAGGAGTGGCCGCCAGATCACTTCGCAGCACTCGCCGACGCCCTTGATGCCCACGGCGTTCATCCGGTCGTGTTCGAGATGCCGGGTGATGCGGCCAAGGTCGATCGCGCGGCCGCTCAATCGCGCTCGCTCACCCGCCTGGCGACCCCTGCCCTCCGGGATTTCATGGGGGCGCTCGCCGCCTGCGACGCCCTCGTTTCCGCGGATACCGGGCCCGCGCACATCGCGACGGCGCTCGGCGTCCCGCGCGTGACGATCTTCGGCCCGGAGCCGCCGGCGGCGTGGGCCCCGGCTGATGATCCTCTCGTGATCCCGCTTCGCTCCGAGTCGGCCCAATCGCTGGGTCGTGTGACGTCGGACGATCCGCGCTACTCTTCCTTGATGGCAGCGGTGACGCCCGCGGACGTGCTCGCCGCGGTCCGCCGCCTCCTGTAAGTTCCACGCGTGCGCCGCACCCGGCGACGTGCCTGATGAACGGGAGAGGTGATGATGGACGAGACGATCGGCATGCTGATCGCGCAGCTGGCGCAGACGAACATCGCGCTGTGGCACGAGGAGGACAAGGCGCGCGTCGACGACGATCACCAGGTGGCCGCCGCCAAGCGGGCAGTCGACAAGCTGAATCAGCGCCGCAACGATCTCATCGAACGCATCGATGAGGCGGTGATGAACTCGGTGCGTGAAGCGCAGCGCGAGGCGGGCGCGCGTCGTGGCTGAGACGGTGGGGTGGCTCGCCGACAAGCTGAGCATCGTCGAGCTCAAGATCTATCACATGCAGGAGCAGGCCGATCGGCCCGACGCGACGCTGGAATTCCGCGAGCGTTGCGGCGGGCGCATCGAGGTGCTCCGCACGCAGCGCGACGATCTCGCCGCAGAGCTCACGCAGCTACTCGCCGACGTGGCGTCAGGGCGCGTCGTGCCCAAGGTGTACCGGCAGTTCAAGATGTACAACGATCCGCAGTATCGGATCAGAAAATGATCGTACGCGGGGCGCTCCGCTGCTGACGGTTCTTCACGTCGACACGGAGCGCGGCTGGCGAGGCGGTGAGCGTCAGGTGCTCTGGCTCGCCGCCGGCATGCGTGATCGCGGGCACCGCGCCGTCATCGTCGCCCGCCCAGGCGATGCGCTCGCCCGGCGAGCGAGCGATCGCGGGCTCGAGGTCATCGGCCTCACCGCTCACGGCGAGCTCGACATTCGGGCCGCCGCTGTAATGCGCCGTCTGATTCGCGGCTCCGGCGCGCACATCGTTCACGCGCACACGGCGCATGCGGCCGCCCTGGCCGCCCTCGGGTACATTGGGACGACTGCGCACGTCGTGATCGCCCGGCGCGTCGACTTTCCGCTCAAGCGAAATCTCGGAACGCGTCTCAAGTACGGACGCGCGAGTGCCGTGATCGCCGTCTCACGCGCCGTGGCCGAGATCGTCGCTGCCGGTGGCGTTCGGCGCGATCGCATCCACGTCGTTCCGGACGGCGTCGATCTCTCGTGCCGCGTCACGCCGATTCCCCCCGGCACGCTGGAGTCGTTCGGTCTGCCGCCCGGGAGCCCGCTCGTGGTGCAGGTGGCGGCGCTGGTGCCGCACAAGGACCCGCTGACGTTCGTCCGCGCGATCGCGATCGCCCGTCAACGCGTGCCGGCGCTTCGGGCGCTCATGGTCGGCGAGGGGCCACTGCGCTCCGATGTCGAGGCCGAGGCCGCGCGGCTCGGCCTCGACAGGGCGCTCGTCCTGACGGGTTTCCGAACCGACGCCGACGAGCTTCTCGCAGCGGCTCACGTGGCCACGCTCAGCTCGGCCGAGGAGGGAATGGGAAGCGTGCTTCTGGATGCGATGGCATTCGGGGTCCCCATCGCCGCGACGAGCGCCGGTGGCATCCCCGAGGTCGTGACGCACGAACAGACGGGCTTGCTGTCGCCCCCGCGCGATGCGCAGGCGCTGGCTGAGAATGTCGTGCGGCTGCTCTCGGATCACTCCCGAGCGGCGTCGATCAGCGCGCGGGCCCGGGAGCGGGTGAAAGACTTCTCCGCCGATCGGATGGTCGAGCGGACGCTCGAGGTCTACGCGTCCCTTCGTCCCCGTTGACCATCACCGCGACGCATACCGCGCCTTCCACAGCCGCACACGATCCACGACGTCGGCCACCTGAATGCGCTGCATCCGGTTCTCGCGATGCTCCATCGAGATCGGGTAATTCTCTCCGGGATCGCCGTACGCATCGAGCATGAGATCGCGGTACTTCCGATAGGGCCCGATTCGCTTGGGATTGTTGTACCCCATGAGCCCGATCACCGGTGTCTCGAGCGCGACCGACATGTGCAGCGGGCCCGTGTCGGGTGAGATCACGAGCTCCGACGCATTCAGGAGCCACACGAGCTCCCGCAGCGGAACGCCTAACGTGGAACGCGGCGTGTGTCGCGCAAGCCGCATGATGGTTGCCTCCACCTCCTGTTCTCGCGCGCTGCGGCCGCCAGCGAGCACGGGACGCAAGCCGAACCCCTCATGCAACACGTCCACGAGCTCGGCCCACCGCTCGGGAATCCAGTCCTTCTGCGGGTTGCTGGTGGCAAGCACGAGGGTGACTGTCGGCCGTGGCAGCGTCGCCAGGAACGTGCGCCGCGGCGTGGCTTCATGTGACCACGGCCCGAGGCTCCACGTCACCGGCTCGTAAGGCACGCCAAGGACGTCGAGAAACTCGAAGTACTGATCCTGAACGTGCTGATTCGGCCGCGTCGGGATGCGGTGGGTCGTGAAGAGCCAGTTGAAGTCACGAGCCCGTGCGCGGTCGAACCCGAGCTTCACCGGCGCACGTGTGAAGGCGGTGATGACGCCGGCCTTGAAGTAGACCTGGAGCGACAGGACGATGTCGAACTGGCGGGCGCGCAGCTCCCGGCGGATGCTCGCGAACGCGCGCCACCCTCGCTTCCGCTCGAACAGAATGATCTCGTCGACATCCGGGTGACCCCGAACGAGCGAGGCCGGCCCCGGCTGGAGGATCCACGTGATGCGCGCGCTCGGGTTGTGACGCTTGAGCGCGGTGACGAGCGGCAGTACGTGCACCGCATCGCCCACCGCGCTCATCATCACGATACAGATGCGATCGAGCGGAGCGAGGGTCAGGGCAGTGCCTCCTCCTCCTCGCGCGACAACACGGCGAGAAGCGCCATCTCCCCCTCACCCACCGGCAGTCCTTCACGCTCTCTGAGCTTGCGCGCCGATCGTGCGAAACGGCTCAGGTTCGCCTCGCGGACGCGTGGGTGGCGCGGCGTGTCGAACCACACGCGGTCGACGTCGAGGAGCCAGGCCTCGCGCTGGCCATTGTCGTCAGGCGCGATCAGCACGTTCCGAACGTTGAGATCGGGGTGTCGGGCTCCCGCCAGCGCCATCCGGGCGAGCAAGCGCGCAACCAGGCGCACCGCGTTCCGGATCGACGCAGGATCGCTCTGCTGCGCGAGCGTCTTCGCGAGGTCGAGCCCGCTCGTAATCTCGCGTGTGGCAACGTCGGCGCGACGGAGCAGCGGCGCGACCTCGTACGTGCCGTACGCGACGACTTCAGGAGTCGGGACGCCTTCGCGCGTGAGTCGCAGGGACACCTCGAGCTCACGAGGGGCGCGCGTCGGCGCGAGGAAGATTTCGCCAGTGAGGCTCGCGAACCATCCGCCATGCCGTGACCGGCGCACCACCACGCGCGTGACTCCATCAGGGAGCGGAACCGCGTACGCCACCCCGCGACCACGCAGCGACCGCGCGTCCGGGTGGTGTGCGGCATAGTCGTAGAGCGTGCCCGCCGACAGCGCTTCACCGACTGCGTTGGCCACCGTCGAGCGCGCGACGGCCTCCACCCCGGGCCGGCGCAGCCGCTCGTAACCCGGCGGCGCGGTCGGAGACCTCACTTCTTCCGCACCACCGAGTAGACGGGCACCGCCTGCGATTTCCCTTTGAGCTCCATAGCCGCGCGCTCCTTGAGCTTCGGAGGATGGCGAAGTGCGCGCCGCATGTCGTCGGTGAGCAGAATCTCGCCGCCGTCGGCCGCCGAGCACAGGCGGCTGGCGGTGTTCACCGCATCGCCGATCACGGTGAACTCGAGCCGGCGTTCCGACCCAATGTTTCCTGCGAACGCCTCGCCATAATTGAGACCGATACCGATCTGAAGTGTGGGCCTGCCTTCCGCGCGCCATTTCTTGTTGAGCACGTCGAGCCCGCGCATCATGTCGAGCGCCGCCGTCATCGCGCGATCGGCGTCGTCGTCGCCGGCGATCGGCGCTCCCCACTGTGCCATGACTGCGTCGCCCATGAACTTGTCGAGCGTTCCGCCGTGACGGAACACGCAGTCGACCATCTCGGTGAAGTACTCGCTGAGCAGCGTCGCCATCCCGTCGGGATTCATCGACTCCGAAAGTGCGGTGAACCCACGAATATCGCTGAAGAGTACGGCGATCGCGCGCTTGTCGCCG
The DNA here is from genome assembly GCA_052389995.1 of Gemmatimonadaceae bacterium. Taxonomy (GTDB): domain Bacteria; phylum Gemmatimonadota; class Gemmatimonadetes; order Gemmatimonadales; family Gemmatimonadaceae; genus JAICNG01. The sequence goes on along the minus strand of JBQTHJ010000004.1, from coordinate 42,429 downwards.
CCCAGGCGCACCGCATCGGGTGCACTCGCGATCCGCGCTGCGAGCGACGGCGCGAAGTAGCGCTCGAAGTTGCTGCGCACCAGCGCTTCCTTGCGAATGCGCTCGGCGAACGTGCTGTTCTCGATGGCGACGCCGCCGATTCCCGAGAACGCCACGAGGAAGTCGAGGTCGTCATCGCCGAAGCGATGCGTCGCCGCCTGATTGTCGACGTACAGGACTCCCTGTACCTCGTGGTCGGTTCCCAGCAGCGGCGCGCACATGGCCGAGCGCACGCTCTGCATGAGAATCGACTGCCCGCCGAAGCGCTCGTCCTCGGGGGCGTTGTCGGTGAGCACCGCGACCTTCTCCTGAATCACCTTGCGCGCGATCGACTGCGGGATCGTGCGCCCGGCTTCGGTTCCGCGGCGGTCGCGAGAGATCTTGGGCAGCATCTCGCCGCGCTCGCCCAGGAGGTTGATCGCCACGCGATCGGCGTCGAAAATCTGGAAGACGAACGTCGCGATCTTGTCGAGCAGCCCTTCGATGTCGACCGCGCCGGAGAGCCCCTTCGCGACCTCCACGAGCAGCGCGAGGCGCTGATCGTCGCGGTCGTCATCGTCGGTCGTGGGACGCGTGATGTCCGGCGCCGACGAGCGCAATCTCCCGGTCAGAAGGGGCGAGGGTCCGAGCGCTCCACCGAGCGAGCCGCCCAGCGCAGGACGCTGCCGGATGATCGTCCCGCTGATTCGCGGCCCGGTGTCCGGTGTCGGTACGCCAGCGGACAGACGAGGCGCCGGCGCGGGGACCTCCGGCGCCTCGGTAACGCGGAACGAGACCTTCCCGAAAGTGATGACATCGCCGGGCGTGAAGGCGCGGTCGGTCACGCGCTCGCCGTTGACGTACGTGCCGTTGCTGGAGCCGAGATCGCGAATCGCGAAGTGCCCGTTGCCACACTCGACCTCGGCGTGCCGCCGCGAGATCGTGGGATCGAAGATCGGGATGTCGCTGTTCGGGGCGCGCCCAACGACGAGCGGGGGGCCCGGGCGCAGCTCGAATGACTGCGTGCCATCGGTACTGATCAGCTTCAGGCGCATGGGGCGGTCAAATATGGCGCGCGGCGGCGCCCGCTTCTAGCGCGCGCCGTGCCATGCCGATCGCGGTGAGCAGCGCACGGGCCTTGTTCTCCGTCTCCTCCCACTCGCGCTGCGGTACGGAGTCAGCCACGATCCCCGCGCCTGCCGAAACCGACGCCTTGCCATCGGCGATGACACACGTGCGAATGGTGATTGCGAGATCCATGCGCGTCGCGCCCGCGGCGATGTACCCTACGGCCCCGGCGTAGGGGCCGCGTCGCTCCGGCTCGAGCTCATCGATGATCTCCATCGCACGTACTTTGGGAGCGCCCGTCATCGTCCCCGCGGGAAACGTCGCACGCAACGCGTCGAGCGCATCCAGCTCGGGCCGCAGCGCGCCATCAACCTGACTGACGAGATGAAGGACGTGGCTGTAACGCTCGACGCCGAACAGCTCGCTGACCTCGACGGATCCGAACCGCGCCACGCGGCCGACGTCGTTCCGGCCGAGGTCGACGAGCATGACGTGCTCCGCACGCTCCTTTTCATCGGCGAGCAGCTCGGCCGCGAGCGCCGCGTCCTCGTCAGGCGTCATCCCGCGCGGCCGCGTGCCCGCGATCGGCCGCACCGTGAGGCGCCCCCCCGCGACTCGGACGAGCAGCTCGGGGCTCGACCCGACGAGCTCGACATCGTCCAGCACCAGGTGGAACATGTAGGGCGACGGATTGAGCGCGCGGAGCCCTCGATACAGCGTGGTTGGGTCGAAGTCGAGTGGCATCTCCAGGCGACGGGCGAGCAGCACCTGGAAGCAGTCGCCGGCGACGATGTACTCCTTGATGCGCCGCACGTGCGCCTCGAAATCGGTTTGCGCAATCGAGCTACGCGCGTGAGACGCGACCGCCCTCGTCTCGACATCGAGCGCGGGCAGCTCGACCGGCTCGCGCAATCGAGCGGCGATGGCGTCGATCTCCTCCTCGGCGTCGCGAAAACGCGAGCGTAGCGCGTCCTCGGAGAGCGACGACTCCACCGGCACGCCAACCACGATGCGCGCACGCGATCGCAGGTTGTCGATGATCACGACGGCTCGCGTGAGAACCATGAGCGCGTCGGGAACGTCGAGCGTGCGCGGCGGCGCATTGGGCAGGCGCTCGATGAGACGCACGACGTCGTAACCGAAGTAGCCGACCGCGCCGCTCCAGAACGCGCCGAGTTCGCGGACCTCGAGCGGCTCGTACCGTCGCAGCAACTCGCCCAGATCGCCGATGGGATCCGGCGGCCGCCGCGCGCCATGCCAGCCGCTCTCCGCGCTCCACTCGTCGACGAGGCCGTCGCGCAGCCTCCAGGCACCTCGTGGCTCGGTGCCGAGGAACGTGTAGCGCGCCCACGTCTCGCCGCCCGCAGGTGCGGACTCGAGAAGAAACGCGAAAGGTCCGCGTCTCAGTTTCGCGAACGCTGACACGGGCGTGTCGGTGTCGAGAAGCACATCCCGCCACACCGGCACCAGTACGCGCTCCCTGTCCGTATCGCGAGCGCGCGCGATGAATAGCTCCGCCGTCACTGACTGCGCGCTTGCCGCCCGATGTGCGCGCCGCGATATTCGCTCGTCATGCTCCGCCTCTTCGCGGTGATGGCAGCCGCGTGCTGTCTCCTGGGGCTGCTCGCCGTGCCCGTTCGGGCGCAATCGGAATGGAACGACGCGCCGACCATGGCGCTCGTGCAACGCGCCACCGCGCTCCGTGAGCAGCAGCTCGCCGACACCGCATTACACGATTGGCGCGCCACCGCGCACGGCTATCTCACCTTTCTCGCCCAGCTCGGCGAAGGGTTCACCGAGCCGCCGAAGGTCGTCAAAGCGGACGAGCTCGAGCTCGAAGTGTACTGGCGGGCCCCGGGACTCAGCAAGCAGCGCATCGTCGGCCGCCGGGACACGCTGCTGCTCCCCACCGACATCGCGTACCATCGCGACCACCTGGGGATCGTCCAGAACAACTTCCCGGAGGTCATCCGCGTCGGGGAAGGCGACGAGGTCCGCGACGTACCGCACCCGCTCAGCCCGCGGGGGCTCGCCGAGTACGAGTTCGCGATCGGCGACTCGATCGAGATGCGCCTTCCCGATCGCGCTATCCGCGTCGCCATCGTGCGAGTGCGGCCGGTCGATGACACCCAGCCTCGCGTCATCGGGGCGCTGTTCATCGAGCGGGGGAGCGCGCAGCTCGTGCGCATGGCCTTCAACTTCACACGCGCGGCTTTCGTCGACCGGCAGCTCGAGGACCTCGCGATCGTGCTCGAGAACGCGCTCGTCGGGAACCGCTTCTGGCTGCCGCGACGGCAGGAGGTCGAGATCCGACGGTCGGGCACGTGGATGGATTTTCCAGTCCGCGGCATCATCCGTGGGCGCTGGGAGATTTGCTGTCACGAGGTCAACGTCGGTCTCGACGCCGCGATGTTCGCCGGGCCCGAAATCGTTCAGGCGCCGCAGCGAGTGATGCGCTCGCACGCGTGGGGCGGCGCCATTCTCGATTCGCTGCCGCCCGACGTGCGCGCGCCCAGCGATCCCGAGGTGCGCACCATCCAGGAAGAGGCCCGTCGCCTGGTGCGCGGTCAGGCGCTGGCGCGCGCGCGGCGTGCGACCCTCGCCGCGCGGGGTGCCTCTGACGTCATTCGCGTTCGTCGCGCGGAAGGGCTGGCCGTCGGCGGAGGTGTGTCGCGCGCACTTGGCGGAGGAGTCCGAGCGGCCGTGTACGCACGGTACGGCTTCGATGACGAGCAGCTCAAGCCGCGCGCGGAGATTTCATGGATGCGCGCCAACGGCCGCGGGGTGCGGGTATTCGGCGAGCGCGAGTACCGTGACGCCGGCGACATCGTCGAGCGGTCTGGCCTCATCAACTCCATCGCTGCGCAGGAGTTCGGCAGCGATGCGACGCAACCGTACGACGTGCGGGCGGCCGGCGTCGAGCTCGAGCTGGGGCGCACCCTTGGCGCCTCGTGGCGATTGGCTTTTTCCTACGAGGAGCACGATGCGGTGCACGTCGTCGCCTCGCCGTCGCGCGGGACCTACGAGCCCGTGATCCCGGCGCTCCACGCTGATGCGCGAAGAGTCGCTCTCTCGTTCGAGCGGCCGACGACGCTCTCGGTCGGCGGCACCGAGCTTCGCCTTGCGGGAGAGGTGCACGGAGTCGTGTGGGATGTTCCAGGTGGGTCGGACGCCGCGCGCACCGCTCGCGCGTTCGTCGACCTCACGATCGAGCGCCCGGTCTCGTCGCATCGCCTCGTGTCGCGAACCACCTTCGCGGTCGTCGACGGCTCACACTCCCTGGTTCCATCACAGGAGCTCGTGTACCTCGGCGGACCAGTGAGTGGACCTGGCTATCGATACCACGAGCTGGTCGCCGAGGTGGGCGGGACGCAGCGGCTCGAATGGCGAATGCCGGCGCCCTTTCTGGCTATTCCGCTCGGGCGATTCGGCCAATCACCGCCGCAGATGACCTTCGCACCGTACGCCCACACGGTCTTCCTGGCGCGACCGGCGGGCGATCGGCGGGCAGGCTGGTACCCGAGTCTGGGGGCGGGCGTCCTCCTGCTGTTCGACGCCCTCAGACTCGACGTCGCCCGTGGGCTGCGGGACGGCAAGTGGACTTTCAGCGCGGACCTGACCACCGAGCTCTGGCGGGTTCTGTGAGATATCGGGTTTCGGTGTTCAATCGTCTAAGTCCTGCGAGTACGTCCCAGCTGCACCCCACGCCGATCCCCCGACGCCGGACACCGGGCTCTCAGTGACCAACCGTCACATCCGCGACGAATGGCTGCTTCACACGCTCGAGTCGCTCCTGTCCAAGGAGTCGATGGGGGTGCTGAAGACGGCTGCGCAGGACAGCTACTGGGAATCGGCCGTGCGTCGCGGCTTCATCACCGACGATGAGATTCTGACGGCGCTGGCATCGCGATTCCACATGAAGATCGCGAACCTGTCGCTCGCCACGCAGCAGGCGCGCGAGCATGTGCCGGAGCCTCTCGCGCGCAAGTATCGCATCATCCCGCTGACGATCACGGATTCCGCGCTCGAGATCGCGACCGCCGATCCGCACGATCTCGACTGCGAGCGCACCCTCGCGTTCGCGACCGGGCGCACCGTGAAGATGTCGCTCGCGGCGCCGACTCGAATCACCGAGCGGCTCGACGAGCTGTACCGGCCGGAGAACGTCGTCTCGAAGATTCTCGAGAACGTCAGCGCGAATTACGACATTCAGTCGATCGGGGACGTTCAGGACTCGGAAGACCTCGAGCTCGGCGGCGAGAAGGCGTCGTCGGAGCGGCCGATCATCCGGCTCGTCGACCACATCTTCGCCGAGGGGATCACATCACGGGCGAGCGATATCCACCTCGAGCCCGAGGAGGGGGGCGTTGCCGTCCGCTATCGGATCGACGGCGTGCTGCGGCAGACGATGGTGCTGCCGCGCGCGGCGGGCATCCCGCTCGTGTCGCGCATCAAGATCATGTCCGGGCTCGACATCGCGGACCGCCTTCGCCCGCAGGACGGGCGCGCGCGCGTCGCGGTGAACGGAGTGCCGATCGATCTCCGCGTGTCCACGCTCCCGGCGTCGCAGGGAGAGAAAGTCGTCGTGCGCATCCTCGATACGCGCGCGACGGTCCTCTCCCTCGACGGTATGGGGCTTCGTCATGATGAGCTCGAGCGCATCAAGACGCTGCTGCACATGCGCGAGGGAGTCATACTCGTAACCGGCCCCACCGGCTCGGGCAAAACGACGACGCTCTACTCGGCGCTTCGCCAGATTCAGAGTCGCGGCGTGAACATCGTGACGGTGGAAGATCCGGTGGAGTACCGCCTGCAAGGCATCGTGCAGGTGCAGGTGCATGAGAAGGCCGGGCTCACGTTCGCCGCGGCGCTGCGATCGATTCTGCGCCAGGACCCCGACGTCGTGCTCGTGGGTGAGGTGCGCGACCGCGAGACAGCGGCGACCGCCGTACAGGCGTCTCTCACCGGCCACCTCGTGCTGACGACGCTCCACACGATCGATGCGGCGAGCTCCATCACGCGCCTCACCGACATCGGCGTCGAGAGCTACAAGCTCGCCGCGGCGCTCAAAGGCATCGTGGCGCAGCGACTGCTCCGGCGCATCTGCACGCAGTGCCGGGAGGTCTGGATGGATCCCATTCCCGACCGGTTGCGGTCGTGGATTCCCGCCGGCACGCCGCTTTTCCGCGCGGCGGGATGCGACAACTGCGCGCAGACTGGCTATCGGGGCCGCATGGCCGTGGTCGAGGTACTGATCACCAACCCCGAGATCGAGCGCCGCATCGCAGCGAGCGAGAGCGCCGACCGCATCGCCGACGCAGCGCGCGAAGGCGGGATGCGCTCGCTCTGGGAATCCGGGGTGAGTCGCGTGGCTGCGGGCGACACCACGATCGAGGAGCTCCTCCGCGTGCTCGAGGTGCCGCAGGAGGATCCGACGCGCGTCGCAGCTCGCACGACTGGCTCACAACGCCGCCCGGCGGCGCCGGATCGAGATGGAGGCGCGCGCTCGGTGCAGGAGGCCGCGCCGCCCAGGGCTCCGGAACCGGCGTTCGAGCTGCTCGATGACCTCACGCCCAGGGAGCGCGCGAGGCGCGAGCAGGCGACGGTCCTCCTCGTTGAAGACGAAGAGCCGCTCCGGCGCGTGTTGCGCGATCTGCTCGAGCGTGAGGGCTTTACCGTGCTCGAAGCGGGCGATGGCGTTCTCGCGCTGGACGAAGTCGACCGTGGTGCGCCCGACATCATCGTGCTCGACCTCAATCTCCCGCGCCTCGACGGCTACGGCGTGCTGAGCCATCTGCGAGCACGTCCCGCGACGGCGCAGCTCCCCGTCATCGTGCTCACGGCGAAAGGGGATGAGGACAGCGAGGTGCGCGTGTTCGAGTACGGAGCCAGCGACTTCCTCACGAAGCCCTTCCGGCCTCGGGCCCTGAGCGCGCGCATCGCCGCTCTGCTGGGCCGCGCTCGTCAGGCAGATTGAGCGATCCGATCGGCGTTCGCGTCGGCGTCGTCGACGTGTTCGTCCTCCGGCGCCGCGATGGCGAGTGGGATGCGCTGTGCATGCAACGCGCGGAGGGCGTTCGCTGTCCTGGGGCGTGGGAAGCGGTGCATGGCAGCATCGAGCCCGGGGAACGCGCTGAGGATGCTGCCGTTCGCGAAGTAGAGGAAGAGACCGGCCTCGCCGTCGAGCGCCTCTACAATGTGACGGTGCAACCCTTCTACTTGCACGTGCAGGGCGTGGTCATGCTTGCAGTGGTCTTCGCCGCCGTCGTGCGCGACGGCCCCCTCACGCTGAGCGCGGAGCACACACGTGCCGAGTGGCTTCCCGGAGCCGTGGCCGCGAGCCGCTACGCCTGGCCGAGCGAGCGCGCGAACGTGCGACAAGCGGTGGAGCTGCTGGCGGGCGGAGACGGCGGGGACATGGAGGACGTGCTGCGAGTGAGGTAAGCGACCGAGGACCGAGGACCGAGGAAGTGGGTCGAAAGCGCGCGCGCCGGACCATGAACTGCCGCTTCCTCGGTCCTCGGGCGTCGGTCAGCTCCTCAGTCTCTCGGTCGCCTCACCGTGGCATACGCCTCCGGTGGCGCGTTCGGCTTCACGCGCACGCTCTTCGCCGGGATGCCCACGTTGACGTGGAACGGGCGCACATCCTTCGTCGCCACCGCCATTGCTCCGACCATCGCGTTGCGCCCGACGCGCACGCCGGCGAGCACGGTGGCGTGGTACGTGATGCGGACGTCGTCCTCGAGCACGGTTTCGAGGTCGGTCACGTCCTTCTGGTCGACGATGCTGTGCGTGTGCGAGTAGATGTTCGCGTAGTCGCTGATCGATACGCGATTGCCGAGCACGATGCCACCGCGATCATCGAGCAGCACGTGACGGTGGACGACAACGTCATCCCCGACCTCGAGATTGTAGCCGAACGAGAACTCCACGTACTGGAAGGCCTTGAAGTTCGCGCCGCACCGCTTGAAGATGAGCGGCGCGACGAGCCGGCGGAGACGAACCCCCACGTCCACGTTTTGTCCGCCGAGGGGAGTGCGATCGAACGAGTACCAGAGCCAGAGCAGCGGCTTCACGCGCTGGAATTTCTCGTCATCGCACTCGGCGTAGTACTCCGGCTCGAGTGTCACGTTGCGCGGGTCGAGCGCCAACAAGGCACTGCGCGTCGCGAGCGGGAGCGATTCGTCTGCGACCGCCGTCTCCCAATTGCTCGCGTACTCGGGATACGTGAGCTCCGCGAGCGTCTGGCGGCAGATGGCGGCGCGGTCAGCTCCGGGGCGGGAGAGCGCATCGCCGAGCTGCTCGAGCCACGCGTCGACGACGCGCCAGCCGGGCGCGCGGGTGAGCGCGCGAAGAGGACGGAGTGCCATGGGAGGAGGCGTAGGCGTTCGGTGATCAGGTACCGGAGCGCGCCGCCGCCCGAGAGCGCACCAGTGCGCGCTCGCGCTCGATGCGACGCATGTTCGCTTCCCAGTTGCCGCTCTGTGCTCCCTGAACGGTGATCGTGAGCGGAAGGTTCACGTCGATCCCATCATCGAACACGTAGATCGCCGTCTGCACGCCGCGCTGCTCGAGACGCTGCTCACCGAACCCGGGACTCAGCGGAACGATGGCGAGAGGGCGAAAGACTCGCCCCGCGCTCGTGATCACGACCTCTTCCGGAGAGAAGCGAGCGTCAGGCTGGAGCCCGAAGTAGGAGAAATACCAGAGACTCGGCTCACGCACGCCGTAGCGCCGCGCGCGCTCATCGAGCTCCACGCGGCGACTGGCGACGAGATCGTGCAGCGCCCGGTACGAGTCCGGCGAAAGCACGCGGATCACCGACTCATCGAGCGGGATCGCGCGGATCATCACCGCCGGAAGCTGAATCCGCAGCGAGAGATCTTCCTGATGGAGGGTGCCGAACCCGACGGGCAGATCGTGGGTGGTCTGCTGCGCCGGTGTGGGATCGGTCGGAGTATCGGGAGCCGTTCGCGGTCCGCTCGCACACGCCGCCAGCAGGACGAGCGCCATCGCATGCCGCGCGCTCACTGTTCCCTCCAGGATGGCTGCGCCAACACGGAGACAATCGCCTGCGCGAGCTCGTCGCGCCCCTCGCCCGTGCGCACGCTGAACGCGATGAGCTGATCGTCGTCGATCGCGAGCTGCGCCGCCAGGGCGCCGAGCGTAGGCTCGCGCTCCGCCCGGCTCAGCTTGTCCACCTTCGTCGCGACGACGATCGTCGGTACGCCGAGCGAACCGAGAAACTGCATCATCCGGTGATCGTCGGGCGACGGCGCATGTCGCGCGTCGACGAGCTGAACGACACCGCGCAGTTGCTCGCTCGTCCGCAGATAGCCCTCGATGAGCGGTCGCCACGCGTCGCGTGCCGCCTTCGAGACGCGCGCGTACCCATATCCCGGCAAGTCGACCAGGTGAAAGGCGTCGTTGACGCGAAAGAAGTTGATCTCGCGCGTCTTCCCCGGCGTCGAGCTCACGCGCGCCATCGCCTTCCGCCTGACGAGCGCGTTGAGCAGGGATGATTTCCCGACGTTTGACCGTCCGCTGAAGGCGATCTCGGGCAGTTCACTCTCCGGCTTCCACCCGGAGGCCGACGCCTGGCCGCCGAGGAACTCGAGCCGCCGAATGACCAGTGGATCGGTCGCGCGGGCGGTGGTCATCAATGCGCGGTCTGCGATGCATGCACTCCGGGCATCGCGGCCATCGGCGCCAGCGCGTGCGCCAGCACCTCGTCCATGCTCGACACGACGTGGAACCGCACGGCACGACGGACTTCGTCCGGAAGCTCCGGAAGCTCGCGCGCGTTCCCGCGGGGTATGACGACTTCCCGTATGCCCGTGCGGAGCGCCGCCACCGACTTCTCCTTGAGCCCTCCGATCGGGAGCACGCGACCGCGCAGCGTGATCTCGCCCGTCATGGCGACGCTGCCGCGCACCGGGATTCCGGTGAGCGCGCTCACGACGGCGCTGGCGATGGCGATTCCCGCCGAGGGTCCATCCTTCGGCGTTGCCCCCGAGGGAATGTGGATGTGCAGGTCGCGCGTCCGGTGGAAGTCCGGCTCGAGTCCGAGCGGCTTCGCGCGAGCGCGCGCGTAGCTGATTGCCGCCGTCGCCGACTCCTTCATCACGTCGCCGAGTGCACCGGTGAGCTGAAGCTTTCCGCGCCCTGGCACGACGCTGACCTCGATCTCCAGGACTTCTCCTCCGACGGCCGTGTACGCGAGCCCGGACGCGACGCCGACCTTGTCATCGAGCGTCACGTCGTCCTCATCGAAGGGCGAAGTCCCGAGCAGCGTGGCCAGGTCGGCCGGCTCCACGCGCTCGTCGACGGGCTCCGCGCCGCGTTCGGCACGCGTGCGCGCGAGCTTGCGCGCAATGCGTGAGATACGCCGCTCGAGCTCGCGAACGCCCGCCTCACGGGTCCACCCGCGCACGATCGCCGGTACGGTCGCATCGTCCCACGTCACGGTGGCGGGATCGATCCCGTGCAGGCGAAGCTGCTTGGGAATCAGGAACCGTCTGGCGATCGCGTGCTTCTCGTGATCGAGATAGCCGGGGAGACGGATGATCTCCATGCGGTCGCGCAGCGCATCCGGTATGTTCGCGAGCGAGTTCGCGGTCGTCACGAAGAGGACCGACGAGAGGTCGTAGTCGACCTCGAGGTAGTGATCGTTGAACGCCCGGTTCTGCTCCGGATCGAGCACCTCGAGCAGCGCGGCCGCGGGATCGCCGCGCCAATCCTGTCCGAGCTTGTCGACCTCATCGAGGAGCAGCACGGGGTTGATGACCTCCGCGCGTCGCATCGCCTGGAGGACGCGACCGGGCATGGCGCCAATGTACGTGCGGCGGTGACCTCGGATTTCCGCTTCGTCACGAACGCCGCCAAGCGACATGCGAACGAAGCGACGCCCGAGCGCGCGCGCGACCGAGCGGCCGAGCGACGTCTTGCCGACGCCGGGCGGACCGACGAGACAGAGAATCGGCCCCTCCAGCGTTCCGACGCGGCCGAGCACGGCGATGTAGTCGAGGATGCGATCCTTGACCTCCTCGAGCCCGTGATGGTCCTCGTCGAGGACCTCGCGTGCGCGTGCGACATCGATCGCGTCGTCGGAGCGTTCGGTCCACGGCAGAGCGACCAGCCAATCGAGGTAGTTGCGGGCGACGGCCGCCTCGGGGGACAACGACGGCGTGCGTCGAAGCTTTCGCAGCTCGCGCTCGGCGCGAGCTTTCACCGGATCGGGGAATCCCTTGCGTCCGATCGCGGCCTCGAGCTCGTCGAAGTCGTCGGCCTCTTCCTGCCCGAGCTCCCGGTGGATCGCGCGCAGTTGCTCGTGCAGATAGAACTCGCGCTGGTTCTGGAAGATCGCCCCTTTGACGTCGTCCTCGATCTTTCGTTCCAGCCGCAGCAGCTCGAGCTCCGATGCGAGCAGCTCGGCGATCCGCGCGAGCATCTCGGTGCGCGTCGTGGACTCGAGGAGTCGCTGTCGCTCGTCGAGTCGCACGAGAAGGTGCGCGGCGGTCGCGAACGCTCGCTTGTCGGGGGTTTCCGCCTCGCGTGTGACGCTGAGGACCTCGGCAGGAAGCCGACGATGAAGCGCTACGTACTCCTCGAAGAGCTCGTCGGTCCTGCGCTCGACCGCGGGGGCCGATGCGTCGTCGCCGGGCTGGAGGGGAAGCGGCGCGAGCGAGACGCGATGATGTCCCTCGGCCGTGCTGAAGCGGGATGCGCGCGCACGGGCGACGCCTTCGACGAGTACCTTGATCGTGCCGTTCGGAAGGCGCGTCGTCTGAACGAGGCGGCTAACCACACCCACGCGGAACAGGTCGGCGGCTCCCGGCTCCTGCACGTCGGCGCTGCGCTGCGCGACGAGGAACAGCCACCCGTCGTTCCGCCCCGCCTCTTCGATGGCCGCGAGCGATGCGGTGCGGCCGACGAGCAGCGGCACCACCATATACGGGAAGACGACGAGGTCTCGCAGCGGCAGCACCGGGAGCCGTTCGGGGACGTCCCAGGACTCGGCGTCGCGGGTGATGGTGAGCATGAAGGGGAATTTAAGCGGTGGCGCTCAGGGTGCTCAGGGTGCTCAGGGTGTTCAGGGTGCTCAGGGTGCAAAATGCAGACGGGCCGCTTCGCGCGGCCCGTTCGTCGTTTCCCCTGAGCACCCTGAGCACCTAGGCTTCCTTCTTCTGCCGCTTCGGCGCGATCTCCAGAAGCGGCGCCGTGCCGTTCACGACGCAGGGCTCGGTGATCTTCACCTCGACCACATCGTCGCGTGAGGGGAGCTCGAACATCACGTCGGTCATGAGCTCCTCGAGAATGGCGCGCAGGCCGCGGGCACCGGTGCCCCGCTTGAGCGCCTTGCGCGAGATCCCGCGGAGTGCGCTCTCCTCGAAGGTGAGCTTCACGTCCTCGAGCTCGAAGAGCTTCTGATACTGCTTGGTGAGCGCGTTCTTCGGCTCCTTGAGGATGCGGACGAGCGAATCTTCGTCGAGCGTGTCGAGCGCGACGGTGACCGGAAGACGTCCGACGAGCTCGGGGATGAGCCCGTAGCGCAGCAGATCGTCCGGCTCGACCTCGGCGAACGGGCTCGCTTTGGCTTGCTCGGCCATTCCGCTCAGGATCTCTTCCTTGGTGAAGCCGATCTGCCGCCGCCCCGTGCGCGCCTCGATGATCTTGTCGAGGCCGTCGAACGCGCCGCCGCAGATGAAGAGAATGTCCTTCGTGTTGATCTGGATGTACTCCTGCTGCGGATGCTTGCGTCCGCCCTGGGGTGGCACCGACGCCACCGTTCCCTCGAGGATCTTGAGGAGCGCCTGCTGCACGCCTTCGCCGGAGACGTCGCGCGTGATGCTCGGATTCTCCGACTTGCGTGCGATCTTGTCGATCTCGTCGATGTAGACGATGCCGCGCTCGCACTCGGCGACGTTGAACTCGCCGGCCTGAAGGAGCCTGACGAGAATGTTCTCCACGTCTTCCCCGACGTAGCCCGCTTCGGTGAGCGTCGTCGCGTCGGCGATGGTGAACGGAACGTCGAGGATGCGGGCGAGCGTCTGCGCGAGCAGCGTCTTGCCGGTGCCCGTGGGGCCGATGAGGAGAATGTTCGACTTGTCGAGCTCCACCTCATCGTCGCGCGACGACTGCGAGTTGATGCGCTTGTAGTGGTTGTAGACCGCGACCGACAGCGCCTTCTTCGCGTTCTCCTGTCCGATCACGTACTGGTCGAGAACGTCCTTGATCTCCTGGGGCGTCGGGACCTGCGTGATGGCTTCGGCAACCTCGCGCTCCTCATCCTCGGCGAGGATCTCGTTGCAGAGCGAGATGCACTCGTTGCAGATGTAGACCGACGGACCGGAGATGAACTTCCGGACCGAGTCCTTCGACTTGCCGCAGAACGAGCAGCGGAGGTGTTTGTCGTGGGACATTTCGTGGCTCGAGACAGAGAGACGCGGGCGCGCTGGTGCACCGGTCTGAATCCGGGGCGGGGAGGCGCCTATACGTAATGATTGACCCCCGACCCGGTCAAGCGTAACCGAGGGAAAACGCCCTCGTGAACAATTTCACAAACACGATTGCTGCGCCCTAACGCGCGCACCACGAACCGCTACTTCGCCATCTCCACTGGCTTGGCGGCGGAGATGACGTGGTCGATGATGCCGTACTGCCGCGCCTCCTCCGACGACATGAACCGGTCGCGATCGATGTCGCGCTCGACCTGCTCCACCGGGCGACCCGTATGCTTGGCGAACAGCTCGTTCATCTTCGACCGCAGATACAGAATCTCGCGCGCCTGAATCTCGATATCGGCTGCCGTACCCTGCGCACCGCCCGAGGGCTGGTGAATCATGATGCGCGAGTGCGGAAGCGCCGAACGCTTCCCGGCGGTACCAGCGGCGAGAAGAAACGCCCCCATGCTCGCGGCCATGCCCATGCAGATCGTGCGAATCGGCGCGGTGAGGAACTGCATCGTGTCGTAGATCGCCATCCCGGCGGAGACGCTGCCACCCGGCGAGTTGATGTAGACGTGGATGTCGCGCTCCGGATTGTCCGCTTGCAGGAAGAGCAGCTGCGCGATCACGATGTTCGACACGTCGTCGTTGATCGGCGTCCCCAGGAAGACGATGCGATCCATGAGGAGCCGCGAGAAGATGTCGTACGTGCGCTCGCCGCGGCTGGAGCGTTCGATGACGTAGGGCGGGTAAATCGTAGACATACCTTATTCTCTGGTGAACCCGAGGATCTCGGACGGTAGACATCAGATTTCGGAGGACAGAGACTCGCGGGTGTTTCTGACTCCTGACTCCTGACGTCTGATCTCCGACGTCTTCGGAAGTTACTCGACGATGTTCTGCTCCATCAGCCACGCAAAAACCTTATCCTCGGTAATACTCCGTTCCAGCTCTCGAATTCGCCCAGCCTTTTGTAACGACGCATACACCTGACCGGGGTCGGCGTTGCGTCGGCCGGCCACTTCCGCCACCCGGTCGTCGATGTCGCTCTCGCTGGCGCGAAGCGCCTGCTTCTCGGCGATCGTCTCGATGACGAGATCGCGGCGCACCTGACGCTCGGCGACGGCCCGGAACTCGGTGCGGAAGCGATCGCGCTCATCCTCGGGAACCTGGTAGGCCTCGATGTACGCTTCGACCATCTGATCGACCCAGCTGCGCGGCACGTCGAACGGGTTCGCCGAGATGATCTCGTCGACGAGCTTCTGCCGGACTTCGGCATCGGCGTCGCGGTCAGCATGCCGCTCGAGGTCCTCGCGCACTGTCTTGTTCAGCCCCTCGAGCGAGTCGAAGTCGCCGACCTCGCGCGCGAACGCGTCATCGAGGTCCGGCATCTGCTTGCGCTTCACGTCGACAAGGGTGACGCGAACCGCCTTCGTCTTGCCTCGCTGCGCCTCGTCGGGAAAGTCGTCCGGCCACTTCACCGGCCGCTCGATCGTCTGCCCCGGCGAGCCCTCCATGATCACTTCCTCGATCCCCGGAATCGCCTGCCCGCCGCCGAGCACGATCTGGTATTGCTTGGGCTCGGGGATGGCTCCGGATTCGTCGGCGGTCGCGAGCTGAACAGTGACGAGGTCGCCGGGCATCGGCTTCTCCTCGGCAGGCGTCCACGCCGCACGCTGGTCGCGGAGATGCTCGATCTGATCGCGCACCTGGTCGTCGGTGACCGGACGCCGGTTGCGCTGGAGACGGAACCCTGTCGTGCGCGCGAGCGCGATCTCGGGGCGTACCTCGACGTGCAGCTCGAAGGTGAGCGGCTGGCCTTCGTCGAAGTGCACGTGCTCCACGCGCGGCTGTCCCGCCGGCTGGATCTTCTCGCGCTCGAGAACTTCCTTGTACGCCTCGTTGAGCAGGGTGTTGAGCGCCTCTTCACGGATAGCGGGGCCGAAGCGCTTCCGAATCATCGCCGCCGGCGCTTTGCCGGGGCGGAAGCCTGGCAGGCGGAGCTTCGACGCGTACCGGCGCGCCGCCTTGTCTTCGGCGTCGGCCACGGTCTCAATCGGCACTCTGACTTCCAGATGCCGCGCGACGCCGTCGCTCTTCTTCGTGGTAATCTCGATGTTCATCGTCGCGAAAGATAACAGGAGGATAAGGACCGTCACAGAGCGAGATGCGAGTGGCTACCCGCCCGGCTCGGAGTATTACGTATTGACACGGCGCAAGGGTTAATCGGAAGCGCGGATATCCGGATCGCCCACTCAACGGTCGCGTTCATGTCAGACGCGCGATCTGCCGCGCGCATTTAAGGGTTCTCCGTATGCCCTCGTCATTGCCGCATCCGAGCACCGACCCGCTCGGGAGTTTCCTCACCTCAAGACGCCGGAATGTCCTGGCGACAGGAGGGACCATGCGCTCCCCTTTCATGCAGATCGCACTGGGCGTGCTTCTCCTCGTGGGCTGCCATGACCGCGAGCCTCCGAGCAGTCCCCTCAAGGATGGCTGCAGAACACCACGCCTTGTTCGTGGTTCGGTGCGGACTTGCACTCACGCTCGACGCGCCGACCGTGGCAGTGGAGATCGTGTCGGCTGTCGCCACCCTACAAAGCGCGGGCGTCGTGAACGGTGGGCAGGCAAACGCGCTCACGCGCAAGATCGACCACGCGCTCAACCTCTTTCACGGAGGAAAGTACGCGGACGCGATCGCCGTGGTGCAAGGCTTCGTGCAGCAGGTGACGGACCTGACGAATATCGATCACGTCCTGACTGCGTCGCAGGCTGAGACGCTGCTCTTGCAGGCCCAGCTCCTGATACAGCTCATCCAGGCCGCTTCGGAGGCGTGAGCCACACCCGTCGAACGCTCGCGCAGCCGCCTGATAACGCCAAAGGGGGCCCGTGACTGGCTGTCACAGGGCCCCTTCTCACGACAGGCGTGTGCTTCGCGACTTAGTGCGAAAGCCGGGACTCGAACCCGGACGGGTTTCCCCACAGGATCCTAAGTCCTGCGCGTCTACCAATTCCGCCACTCTCGCCTGTGTCTTCAAGCTAAGGACGGCGCTCGGGTTCGCATAGCTTCTCCGAGGCTCAGCTTCGGGATTCGCGCATCGCGCGCCTTCGGCATCAACAGGTTGAACGCGGATTACGCGGGAACCCAGCGGGAACCGCGGGTTGTTCCCGGTGCATTGAACTCTCCTCGCGCAGCTCAAGAACATCCTCTTTGTTCCTGAGCTAGGAAGGTTCTTGGCGCCAGGAGAGATCCGTGTAGACCCGCGGGTTCCTGCGTAATCCGCGTTCAACTGTTGATGGCGGAGCGAGCGATTCACTGCTACTGCTCAGCAAAAAACAACGGGGAGCCACGAGCGGCTCCCCGTTGGTGGTTCTCAACTCTGCAACTGCCCCGGCTCAGTCGCCGCCCACCCGTAGATTCACCACACGTCCCTGCGGCTCGCTGCCATCGCGACGGCCGCCGATGTTGTACACGTAGAGCGAAACGATCTCGCCATCGCGCACCCGCGACAGCGCGCGCTCGAGATCGGCCACCGTCTTCACCTGCCGGCGCGGAGCGGGGCGCAGCACCTCGGCGATCACGTCCGTGCGCGCGAACAGCTGCTGATTCGCCGGACCGTCCAGGTCCACCTCACGCACGAGCAGGCCGCGCGCTTCCGCATCCAGGTTTGCCTGACGAGCCAGCTCCACCGGAATCGGCTCGACGGAGATGCCGAGCTTCGCGTTCGATACCGAAGAATCATCGCGATCGCCGGCTCCCGCGATCGACGCGACTTGCGTCTCCTGGGGCGCTTCCGCGAGGGTGATCGGGAAGGACTTCCGCTCGCCATAGCGCATGACGTCCACCGTCACCTTCTGCCCGGGCTCGAAGCCGCGAACGATGCGCTGTAGCGCCGCCACGCGCTCGACGGGCTGCCCGTTGATCGCGACGATGACGTCGCCCGGCTCGATACCGGCGCGCTCCGCGGGGCTCGACTCATCGGAGAATCCGTCGACACGTGCGCCGCGAATCTCCTTGAGGCCGGCCGCTTCCGCATCCTCGGGCGTCACCTCGTTGATCGCGATGCCGAGCACGGCGCGGCGGACGCGACCGTGCGCGATGAGGTCTTCCATCACACTCTTCGCCAGGGTGATCGGAATCGCGAAACCATAACCCGCGTAGAATCCGGTCTGGCTCGCGATCGCGGAATTGATGCCGATGACCTCGCCGCGAATGTTGACCAGCGGCCCGCCCGAGTTTCCGGGGTTGATCGCGGCGTCGGTCTGGATGTAGTCGACGATCGCGAAGCTGCTCTCGTAGAGACCGCGCAGCTCGCCGCTCCGTCCTTTCGCGCTCACGATTCCGGCGGTGACCGTGAAGTCGAGACCGAGCGGGTTGCCGATGGCGAGCACCCACTCACCCACGCGCGTGTTGAGATCGTTACCGAACGTCACGGCGGGGAAGCGCTCGCCATCGATCTTGAGCACGGCGACATCGGTCGACGGATCACGGCCCACGACGCGCGCCTTGAACACACGCTTGTCCATGAGCGTGACATTCACGCGGTCCGCATCGGCGACGACGTGGTTGTTCGTGAGGATGTATCCGTCGGGCGAGACGATGAATCCCGAGCCGGAGCCACGGGACGGCTGCTGCTGCGGCCGCCGCGGATCGAACTGGTCGAAGAACTCCTCGAGTCCGGGCGGTACCTGGCCGCGGAGTCGCGGATTGGTGCGCGTGCTCGCGCGACGCTCCGTCTGAATCGCCACGACGGCTGGCGTGACGTGATCGGCGATGGAGACGAACGCCTGGCTCGCATCGGCGAGCGGCTTCACCTCCTGGGCGCTCGGCTTCGGCGCAGTGGCCTGCTGCTGCGCATAGCCGAACGGCGTGAGATTGACGCCGGCGGCTACAATGAGACCGCCAAAGAAGGCGCCGGCTGCCACGAGGCCGAGCCGGGCGCGTGCGAATACACGGGACATGGTGTCGATCCGCCAAATGGTGATGGGTCCAACCTGTGCTACCCGGGCGAGGGCGCGCAAGTTTCGCGCTCTCGTGTCAAACGCCCGGCATGTGTCCAACGTTCGACACATGCCGGGCGTTCGGGAGTTGTCAGCGGAATGCCAGGTTACTTCTTGTTCTCGTCGACGATCTCGTAGTCCGCCTCCACGACATCGTCCTCCTTTCCGGCCGGCGTGCCCGCAGGCTGCGCGTCGGGTCCACCGGGCGTGGGGCCTCCACCAGCGCCCTCCGAACCTTCCGTTCCCGCGGTGCCGGCCTGGGCGTACAGCGACTGACCGGCCTCGTTGTACGCCTTGGAGAGCTCCTCCTGCGCGGCGCGGATCTCGGTCATGTCCTCGCCCCGCAGCGCCTTTCGAGCGCGCTCGAGCGCTTCCTTGAGTCGCGTCCGGTGCGCTTCCGACAGCCGCTCTTCCCACTCCTTCGAGCTCTTCTCGACGTCGTACGACATCGTGTCGAGACGATTGCGCGTGTCGATTTCCTCGCGACGCTTCCGATCCTCATCCGCGTGCTTCTCGGCGTCCTTCACCATGCGGTCGATCTCGGTGTCCGACAGCCCGCTCGACGCCTCGATGCGGATCTTCTGCTCCTTGCCGGTGGTCTTGTCCTTCGCCGTCACGTGCAGGATGCCGTTCGCGTCGATGTCGAACGTCACCTCGACTTGCGGCATGCCGCGCGGAGCCGGCGGAATCCCGGTCAGCTGGAACTTTCCGATCGTGCGGTTGTCGCGCGCGAGGTCGCGCTCGCCCTGCAACACGTGGATCTCGACCGTCGTCTGGTTGTCGTCCGCCGTCGAGAACGTCTCGGCCTTTTTCGTCGGGATCGTCGTGTTGCGCGGAATGAGCACCGTCATCACGCCACCCAGCGTCTCGATACCGAGCGACAGCGGAGTGACGTCGAGCAGGAGAACGTCCTTCTGCTCGCCGGTGAGCACCGCACCCTGAATGGCCGCGCCGATCGCGACGACCTCATCAGGGTTGACGCCTTTGTGCGGCTCCTTCCTGAAGAAGTCCTTCACGATCTGCTGCACCTTCGGGATGCGCGTGGAGCCGCCGACGAGAATCACCTCGTCGATGTCCTCCTGCTTGAGCTGCGCATCGGCGAGCGCCTTCTTCATGGGCTCGAGCGTGCGCTGGATGAGATCGTCCACCAGCTGCTCGAATTTGGCGCGCGTGATCGTGTAGTTCAGGTGCTTGGGGCCGGATTGGTCGGCGGTGATGAACGGCAGGTTGATGTCCGTCTGCTGCACCGTGGACAGCTCCATCTTCGCCTTCTCCGCACCCTCCTTCAGCCGCTGGAGCGCCATGGGGTCCTTGGAGAGGTCGATCCCCTGGTCGCGCTTGAACTCCGCCACGAGCCAATCGATCAGCCGCTGGTCGAAGTCGTCGCCACCGAGGTGCGTATCGCCGTTCGTCGCCTTCACCTCGAACTGCCGCGAGCCTTCCACGTCGTAGAGCTCGAGAATCGAGATGTCGTATGTGCCGCCGCCGAGGTCGAAGACCGCGACCTTTTCATCTTTTTTCTTGTCGAGCCCGTACGCGAGCGCTGCGGCTGTGGGTTCGTTGATGATGCGCAGTACGTCGAGGCCGGCGATCTTGCCCGCGTCCTTCGTCGCCTGACGCTGAGCGTCGTTGAAGTACGCCGGCACCGTAATGACCGCCTTCTCGACCTTGGTGCCGAGGTAGTCTTCGGCGGTCTGGCGCATCTTCTGGAGGATCATGGCGGAGATTTCGGGGGGCGAGTACCGCTTGCCCTGGACCTCGACCATCGCCATGTCGTTGGGGCCGCAGGCGACCTTGTAGGGGACCCGCCTCGTCTCCTCCGGAACTTCCGCGCAGCGGCGTCCCATGAACCGCTTGATCGAGAACACGGTGTTCTGCGGGTTGGTCACGGCCTGCCGCTTGGCGACGGTGCCGACGAGGCGTTCGCCGTCCTTCGTAAAGCCGACCACCGAGGGGGTGACGCGACCGCCCTCGGCGTTCGGAATCACGACCGGATCGCCGCCCTCCATGACCGCAACGACGGAGTTCGTCGTCCCGAGGTCGATTCCGATGATTTTTTCAGCCATTTTCACCTCGTTCGTGTTTCGGCATGGGCCCGGTCGCGGATGGGCCCGCAAGCGTCCGGCCGCCGTCGTGCCTTTGCGCGCATATTTTGCGCGACGCACCACGTCGACCCCGTATTAGCAAGCACGGGGCCGGGTTATCGCGCCAGTTTGGCAGGGTTCTCGGCAGCGGGCGGCTTGCGTCTCGCCCAATATTCCGTGGCTGAACACCCGAGACGTCAGACATCAGACCGCAGACGTCAGAATGCAGAGAAGCCCATCGTACATCTGAATCTTGTCCTCTGACGTCTGATGTCTTTGCGTTTGCTCCGGACACTCGATCTCGCGCCTTAACCAGCCAGCGCCGTGATCCCTATCGACGACGATAATCCAACGCTCCGGCCGCCGGTCGTCACGTACGTGACGGTCGGGCTCATCCTCGCGACGTGGGTGCTCGTCCAGGGCGCTGGATTCGACGAGCTCCGGCTCGCCACCAGCGTGTGCAACTTCGGGCTCGTCCCCGGTGAGGTCACGAAGCTCGCACGGCTCGGCGACGGCGTGCCGATCGCCCCCGGGCTGGCATGCGTCGTCGACAACCAGGCGATCAACATCCTCACGCCGATCACGTCGATGTTTCTGCACGGTGGGTGGGGACATTTGCTGGGCAATCTCGCGTTCTTCTGGGTGTTCGGGAACAACGTCGAGGACAGCATGGGGCGCGGCCGCTTTGCGTTCTTCTACCTGCTGTGTGGCCTCGCGGCGGCGGGCGCGCACGTCTTCCTCGATGCGCGCTCGATCATTCCCACCGTCGGCGCGTCCGGCGCGATCTCCGGCGTCATGGGCGGCTACCTCATTCTGTATCCGCGCGCGCACGTGCGCATGTTCTTCGCGCCGTTCTTCTTCTTCTGGACGCGCGCCTGGCTCGTGCTCGTGTGGTGGTTCGCGTGGCAGGTCATCAGCGGGCTCCCGCAGCTCATGGAGATCGATCCGGAAATGTCGGGCGGGACCGCTTTCTGGGCGCACATTGGGGGATTCGCGGCAGGCGCGCTCCTCGTCATGGCGTTCCGGGATCCGCGGCTGGTCGAGGCGCACCGGGTGGCGCGGGCGTCGGGCGGCTTCACGTCGCGCTGGCGCTGAGGACGGCGCTGATGCAGGACTTCGCGCAGTTCGCCCTCGTCACGTTCACGTCGATCCTGTTTCTCGTCGATCCGATCGCGGTGGTGCCGACGTTTCTCGCCATCACCCAGGGTGAGAGCGTCGATCAGCGTCGGGCGACGGCGCGTCGCGCGTGCCTCGCGGCCGCCGTTCTCCTCGTCGTGTTCGCCGCGGCGGGCAATCTCATCTTCCGCGCGTTTGGCATCACGCTTCCGGCGTTCCGCATTGCCGGCGGTGCGATTCTCTGGCTCGTGGCGATGGACATGCTGCGCGGGGAGCGCTCGACGCAGGAGAGCCCGGCCGAGATCGACGAGGGGCGCCTCAAGGAGGACGTCGCATTCACGCCGCTCGCCATGCCGATGCTCGCCGGTCCCGGCGCGATCTCCACCGTCATGGTGCTCTCCGCGCAAGCCGGCTCGCCGGCGCGGATCGCAGTCGTTTACGCCTCGATCGTCGTCACGCTGCTCATCTCGTGGATCATGCTGCGCATCAGCGACCGCGTGATGACGCGTTTCGGGCAGACGGGAATCCGCGTGACCATGCGGATCATGGGACTCATGCTGGCGGCCGTGGCCGTGCAGTTTGTGATAACCGGGGTGAGGGAGGCACTGGTGGAATAGGTGCCAGTGGGCCGCGGCCGCCGCAAGACACGTTCCGCGCGCGCGTTACCTGTTCGTGACGCGTGGTCTCCCGAAGTTTGCTACCATTACAGGGCCAGCCGAGCCTCCACCTTCCTCCCGCGCTCTTCCGGCCCCGTGACGAACGTGCTGAACGATGCCCGGCTGCTGATCAATCGAGAGTTGAGTTGGCTTGCGTTCAACGAGCGCGTGATGCACGAGGCGCTGGACGTACGCACGCCGTTGCTCGAGCGTCTCAAGTTCCTGTCGATCGTCAGCACGAATCTCGACGAGTTTTACATGGTGCGGGTGGCGGGGCTGCGGCGACAAGTCGCTGCCGGGGTCACGGCGTCGACACCGGATGGGATGTCGCCCCAGGAGCAACTCGACGCCATCGACGCGCGGGTGAAGAGACTCGTCGTGGCCCAGCACGAATGTCTGCACGACGTCGTCCTGCCGGCGCTGGCTGCCCACGGTGTACGCCTCGTCGGAATGGATGAGCTGTCTCCGTCGGAGTGGGCGCTCGTCGATCAGTTCTTCGAGTCGCAGGTCTTCCCAGTCCTCACTCCGTTGGCGGTCGATCCGGCGCACCCGTTCCCGTACATCTCGAATCTTTCGCTCTCGCTGGCGGTGGAAATTCGCGATGCCGCGACGGGAGCCGAGCACTTCGCGCGCGTAAAGGTGCCCAAGAGTCTGCCGCGCTGGGTGCCGTTTGGGCGTCCGGGACAGTTTGTTCCGCTGGAGGACGTGATCGGTGCGAACCTCGGCGCGCTCTTTCCGGGGATGGATGTCCTCCGGTGGTTCGCGTTCCGCGTCACACGCTATTCCGACATCGATCTCGCCGACGCCGACGAGCCGGAGGATCTGCTCGAGGCGATCGAAGAGCAGCTGTTTCAGCGCCGCTTTGGCGAGGTCGTGCGCCTCGAGGTCGAGGATGGAATGCCCGCGACATTGAGCGCACTCCTGCTCGAGGAGCTCCGCGATCAGACTCCGGAAGGCCGTCTTCTCGGCGAGCGCGACGTGCAGACAGTCGGGTCGATGCTGGAGTTGAGCGACCTCATGCAGCTCGCCGAGCTCGACGTGCCGGCCTTGCGCGATGTCCCCTTTGTTCCGGTGACCCCCGCGTCGCTTCGCGAGGACGGCCGGCCGCTGTTCGACGTGATTCGGGAGCGAGACATCCTCGTGCATCACCCGTTCGAGTCGTTCACGACGACGGTGGAGCGATTCCTCGAGGAAGCATCGAACGATCCGAATGTGCTGGCGATCAAGCTGACGCTGTATCGGACGTCCGGCGACACCGCGATCGTGCGAGCGCTCACGCAGGCTGCGCAGCGGGGGACGCAGGTGGTGGTCGTCGTGGAGCTCAAGGCGCGCTTCGACGAAACGAACAACATTGGCTGGGCACGCACGCTCGAGAGCGCCGGCGTCCACGTTGTCTATGGTCTCGTGCGCCTCAAGACGCACGCCAAGATGGCGCTCGTCGTCCGCCGGGAGGCGGACGGCATTCGTCGCTACGTCCACCTGAGCACCGGGAACTACAACTCGAAGACGGCGCGCGTGTACACCGATCTCGGCCTGCTGACGTGCAGCCCGTCAGTCGGCGCCGACGTCGGCGACCTGTTCAACTTCCTCACCGGATTTTCGAGGCAGCAGCTGTACCGAAAGCTTCTGGTGGCGCCAGGGAATCTGCGCCAACGGTGCCTCGAGCTCATCGAGCGAGAAGCTCGTCACGCGCGAGCGGGACGGCGCGCACGGATCGTCGCGAAGATGAACTCCCTCGTCGACCCGGAGACGGTACGCACACTTTATCAGGCCGCGAGCGATGGGGTGCAGATCGACCTGCTCGTTCGGGGGATCTGCGCTCTCCGTCCAGGCATGCCCGGCGTCAGCGATCGGATTCGAGTCGTGAGCATCGTCGGACGCTTCCTGGAGCACTCACGCGTATGGCTGTTCGAAAACGGTGGCGCGCCCGAGTATTACCTGGGGTCGGCTGATTGGATGCCTCGTAACTTCGACCGTCGCGTCGAGGTCGTGGCTCCGGTGGAGGATCCGGCGTTGGGCGAGCGGCTCCGCCGTCTCCTCGAGACGTGCTTGGCCGACACTCGTCAGGCATGGGAGCTCCACGCCGATGGAACGTACACGCGTTTGCTGGCGGGCAGACCGCGCGAGGGACGCGACGTCAGTTCCCACCTGGCGTTCATCGCAGACCCGTGGGGCCTTTCGTACGAGCGTGAGGAACGGGAATTCCGGGCTCGCCCATCGGATCCGGAGCGCGTCCGCCAGGCGTGAGGCACCGCCGTTAGTCCGGCTCGTCGCCGCGCCGCCAGTCCACGACGACGCCGTCCGGGGACACGATCTCCACCGGCGCTCCCGCAACCTTGGCGAGCAAGTCGCTCTTGCGGCTCGCGCCCCAGAGCTCCAGTCGCAGCGATTTGACTTTCGGTGATGGTACGGGAGTGAGTCGCAGGGCGCGCTCGGTCCACCGTGTCCTGACGCGCGCCACGGCACCGACGTGCCCGCGGTCGAAGCCGTCGGCCACGCGAAGGATTCCCGCTAGCCGCTTGATGCGCGATCGGAGGTCGCGGTCCAATACGCCAAAGTTGCGGTGCTTCTTCTTCGGACGCTTGCCACGATGATAGCGCGCGATGTTCGCGACGATCACCTGATCGGCTGGGGTCATGCCGAGGAGCTCGGCGTGCAGAATCAAGTAATAGGAATGCTCGTTGTGCTTATTGTAGCTGATGTGATACCCGATGTCGTGCAGCAGCGCGGCGTCGGCGAGCAATAGGCGATCCCCGGGCTCGCACCCGAGACGGTCGCCTAACGCGTCGAAGAGCTGTACGGCCAGGTCCTGCACGTGATGGGAGTGTCGCTCTTCGTAGCGGCACATCTCGGCCAGTCGCTGAACCGATCGTTCACGCGCATCACCGGCGCCGGCGGTCGGTGGAGCAACGCGCGCCGTTTCAAGCAGCAAACCCTCGCGAATGCCGTACGCCGAGACCAGGATCTCCGGCGCATCCAGACGAGCCAGCACTTCAGCGCCGACGGCGAGGCCGGCCACGATGATGTCGGCGCGCGCGGCGCTGAGGCCCGGGACCTCGCGGCGTTCGTCGAGCGACATGTCCTGGAGGGACTCGAGGATGTGCTCGAGCTCGCTTCGCGCCACCCTCGTGCCGTGCACCGTTTCCGCGGTGGCGATCTCGTGCCGAGCGAGCGAGACCGACGCCAGTGTCGTGAACGTGCCGCCGGACGCGATGAGCTGCGCGCGGCGCCAGTCGCGCGCGCGGAGCGATCGCCGGAGGGCTTCCCGAACATGCTTGCGCAGGGCGCGAACGTCCTTGCGACGAATCGGCTCGTCGAGGAACTGCTCCGTGAGGCGCAGCGCGCCGAACGGGAACGTCTCGACGCGCTCGATCAGCCCGTCGACGGACAGCGTCAATTCCAGCGATCCGCCGCCGATATCCATGACCGCGGCCCGGACATCGGCGAGATCGAAGTGGGCGAGCGCGCTGCGGAAGCCAAGGAGCGCTTCCGCCTCGCCGGAGAGGACACGCACGTCGATGCCGGTGTGCTCGCGCACCCGCTCGACAAATACCTGCGCATTGGCAGCGTCGCGGACGGCGCTGGTCGCGACTGCCTCGATGCGGGACGCGCCGATCTGCCGGGCCAGCATCACCATATGCGCGACCTTCTCGACCGCCGCGCGCATGGCTTCCTCGGAGAGGGCACCACCGTCGGTCAGCCCGGCGCCGAGCCTCGGGCTGGAACGCATCTCGTCGACGACGCGAATGGCCCCATCTGGTGCCACGTCGGCGACGATCTGGCGCACGGAGTTCGAGCCAATGTCGATTGCGGCGACGCGACCGGGTTGCGCGGGGACGGCACCGCCGCCGTTCGACGCCCCGCGCTCACGCGCCGAGGGGGCGGCGCTCGCCCCGTTAGGTGGCAGTGGAAGGGCTCCGGTCCTCGAAGTGATGCTTGATCTGCTTCCCCTCGGCGAGAGAGACCGCGTCCTCACCAATGTTCGTCGCGAGATCGGCGACGCGCTCGAGATTGCGAGCCACGAGCAACAGTTCGATCGCCTCGGAGATACGCTGAGGGCTCTCCATCATGTGCGTGAGCAGAATGCGAAAGACGGAATCCTGGAGCGCGTCCACGGCGTCATCGGCTCGGCAAACGGCGCGGCCGAGAGCGCCGTCCGCCCGAATGAATGCATCGAGCGCCTCCCCGAGCATGGCGCGCGACCGTCGCGCCATGTCCTGGATCTCCGGATCAGGCGTGATGTTCGACTTCAGCTCGATGAGGCGCAGTGCCGACTGCGCGATGTTCACCCCGTGATCGCCGACGCGCTCCAGATCGCTCGAGACCTTGAGGCCGGCGATAATGTACCGGAGGTCGCGCGCCATGGGCTGCTGGAGTGCGAGGAGCGCGATCGCGCCCTGCTCGACTTCGACCTCAAGCGCATCAACGGTGCGGTCACCGGAAATGACCGCTTCCGCCTTTCCCGCATCGCGTTCGAGCAATGCCTCGACGGAAAGCTCGACGAGCCGCTCCGCTTTCTGCGCCATATCGATCAGCAGCCGTTTGAGATCTTCCAGCTGATCGTGAAAGTGGCGATGCCCTTGATCGGCCATCATCCGAATCTCCCGGTAATGTATGCTTCGGTTTGCTCCTCGCGCGGGCTCGTGAAGATGCGGTTTGTCGCGTCCGCCTCGATGAGACGACCGAGATAGAAGAACGCCGTATAGTCCGAAACGCGCGCAGCCTGCTGCAGGTTATGCGTGACGATCACCACTGTCAGGTCCTGCTTCAGCTCGTATAGTAACTCCTCGATGTGCTGCGTTGCGATGGGATCGAGCGCGCTGGCGGGCTCGTCGAGTAACAGGACCTCGGGCTCATTCGCGAGCGCCCGGGCAATGCAAAGCCGTTGCTGCTGCCCGCCCGACAGGCGGAGCGCGCTCTGCCGAAGGCGGTCCTTCACCTCATCCCAGAGGGCGGCACGCCGCAACGACGTCTCGACGATCTCATCGAGCTGCGCGCGCGGGGGAGAATCGTTGATGCGCGGGCCGTAGGCGACGTTGTCGTAAACGGACTTCGGGAATGGGTTCCACCGCTGAAAGACCATTCCCACGCGCTGGCGCAGCGACACGACATCGGTGCCCGGCGCATAGATGTTCTCCTCGTCGAGCAACATCCGGCCATCGACGCGCGTGCCGATGATGAGCTCGTTGAGTCGGTTGATCGAGCGAAGGAACGTGGACTTACCGCACCCCGACGGGCCGATGAGCGCCGTTATCGATCGCGCCGGCATCGCGAGCGATATCTCCTGGAGCGCCTGCTTGGGGCCATACCAGAACGAGAAGCGATCGGACTCGACGGTACCGGGATGGCCGGGGGTCGACCGGCGCCCGTGGATAAAAGAGGGCGTCCGAGGACGCTCCGCGCGCTCGGACGAAGGCGCGGCGACGGCTTCCTCGCTCCTCGCTCCCTGTTCCGTGCTCCTCATCCGAATCTGCCGGTGATGTACGCCTCGGTGCGGTCGTCGGATGGTGCGGTGAACATCCCTCGCGTCGGAGCGGCTTCCACGAGCTCGCCCGCAAGAAAGAACGCGGTTGTATCCGAGACACGAGCGGCTTGCTGCATGTTGTGGGTGACGATCACGACGGTCATGTCGCGGCGCAACTCGTAGACCAGCTCCTCCACACGCTGCGTGCTGAGTGGATCGAGTGACGCGGTCGGCTCGTCGAGCAACAGCACCTCGGGCTCCGTCGCAAGTGCGCGCGCGATGCACAGCCGCTGCTGCTGGCCGCCGGACAGCGCGGTCGCGCTGGCATTCAAACGGTCTTTGACTTCCTCCCAGAGCGCGGCACGTTTCAGGGCGCGCTCCACAATGGTGTCCGTCTCCCGCTTTCCTGGGCGCGCATTCCCGGCCAGGACCTTCAGCCCTGCCGCCACGTTGTCGCGAACCGACATCGTCGGGAACGGCGTCGGTCGCTGAAACACCATGCCGACGTGCTGGCGGACGCGGATCGGGTTGGCTCCATTCGCGTAAATGTCACTCCCATCCAGCATGACGCGTCCCGTGACACGAGCGCCCGGCACCGTTTCGTGCATACGGTTCAGGCATCGGAGGAACGTAGACTTTCCGCATCCCGACGGGCCGATGACTGCGGTGACACTCTTGTCCTGAAGCGCGAGCGTGACGCCCCTGATGGCGTGCACCGGCCCAAAGTAGGCATTGAGCTCGTGAACCTGGAGGCGTGAGCGGCCTTCGTGCTTTTCCCCTGCCTCGGCCCGCAGACTGACGGGCGCCGCGATGCCCACCCGCTCAGTCTCCGACGCCGCCGAAGCGGGCACGGGTGGCGAAACGTGCCGCGAGGCTGATGAGGAGAACGAGAGCGATGAGGACGAGGGCTCCGGCCCAGGCGAGCGCGTGCCACTCGTCGTATGGACTGATGGCATAGGCGAAGATCTGTAGCGGGAGAGCCGCGATCGGCTCGTCGAGGCGAACCGACCAGAACTGGTTGCCGAAAGCGGTGAAGAGCAGCGGTGCCGTCTCCCCCGCGATGCGCGCGATCGCCACCAGCGCCCCGGTGACGATGCCCGCTGCCGCCGTGCGTAATACCACGGTGAGCGACGTTCGCCAGCGGGTATAGCCTAACGCCAGCGCAGCTTCCCGCAGCGCGACGGGCACGAGGCGGACCATCTCCTCGGTGGTGCGTGTCACCATGGGAATCATCATGGCGGCGAGCGCCACACTTCCCGACATCGCGGAGAAGTGCCCGATCGGACGCACGAGGAACTGCCAGGCGAAAATCCCCATCACGATTGAGGGGAGGCCATTCAGTACGTCAGACAGGAAGCGAACGACGTTCGCCAGCCGTGTACGTCCGTGCTCGGCGAGGTACAGTCCTGCGCCGATGCCGACGGGAAGTCCCATGGCCGCCGCCATGCCAACGAGGATCAATGTTCCGACGATCGCGTTGGCGAGCCCACCTCCCGGCTCGCCCACAGGAACGGGCATCTGGGTAAAGAAGTCCAGAGAGATGGCGCGTGCCCCTTCCTTCACCAGATGGAACAGGATGAACACGAGCGGAAGCGTTGCCACGAGGGCGGCCGTGCCAAGCACGACGACCATCGCGGTGTTCACGACGCGGCGGCGACGCAGCGACCGCTGGGTGCGGGCCGCAAAGGCGCGCTGGCTTTGACTCGGCCGCCGACGATGCGGTACCTCCGGTCGCGATGGCAGGACCGGCGCGCTCACAGCGTGCCTCCGGCGCCGCGCGTGACGCGCCATACTAGCCACCGTGCTATCGCATTCACGATAATCGTGATCACGAAGAGCGTGAATCCAACCGCCATGAGTGCCGAGAGGTGGAGATCCCCCGACGCCTCGGCGAATTCGTTGGCGATGAGCGAGGCCATCGTGTATCCCGGTGCAAGCAGGGAGGCCGAAACCTCATGCCGATTGCCGATCAACATCGTCACCGCCATCGTCTCGCCTAACGCACGCCCCAGCCCCAGGATGATGCCGCCGACGATGCCCGACTTGGCGTAGGGAAGCACCGCGCCGCGGATCGCCTCCCACCGCGTGGCTCCGAGCGCGAGGGCGGCCTCGCGCTGCGACCGCGGAACGGCGAGCAGGACTTCGCGCGACACCGAGGAGATGTAGGGCAGGACCATGATGGCGAGAATGATTCCCGCCGCGAGCATGCTTGGCCCGTAGGCCGGACCACTGAAGAGCGGCGTCGCGCCGAGCCCGAGAGTATCCCTCAAGAACGGCATGACATAGGTGCGGAGCAGCGGGAGCAACACGAAGATCCCCCAGAGTCCGTACACCACGCTGGGAATGGCCGCGAGCAGGTCGACGAGGAACGCGACCGGCTGCCGAAGTCGTGGCGGCGCGAACTCCGAGAGAAAGATCGCGACGCCGAGAGCGAGAGGCGTCGCGATGAGAAGCGCCAGGATCGACGAGACGATCGTCCCGTAAATCGCCGGCGCGGCGCCGAAGATGCCGCGCACGGGGTCCCAAGTGCTCGACGTGATGAAATCGAGCCCGAACTCGCGAAGCGCCGGCCATCCCGCGACGCCGATCTCCCAGGCGATAAAACCGAGAAGAACCGGGATGCCTAACGCGAACAGAGTGATCGTCCCACCATAAATGCGGTCGCCAACGCGTGCCCCCGACAGACGGGCGGCCAGGGTTCCGCCATTGTCGGGGTCGACACGGGCGGGACCCGAATCCGGAGCCGTCATGCCCTCGGACCGATGTTCACCGTCTCGAGGCGCCGGAGCAGGCGCGCGTCCATGGCGGCGGGAAGGGGAGCATAGTCGAGCGCCGACGCCGAGGCGTCTCCCTCGGTCAGCGCCCACCGCAGAAACTCGACGAGCTTTCGTCCCTTGTCGGCGTCCGCCTGATTCCGGTACATGAGAATCCACGTGAACGACGAGATGGGATACGCGCCTGCGCCCGGCGCGTTCACGATCGACACGCGATAGTCCGTATCCTCGGGAAGGCGCGCTAGCATGCCAGCCGCCGAAGCCGTGATCGACTCGATCGTCGGTAGCACGAACTCGCCGGCCGCGTTCTGTACCGCTGCATACGCGAGTCCGTTCTGCTTCGCGTAGGCGAGCTCCACGTAGCCAATCGAGCCAGGCGTCTGCTTGACCTGCCCGGCGACGCCTTCATTTCCCTTGCCGCCTAGCCCCACTGGCCACCTCACCTCCTTGCCACGGCCCGGCCCGCTCTGCCACTCGGGGCTCACCGTGCTCAAATAATCGGTGAAGATGAAGGTGGTCCCGCTTCCGTCCGATCGATGAACCACCAGGATGTCCTGGTTGGGGAGCGTGACACCCGCGTTGACCGCCGCAAGCCGGGGGTCATTCCATTTTTTGATCTTGCCCAGGAAGATGTCGGCGATCAGCTGCCCGGTGAGGTTGAGTGGGCGCGAGACGCCCTGGAGGTTGTAGGTGATGACATCCGCGCCCATGACGGTCGGGACGTGGATGATCGGACCCCCTTTCGCGTTCGCCATCTCCGAATCCGTCATCGGGCTGTCCGTCGCGCCGAAATCCACGGTTCCTTCCATGATCTGACGGATGCCTCCGCCGGATCCGATGGACTGGTAGTTGATCTTGACGCCCGTTTGCGCAGCGTAGTCGCTGAACCACTTGAAGTAGAGCGGATACGGGAACGTGGCTCCGGCTCCAGTGAGATCAACGCCGGCGGAGCTGGCTTGAGTAGTGCCACCGGCAGAATCCGTTCTCGCCTGCTGATCATCTGGGGCGCATGCCGCGAGCCCGACGGCGGCAGCCAGGAAGATAGCTCGCTTCACGTATCGCTCCGGTGAGAGTTGTCCCATCCCAAAGCTACTCGTTGCGAATGTCACGCCCGACGAGACTTTCGTAACGGGATGGTCACAGCCATGGGTCAGAAGCTTGCCACCGCGTGGAGAAACCACGTTTTGGTGTCGGCGCCGGGCGCGCCGTCGCGCGGCAGGAGCTGCTGGAAGTCCGCCGCGAGAGACAGGCGTCGGTCGAGGTCCCAGATGAGCCCCGCGATGAGCAAATGGGACGCCGGTCCACGCTCGGCGTTGAACCGAAAGCGGTCGTAACGGCCCACCAGGGCGAGCCTCGACGTCCTGCCGGGTTCCAGCCATTCGAGAGGACGGAGGATCGCGAAGCCGGAGAGCAGAGTGCCTGTGCTGTCGACCACGGACCGCGGACTCACGGGGGTGTTGTCACCCACCTCACCCTCATCGGCCCGCTGCGCCCATTCCGCCGCCAGCGTGAGACGCCGATCCTTGATGCCGGTAAAGACGCCCCATCGGTCGCGCCGAAGTCCCTCGCCAACACTGCCCGCCTGTCCCGGACCGCCGGTCACGAAGCGAGACGCGATCGCGCCCTTGTATCCCCACGCGGTGAGGGCAAGCGTCGAAAGCAGCCCCGTTCCGTTCGCGAGCGGGGTCAGCGTTAGGCGACCGGCGCCATCCTTGAACCGGTCCGTCTCCCGCGAGGTGTAGCCTGGGCCGTTGGTGACGGTCGCGTACAGCTCACCCCGCTTCGCCGGCAAGGCAACCTGCACCGCGGCGCCGAGGTCGGCCGACGCGAAGAAGCCACTGAGCTCGACGGCGGACCGAGAGATCCACCTCGGCCAGAACGACTCGACATGCTCGATGACGACGGTCTGGAGCATGCCAAGCCGTGCGTACGCCGAGGTGCCGCGATAGTTGCGCAGAAAGTCGTACTGCAGGTACGCGTACTTCGCGCGGAAGGCCCACCCGCGATAGAACGCGTCGCCCGGAGCCGACGTATTCTGGAAGACGTCGGCGGTGATGCGCACGCTGGTCCGATCACCGACGGGCATGCGGAAGGTGAGGTAGGCACGCTCGAGATCGAAGCGATTCTGCGCCCGTGCGGCCCGATCCGCACGGTAGTTCCAGTTCGCGAAGATGATTCCAGAAAAGTCGAGCTGAGGAGTCTTCGCCGGTTCGGCAGCGGGCGCACGGGTCGTGTCGCGAGGTGAAGACTCGGGCTGCTGGGCGGGGATTCCTGAGCCCGCGAGAAGGGCAAGAACCGCGGACACGATGGCGCGGCGGCGAGCGATGCGCATTGGCCGTCCTTCGGCTTCACGGTGACGTGCAGCGTGGCAGCGAGGAGTGCGGCCGACAATGTAACGCGTCATGGACGCGACGGTGAGTCGCGCGGACACGCGAATTACAGTGGGGTTCCGTAGCTGAAGAACTTGAACTGTCCATTGCGCTGGATGATGGCGGCGAAGAAGCGAAGTTCGTGCGCGTCATCTCCCTCTCCACGATATCGGACCACGCAGTCGCGCCACACCACATTCGGTCCTTCGCGAAGCGTATCTCCGGGACAACGCACACTCTCGAGCTGGAAACGCCGCGCGCCGAACCGTCGCAGAATCGCGGTCATGCCCTTCGAGCTCTCCGCGCTCAACAGGAGCCACGCAACGTCCGGCGGGAGCTCGTAAGGCGGGTCCATCATCCGGCTTTCAGGGAAGTAAAGAAAAGCGTACTCGGCTTTCGAGATGTGCATGCCGCGCAGCGCGTTCGTATCCGACCGTGCGATGGCGTCGAGATAACGGCGCGTGAGCGCCTCGCGGGAGGGCGCGGCGCTGGAGAGCTCCGCCGGTCGCTCGAGATCCGACTGGAAGCGTCGAAGGAGCGTCTTGGCGGGGAAAGCGCTGTCGACGACGACGTCGGACGAGTGCGCTCGAGGGAGTCGCTCCGTGCCCTCGCGGCATCCAGCACCGAGGAAGAGCAT
This sequence comes from Gemmatimonadaceae bacterium, assembly GCA_052389995.1. Taxonomy (GTDB): domain Bacteria; phylum Gemmatimonadota; class Gemmatimonadetes; order Gemmatimonadales; family Gemmatimonadaceae; genus JAICNG01. Next base: position 8,796 of record JBQTHJ010000004.1, on the reverse strand, counting down.
GGCGCCGATGAATGGGAATCGTTTCATGTCCGTGTGGTGGAACGCCAGGTCCGGCGGCGATGAACAGCCACCGCAACGGGCAACTGCCTCTAGCGTCGTTGCGGTGGCCGGGGTCGATGTTCAGTTGCGGTAGTACACCGTCCAGCCCGTCCACCACTTGGGGCCGGCGGGGTCCGCGGCGCCGCGATAGGCCGTCGGCTGAATGAACGTTCCGGCGCGTGCCTGGATCACACCGGTGAAGGCGTTCATGCCTCCGGTTGCCGCCGGCGATCCGGCGGCCGGAGTCCAGTCGAAGCTGGCGCCGGTCGTGTTCTGATCGGTCGTCGTCGGGAACGCTGTGAAGAGCGACGCGGTCGTGTTCGCAGACTCCTCGAACCCTGCGGCACCGAGCCGAGCCTTCACGCTGTCGGCATCGAAGTGACCTCCCGCATTCTCGGCAAGCAACACGTTCGACACGAGGAGGCTGTCTGTCGCCTCACGATTGAACGTTGTCGAGTCGCGAACGCTGATCCCGCGGCGCGGCCAGCGGGCGACGACGCCGTTGATGTACGTCCCGCCCGTGCCACGGCGGAGCACCATGCCGACGCCCCCACTCGAGCCCGAGAGCCCCACGTTGCCGGTGCCGACCACCGTGAAGTTCGCGAAGACCGGCATGTTGTAGGGCTCGGAGGATTCCGCGACACCGCCGGCAGGTGCCGTGCACCCGCCGCCAGCGCATCCGTCCACCTCGAACCCCTGCGGGTCGCTCCCGGCAGGATCGCCCTGAAGGGACTGGAAGGCAATCAGGAACTGATTCTTCCCCCGATAGCCCTCGGCGGCGTCGAAGTGGTCATCCCCGGACTCGTAGGAGACGAGGTACCGGCCGTTCACCGCTCCGCCGAACCACTCGAAGGAGTCGTCGAGTCCCATGACGCTCTGGAGGTATTCCACCGTCGTGTTGCTACCGACCGCGGCGAGTGTGAAGCTGTTGAGCTCCTGCGCCGCGGCCACTGCGTAGCCGGCGAACTCCACGCGGACGTAGCGGAGCGTGCCACTGCTCACGGTGTCCCCGGAGGCGGTGCCGCCTCCATAATCGATGCCGGGCGCCCCGCCGTTAGGCACGTTGGCGTTGGAGCCTTCCAGGATGACCTGCCCGGAGCGGTTGATGCGGCCGCTACCGACCACGATCAGCCCGCCCCAGTCGCCGCGGCCTCGCTGTCCGGCCGCCTTCTCCGACGTGAAGACGATTGGGGCGCTGGCCGTTCCATCGGCAATGATCTTCGCGCCACGGAGAATGAACAGCGCACTCCCAGCCGTGGCCTGATCGCCCACGATCCTGGTGCCGCTCTCGATCGTCAGCGTCTGGCCGTTGGTCACTTTCACGAACCCGGAGACCTTGTAGATCGTGTCGCGGTCGAGCGTGCGGCTGGCGGTGATGTCGCCGGTCAACGTGACCACCGGCGTGGCGCCTAACGTCACCGGGGCTTCGGGGCTGTATCCGCTCCTGAGGCTGCCCGAAAGCGAGGCAACGCGGTAGCGATACGTCGTCTGCGGCGTCAGCCCGGTGTCATCGAACGGCGGTGCGGTGATCGTATCGAGCACCGTGAACGTGCCACCGCTGGCGCCGGCCGCGCGCTCGATGACGTAGCTGCTCGCACCGCTCACCGCGGCGAACGTCACGCGGGCTGACGTGGACGTCAGGGTCGTCACCTGGACGTTGGCGGGCGGAATCGGCGTCACCGGCTCCGTCGGGTCATCATCGCCGCAGGCGACCATGACCACCGATGCCGTGAGCGCGAACCACGGGGCACGGCGTCGCAAGAGAAAGCTCATCATTCACCTCGTGTGCAAAGGGTCGGATACGCGCGGCCCCGGCCCTCGCGGGGCCCGCGCCTAACGGTATCGCGGCGGTGTTTCGGAATGATCGCAACGACGTCACGGAGACGTCACGTCTACTGCTGCCAGCTCAGTCCCAGGTTGACCACGCGGCCGGTCGTGTACCGCTCGCGGATGACCGCCCCGACCCGCTGGTCGTACGGCTCGTCAAGCGCGTTCTTGGCGTCGAGTTTCACCGACCATGCGCGACCGAGCGGCATGCGCAACGAGAGGTCGAGTGAGTGGCGCGCTTCCTCGTGGACGTCGGGGAGTGGAACCACCGACGCGGCGACGATACGGCGGCCGACGACGTTGTACAGCGCCGTGACGCTGGCACGCCCGTCACGCCTGGAGTAGGTGAGACCGCCGTTCACGACGTAGGGGGCCTGTCCGACCATCGCGCGACTCGTGCTCGTGAGCGTGCCGGCACTGTGGTCGCCGATCTCGATCTCACTGCGCATGAGCGTCGCGTTCGCGAACAGGAGGAGGCCGTCGAACGGGGGACCGAGGAGGCCGAGTCCCTTCCTCAGCTCGACCTCGACCCCGTAGTTGTTCGCCCCCTCGGCGTTGACGACCGTCTGCTGGGCGGCGTCGCGGAGTCCGGAGACGTTGACCTCGGTGCGCTCGATCGGATCAATGAACCGCTTGTAGAAGACACCGACGCTGATCACCTCACCAGCACGGGGATACCACTCCCATCGGGCATCGGCATTCTGGATGAGCGTACGCCGGAGATTCGGATTGCCCTGGAACAGCACCCCGATCGACGAGTCGTCGACGTTCGTCGGGGAGAGCTCCCGGTACTCGGGACGCGAGAGTGTCTGTGATACCGACACGCGAACATTGTGGTGGTCGTTCGGACGCACGTTGAACGCCAGCGATGGAAGCACGTCCGTCTTCTGCACCGTGCTCGGCACGAGCTGACCGTCGGCGAGCTCCGTAGTTACGCCGAGGTCGCCGGCCTCGACGCGCGCTCCGCCGATCACGTGAATCTTGTCGGTCAGCGCGAAGTCCATCATGGCGTACCCGGCGAGCACCCGATCCTTGGCGGTATACGACCCCGCCCTGGCCACGGACTCCATGGAGAAGACCGAGTCGGCGGGACTCGCGAAGCGCCCGTCGAAGATCTGTTCCATCGGCAGCTCGAGCGCCGTCACGGGAATGCCGCTCTCGAAGATCTGAAAGGAGAAGTTGTCCGCACCGCGGTCCGTCGAGCGCCAGGTGGCACCGACCTTCAGGAAGTGCGCGCGTCCGTAGTCGCCAAAGTCCACGCGGTAGTTGGCGCCAAGGCTGACGTTCGACTCCGTGAGGTCGAGGAAGGTTCGCTCGGCGCCTCCTCTGCCGGGCTCCAGATGGAACGGCGTCCCCTGCGGATCGCTCGTAAGGCGACGATAAAGCGCCGTGGATCGATCGGGTTCGACGCGTGTCACGCCCGACGAGGTCACCGACCATTCCAACTCCTGGCGCGCGCCGACCTGATGATGCCCGACCAGCTGATTCGAGCGAACGGAGCGCTCGATATAGCGGAGCACGGTGCGCTGCTCGTCGAATTCCTCCACGCGTCCTTCCTCGAAGCGCGCTTCGTTGTCGCCGCTGCGGGTGTACGTGTTGTTCAGGGCGAGTCGCGTTGAGCCTCCCACCAGCGTCGACAGGTTCAGCAGGCCGCCCCATTGCACGCTTTCGCGACCCGTCGATCCGCGCCACTCCGCGAACGGCACGGCGCCGCCGTTGCCACTCCCCTGCGGGATGCCGCGAATCTCGCCGGCGCGTATCTCCTGATTGTACGAATAGGACAGTGATGCTGTGTAGCCTAACGTGCGACCGAAGAGGGGATCGGAACCGCCGATCGAGGCGGAGAACGACGCGTTCGGCGTGCCAGTGGCGGTTGTGGGCGACCACCTGTTGCGGAACGACGAGATCAGCCGGTTCGTCGCCGGTCCGGTGCGATAGAAGATCGTACCGCGGGTGGCCGCTACCGACGACGGCAGATTGCGCTCATTCCCTCCGAAACCGGCCCATTCCATTCCGACGCGAGGGCCGGCGAGCACCGACTTGCCGGTTGCGGCGCTGTTGTAGCCCATGCTTGCCGAATAGGCGATCTGACGGTCGGCCGGAAACTCGCGCGTCCTGATCTCGAGGGAAGCGCCGCTGAAATCGCCCGGCTGATCGGGGGTGAAAGTCTTCGACGTTGTGACGGTCTGTAGCAGGCCGGCCGGAAAGAGGTCGAGCGGCACCAGACGCTTTTCCGGCTCCGGACTTGGAATGCGCGCTCCATTGAGCGAGGCCGTGGTGTACCGCTCGCCAAGTCCGCGGACGTAGACGTACTTGCCGTCCTGCACGGTCACGCCGCTGACGCGCTGGACCGCCTGCGCGGCGTCCCCGTCGGGGCTCTTCTGGATTTGCTCGGACGTGATCGCGTTGACGATTCCGATCGCGTTGCGCTGCGCATCCAGCGCGGCGTTCACTGACCCACGCTCGACATCCGCCGTGACAACCTGCGTTTCCAGCTGTACCGTCGCCGGAGATAGGGAAATGTCCTGCTCGAGCGTCGCGCCGGTGTCGAGCTGGAGTCCGGTCACCGTTTTCGGCTGATAGCCGAGCAGGCGCACCTGGATCGTGACGGTGCCAGCGGGAATCATCGGAAGGCTATATCGACCCTCGACACCGGAGACGCTGCCCATCGTCGTGCCTACGACCTGTATTCCTGCATCCGGGATTCCGCGTCCCGTCTCGGCATCGACGATCCGGCCAACGATGCGGCCGGCGAGCGTCTGCGCGCCAACGGGGAGGGTAACGGCGAACACAAGGCCGATGAGCAGCGCCGCGCGTGCGAGGAAAGCGAATCGGTCGGGTCGTCGGGTCATTGGTCGTGGCGGTTGGAGAGGCGACGCGCCACGGTGGCGCGTCACGGTTCACGTCACGCCCACAAGCTGCCGTTACGTTGTCTCGGAACCCGCACGTTCAGGCAACGAACGTGTCACGACGGCGCTCGGTTATCCCGAATCCGGCCCGGGAGCCTGAGGCTCGCGGGCGCGACGTCCCGCGAAGACGTCGAGCTCCAGCGTCGATGGGCGAACCTGATCGCGACGAGGCTTACGTCCACGTCGTCCGCAAGCTTGACGCGGCTGACGCCGCGACTTGCCGCGCGCCAGTCACGCAGCGCGAGCTCGATTGCGCGGAGTGCAGGGGCAGGCACCGTCAGAACCGCTCGCAGATCGAGACACACCGCACCGATGTGGCCCGGCAGCCCTGCGATGTGGGCGAGCGCTTCCATCACGCGTTCCGGCGTGAGCTCGCCGCTCAGGTAGAGCGTTGCCGCCGACCGGTGCGATTCGGCGATGACCGCCGATGGTGTATGCATTCGTGGCTCCTGTTCATTCGTGCCCGGAGGCTACGCCGGATACGTCACGCGCGCGCGGCAACGGGGTATCGCGTTCGTCACGAGGTCGAGCACCTCGGCGATTGAGTGCGGACCAGCGAGGCGCGACTCGCCTCCCTCAGAGGCGCCGTCGGCTGTCGGCAGCGTTCGTCGCCGAGGACCGCACACGCAACACTTGGGGGGTTGAACGGCACCTCACCGGGGCCACGCACCACGGCGCCGTCGCGATCGGCGCACTCCCAACCTGGGCGAGCCATGTATCCCGACTGTCACCGCCGCGAAACGATCGTGAAACCATGGGCGGACAGACGGGGAAGCGTTAGGCGGGGCCCACGGCTGGGAAAAAGGCCGCGATCGACGTTCCGCGTCCCAACACGCTCTCGGCGCGAACACGGCCGCCGTGCGCCTCGGCAAGATGACGTACGATCGACAAGCCAAGGCCGGTCCCACCCGCGTCTCGCGAGCGCGCGGGATCGCCTCGATAGAAGCGCTCGAACACGCGCGGGAGGTGTTCCGGCGCAATGCCGATTCCTGTGTCGCGGACACCGATCCACACGCCGGCGCCGTCGCGTTCGGTGTGCACCGTTACTCGACCGCCACGGGGCGTGTAGCGAAGGGAGTTGTCCACGAGGTTGCTGATGATCTGGCGAACCGCCGTCGGATCCGCTCGGACGGTCGCGGCGTCCGGAGGGACGGCGATGTCGAGCGCGATACCTTTCTCGTTTGCCGGGCCCTGACAGGGCGCGATTGCGTCGGCGGCAGCGGCGGCGATATCGACGTGGGCAGGCGCGGGTACCCATCCGCCGGATTCGATGCGCGACAGATCGAGAAGGTCATCGACGATCCGTTGCATGCGCCGAACGTTCGCAAGAATGGTGTGCGCGAACGCCTCGCGTTGTTGCGCGGGAACGTCGGGCGCAGCGAGCGTCTCGGCAAATCCGCCGATGACCGTCAGGGGAGTCTTGAGCTCGTGAGAGACGTTCGCAACAAAATCGCGACGAATGGTCTCCAGCCGTCGAACCTCGGTGAGATCGATCGCGGCCAGCACGGCTCCACCGCGAGCGAGCGGGCGGGCCGTGAGCGCGACGAGGCGTCCATCCATCTCCAGCTCCACGGCGTCCACGGTTTCGCCGGCGAGCGCTGCGTTCATGGCATCCCGCAGTTCGGGATCGCGTGGCAGAAGGTCGACCGAAAAGGGAACCTCGTCGCGAATCCCGAACATGCGTCGTCCCGCTTCGTTCACACGGACGACTCGCCGCCGCCCGTCGACGGCGACAACCGCTTCGTTCAGCGAGTCGATGACGGCCCCCAGCAGGAGATCTTCGGTTTCGAGCGCGGCCAGTCGGCTGGCGAGTTGCTCGGTCATCCGATGGAGGGCGGCCGCGAGATCGCCAAGCTCACCGGGGGCGGCGAGCGTCGGCCGTCGTGAGAGGTTCCCCGACGCGATCTCCCGGGCGACGGCGCTGAGCTCGACCACCGGGCGAGAGATGGCGCGCGCGAAGAGGAGCGCCAGCCCCACGGCCACCAGAGCGCCAATAGCGCCAGCGAGGAGAACGGCGCCTCGGGCTCGGACAATCGCCGCGTCGGCATCAGTGGCTGGAATGGCAACGCGTGCGAATCCGAGCATCGCACGGGCGGCGACATACAACGCCTCCTCGCCGAGCGACGCGCTCGCGCGCACGCTCGAGCCGGTGTCTGCCGCGCGCGCCGCCGCGATCTCGGGCCGGCGTGCATGATTCTCGAGGCGGCGGAGCGCCTCACCGTCGAACTCCGAATCGCCGACGACGGTGCCGGCTGTGTCGATCAACGAAACGCGAAGGCCGAGCTGTACGGCAGCCGCATCGGCCAGCGAATCCGCGTCCATGCCCGGGCGCCAGAGTGTCGCGAGGAGTCTGGCATCCGCCGCCATGCGATCGGTCGTGGCGTCGAGAAGGCCGCGCCGGAGGCCATGCTCGCTGAGAACGACGACGAGGACGAGTATGACCCCGACGACGAGAAGCGACCCCAGCAACAGACGCTGCGCGAGGCGCACCGGGTCGGCTCGTTATGCGCTGCGGGGTTGAGCCGCTCGCAGGCGATATCCGAAGCCGCGCACGGTTTCGATCAGCTCTCCGGCGACGCCAAGCTTCGCTCGCAGGCGCTGAACGTGCATGTCCACGGTACGCGTTTGAATGTCCGGCGCCGCTTCCCAGACGGTTTCGAGCAGGTGAGAGCGTGCCTGCACCCGACCGCGTCGTTCCGCAAGCGTCATAAGCAGTTTGTACTCGGTCGGCGTGAGCTCGACGTCGCGTCCATCGATAGCTACGCGGTGCGCTGCCCGATCGATGCGAATGGGCCCGATCGCGAGAACGTCTCCCGGAGAGGCACTAGCGGCCGCGGTCATGCGCCGGAGGATCGCGCCCACGCGGAGCACGAGCTCCTGAGGGCTGAAGGGCTTGATAAGGTAATCGTCGGCACCCAGCGACAGACCGCGGATGCGGTCGGCCTCCTCGCGTCGCGCGGTGAGCATGAGAACGGCGATGTCGCGGGTGGACTCGTCGCCTCGGAGCTGCTCGATCACATCGAACCCCGATATGCCCGGCAGCATGAGGTCGAGCACGAGCAATGCCGGGCGCTCGTCGCGCGCTGCGCGCCGCGCTTCGGCGCCGGTCGCGGCCGTCGATACGCGATATCCCGCTTTTGCGAGGTGGTACGTGACAAGCGCGAGAATGTCCGGCTCGTCGTCCACAACGAGAATTCGCTCGGCGGGCTGGGCGGGTGCGGTCACGCTCGCGACCCTACCAGCCGCTGCTTGATCTTGGCCACGATCATCTCGATCGCGATGAGGTTGTGCCCTCCCTGCGGGAGGATGACGTCTGCCCACCGTTTGCTGGGCTCGACGAACTCGAGGTGCATGGGCCGCACCGTCGTGAGGTACTGACTCAGGATTTCCTCGAGCGGACGCCCGCGGGCCTCGAGGTCGCGCTCGATTCTCCGAATGAGACGGATGTCGGCATCGGCGTCCACGTAGATCTTGACGTCGCAGAGCTCGCGCAGCCGCCGGTCGACGAACAGGAGTATGCCATCGATGACAACGACGTCGGAGGGCTCGACCCGCCGCGTCTCCCGGCGCCGCGCGTGCGTGAGAAAATCGTAGATCGGCTTCTCGATGCTCGCGCCCGTGGCCAGCGAGGTCATGTGCGCGACGAAGAGGTCGAGATCGAACGCATCGGGGTGATCCCAGTTGACGTGCTTGCGCTCCTCCGCCGTGAGCTTCGTGAAATTGCGGTAGTAGGCATCCATGTCGATGAACGCCACCGACGCGTCCTCGAGCGCGTCCGCGACGCGACGGGCGACGGTTGTCTTCCCCGACCCGGAGCCTCCGGCGATGCCAATGATGAGCGGCTTCACGTCAGGGTGCTCAGGGTGCTCAGGGTGCTCAGGGTGCTCAGGGTGCTCAGGGTGCTCAGGGTGCTCAGGGTGCTCAGGGTGCTCAGGGTGCTCAGGGTGCTCAGGGTGCTCAGGGTGCTCAGGGTGCTCAGGGATTCTGGCGGAGCTTCACGCCGAGATGCAGCGAAGGAATG
>JBQTHJ010000003.1:0-42013 GCA_052389995.1 Gemmatimonadaceae bacterium | reverse complement strand
GGGGGGGGGGCCCCGCCCGTGCCCGCCCCCCCCGGGGGGGGGGATTTTTTGCTTTTTGGCCGCGCTCATGCGGCGCCGGGGGCCCCCCACGACGCGCGAGAATCCTTTCCATTGCCAGCGCCGACCGGGGTCCCTGTTGAAGCTCGAGCACATCCGCAACTTCTGCATCGTCGCGCACATCGATCACGGGAAGTCCACGCTCGCCGATCGCCTCATCGAGGCGACGGGCGCGTTGGATGTGCGCGAGATGAAGGAGCAGGTGCTCGACACGCTCGACCTCGAGCGTGAGCGCGGAATCACGATCAAGCTCAACGCGGTCAGAATGAAGTATGCGGCGCCGTCAGGGGCCGAATACGAGTTCAATCTCATCGACACGCCGGGCCACGTGGACTTCACCTACGAAGTCTCGCGGTCGTTGGCCGCGTGCGAGGGCGCGATCCTCGTCGTCGACGCGTCGCAGGGGATCCAGGCGCAGACCCTCTCGAATCTCTTCCTCGCGCTCGACGCCGGGCTCGAGATCATCCCCGTACTGAACAAGATCGACCTGCCGGGCGCGGAGCCCGATCGCCGCGCACAGGAGATTCACGACCTCATCGGGACACCGGTCGACGAAATCCTTCGCGTGAGCGCGAAGGAGGGACTCGGAATCGACGCGTTGCTCGAGCGGGTCGTCGAGAAGGTGCCGCCGCCGGAAGGCGATCCGGACGGGCCGTTCCGCGCGCTCATCTTCGACTCGTACTACGACCGCTATCGCGGCGCGATTCCGAGCATCCGCGTCATCGATGGGACGCTCGCGCCCGGGATGAAGATCACGTTCGGCGCGAGCGATTCGACGTACGAAGTCATCGAAGTAGGATACCGGCAGCTCCGACCCATACAGGCGGAGCGTCTCGGACCCGGCGAGGTCGGCTACGTCGTCGCGAACGTGCGCGCGGTCCGCGAGACGCGCGTGGGCGACACGATCTTCGACGCCGACAATCACGCGCCCGAGCCGCTCCCCGGCTATCAGGACATCAAGTCGATGGTGTTCGCGGGGATGTATCCGACCGATCCGAACAGGTACGAGGATCTCCGCGATGCGCTCGAGAAGCTCCAGCTCAACGATGCCTCGCTGCATTACGAGCCGGAGACGTCGACCGCGCTCGGCTTCGGCTTTCGCTGCGGCTTTCTCGGGCTGCTGCACATGGACATCGTCCAGGAGCGGCTCGAGCGCGAGTTCGACCTGGATCTCGTCACCACCGTGCCGAACGTGGAGTACCACGTCTACAGGAACGATGGCACGATGATGCTGCTCGAGAATCCTTCGGCGATGCCGCACGGATCGGTGGTCGACCGCGTGGAGGAGCCGTACGTCAAGGCGCGCATCGTCGCCCCCGCCGACTACATCGGCCCGATCATGCAGCTCGGGACGGATCGACGCGGGGTATACAAGAACATGCATTACGTCGATTCCGCGCGCGTGGAGTTCGACTGGGAGTTTCCGCTCGCCGAGATCATCCTCGACTTCTACGACAAGCTCAAGACGATCAGCCGCGGCTACGCGAGCCTCGACTACGACATGCTCGACTACCGCACGAGCGATCTCGTGAAGCTCGACATGCTCATCAACGGCGATCCCGTCGACGCGTTCTCCGTGATCATTCACCGCGACAAGGCGTACGAGTGGGGACGGAAGATCGCCGACAAGCTGAAGGAGCTGATTCCGCGGCAGCTGTTCGAGGTCGTCATCCAGGCGGCGATCGGCACGAAGGTGATCGCTCGGACGACGGTGAAGGCGCTGCGGAAGAATGTGCTCGCGAAGTGCTACGGCGGGGACATCACGCGCAAGCGCAAGCTTCTCGAGAAGCAGAAAGAGGGAAAGCGACGCATGAAGCAGGTCGGCTCGGTCGAGATTCCGCAGGAGGCATTTCTCGCCGTGCTCCAGGTGGACTGATGGCGTTTCCGGCCGCCGCCGAGCCGCTTCCCGCCGCGGACCGGAGCGCTCATCCGCGCGACCGGTCCGTTCAGCATTCTCTCGTCATCCAGACGGCGTTCATCGGCGACACGATTCTTACGACGCCGCTGATCGCGGAGCTCGCGACGCGAGGTCCGGTCGACGTCGTGACGACGCCGGTGTCGGCGACGCTGCTCCAGAACAACCCGGCGCTGCGGCACGTCTTCGTCTTCGACAAGCGAAAGGCGCAGCGCGGCATCGGTGGGCTGTGGGCGATGGCGCGGACCATCCGACGCCAGCGAGCGATGCTTGCACCGGCCATCGACCGGACGGTCGCCTACCTCGCGCAGGGGTCGACGCGCAGCGCCGTACTGGCAGTCCTCGCGGGCGCGCACGAGCGCATTGGCTTCGCGACGTCGCCGGCCCGCGCCATGTACACGCGACGCGTCCCGTACATCGAGCACCAGCACCACGCGGCGAGGCTGTGGCGCCTCGCGTTTCCGTACGAGTCGCGCACCGAGCCGCGAGCCGGGCGGCTCCGGCCGCATCTCTATCCTGGCGCTGCGGAGAAGGCCGCGGTGAGCGATCTTCTGCGCGAGCACGGGATCTCGGGACCCTTCGTGGCGCTCGCGCCGGGGAGCGTGTGGGGAACGAAACGGTGGCCGTACTATGCAGACCTGGCGCGGCGCATCGCGAATCGCATGAGCGTTGCCGTGATCGGTGGGACGGATGATGCGACTCAGGCGGCAGCGATTGCGGCGGCGGTACCGCCAGACCGTCTCGTGAACGCCGTCGGGCGGTTGTCGCTGCTGGGCTCGGCGGAACTCATCGGCCGTGCACAGGCGCTGGTAACGAACGACTCCTCGCCACTGCACATGGCGTCGGCGATGGGGACGCCCACGGTCGCCATCTTCGGACCGACGGTGCCGGAGTTCGGCTTCGGACCGCTCGCGCCTCGCTCGGCGGTGGTTGGCCATCAGCAGCTCGACTGCCGGCCGTGTGACCGTCACGGCCCCCGGAAGTGCCCGTTAGGCCATTGGCGATGCATGCGGGAGCTCGGCGTCGACGACGTCGAGCGATTGCTCACCTCGATCACGAGCTGACCATGGCGCGAACAAGGCGCGAGAAGTTCATCATCGGCGTCGACCTCGGCGGCACGAACATCGTCGTGGGCGCGATGCCGGTGGATGGAAGCCGCGAGATCAGCATGCGCGCGGAGCCGACGCACTCCGAGCGCGGGCCCGAGGCGGTCGTCGACCGCATCGTCGCGATGCTCGAGCAGACGATGTCGGAGGCGATCGAGGAGTCCAACGCGAACCGGAAGGACTTTCTCGGCGTCGGCGTCGGCGCGCCGGGCCCGCTCGACCGCGAGCGCGGCATGGTGATCGTCGCCCCGAACCTGGGCTGGTACGACTTCCCATTGCGCGACATCATCGCCGACCGCGTGCGCCTCGAGGCCACGCTGGACAACGACGCGAACTGCGCCACGGTGGGCGAGTGGTGGCGCGGCGCCGCCCGCGGAGGGCGCAACGTCGTCGGCCTAACGATCGGGACCGGCATCGGCGGCGGGCTGATCCTCGACGGGTCGCTCTACCACGGATCGTCCGACGTCGCGGGCGAGATCGGGCACACGACCATCGACTCCACCGGGCGCCACTGCAAGTGCGGCAACTACGGGTGTCTCGAGGCGTACGCATCGGGGCCGGCGATCGCGCTACGGGCACGCGAGGCGCTCGACCGCGATGAGGTCTCGGTCCTCCGCACGATGGTGCAGGACGATCTCGATGCGATCACCGCTGCGACCGTGTACGAGGCGGCGAACCGCGGCGACGCACTGGCGCTCGAGGTGGTGCGCGACACGGCGCGATTCCTCGGCACGGGCATCGCGAATCTTCTCAACATCTTCAATCCCGACGTGGTCGTCATCGCGGGTGGTGTGACGAAGGCGGGCGAGAAGCTGTTCGAGCCGATGCGGGCCGAGGTGAAACGCCGCGCGTTCCGACCGGCGGTCGAGGCGTGCCGCATCGTTCCGGGACTTCTGCCCGGCACCGCGGGCGTGGTCGGCGCCATCGCGACGTTCAAGGCACAGAAGCTCGGAGAGGTATGACGGAACGAGGACCGAGGGCCGAAGTCGATTCGAGCGTCGCGGAGCGCCAAACGGCGCTTCCTCGTTCCTCGGTCCTCGGTCGTCGCAAGCGTCTCGGCGTTCTTGGAACGTTCGTGTGGGACACGATCTACGGGCGCGACGCCCGCGCCGTTCCGATCGAGGAATGGGGCGGAATCGCGTACGCGCTGGGCGCGCTCGACGCTGCCCTCCCCGACGATTGGGAGATCGTGCCCGTGATGAAGATCGGCGGGGACCTCGGTGAGCGTGCGCGGCAGTTCACGTCGACACTGCGGCGCATGGCGCCCGACGCCGCTCTCATCGAGGTGCCGTACCCGAACAACCGGGTGGAGCTGCGCTACGAGACGGTCGATCGCCGCACCGAGCGCCTAACGGGCGGCGTGCCGCCGTGGACGTGGATGGGCCTCAAGCCGCTGATCACGAACCTCGATGCGCTGTATGTCAACTTCATCAGCGGGTTCGAGCTCGATCTCGAGACGACGACGCTGCTGCGGCAGCACTTCCGCGGTCCCATGTACTCCGACCTCCATTCGCTGGTGCTGGCGGTTCAGCCGGACGGGTTGCGGACGCTCCAGCCGCTTCCCGATGTCGCCGCGTGGTGTCGGTGCTTCGACATCATCCAGGTGAACGAGGTCGAGATGTCGATGATGGCGCCCGATCCGCTGGCGCTCGCGGCGACCGCGCTCGCCAACGGGGTGCGATGCCTGAGCGTCACACTCGCCAGCCGTGGGGCCGTGTTCTTTGCGGCACCGCAGTTCGATCGACTCGACGAGCTACGTGCGAGCCCGCCGCTCGATGCCGCCATCGGACCGATTCGCACCGCGCTCGTCCCGGTGTCGGCGGTGCTCTCGGGCGGCGACCCTACGGGATGCGGCGACGTCTGGGGCGCGACGTATTTCTCGCGGCTGCTCGCCGGTGATACCTTGACTGACGCAATGCGCGCCGCCAACGAGGCGGCGGCACGCAACGTCGACCATCGGGGAGCAACAGGGCTCTCCGGTCACCTGCGCGGACAGCTGAGCTCCCGATGACCACCGTCATCAACATGCCACCGTCGCTGGACGACCGGACGTTCGAGTCGGTGCTTCAGCAGCTCGCGCCGGTGGCACCGGACGACAAGGTGCTTCTCGATACGCGACACACGCGGTGGGCGTCCCCCTACGGACTCACCGCGCTGCTCAGCCTCGCGCAAACGCGAGCGGAGCGCCCGGCGCTCTACGCGCCTGAGGCGGAAGAGACCGCTTCCTACTGGGCTCGTGCGCAATTCTTTCGATATGCCGAGGGCCTCTTCGAGATTCACGGGTCCGTGCCGCGCGCGCGCGCGACCGGCGAGTCCGACGTGCTTCTCGAGATCACTCCCGTGTCGAAGAGCGAGGACGTGCATGAAGTGGTGGGCCGCATCCAATCAAAAGCGCAGGCGATCCTCGCCAAGGAGCTCAATCTCGATCCTCGCGCGACGATGGGATTCGCGATGACGCTGTCGGAGGCGTGTCAGAACATCGTCGAGCACGCCGGGCGCGGCGGGTGGGTCGCGGTCCAGACGTATCGCTGGCAAAAGCGGCTCGGCCGACGCGTAGTGCAGATCGCGGTCTGCGACGCCGGGATTGGATTCCGCCAATCGCTCGAAAGCGCACAAGGTCGTCGAGGTGACCGGTGGGATGATGCGATGGCGCTGGAGGATGCGGTCATCCGGTCGGTCTCACGCTTCCGCGATGCGGGACGCGGCCAGGGACTTGCGGGGATCCGCAGGTACGTCGGCCGATGGGACGGGAAGTTGTCGATTCGGAGCGGAACCGCTAGAATCGCGATCGTTCCGAGTTGGGATGAAGACGTCCCGCTCGAAGAACAGCTTCCCCCGTTCCCTGGAGCACAGGTGTTGATCACGATTCCTGAGCGCGCCGCCGCCCGGTGATCAATCACATCGATCTCGGTACGGTTCTCCGCCGCACCGTTTGCGACCTCTACTCCGATCTCGTCACTCGCCCCACCGGCGCCGCGGTCCGCACCGGCATCGAGCAGCAGCTCGCCGACGCGAAGGATCGCACGCTGACGGTCATCGACTTTACCCACGTCGGCCTGCTCGACTTCTCGTGCGCCGATGAGATCGTCGCCAAGCTGCTCATCAGCTACTGCGAGCCGGCGGCTGACCGCGCAACCGGTGCGACGCGCATCATCCCTCCGCGCGATTGCTACTTCCTCTTCAAAGGCGTGAGCGATTCGCACCTCGATGCCATCGACGCAGTGCTCCAGCGGCGCGGGCTCGCGCTGGTGGCGCAGAGCGACGATGGGATTGTCATGCTGATCGGTACGGTTGACGACGTCGAGCGACGCGCCTGGGAGGCCGTGACACGCCTCGGCCGCGCGGCGGCGGCGGATCTGGCCCGCGAGGTCGGCGTGGAGGAGCTCCAGGCCGAGTCGATGCTCGATGCGCTCTCACGTCGCCGGCTGGTCATGCGCTTCGACGAAGGGTACGTGGCGGTCGGCGCAGGCGCCTGATGCGGTACGAGCGCTACAACCCACCGCTCTCCGTGGTCGGGTTCGTGGCGACCCGCCCCACCGAGCCAGAGCGCGGGCCCTTGATCCGCATGCGCGGCGAGGATGCCCGGGTCCGGTTACTTCAGGACGGCGAACTCGTGTGGCTGTATGGACCTCGCCGCCACGAGCTCGTCACGGTGCGGATCGACGATTCCCTTCCTCGCGGCAGTGTCATCCTCCGGGATGTCGCTGGCGCCGCGCCGGCCGACGTGGTGCGCGTGGTCAAGGTCGATCCGGACATCCCGCGGGAGCTCGGTCATCTCGCGTAGCCGGTGGTCGAGCCATCCGCGGTTTCGCCATTCCGTGACCCGCTGCCTTAGGACGGACCCTGCATGATTCGCAAGACACGCCCGCAAGGCGTCTCCACTGTCGCGGTGCACGGCGGAAGCGAGAAAGGCGACGCCGATAATCCGGTCGTGACGCCGATCTATCAAAGCGTCAACTTCGTGCAGGAGATCGGCACCGCCGAAGGCCTGCGCTACCCACGCTACGGAAACGCTCCCAACGCGGAGATCGTGCAGCGTCGCATCGCGCTGCTGGAAGGCGCCGAGGGCGCGCTCGTCCTCGCGAGCGGTATGGGCGCTACGTCGTGCGCGCTACTCGCGCTCCTTCGCCCCGGTGATCATTTGCTCGCGAGCTCGTGGGTGTACGGCGGCACGCACCGCCTGTTGACGCAGGAATTCGAAGCGATGGGGATCGACGTCACGCTCGTCGATCCCACGGAGTCGCGCGGCTGGCGACCCCGGCTTCGCAAGGAGACGCGGGCGATCTTCGTGGAGACGCCGGTGAACCCGACGTGCCGTGTGCTCGACCTGCGCGGAGCAAGCCACCTCACGAAGGAAAACGGGCTCGCCCTCGTCGTCGACTCGACGTTTGCGAGCCCCGTGAACTTCCGCCCACTCGAGCACGGAGCCGACGTCGTCATTCACTCGGCCACGAAGTATCTCAACGGCCATCATGACGTGCTGTCCGGCGTCGTTGCCGGCACCGCGCCGTACATCGAGGAAGTGCGACAGAAGATGATGGTGTGGGGCCAGGCGCCCGATCCCTTCGCCGTGTGGCTCCTCGATCGCGGTCTCAAGACGCTCGATGTTCGCGTGCGCCGCCAGAACGAGAGCGCGGCACGAATCGCGGCGTGGGCGCAGGAGCGCAAGGAGGTCCGGCGCGCGCATTACGCGGGACTGCCGGATCACCCGGACTACGAGATCGCCCGGACGACGATGGATGGATTCGGCGGCATGCTCGCACTCGAGCTGTTCGGCGGGGCGAAGGCCGCCGACCGGTTCGTGCGACGCCTGAAGCTGTGGACGCACGCGCCCAGCCTCGGCGGCGTCGAATCGCTGGTGAGCGAACCGCGCTTCACCTCGCACGCGCATTTCACGGCGGACCAGCGCGCGAAGGGCGGCATTCCCGATGGCTTCGTGCGGCTGAGCGTCGGGATCGAGGATGCGGACGACCTCATCGCAGACCTGGAGCAAGCGCTGAAGTGACCGAGCCGATCGTCGAAGGCCAGGGCGACCGACGTCGCGTGGAGCGGCGCGTAAGCCAACGCGTCGCAGATCTCACGCTGCCGGAGTTCCGGCGGATCATCCTGACGTCACTCCTGTTCGTCATCGTGCTGTCGCTCTTTCTGTGGATGGTGCGCGTCGTCGTCATTGCCGCGATTCTCGCCGTCATCGTGGCCGTCTACGTGCGACCGCTGTACCTCTGGTTTCTGGTACGCTTCAAGCGACCGGTGGCGGCCGCGCTCGTGACGATTCTCATCGTCATCGTGCCGGTGCTCGCAGCCATCGCGTACAGCTACGCGGAGCTGAGCAGTGCGGCGAAGTACATCGCCGACCACGAGGCCGAGATCGTCGACCGCATCGACGCGGCCGTCCGGCGTCTGCCGTTCTTCCGCGGCGAGACGTTCACGGAGCAGATTCGTTCTGTCGTGTCGAACACTTCGCTCTATGGCGCGCGGATCGTGGACTCGCTCCAGGAGACCATCGTCGAGGTTGCCGTCTCGTCCGCCATCTTCGTCTTCACCCTCGGCTACATCCTGACCGATGCCGAGACGGTAGCCGCGTACATCCGCGGAAAGATCCCGCCGCGGTACGGCGAGCTCGCGACGGCGCTCGAGCGCAACGTGGAAGGCGTTCTGTACGGCGCCATCTTCGCGACGCTGGTGACACAGGCGATCAAGTCGCTCGTCGTCTTCGGGATGAACGTCGCGTTCGACGTTCCGCTCGCCGCCGTACTGGCGCTGCTGTCGTTCGTGATCGGATTCTTCCCGATCGTCGGGTCATGGAGTGTGTACGTTCCCGTAGCAGCCTGGCTGGCTATCTTCCGCGAGGCATATGTCTCGGCCGTGCTCATGCTCGCAATCGGGTTCCTCGGGAACACCCTCTTCCTGTCGATGTATCTACGACCAAAGCTCGCGGCCGAGAAATCCCGCGTGCTCAACTTCTACTGGATGTTCATTGGCCTGGTGACTGGCGTCTACACGTTCGGCGTCGTCGGTATTCTGCTCGGACCGATCGTGATCGGTCTGCTGAAGGCCGTCTTCGACACCGTAACGGCGCAAACCAGCTGGCGACTTCTCGACTCCGAGGGGGAGGCGGCGGCCGGGGCCTCGACCGTGCTTCCCGCGGCCAGCGACGCGAGATGATTCGTTTCATGCACGTCAGCAAGGAGTACGCACGCGGAGGGTTGGCACTCGACGACGTGTCGTTCCACATCGCGAAGGGCGAGTTCGCGTACCTCACGGGCCCGAGCGGCGCGGGCAAGTCGACGATTCTCAAGCTCGTGTACATGGAGGAGTTCCCCACCGAGGGCGATGTGCGCGTCGCGGGGATGCACTCCGGAACCATTCGCCGAACCGAGATCGCGCAGCTTCGCCGGAAGCTCGGTGTGGTCTTTCAGGACTTCCGGCTCCTCGAGGAGCGGACCGCGGAGCAGAACATCGCCTTCGCGCTCGAGGTCACGGATGCGCCACGCGCGTCCATCGCCACCAAGGTCTCGCGCCTCCTCACGCAGGTCGGGCTCAGCTCGAAAGCGAACGCGCTCCCGCGCGAGCTCTCCGGTGGTGAGCAGCAGCGCGTCGCGATCGCGCGCGCGCTGGTGAACGATCCCTTCGTGCTCATCGCCGACGAGCCGACCGGTAACCTCGACGATCGCGCCACGCGCGGGGTGTTTCAGCTGCTTCGCGACATCAACGCGGCCGGGACGGCTGTCCTGATGGCGACGCACAACCTCGACCTCGTCAGGCGCTCCGATTACCGGGTGATCGAGATCAACCGCGGCCAGATCGTCTACGATTCGGCCGAGGCGGCGGCCGACACCGCCACCGATTCGCGCTCCACGCCCGCCTGATGCGCCTGACGCTTCGCGAGACGCTGCTCGCATTTCGCCGCGCACCCCTGCTGAGCGCTCTGAGCGTGATGACGATCGCGTTCAGCCTGTTCTCGCTCGGGCTGTTCGTGCTCGTCGCCGTCAACATCCGCGACGCGCTTCAGCAGGTGGAGGAACGCGTCGAGATTCGCGCCTACATCGCCGACGGAACGCCGGTCGAAGCGCTGGCGGCGGCGTTAGGCGACATCGGCGCTTTTCCGGAGGTCGCGCGAGCCGAGGGGATTTCGCAGGAGGAAGCGCTGGAGCGGGCCCGCGCGGAGCTCGGGGAGTTCCGGGACGTGTTCGACGCGGCCTTTCTGCCCGCGTCGATCGAGGTGCGTCTCAAGCCCGGGTTCCGCGATCCGGAGACGGTCAGTGCCGTCGCGGCGCGCATCCGCACGTATCCCTTCGTGGACGATGTGCGCTTCGGCGAGGACTGGGTGCGGAAGCTGTACAACATCCGCAACCTCGCGACCGCGGCCGGGATCATCCTCGGTGTCGCGTTCGCGGCGGTCGCGGTGATCATCATCGGCGCGACCATCCGCATGGCCGTGCTCGCGCGCGGGCGCGAGATCTCGATCATGCGACTCGTCGGGGCGACGGACGGCTTCATTCGCCGTCCCTTCCTCCTCGAAGGGATCGCGAAGGGCGTCCTCGGCGGCGTCCTCGCGCTCGGCCTGACGTACGTGGCCCATTCGCTGATCTCGCGGACGCTGGTCGCCACCCGCTTCTTCGATGAGAGAATCATCATCGCCGGAGTGGTATTCGGCGCGCTGATCGGGCTACTCGGGAGCGCGGTGTCGGTCGGGCGGCATCTGCGACGCGTGTGAGGTGAAGGAGTCGCCGATGACCGCACGACGGGGCAGACCACCGCGGCAGATGCATCTGCGTCTCACTGAGCTCATTTTCGGTTGCCTGGTCTTTGTGACGGTCGGCGCGGCCTCGGGAGTGGCGCAACAATCTCCGGAAGCGCGGCTTCGTGCCGAGCGCGACCGGCTCGAGCAGCTCCGCAGCGAGCGACAAGAGCTCGAGACGCGCATGCGCCAGCTCCGCGGGACCGTGCACGACCTCTCAGCGGAAGTCGCGAATCTCGACCGCCAGGCCGACATGACCTCGCGCGCGGTGCGGTCGCTGGAGTCGCAGCTCGTCTCCATCGGCGAGGCAGTCGATTCGTCGACCGGAGATCTCGTGCGAGCCGAAGACGAGCTCGTGGTGAAGCGGGCGATGCTCCAGCGGCGGCTCATCGACATCTACAAGCGGGGGCCCCTTCACACGGTCGAGGCGTTGCTGGCGGCGCAATCGTTCGGCGAGCTCGTGTCGCGATACAAGTACCTTCACCTGCTCGCGCTGCGCGATCGCGCTCTGGTGGAGCGGGTCGAGCAGCTGCGCGACCGCGTCCGCCGCCAGCGCGGGAATCTCGTGCGTTTCCAGAGCGACATCCAGCGAACGCGCGAGGAGCGTGCGGAGGAAGAGCAGAGACTCAGGCGGCTCGAGCAGGAGCGTGCGCGGAGCCTCGCCTCCACGCGCCGGCGCGCGAGAGACACGGAAGCTCATCTGCGCCGCATTGCACGTGACGAACAGCGCCTGACGAACGTGATCGCCGAGCTGGAGGCGGCACGGCGGCGTGCGGAGCGAGCGCGGCCGGGTGCGCCGTCGGGGAGCACGATTCGCACGTCGGATCTCGGCCGCCTCGACTGGCCAGTCGAGGGCGAGATCATCTACAGCTTCGGCCGTGTGGTAAACCCGAACAATACGACGACGCGCTGGAACGGCATCGGCATTGCGGCGTCGGAAGGGGCGCCGGTGAAGTCGGTGGCTGCGGGAAGCGTCGTGGTCGCGGAGACGTTCGGCACCTATGGGCTCACGGTCATCGTCCAGCACGGTGGCGGGGATTACTCGGTGTACGGCTCGCTCAGTCGCATCGCGGTCGAGAAGGGCGCGGTGGTGAGCAAGGGTCAGGTGCTGGGCTCCGTCGGCGCCGCCGATCCGGACCTTCCGCCGCATCTGCATTTCGAGATGCGCCCGCAAGGGAGGGCGGTGGATCCGCTGGAGTGGCTGAGGGGGCGGAGATGAGGAAGAAGCGGGGTGCTCAGGGTGCTCAGGGGGTTTCCCCGGAGCACCCGGAGCACCCTGAGCACTCCGAGCACCCGCTCCTCGGTGCGCACGTCTCCACCGCGGGCGGCACGCCTAACGCGCCGGCGCGCGCCAAGGCTCTCGGCGCCACCGCCATGCAGATGTTCTCGAAGCAGGCGAACCGCTGGGCGGAGCGCGTGTGCGAGGACGAGGAGTGTCGAGCGTTCAGCCTGGCGCTCACGGATACGGAGGTCCGCGCCACGGCCGCGCACGACAGCTATCTCATCAACCTCGCATCGCCCGATCCCGTACTTCGCGCTCGATCGCTCGCGTCGTTCGAGTCCGAGCTCCGGCGCTGCGAGGCGCTCGGGATGCAATACCTCGTGTCGCATCCGGGGAACTACATGGACGATCGCGAGAGTGGGATCGCGCGGAACGCCGAAGCCCTTGGCATCGCGCTCGAGCACGTGCCGGGACGCGTGATGGTGCTGATGGAGATGACCGCCGGCAGCGGAACGTCCATCGGCTCGACGTTCGAGGAGATGCGCGCACTGCTGGACGCGATCCCTGCTCCGCACCGCGATCGCGTGGCCGTATGCGTCGATACGGCGCACGTCTTCGCCGCCGGGTACGATCTCGTCGACGACTACGATGGCGTCTGGGCGCGGTTCAGCGACACGGTCGGGATGCACCGGCTGCGTTTGATGCACCTCAACGACTCGAAGACGCCTTTGGGGTCGCACCGCGACCGGCACGAGCTGATCGCGGAGGGCGCGATCGGCGAGCGCGCGTTTCGGCGCATCATGACCGATGAGCGCTTCGTCGCCATTCCCAAGGTGATCGAGACCCCGAAGTTAGACGATCCGGAAGCGACCGACCGGCGGATGCTCGAGCGTTTGCGCGGCTATTCGCGCCAGGAGCCGTAGCGGTGGCACCAGTCTCGCTGTTATTGTCGGGTACCATGCACGCGATCCGGCAACCTCGGCCGCTCGGCTTCAACCGCGCACTGCGCCTCGTCACGGCGTTCGTGACGATGACGCAGTTGGTCATCGTCGCTGCTGCCCCGCTCGGCGAGCGCGCGAGTAGCGACGTCGCGGCGGTACACGTAGAACCGGGCGGGACCAGCACGCACCACGCGCACGACGATCTCTGCGCTACGTGCGTCGCGCTCCATCTATTGTGGACGCCCCCGCGTGGCTCTGTGGCGGTGATCACCGGCCCGACGCACACACGGCCGCCCCTCGGCCAGCGTGAAGGCCACGGGTTGGTCGACCTTCTCGTACTGCTGCCGCGCGCGCCTCCCGCCTGACCGCTCTCACAACCGACAGTTAGACCCTCCCCACGCGTGGCGTGTGGGAGGTCGTCGTGCGCGATACTCACGGACATCCGTCCGCGCACACCATCATGCATCGGGAGAGGTCGGGATGGATTCAAGCGCACGGCGAATTGTCGCGTGCAGCATCGTGTTCGGTATCGCGTCCGGCGCGGTCGCATCGGAGTCGGCTCGGGCGCAGACCACCACCGGCCGTATCACCGGTCAAGTACTGGACTCCACCATGAGTGCGCCGCTTGCCGCAGCACTCGTACGCCTGCCGCAGCTTCATCGCGAGGAGTTCACTCACGAGGACGGCGGATTCGAGCTCGATGCGGTTCCCGCCGGAGACCACTCTGTCATCGTGCAGCGCGTCGGATATCGCCCGGTAACTCGCCGCGTTGTCGTGCGGGCGGGCGAAGCGGTCGTCTTGCGTATCGCGATGGAACCGTTCGTTACGCAACTCGCCCCGATGATTGTAACCGGCACCGTCGCCGAGCGATCGCGCGACGAGCTTGTGTCCAACACCAGCGCCCTGGCTGGAGCGGAGCTCGACCGACGGCTCGATGGAACGCTTGCGTCCACGATCGAGGAACAGCCGGGCTTGGCAATGACCTCGATGGGGCCGGCCACGGGGCAACCTGTCATTCGAGGGCTGTCGGGCGACCGAATCGTTGTGCTCGAAGACGGCTCGCGTCCCGGCGATCTATCGTCGACATCGGGTGATCACGCGGTCGCCGTCGATCCCACATCGGCGAAGCGCATCGAAGTCGTTCGCGGTCCGATGTCTCTCTTGTACGGCAGCAGCGCCCTCGGCGGCGTCGTGAACGTCGTTCGGCAAGAGATTCCAACATCGCTTCCTGATCACGCGCACGGCACCGTAACGCTCGGCGGAGCATCCGTCGATCGGGCTGGGACAGGGAGCGCGACGCTCCTGTCCCGCGTCGGCGCTGTCGCGTTACGTGCCGAGGGGAGCATTCGCCACGCCGAGGATGTCCGGACGCCTTTGGGCTTGTTGCCCAACACGAACGCGATGATGTACTCATTCGCGGGTGGCGCGGGGCTCGTGCGTGCGTGGGGGCACGGTGGGATCGCCTATCGATTCTATGACAACGAGTATGGGATCCCCGGTGGCTTCGTCGGAGGACACCCTGGCGGGGTCGACGTGCTCATGCGGCGCCACGCCGTGCGAGGGGAAGTGGAGTGGCATCGCGACGCGCGCCTGTTCTCCGGAATACGTGCGACGGGAGGCTACACCGACTACCGGCATTTCGAGGTCGAATCGTCGGGCGCGGTCGGCACGTTCTTCGGCCAGCATCTCGCGACGGCCGACATTGTGGCGCGGCACGACTCGTCAGGCCGATTCGGAGGCGGCGCGATTGGGGTGCAGGCGCGATACCGTGATATCCGCACCGCCGGTTCGCTTCGCACCCCATCCACCGATGACTATTCGCTGGCCGCGTTCGCCGTGGAAGAGCTCCTGTACGGTCCGCTCCGGCTACAGGGCGGCGTCCGCTTCGACCGTGCTCGATACACGCCGCGCGAGCAAGCCACGATAACCGTTAGCGGACGAAACGTTCCGGTTCGACCGCGCACGTTCAACTCGTTCTCGGGCTCGATCGGCGGGCTGTATACGCTCGGCGCCGGCGTCCGCATCGGCGGGAGCGTGAGCCGGGCGTTTCGCACACCCGACTTCAACGAGCTGTACTCGAACGGACCTCACCTGGCGGCGAACAGCTTCGACGTTGGCGATCCGGAGCTGCTCGCCGAGATCGGCATTGGCGCGGAGGGGTTCGTGCGCGTGACCCGCGGCGATTTTCGCGGGGAGATCGCGGGATTTCACAACACGATGAAGAACTTCATTGCACCGGCCAGCCGCGGGCGTGTCGAACGCGGCACGCAGGGTACGGTGCCGCGCCTTCAGTTCACCAATACCGACGCCGTTCTCAGCGGCCTCGAGGCCGAGGCAGAGTGGAGCATCACGCCCTCGGTCGTCGCGGCCGCGACCGTGTCGCACGTGCTGGGACGGTTCACGGAGGCCCGAGATTCCATTCCGGTATTCAATGGGACTGACACGTCCTTCGTCGCCGCGTCGGGATATCCACCATTGATTCCGCCACTCCACGGATCCGCGTCGCTGCGATATGAGCGGCCCCGCCATTTCCTCGGCGCGCATCTCGCCGTCGCGGCGGCGCAACGGCGCATCGGCGACTTCGAGACGCCGACTCCAGGATACGCCGTCGTGGGCCTGAACGCCGGGATGCGCATCGTCGGCGGCTCGCGTCTTCACAGCCTAACGCTGCGTGTCGATAACGTCACCGATCGCGTGTATCGGAACCACCTCTCCCGCGTGAAGGAGATCGCGCCCGAGGCAGGGCGCAGTGCGTCACTGCTCTATCGTCTCTCATTTTGAGCCCACATTCGAGGAGGTTACGCAATGCTTTCCACCTTCCGCTCGCGGCGTTCTGCTCTGGTGATGGCGGTCATCGGCTCGCTTGTCGTCGGATGCGATGAGGATCCGGTCCAGCCCGAGCCCGAGCCCGAGTTCGAACGCGTAGAGTTCACTCTCACCGCCGGCGCGACGACGCGGGTCGTCACGGTAAATACCACGGGCACCCAGACCGGGACGGCGAACTTTCCCGCCGGCACCACGTCGGTCTCGCTCGCCGCTCGCTTCCTGAAGGCTGACAACAGCGTCGACGTGCTCGTGACGCCAGCCGACTTCGAGTTGCGTCAGGGAACGGGCGGGAGCGCGGGTGTGACGTTCGCGCTGGCAACCGGCCAGTCGTTCTCGGGGACCGTGTCCGGACTGACGAACGGCACGCGCACCGTGATGATGCAGCTCTTCCACAAGGTCGAGGGGCACGAGGATTTCCAGCAGCCGCTCACGATCGTCGTCGGGCCATAACCCTCGCGGCAACGTAGGCGCCCGCCATGGCATCATCCGTGTGCCGTGGCGGGCGTCGTGCTTCCGGACGGCAACCGGTAGCGGCATGTTCTGCCGCTTGCAAACGCGCCGCTCACCGTGAACTGCCCTCGTATGCGCATCCTCGTCGTGGTCGCCATTCTCTTCGGCGTGCCGATCGCTGCCCAACAGCCCGACACCACCGCGCGGCGTGACTCCGTCGCCCGCGCAGACAGCATCGCGCGCGCCGACTCACTCCGCATCGTGCGGGAGCTGGAGCGCATCCGCGGCGAGGCGCGTCCGGTCCAACCGGTCGGCGCGATGACGCCGACGCGGGCCGTCCAGCCGGGCGCGCCGAGTCTCAACCCGAACATCAGCGTCATCGGGGACTTCATCGTCGACGCCAGCCCGGACGGGAGCACGCTCGAGTCGGCGCGGCGCTTCGACGTTCGCGAAATCGAGCTTGCGCTCGGGGCCAGCGTCGATCCGTACTTCCGGGGCGATTTCATCCTCGGTCTCAGCGATGAGGAAGGCATCGCGATCGAGGAAGCGTATTTGACGACCCTTGCGCTGCCTTGGCAGCTACAGGCGCGCGTGGGTCGATTCCACCTCCCCGTGGGGAAACAGAACACGACCCACCGAGCTGAGCTTCACACGATCGAGTATCCGCACGTCATTCAGCGATTCCTCGGCGCCGAAGGTGGCAAGGGGACGGGTCTCGCGCTCAGCAAGATCTTCGCGCCATTCCGGTTCTATCAAGAGCTCCAGTTGACGGCGATCGAGCGTTTTCCCGAAGAGCACGGGCATGCGCACGAAGAGGAGGAGCTCGGCGAGGAGCACTTCGAGGGAGCGGCCGCCGAGCCGCCTAACAAGACGCTGGCGGGCCTCGGCTACACTGCCCGATTCCGGAACTACTGGGATCTCGATGAGGCAACGAACGTCGAGCTGTCGTTCAGTGGCGGCACCGGTCGCGTCGCCGAGCCGTTTGGCTGCGAGACGTTCTCGGGGATCGAGCCCTGCCCGGGCCCGAGCGGCGAAACGGCGGTGCTGGCCCGCCGGTCGCTCGTTGCCGCCGACCTGACGCTTCGGTGGCGCCCACTTCGGGAAGGCCTTTACCGCTCGTTCATCGTGCAGGCGGAGGTGATGCGCCAGCATAAGGACCAGCCGGCGCTGCCCTCGGGGGTGCCCGCGAGCGCCGTATATCTCGGCCCGACCGAGGAGACGAACGGGCTGTACGTGTTCAGCCGTTGGCAGCTCTCACGGCGGGTCTTCGTCGGGACGCGCTACGACTGGCTGGAGGCCACGGGCGACGCCGAGCGGGACTTGACGGCGATTTCGGGGTACTTACAGATGTTCCCCAGCGAGTTCTCGAAGATCGTGCTGGGGTATGAACATCTCCGGCCGGACGTCGGCGAACGCGTGAACCGTCTGCTCGCGCAGATGACGATCGCCATCGGACCGCACCGGCCCCACCCGTTCTGATGAGATGCCCATGAATCGCCTCGTCTTCCTCGGCGCGGCGGCGGCGGCGCTCGCGACTCCGCTCTCCGCGCAGCAGCTTCGAATCGTCACCAGCACCACCGACCTGCACTCGATCGCGCACGCGGTGGGCGGCAATCGCATCACCGCGATGAGCATCGCCGCGGGATACCAGGATCCGCACTTCGTGCAGGCCAAGCCGAGCTTCGCCCTTCAGCTGGCCAAAGCGGACGTGTTCGCGTTCGTCGGCCTCGATCTCGAGATCGGCTGGATGCCCACGCTGCTCGACGCCGCGCGCAACGCGCGCATCAATCCGGGCGGGCGCGGCAGCGTCGACGTCTCGCGCGTCATCCCCGTACTCGACGTGAACCCCACCGCCGATCGGTCGCAGGGCGACGTCCATCCCCGCGGCAATCCGCACTATTGGCTGCACCCGGAGAATGGCAAGCGCATCGCACGCCTGTTTCGCGACAAGTTCGCGGAGCTCGATCCTCAAGGCGTGCGCGGCTACAACGCCAACACGGCACGGTTCGAGGCGCGCATCGACTCCGCTGTGAAAGCGTTGGCGCCTCAGCTCGCCGCGATTCGCAACCAGCCCGTGGTCGCCTATCACACGAGCTGGCGCTACTTCCAGGACTTTACCGGTATGAACATCGTCGGCTTCGTCGAGCCGAAACCGGGTGTGCCGCCGTCGCCCTCGCATCTCGCGGGTCTCATCCAGCACATGAAGCGAACCGGCGCGAAGGTCGTCATCATGGAGCCGTTCTACGACCGGAAGATGCCGGACTTCGTGGCGCGCAACGTCGGGGGGAACGTCCTGGTGCTTCCATCCTCGGTCGAAGGGGTGCGCGGGATCGACGATTATCTCGAGCTGATCGACTACAACGTGCGTCATCTCGCCGAGGCGCTGCGGTGACACCGTTGGTGCGGTTCGATCACGCGACGCTCGCGTACGGGCGTCGCGTGGTGCTTTCCGACCTCACTTTCGAGATTCCCGAAGGCGATTTTCTCGGGCTGGTCGGGCCTAACGGCGCCGGCAAGACGACGATCGTCCGTGCCATCCTCGGCACGGTCGGCCCCGTGGCGGGAACGGTGACGCGTCTTCCCGACCTCAGATTCGGATACGTCCCGCAGCGCGATCAAGTGGACTATGGATTTCCCCTGCGCGTGCTCGACGTCGTGCTCATGGGGCGGTACTTCCGCGTCGGCATTGGACGCAGGCCCCGCCGGGAGGATCGCGACCGCGCGCTGGCTGCGCTGGAGGCGGTGGGCATCCGCGAGCTGGCCAGCGAGCCGCTCACGAGACTGTCCGGTGGGCAGAAGCAGCGCACCCTCATCGCGCGCGCGCTCGTGGGCGAGCCCAACCTGCTCGTGCTCGATGAGCCGACGACGGGAATGGATCTCGTGGCGACGACGCAGATTCTCGGGCTCGTGCGCGAGCTCCATGAGCGCAGCGGACTCACGGTGCTCATGGTGAGCCATGCGCTCAACGAGATCGCGAATTACGTGACGCGGATCGCGCTGGTGCAGGAGGGGAGCTTTCGCATCGGTGCCGTGGACGAGATCGTCACCGAGCGCACACTGAGCGATCTCTACGGGATTCCGGTGGAGGTGGACTCATTCGCGGGACACCGGATCGTCCTGGCGCGCCGCAGCACCAGTGTGCTTCGGCCCGACGCCGCACCGCGGAGCGGACGCGGTGCTTGACACGATCCTGCTCTTCCGCGACGCCCTGTACGGCGCGCTCGTCATCGCTCTCGTGTGCTCGACGCTCGGTGTGTACGTGGTGTTGCGCCGCATCGTCTTCGTCGGCGCGGCGCTCGCACAGCTCTCCACGCTCGGGATCGCGCTCTCCTTCTGGCTGGCCGGCATCGGTGTCGCCGGCGTGCTCACCGGCAATCCCGTCATCCTCTCCCTCATCGCCACCCTGGGCGGCGTCCTCTTCTTCTCGACGGGAACGAGGCGCGCACAGATCCCGCCCGACGCACGGATCGGTGTGGCATACGTGGTGGCCGGCGCTCTCGCGATCCTGTTCATCGCGAAGGCGACGGCGGGCGAGATGCACGACATCTTCCTCCAGGGAAACATCCTTGGAATCACGCGCGCCGACTGGCTCACGCTCCTTGCCGTCAGCGTCCCGGTGCTCGTCGCGCACGTCGTGTTCTACAAGGAATTCCTCTTCATCTCGTTCGACCAGGAGACCGCTCGCTCACTCGGCTATCGCGTCGAGCGGTGGACGCTGCTGCTCTACCTCACGATCGGGCTGTCGATCGCGTTCGCGATTCAGTTCGCCGGCGTGATGCTCGTCTTCGACTTCCTCGTGCTGCCAGCGGTGACAGGGCTTCTTCTCGCGCGTGGGATGGCGGGCGTGTTCGCCTGGGCGATCGCCGCCGGCCTCGCGGCGGCAGTCGTCGGATTCTCCATCTCGATTCCCTTCGATCTCCCGACGGGGCCGGCGATCGTTGCCGTGTCCGGCGCGCTCGTCATTCTCGCGTGGCTCACGCGCCGGGTTCGAGATCGTTGAGCTAAGCGCGATTGACCCGACCTCCGGACGCGGCTAAGTTCACGTTCCTTGCGATGTTACGAGAGCAATGAGGAGTGAGGAGCGACGCGGCCTTCCTCCTCGTTTCCGTCCCGGATCCCGGTTTCGGCGCTGATGTCAATAGCTAGAGAGGACGCGCTCGACTACCACGCGCGGGGACGCCCAGGCAAGATCGCCGTCGTTCCCACCAAGCCTCTCACCAATCAGCGCGAGCTCTCTCTCGCCTACTCGCCGGGCGTCGCCGAGCCCTGTCTCGAGATCAAGGCGAATCCCGAAGAAGCCTACCGCTACACCGCGAAAGGGAACCTCGTCGCCGTCGTTACGAACGGCACGGCCGTGCTCGGCCTCGGCAACATCGGCGCGCTGGCCGGCAAGCCGGTCATGGAGGGCAAAGGGAATCTGTTCAAGCAGTTCGCCGATCTCGACGTCTTCGATCTCGAGGTCGGCTCCGAGAATCCCGACGATGTGATCCGCTTCTGTCAGCTGCTCGAGCCCTCGGTCGGTGGCATCAACCTCGAGGACATCCGGGCCCCGGATTGCTTCTACATCGAAGAGACGCTGCGGAAGACGATGAAGATCCCCGTCTTCCACGACGACCAGCACGGCACCGCCATCATCTCCGGAGCGGGGCTGCTGAACGCGGTCGAGATCGTCGCCAAGGATCTCGGCGAGATCCGCGTGGTGTTCTCGGGCGCCGGCGCCGCCGCGATCGCGACGGCCGAGCATTACGTCAGGCTCGGCGTTCGGCGCGAGCACATTACGCTGTGCGACCGCGAGGGCGTGATCTATCGCGGCCGCCCCGGAGAGCTCGATCCGTACAAGGCACGGTTTGCGCTCGATACGACTGCGCGTTCCATCGCCGACGCACTGCGCGGCGCGGACGTGTTCGTCGGTCTGTCCGTGGCCGGCGCCGTGACCAAGGAGATGATCGCCACCATGGCGGCGCGCCCGATTGTCTTTGCGCTCGCCAACCCCGTTCCGGAGATCCTGCCTGACGAGGTTCGCAAGATGCGGAGCGACGCGATCATCGCCACCGGCCGGAGCGACTATCCGAATCAGGTCAACAACGTTCTCGGGTTCCCCTTCATCTTCCGTGGCGCGCTCGACGCGCGCGCGAAGCAGATCAACGAGGAGATGAAGATGGCGGCGACGCGGGCGCTGGCGTCGCTCGCCAGGCAGGAAGTCCCGGAAAGCGTTTCCAAGCTGTACGGACTCGAGTCGGTGCGCTTCGGGCCCGAATACATCATTCCCTTCCCCTTCGATCCCCGCGTTCTGCTGTGGGTCGCGCCGGCCGTGGCGTGGGCCGCCGTCGCCTCGGGCGTCGCGCGCGATTTCATCGACCTCGAGGAATACCGCGATAACCTCGAAGCTCGACTCGGTCGCGCGCGCGGGATCATGCGGGGCGTCATCCTGCGCGCTCAGCACAACCCGAAGCGCGTGGTGCTCCCCGAGGGCGAAGAGCCCAAGATCATTCGCGCGGCGCGCATTCTCGTCGACGAAGGCATCGCGCAGCCGATCCTGCTTGGCAACCGTGTAATGATCGAGCACCTCGCGCGGGATCTCGGGGTATCGCTCGACGACATCGCGACGGAGGATCCGTACAGCTCTCAGCAGCGCGATCGCTACGCGACGGCACTGTGGGAGCGGCGTCAGCGGAAGGGCTTGTCACTCGCCGAGGCGAACCAGCGGCTCCTCAACCCGAATTACTTCGGGTCGATCATGGTAGCGCTTCAGGATGCAGACGCGCTCGTGTCGGGCGTCAACCTCCATTATCCGGAGACCATTCGGCCTGCGCTCGAAGTCATTGGCGCGCACCCGCGCGCAGGGCTCGTCAGTGGTCTCTACATGCTGGTCTTCGAGAAGCACGTCGTCTTTTGCGGCGACACCACCGTCAACATCGACCCGACGGCCGAGCAGCTCGCTCAGGTTGGGTACGCCGCGGCGCGCATCGTGCGCACGTTCGGGATCGAGCCGCGGGTGGCGATGCTGTCGTTCTCGAACTTCGGCTCGGTGCGGCACCCGGAAACGGACAAGATGGCGCGGGCCGTGGAGCTCCTGCGGGCACGCGACCCCGGGTTGATCGTCGATGGCGAGATGCAGGCCGATACCGCGCTCGACGAGGAGAAGCTCCGGAAGACGTACCCGTTCTCGATGCTGAAGGAGCGGGCGAACGTTTTGATCTTCCCGAGCTTGAGCGCGGGCAACATCGCCTACAAGTTGTTGAACCACCTGGGCGGCGCGACGGCCATTGGTCCGATCCTGGTGGGGATGCGGCGTCCGGTGCACGTCCTCGAGGAGGGCGCCGGGGTCGAAGACATCGTGAACATGGCCGCCGTCGCCGTTGTCGATGTGCAGGAGCGCGAACACCATACGGGACCAATGCGCGCTGTCGAGGATTGAGCGCGCACAGCTGAGGAACACGGATGGCGACACAGACGAAGCCGCGAGCGGAGCGAGGCGGGCACGATGCGTCGGGACGCGCGGCCAGCCAGGGACTGGAGACACAGGGACTCCGCCCGAGCGGCGCCGTTCACTGGAACCTGATCCCCCCCGAGCTCGTCCAGGCCGCGCTCCGCCGCGGCGAGGGAGATCTGGCCGACATGGGGCCGCTGGTCGCCGTCACATCCCCGCATACCGGCCGTTCACCGAACGACAAGTTCACCGTCAAGGAGCCGTCGACCGAGCAGGACGTGTGGTGGGGAAAGGTCAACGTTCCGCTCAAGGCCGAGAAGTTCGACGTCTTGTTAGGCGACGTGCGGCGGTACCTCGACGCGCAGCCGGAGCTGTTCGTGCAGGACCTGTACGCGGGCGCCGAACCTGCGCACCGCGCGCGTGTCCGCTTCGTGACGCCGACCGCGTGGCACTCGCTGTTCGTGCGGAACATGTTCATCCGCCCCGACCCCACGGAGTATCCGACGTTTGCGGCAGACTTCACCGTCCTGCATGCGCCGGACTTCCACGCCGATCCCGCAACGCATGGAACACGCTCGGGGACGTTCATCATCCTGAACTTCGCGAAGCGGATGATCCTCATTGGCGGAACGCGCTACGCCGGTGAGCTCAAGAAATCGATCTTCACCGTCATGAACTACCTCCTGCCCAAACGCGGCGTGCTTTCAATGCACTGCTCGGCAAACGTGGGCAAGGGCGGCGACACGGCGCTCTTCTTTGGGCTATCCGGCACCGGGAAGACCACGCTCTCGGCGGATCCTGAGCGGTGGCTCATCGGCGATGACGAGCACGGGTGGTCGGAGGAGGGCGTGTTCAACTTCGAGGGCGGCTGCTACGCGAAGGTGATCAACCTCTCCGAGGAAGGTGAGCCGGACATCTATCGCACGACGCAGATGTTCGGGACGGTGCTGGAGAACGTCGTCCTCGAGCCGCACACGCGGCGGGTCGACTTCGCGAACCAGTCGATTACCGAGAACACGCGCGCGTCATATCCGCTGCACTACATTCGGAACATCGTCCCGACGGGGCGCGGTGGTCACCCGCGCAACGTCGTGTTTCTCACCGCCGATGCGTTCGGAGTCCTTCCACCGATCGCCCGCCTGACGCCCGACCAGGCGCGGTACTATTTCCTGTCGGGGTATACGGCGAAGGTCGCGGGCACGGAGCGAGGCGTGAAGGAGCCGCAGGCAACCTTCAGCTCCTGCTTTGGTGCGGTGTTCCTTGTCTGGCATCCGGCGATGTATTCACGATTGCTCGGCGAGCGCCTCGCGAAGCACGGCTCGCGAACGTGGCTCGTGAACACGGGATGGACCGGTGGCCCCTACGGCGTGGGCCACCGAATGAAGCTCGCGCATACGCGCGCGATGGTGCGCGCCGCACTGGCTGGCGAGCTCGACGACATCCCCACGGTGCGCGATCCCCTGTTCGGGCTCGAGATCCCGACGACGGTGCCTGGTGTGCCGGCCGACGTCATGATTCCGCGCGATACCTGGGCCGACCCCGTGGCATACGACGCCCAGGCCCGCAGGCTCGCCGAGATGTTCGCGAAGAACTTCGAGCAGTTCGCGGATGAGGCAGCGGAGTCGGTGAGGAAGGCGGGGCCAAGGGTCTGAGGGGGTCAGGGTGATCTCGAGGTGCTCAGGGTGCTCAGGGTGCTCAGGGTGCTCAGGGTTGTCAGGGTTGTCAGGGTTGTCAGGGTGCATAATCCCCTGAGCACCCTGAGCACCCTGAGCACCTCGAGCACCCTATGGAAGTCATCCGCGATCCCCTCTGGAACAACATCCTCGTCGACGAGGCGGCGCTTCGACTCATCGATACGCCGACGTTCCAGCGGCTGCGGTACGTCAGACAGCTCGGCCTCGCTCACCTCGTCTACCCCGGCGCGACGCATACCCGCTTCGAGCACGCCGTCGGCGCGTATCACCTCTCGCGGCGCACGATCTCGCTGCTCGTCGAGCGCGGAGAGCTGGGGCGTATTGGAGCGGACGAATGCGCCGTCGTGCGTGCCGCGGCGCTCCTGCACGACATCGGACATTATCCGTTCTCGCACGCGCTCGAAGAAATCGGCGCCCTCGATCACGAAGAGGTCGCGCACGCGCTCATCGGTGCCGGGGAAGTCGCCGACGCGCTGACGAGTCTCGTGGCTCGCGATGCGCCGGCACGCGTGCACGCGCTCATTCGCGGGCAGAGCGCATCACCGCTCCAGGGACTCATCTCCGGCTCGCTCGATCTCGACAAGATCGAGTATCTGAAGCGCGACGCGCTGATGTGTGGCGTTCCGTACGGCGAGATCGACGTCGACCGTCTCCTGCATTCGCTGACGATCGTGGAGGATCCTGGCAGCGGCCGGCTCGCGGTCGGGATTCTCGAGAAAGGGCTCGCCGCGCTCGAGTCACTGCTGTTCGCGAAGTATCAGATGTACCGCAACGTGTACTGGCATCACGCGGTGCGCAGCGCGACGGCGATGTACAAGCGACTCGTCGACGATGCCCTCCGCGCGAACGCGCTCGTGGAGACCGATCTCGCGGGATTCACCGATGAAGGACTGCTGCACCGTCTGGAGGGGCGCGATCCGGGTGCACCGCTTCTCGTGTCGCTGCGTGCTCGCCGGTTGCACAAGCGCGCGGCCGAGCTGGCGACGGTCGAGCTTCCCCCGGAGAGCGAGTGGATCGCGATGAACCCATCGCTCGTCTACGCGGCGGAGGGTGCCCTCGCGCGCGAGCTCGGCATCGCGCCGGGCGATGTGCTCCTCGACTTCCCAGCCAAGCCCCAAATGCTCGGCCTCGACATCCCCGTGGTGCGCCGTGGCGGTCGGGTCGAGCGCCTAACGGCCGAAGGCATCGCCGGCGCCCTCAGTCTCCCGACGCTTTCAGCCGAGCTGTATCGGTCGGCGCGGCGCTTACGCGTGTTCGTGGCTGGTGGGCGTGACGTGCCGCACGATGCGATCAGGCGGCTGGTTGTCAGCGATGGGGATGACGTCGCAGAGCGGCTGCGTGAGGGAAAACCGCTGCTGGGCTAGAGGATTGATCGGTGTCTCACCCCCGTACCGACGGGGTCTCCACCGTCTTCTCCTGTACCTTCGAGTCCGTCGCCTCGAGCACGTGGATCACGATGGCGGTGATGTTGTCGAGACCGCCGCGGCCGTTCGCCTCCGCGATGAGCGCATCGACCATGCGCGCCGGCGAGGCGCGCGAGGAGAGCAGCTGCTGGATGCGCCGATCGTCCACCATGCCCGTGAGGCCGTCACTCGCGACGAGGTAGACGTCGCCCGAGCGCACCTCGCCCGCGTACGTATCGGGCTCGACCTCGCCGCTCGCACCCACGCAGCGCGTGATCACGTTGCTGTACGGGTGGTAGCGCGCCTGCTCCGGCGTGAGGTAGCCCGCGTCTACCTGCTCCTGTACGTACGAATGATCCTTGGTGATCTGGCGGAGAGCGCCGTCGCGCAACACGTAGACGCGCGAGTCGCCGACCTGCCCGACGAGATACCGCGCGTTCGCCAGCATCAGCACGGAGATCGTCGTCCCCATTCCCTGCTTGTCGATCTCCGCGATCGTGCGCTGGTAGATGGCCGCGTTCGCCTGCTTCACCGACCCCGCGACCAGCTGCGCGACGCCGTCGCCACGAAGGTCTCTGACCTGCGCCAGCTCCTTCGACACGATCTCCACCGCCATCTCGCTCGCGACTTCGCCCGCCGCATGGCCGCCCATGCCATCGGCGACAACGAAGAGGCCGCGCGTCGGGTTCGCGTCGGCGTAGAAGCTGTCTTCGTTGCCCGATCGGATCATGCCGGTGTCCGACCGTGCGGCGACCGTGAGCTGCACTAGCGTATTTGCTCGTAGATGAAGAAAGCGCCCAGGGCGAGAAGAACGCCGACGGCGATCCACAGCCAGACCGGAAATCCCGGCCCTTTCTTTTCCGCTTCCGGAGTCTCTGCGCCTGGCGCAACGGCGGGACCACTCGGCTTCGTGGGCTGCGGAGCGCGCACTTCGCGAGGCATCGAGAAGGCGCGCGTTCCTTTCACGTCCTCCCCCGTCTCCTCGAGCCCGCCGGACCGGAAGGCCACCTTCACACCGCCGAAGCGAATGTCCGGCGCCCCTTCGATCTTCTGCTCCGCCTCCACGCGTCGCCCACCGACGTAGGTGCCGTTCGTCGACCCCATATCCACTACGTACCAGCCCACCTCTCGTTTCTGGAGCTTGGCGTGCGAGTCGGACACGGATTCGTCGGGAAGCACGATGTCGTTATGGGCACCCCGGCCGACATGGGCAAGCGGTGTTCGCACCTCGAACTGCTGGCCGTTCAGGACGCCGGTCGACGTCACGAGCAGCGTCGCCAGCACGGGGCGCTGCGAGGCCGGAGGCGTCGTGACTACTCTCGGCGCAACGATCGGCGTCGGTGCCCCGGGACCACCCGCTCGGTGCGGTGAAGCGGGCTCAGCTGGCGGCTGTGAAACCGACGGCTGCTCACGGGGTGGTGTCGATCGGATTGCAGCGGCAGCCCGCGCGGCTTCCGCAGCGGCGGCCGGATCGGCCGGGGTAGGCGTGATATCGAGCGGCGTCGCGTCGAGCACCAGGTCGGCGTAGAACCGAAAGTCCTCGTTCCCCACGCGCAGGATGTCGCCGCGCGCGAGGAGCTGCGTAGTCGACACGCGCTCTCCGTTCACGAACACGCCGTTCGTGCTCGTGTCCTTGAGGACGTAGCCTTCTTGCGCCGGGTTGATCTGCGCGTGCCGCCTCGACACCTCGGCGGTCGGCACGACGACGTCGCAGGAAGCGTCGCGCCCGATCACGAGCCCCTCCGCCGGGACGGCGTACTCGCGACCGTCGACGAGTGAGAGCAAACGCCCACCCGACGCTCCGGTCCGCCGGCCAGCCGGCCGTGGCGCCATGGGCGGGGCGGCCTGCTGCAAGCTCGCCGAGGAGATGTACTGCGTGCTCCCCGCCATCCGGTCGTCGCCGAAGAACAGCTCGCTTTCCCCAACCTCGATCTTGTCCCCGTGGATGAGAGGCGTCGGCTCGGCACCGAGCTGGACGCCGTTGACGCGAACGGCGGCTTCGCCGGCGCGGCGGATGGCGGTCTGCAAGTTGGCTCCCACGCGGAGTATCGCGGCTGTTCCCTCCACTCCCGCCACCGACACACGGGCCTCCGGTGCGGAGCCAATCGTGGTCTCCCCGATCTCGAGCGTGATGCGTTGTCCGTCGAGTTGGAGATAGGGCATGGCGTGGGGGCCGGCGCCAGAACGCGCGAACGAAGAGCGAGAGACGCGCCACCGCGGTCGCGCGCATCCGAAGGGGAAGCTACGCCTGCCCCATGGGCGCTGGCAAGCGCGTCAGACGGCCGCGCGCGCCGGCTCGATGAGGCCGGACGCAAGGCCGGCCTGTAGGCGGAACAGCCGCTCGTACAGACCGCCGCGCGCGAGGAGCTCGCGGTGTGTACCGCGCTCGCGAATCGTCCCGTGGTGCAGCACGAGAATCGCGCTTGCGCCCATGACGGTGCTCAGCCGATGCGCAACGGCGATGGTCGTGCGCCCTTCCATGAGCACTCGCAGCGCGCGCTGAATCTCCGATTCGATCTCGCTGTCGACGGCGCTCGTCGCTTCATCGAGGAGCAAGAGCGCGGGGTCGGCTGCAACTGCGCGCGCGAACGAGAGGAGCTGGCGCTCCCCCACGCTCACCGACGTCCCGCGCTCGCCGAGCTCGTGCGCGTATCCCTTGGGAAGGCGGCGGATCACGCGGTCGGCGCCCACGCGGCTGGCGGCTTCTGCGACGGCCTCGTCGCTGAGCGGCGCCGACAGGCGGACGTTCGTCGCGATGTCGCCGGCAAAGAGAAAGATGTCCTGCTGCACGTAGCCGATGAGGCCGCGCAGCTCGCTGAGCGGCATGTCGCGGATGTCGCGCGCGGGGCCATCGCCCAGCCGAATCGTTATGCGGCCACGTTGCGGATCGTAGAAGCGGAGCAGCAGTGAGATGATCGTTGTCTTCCCCCCTCCGGTGTGACCGACAAGTGCGAGCGTCTCACCGGGGCGCGCCTGGAGGCTCACGCCCTTGAGGACCCATTCAGGGTGCGCAGGCACCTCGGGACCGTCCGCCCGGTGCGCGAGATCGTAGGCGAACCAGACGTCCTCGAAGGTGACGGTGACGGCCGAACGAGGACCGAGGACCGAGGAAGAAGACTGTGAAGCCGTTTCCTCGTTCCTCGTTCCTCGTTCTATTCTCCCTGTTCCCTGGTCGATGACGGACGGCTCCGTATCGAGCAGCTGGAAGATGCGCTCGGACGACGCCATCGCACCCTGGAGGATGTTGTACTTCTCGGAAAGGTCCTGAAGTGGCTGGAAGAAGCGACGGACGAACTGGAGGAACGCCGCAACCGTACCGATCGTGAGTGTGTTTTCGGCCACTCGGCCCGCGCCGTTGACGATGAGGCTCGCCAGGGCGACCGACGTCAGAATCTCGATCGCCGGAAAGTACAGCGCGTAGATCGTGATCGATCGGCGGTGCGCGTCGAGATGCGCGCGATTCGCGGCGTCGAAGCGCTGCGCCTCGTCAGCCTCCCGCCCGAAGAGCTGCACGACGCGCATCCCCGTCAGCCGCTCCTGAAGGAAGGCGTTGATGCGAGCGATGCGGATGCGCACGTCGCGATACGCGTCCCGCACGTGCCGGCGAAAGACGTGCGACACGAGGAGCACGAACGGGATCACCGCGAACGCGGCCAGCGCCAGTCGCCAATCCATGACCAGCATCACGACGCTGATCACCGCCAGCGTGAAGAGGTCGCCCACACCGGCGACGACGCCGGCGGTGAACAGCTCGTTCAGCGCCTCCACATCCGACGTCACGCGAGTAATGAGACGGCCGACCGGGGTGCGATCGAAAAACGGGATCGACAGACGCTGGAGGTGCGTGAAGATCTGCATGCGCAGATCGCGCATCACGCGCTGTCCGAGGAGACTCGTGAGCATCGTGCCCGCGTACTCGAGCCCAAACTGGATCACGAGGAGCGCCGCGAGCAGGAGGGCGAGCGTGGTGACCAGGCCGACGTCTCCCGCGGGCAAGGCGACGTCGATCACCTGGCGCGTGAAGAGCGGACCGGCGAGCGCGAGGACTGCTTGGAGGAGGAGAACCGCGATGGCGCCGGCGAGGAGACCGCGGTAGGGGCGCAGATAGACGAGAAGCCGCCTCATCAGGCGGCCGTCGTAGGCCTTTCCGAGGATGTCCTCTTCGTGAAATTCCGCGCCAGCCATGCGTGAGGATGCTATTTACACACGCGCGAGCGGTCAACGCGGAATCGTTGTATGGTACGCGGGTTGCGTACCCCCAGAGACAGGACGACGCACCCGGAGTTGTGTCCTACAGGCGCGGCTCGAGTCCACGAGCCGTCATGTTCATCCTCGGAGGGAAGCATGACTATTGTCGCATGGATCGTGCTCGGTCTTATCGCGGGCGCGATCGCCAAGGCGCTGATGCCGGGCAACGATCCCGGTGGCTTCATCGTCACGATCCTCATCGGTATCGTCGGCGCGTTCCTTGGCGGATTCCTGGGCAACCTGATTGCCGACCGTGGGCTGGATGGGTTCTCCGTGTGGAGCATCATCCTCGCGATCGTGGGTGCAATGCTGTTACTCTGGATCTATCGAATGGCTGTTCGCCGGACTCCATAGCACCACGTTCGAAGGTGCGAGATGCGGGATGCGGACGTAATGTTCCGCATCCCGCTTTTCGCATCTGGTAATCTGGATCACCAACGGTCCGCGCTCTCGTGCCCCTCTGGCTTTACTGGATTGTGCTCGGGTTGGTCGCCGGTGCGCTCGCGAAATTCCTCGTTCCGGGTCGCGACCCCTCAGGCTGCATCATCACGATCATCCTCGGCATCGCAGGGGCGTTTATCGGCGGCTGGCTCGGCACGCTCTTCGGCTGGGGGAGCATCACGCAGGGCACCTTCAACGTTCGGTCAATCGCGATCGCGACGGCCGGAGCTGCCCTCCTGCTCGTCGTTGGCCGTCTCGTGCTGCGAACGCGGCGGCGACCGTCGTAGGGCTGACGCCCCCGTCAGGCATTAGCTTGAGTCCATGAAGTCGCACATCCGCATCCGGGGCGCGCGGCAGAACAATCTCAAGGGGTTCGATCTCGACATCCCCCGGCGGACGTTCACCGTCGTCACCGGACCGTCGGGGTCGGGGAAATCGTCCCTCGCCTTCGACACGATTTACGCCGAGGGGCAGCGACGGTACGTCGAGTCGCTGTCGGCGTACGCGCGCCAGTTTCTGGAGCGGATGGAGAAGCCGGACGTCGACTGGATCGACGGCCTCTCGCCGGCGGTCGCGATCGAGCAGAAGAATCCGACGAAGACATCACGCTCCACGGTCGGCACGGCGACGGAGACGTACGATTACCTCCGTCTCCTCTGGGCGCGAGTCGGGCATACCTTCTGTCCCGTGTGCGGCCGCGAGATGAAGCCCGACACGGTGCAGACGGCGATCGACGAAGTGATGCGACTGCCCGAGGGCACTCGCTTCTCGGTCGCCTTCCCACTGCGTCTCTCGAGCGAGGTCACGCACGATACGGTCGCCGAGAACCTGCGCGCGCAGGGGTTTCTGCGCGTGGCGGTGAAGGGTGAGATTCTGCACCTCGATGAGCTCGCGGCGCGACGCATCGACCTCACGACGGTACGGGATCTCCTCGTCGTCGTCGACCGGCTGACCGTCTCCTCGAGCGCGCTGCGACGACTGTCCGATGCGGTCGACACGTGCTTCGCCGAGGGCGATGGCGAGTGCATCGTCCTGGTTACCGGCGGCGACAGCGAGCCTCACGGTCGGACGCTTCGCTTCAGCGACCGGTTCGAGTGCGCGTACGATGGGACACGTGCGCCCACGCCAACGCCGCAGCTCTTCTCGTTCAACAGCCCGCGCGGCGCCTGTCCGACGTGCAACGGGTTCGGCGCGACATTGGAGTACGACGAGGCACTCATTGTTCCCTACCCCGACCGCTCGCTGCGCGACGGCGCCATCCATCCGTGGACGATGCCTCGCTACGAGAACAAGCGCCGGGCGTTGGCGGAGCTCGCGAAGCGGCACCGCATCCCGCTCGACGAGCCGTGGCGGAGCTTGCGGCCGGACCATCGCGAGCAGCTGCTCCACGGGCGCGCGCGCGGCTACAAGGGCATCTTCCCGTTCCTGCGCGATCTGGAGGAGAAGCGATACAAGCAATACATCCGCGTCTTTCTCCGGCAGTATCAATCGGCGCGCGAGTGTGCATCGTGCCGCGGGGCCAAGCTCCAGCCCGAGGCGCTCCAGGTGCGCATCGCGGGGAAGACGATCGCCGAGATCGCCGGGATGTCGGTCGAGCGCCTGCTGCCGTGGCTCGAGACGATCGAGCTCACGTCCTTCGAGCGCCAGGTGGCGGAGAACGTCCTCAACGAAGCGCTCTGCCGAGTGCGCTTCCTCGACGAGGTCGGGCTCGGCTACCTGAGCCTGCACCGCGCGACGCGCACCCTGTCGGGAGGCGAGGCCCAGCGGATCGGGCTCGCCAACTCGTTAGGGTCACACCTCGTCGACACCCTGTACGTGCTGGATGAGCCATCGATCGGGCTGCACTCGCGCGACCTCGATCGGCTGCTCCGGCTCCTCGAGCGCCTGCGGGACGAGGGGAATACCGTGCTCGTGGTCGAGCACGACCTGGAAGCCATTCGCCGCGCGAACTGGATGGTGGAGCTCGGCCCTGGCAGCGGCGAGAATGGCGGACAGGTGGTCTTCTCGGGGCCCATGAGCCGCATCGAGGAATCGCCGCTCACCGGCGCGTATCTGCTTGGCGCGAAGACCATCCCGCTCCCTGAAGAGCGCCGGCGTGTGGGACCGCGATGGATCACGCTCACCGGCGCGCGGGAGCACAATCTCGCCGGTGTCGACGTGCGGGTGCCGTTAGGCGCGATGACGGTGGTCACGGGCGTCTCGGGCTCCGGGAAGAGCACGCTGGTGCACGACGTCCTCTATCGCGCGCTCGAGCAGCGCATTCATGGCGAGCATACCGCCAAGCAGCACCTCGGCGAGGCCGTCGGCGCGTTCGACGAGGTCACGGGCTGGGAATCGCTCGAGGACATCGTGCTCGTCGATCAGTCGCCAATCGGTCGCTCGCCGCGATCGAATCCGGTGACGTACGTGAAGGCGTTCGACGAGATCCGCCGCATCTTCGCCGACGCGCCGCTCGCCAGGCAACGCGGATACACGGCCGGAACGTTCAGCTTCAACGTCGCCGGCGGACGGTGCGAGCGATGCGAAGGCGCGGGGCACCTCGAGATCGAGATGGTGTTCATGGCCGACGTCTTCGTCCCGTGCGATGAATGCGGCGGAAAGCGCTTCAAGCCGGACGTGCTCGACGTCCGCGTCAACGGTCGCACGATCCACGACGTGCTCGGCCTAACGGTCGATCAGGCGATTCGCGCCTTTCCGCGCGAGGAGAAGCTCGGGCAGGCGCTCTGGCAGCTCCAGCAAGTCGGGCTCGGCTACCTGCGGCTCGGCCAGCCCGCCCCGACGCTCTCTGGTGGCGAGGCGCAACGCATCAAGATCGCGCGCGAGCTCGCGCTGGCCGGCCGCGCGAGCGGCCGCAAGATGTACGTCATGGATGAGCCGACGACGGGGTTGCACCTCGAGGACATTCGGCGGCTGGCGCGTGTACTCGAGCGCCTGCTGGATCATGGACACACGATGGTGATCATCGAGCACAACCTCGACGTCATCAAGCTGGCGGACTGGATCATCGACCTCGGTCCGGAGGGTGGCGACCGCGGCGGTCGCGTGGTGGCGATGGGCCGTCCGGAGGAGATCGTCCGCGTGCGCGACTCGCATACGGGCCGTTGGCTCGCGCCGCTGCTCGGCTCCGGCACGCGTCTCACCGCGCACGGTGAGCGAGCGGCGGAGGTCGAGGCGCGGCGTCCCGCGTGATGGGCCGCGGTTCGGTTGACTTGCCCCCCCGGGCGGCCTAACTTTCGTGTCTCCAACACATTCCCGGGTAGCTCAGCCGGTCAGAGCATCTGACTGTTAATCAGAGGGTCGTGGGTTCGAGTCCCACCCCGGGAGCTGCATGAAACGCCACTCCTGTAAGTGCTTAGGCGGGATTTG
Source organism: Gemmatimonadaceae bacterium (assembly GCA_052389995.1). GTDB lineage: Bacteria > Gemmatimonadota > Gemmatimonadetes > Gemmatimonadales > Gemmatimonadaceae > JAICNG01. Next base: position 8,173 of record JBQTHJ010000003.1, on the reverse strand, counting down.
CCAGTTCCAACGGCGGTCCCGCTTTCGCTTTTGGGTGATTGGCGGCACCCGCGGCAGCGCCGCGTTGGTCTTCGCATTGCCATAACAGGGCCCGTTGACGCGATAGCCTGCGAGATGTATATAACCTACTAGTTATTCAACTACAAGGTTATGCACGCATGACGCGAGCCAGCCGACTCGATGCGACCTTCGCAGCACTCGCCGACCCCACCCGCCGGGCAATTCTGGCCAGGCTCGCCTCCGGCGAAGCCTCCGTGGCGGAGTTGGCGGAGCCGTTCGCGATGTCGCAGCCAGCGATCTCCAAGCACCTCAAAGTGCTCGAGCGTGCGGGTCTCATCTCGCGCAGCCGCGACGCGCAACGACGGCCGCGCCGACTCGAAGCGGCGCCGCTGAAGGAAGTCGCCGAGTGGACGGACAAGTACCGGCAGTTCTGGGATGCGAGCTACAAACGGCTCGATGCGTACCTTCACCACATGAAAGCAAAGGAGCGCGACGATGGCCACGGCAGATAAGGTGGGTGCAACCACGTTCTCGACACCCACCGACAAAGAGATCGTGATCTCGCGGGTGTTCGATGCGCCGCGCCGGTTGGTGTGGGATGCGCATACGAATCCAAAGCACCTGCCGCAGTGGATGCTGGGTCCCGCGGGATGGACGATGCCGGTGTGCGAGATCGACCTCCGCCCCGGCGGAGCGTGGCGCTTCGTCTGGCGCAAATCCGATGGTGCCGAGATGGAGATGACCGGCCTCTATCGCGAGGTGAAGCCGCCCGAGCGTCTCGTCCACACCGAGAAGTGGGGACCCGAGTGGCCCGAGACGGTGAACACGATGATCCTCCGGGAGCAGAGCGGAAAGACGACGCTGACGGCGACGGTGGCCTATCCGTCAAGGGAAGCGCGTGACGCCGCACTGAAGACGGGCATGAAGGACGGCGCGAACGAGAGCTACGAGCGTCTGGAGGCACACCTCAAGGCGATGGCCTGAGCGATGCCTGGCGTTGGCTGCTCCGTGAAAGGGCCGCTCGTTCGAGCGGCCTTTTCCGTTTACGCCTCGAACGCCTCACCGCACCTTCCTTGACGACCCATCGGCACGATCTATGTTGAACGCGTAACGCGTCCGATGCCCGGCGCGACCGCGCGACGTTTGTCGGCGGCGTGTCCGACGCGCGGGACACGGAGGTGAGGATGGAGCGAGCCCGCGGATCTTCCCCGATCGTCGCCACGATCCTCAGCGTCCTGCTGGCCGCAGTCTTCGTGGCCGCGGCGATTCCCAAGCTCCTCGGAACCGATCCGCTCATTCTCGAGGCGACGGCGATGCGCGAGTTTCCCTCGTGGATCCGCGCCGTCGTCGGCGTCGTCGAGCTCGGTGCCGCCATCGGATTGCTCATTCCGGCGACGTCTGCGGTTGCGGCGCTGATGCTCGCGCTCATGATGCTGCCGGCCACGATCACCCAGCGCATGAGTGGCGGGATCGGCATCCTGCTGCCGATCGCGCTCTTCGTACTGCTGGTGGTGCTCGCCGCCATGCGCCGCCCGGATGCCCTTCGGGCGCTATGGCGAGATGTGCGCTCCGACTCGCACCCGATCTTTCGAAATGGCGTGATCGCGGGAATCCTCGGCGCGACGGTGATCGCCGTGTGGTTCTTCGCCGTCGATCTCGTCGCCGGCCAGGCGTTCTTCACGCCGTCGACGCTGGGACGCGGCCTCTTCAGCGTGTTCGGCGCCGTGCCGGATAGCGAAAGCCCGATGGTGCACGTGATCGCGTATACGGTCTTTCACTATGCCGCGTTCATCACCGTCGGCATCGTCGCCGCCGCGATGGTGCGCCTCGCCGGCGACGAGCCCTCCGTGCTGCTCGGCTTCGTCATCCTCTTCGTGGCGTTCGAGGTCGGCTTCTACGCCTTCGTCGCCGTGCTGACGCAGGTAACGCCGTTAGGCGGCCTCGCCTGGTGGCAAGTCATGGTCGGCAACCTGATCGCGGCGGCGGCGATGGGGTTCTACCTGTTGCGGAAGCACCCGGTGCTGCGCCAGCAGTTCTCGCATGCGATGGACGCGACGCCCTGGCGCGGCGAGGCGACGGCGCGAGAGTAGCGCCAGCACAAGCGAAAGGTCGCTACCCCGTTCGAGGCTCCCCACTTCGAGACCGCGCTCGTGTGAGATCGAGTCAGCTCGCGCGCCGCGCGACCTGGCCTGTGGCTTTCGCCTCGACCCGAGGCTGGCGCGCAGCCTCGGTTACGGCAGCGCGGAGCGGAATCGTCACGGTGAACGTCGTCCCCTCCCCCTCGGCGCTCTCCAGCAGGATCTCGCCACCGAGGAGACGCGCGAGCCGGCGCGCCACGGCCAGGCCGAGTCCCGTGCCTCCCGCCTGACGAGTGGCGGACTGCTGCACCTGCCAGAAAGGCTCGAAGACGCGCTCGGCATGGCTGTCCGCGATCCCGATGCCGGTGTCCTTTACGACGTAGATGACGCTGCCGTCGCGCTCGGTGAGCGACAGCTCGACGCGTCCGTGCTCGGTGAACTTCACCGCGTTCGACAGAAGATTCAGCAGAATCTGGCGCATCTTCCCCGCGTCGGTCTCCATGGCAACGGCGTGCTGCGGGATGCGCGTGATGAAGTCGAGTCCCTTGTCCCGCGCCATCGGCTCAATGAGCATCGCGGCATCGCGCGCGAGCGCCGCGGCGTCCGCGGGACCGCGAACGACTGCTTCGCGCCCCGCCTCCATGCGCGAGAAGGTGAGAATCTCTTCGACGATCTCCAGCAGGTGGCGCGACGCCGTGCGGATGCGCTGCACGTGTCCGTGCGTGGGTCCGGGAATGGGCGCTGGCACCCCCATCAGGAGCAGCTCCGCGTAGCCGATGATGGCATTCAACGGCGTGCGCAGCTCGTGCGACATGACGGCGAGAAAGTCGCTTTTCGCGCGGCTGGCGACGAGCGCCGCCTCGTAGAGCCGGGCGTTGTCCACCGCCATCGCCGCGCGCCGCGCGATCTCCTGGGCCAGCGCAAGCTCATCCTCGCCATAGCGGCGTCGCGACTCCGAGCTGACGAGCGTGAGCACGCCGATCATCCCTTGTCGGGCCTCGATCGGCACGGACACGTACGACACCGGTCCCAGCTCTCGAATCGCGCGCCCGCGCTCCGGGGAGCCCACGCCGTCCTCGAGCTGGTGCGTGACGACGGGAACGAGCTCGGCCTCACCCGTGCGAGCGACACGACCAGGGCCCGAGGGGGCATCGAGGGCGATCGGCTCGCGTGCGCTCATCTCGCGAATGCGGTCGGCCCTGGCGGCGTCCACATGGGCGACCGCCACGCGAAGCAGCCGGTCCGCATTCGCCTCGTCGATGACATCGACCACGCACCAGTCGGCGAGCGTCGGCACGACGAGTCGCGTGAGCGCGCCTAACGCCTCGTCCGCATCGAGCGTCGATGCGAGCACGCGGCTGGCCTCGATCAGGAACCGTTGCGAATTCTCGGCGCGCGTGCGGTCGGAGATGTCGCGCAGGTACCCGGTGAAGCATGGTGGCCCCGCCATCGGAACGCGCGTGATCGTCAGCTCCACGGGGAACTCCGTGCCGTCCGCGCGCAGGGCGCGCAGCTCGATCCGACGTCCGAGAATCCGCGACTCGCCCGTCTCGAGCACGCGGCGCAATCCCGAGCGGTGCGCCTCCCGCAGGGCCGGCGGCACGATGAGCGACGACATCTCCTGTCCCACGGCCTCGTCGCGCGTCCACCCGAAAGTGCGCTCGGCCGCGGGGTTCCATTCCGTAATCCGGTCGCTCGAGTCGATCGAGATGACGCACTCGAGCGCCGAGTCGATCACCGCGCGGATGCGCGCCTCGCTTTCGCGAACCGCCAGCTCGGCGCGCCGCCGCTCGAGGAACTGACCGGCCTGGCTCCCGATGACGTGCGCCATTTGCAGGAGCTCCTCGTCGGGATATCGGATCTCGACGCTCAGAAACTCCATGACGCCGACCACGCCCGTTGCATCGACGAGCGGGAACGCGAGGGCAGCATGCAGCCCTCGCCCAGCGAGAAGATCCGCGCGCGGAAGCACTGCGACTTCGAGCACGTCCGGAAACCAGAGCGGCGTGCCGGCAGCCCACGCGCGTCCGGGAATGCCCTGCCCACGCTCCATCGTCATCGTGCGGCTCGTTGCTTCGAGCTCTCCTTCCCCACGCACGCTGTGCACGTTGATGCACCGCAGGACGTTTTTCGCCGGATCGACGCACCAATAGAGCCCGAGGTCCCAGCTGAGGCTCTCGCACATTCCGCGGAGAATGCGCGGCGCCGCGTCTGCCATGTCGCTCGATTCCGCGAGCGCCTGCGTCACCGCGAACTGCGCCGCGAGGCGCCGCTCGGCCCGCTTGCGCATCCCGATGTCCACGAGCACACCGCGCAACTGGCGCGGCTGGCCGTCACCGTCGCGCGCGACGTAGAGCATCTCGCGGACCCACGTGACGCGCCCATCGGCGGCGAGGACGCGATACTCCACCTCGCTGTGATCACCCGACGCGGCAACCTGCTCGAGGTGCTCACCGACCCGCTCACGATCCTCGGGGTGTACGATGCGCTCGAGGTACGCGCCAGGCTCGAGCCACACCGAAGGCGGCCACCCCAGCACCGCCTCGGCTCGACGATTGACGAACGTGAACACCTGCGTCCCGGCGTCCGCCTCCCATACGATCGCATCGATCCCTTCGACGAGATCGCGATAGCGGTGCTGCGCGTCCACGGCGGACGCGCGCGCCCCACGCTCGGCATCGAGCAGCCGCGCCTGCGCGATCGCCGTCGCCACGCGATCGGCGACGAGCTGGAGCAGGCGGATGTCGTCCTCGGTGAAATGGCGAGCGGCACGCGTCCCGATCTCGAGCACGCCGAGAACGTGACCCTCGACCATCACCGGCGCCGCGACCAGCGAGGTGCAGCCGCTGTGCAACGCCTGTCGCACCGTGTACGTGTCCGCGACGTCATCGGCGGCGGCTGCCTCACGAGTCAGCGCCACATGACCCGCGAGCCCGTCGCCGACGGGAACGCGCACGCCCGACTTCACCTCCTCCTCGAGCCCGTCGGATGCACACGGGGTGAGGGTCGTGCCGTCTTCCGACAGCTCCAGCACCGTCGCATAGTCGGCGCCGAGGTACCTGCGGATGCGCTCGAGCAGCTCGTGCAGCAGCCTCTCGAAGTTGAGCGTCGCAAGCGAGGGATCGGTGACGGCCCGAAGGGCGCGAATGCGCGTCACGGCGGCATCGGCGCGATCATTCGCGTGCCACCACTCGCGTCTGAGCCACGCCGCGCGACGGTGCGCCATGGCGCCGGCCATCGCAATAGCGACCGCCACGAGCTCGACGATGACGAGGGTGCGATTCGGCTCGGTGTAGTAGAACGGATCGCCCGGAATGCTGCGGCCGAGGAGCACCCACGGCGCCACCACGAGCGCGCCCAGCAGCCCGACGCGCAACCCACCGAGCGCGGACGCGAGCGCGAGCAGCGCGATGAGAACGGCAGACGTTCCAGGAAGCTCGGTACCGCGCGTACGCAGCCACGCGGCGACCGTGACCGCCGTCACAACGACCGCCAGTGCGGCTACACGGACGATGAAACGCGGTCCGGGCGATCCGAAGGTGTCGGTCTCGAGGTGGGTTTCGTGCATCGCGTCCAGCTCTCCGGGACGTCAGTTGGCGTTCGGACGCACATGAGGCGCTCAACTCTCGAACAGTCCCTTCTCACGCACGAAATCTGCCAACTCCCCGCGAGAACCGACGCTCAGCTTGGTGAATATGTTCGTGAGATGTGTGCTCACGGTGCGTGCCGAGATGTCGAGCGCGCGGCCGATCTCCTTGTTCGACTTTCGCAGCGCGACGAGGCGCACGATCTCCAGCTCCCGCGCGGTCAATCCTTCGGCGCCGCCGCCCACAGATCGCGCCGGAGGCCGCGCACCGAGGTCACGAAGCTGCTTGCGCGCCAGCGCCAGCTCGCGCTCGGCGCCGAGCCTAACGAACACGTCGTGCACCCGCCGGAGCTCGCGCGTGGCGCCCTCGTGATCGCCGGCCGCCGCCAGCACGCGCGCCAGCTGTCGTCGCACGCGCGCCGCGTCGGCCACGACCGGCACCGCTTCGAGCGCCGTAGCCGCCTGGCGCAGGAGCACGATCGCCCGGTCGGTTTCATCGCGCAGCATGGCGACGAGTGCCTCGCACGCGTCAGCCCACGCGAGCCCGGCGCGTTGGCCGAGGCGCTCGGAGTCCTGCCGCAGACGAGCGCCGATCGTCTCCGCGCGACGAAGATCACGCGCTTCGAGCGCGGATTCAGCGAGGATGGGAAGCAGACGATGCACGGCCCACACGACGGCGCCAGCCTTGTCGGCGATCGCGAGCCCGGCTTCGCCAACGCGAATCGCTTCCTCGAAGTCGCCGGTTGCGAGGGAATACGGCGCCAGCCCGATGTGCGCCGGCACGATGGAATGCACGTCGCTCGGCCGGTCGACGCCACGCGCGGCGCCCGAAAGCTCCCACGCTTCGTCGATGTACGCCTTCGCGCGCTCCAGCTCGCCGCGGCCGATGTGCATGATCGCGCTCCACACCAGGAGACGTGTGAGCGGCGTGCGCAACCCTACGCTGCGCCCGAGCGCGCTGGTACGCTCGGCGAGAGCGATCCCCGTCTCCCATTCGCCGGTGGCCGAAGCCAGCTCGATCGCGATCTCGGCCGTCCAGACGCGAAAGACGGGGGAATCGAGCTCTTCGGCGAGCCGCTCGGCGACCGCGAGGTGGCGCGCGCAGTCCTCCGACGCGCCCGTTAGGCCGCTGAGCGTGGCGAGCGCCCACTGCGCCAGCCACTCCAGCACACGCTGCCCCGACGCCACCGCCAGCTCGCGCGCCCGCTCGGCATGCCGATAGGCGAGCTCCGTGCGGCCGGTCCAGAGGTAGAACAGCAGCTGCGTGCGATGCGCTCGCGCCAGCAGAGGCGCGTCGCCGAGCCGCTCGGCCAATGCGATGGCTTCGGCGACCTCGTGTTCGGCGTCGATGGAACGCCCCAGCTCCTGGAGACACATCCCTTTCGCGAGTCGCGCGCGGACGATCGTGCTCTCGGCGCTGGCCGACGCTGCGGCGCGCAGCGCTGCGTCGTAATGCGCGATCGCGTCGTCGTGCCGGCCGCGCCAGAAGGAAGCGAGCCCCAGACGTCGCTCGATGTCGGCGAGGCCACCGAGGTCGTGCGAGCGCTCGGCGCGCTCGCGAGCGCGTTCCCACAGCGCGACAGCGGCGTCGTACTCACCCAGACGCTGTCGTGCGCGAGCGAGCCCCTCGACGATGGCGGATTCCACGCTAGCGTCGACGCCGGTGCCGCACGACCGCTCGAGCGCGGCCGAGAGGTAGCTCGCTGCTTCGCGATTCGCATGCTTCGCGAGGGCGTTGCGCCCCGCCAGCGCGAGGTAGCGCGTTGCCTTCGGACCGACGTCACGGGCGTCTGCGCGCGCGAAGTGATAGGCGAGCTCATCGGCGTGCGCGTCGGCCTGGCGTCCATAGTGTCGCTCGAGTGCTTCCGCGACCGTCGCGTGCAGAAGCCGCGCTCGTGCCAAGCCGAACCGGTGGTAGATGACGTCGCGCAATATCGGATGCGAGAAGTCGTACACGATGACGTCGCCATCGCGATGCTCGTCGAGAATGCGCTGCGCGCGGAGCTCGTCGACGGCCTCCACGAGTCGGCCGCGGGGCATCGCGGCGACGGCGTCGAGCGCCTCGTACGATGCGCGCGTGCCGATGACAGCCGCCATCGTCGCAACCTGCTGCGCGTCGACGGAAAGACGATCGAGCCGCGATGCCACCGCCTCGCGAATCGATCGTGGGAGATCGAGATCCGCGATCTCCCACCCATGCCACGTGCCGTCCCGCTCGTTGAGACGGCCCGAGGTGACCAGCGCCTTGAGCGTCTCCTCGACGAAAAAAGGATTCCCGTGCGTCCAGCCGTAGAGGAGCGCAGCGAATTCACGCGCGACCGTGTCCGGCACGCCGAACACGGCGTGGACCAGCTCATCGGTCGGCGCGCGCGAGAGCGGTCCGAGGTGGTGCACGCGTGCTGCCCCGAGGGATACGAGTGATTGCCGCAGCGGGACGAGTCCCGGTGCGCGCTCCGGGGCAGACTCGTTGCAGCTCCCGAGAACGAGCACGCGCGATGTTCCCAGCTGG
>JBQTHJ010000002.1:0-10984 GCA_052389995.1 Gemmatimonadaceae bacterium | reverse complement strand
TGAGCACCGCCCGCTCCTTCACGTAGATCTCGAAGGGCGGCTGCTCACCATGGACCAGGCCGACGAAGTTCCGAATCTTTCGCTTGAGGCACACGTCGGTGACGAGTCCCTGTCCGGTTTCCGCGTCGATGCGCGGCAGATTGCCCGCATCTGGATCGCCATTCGGGTTACCGTCCGCGACGTCGAAAAGGTAGACGAAGTCGTAGCGCTGCTCGATTGGCTGTCTCATGTATCGTCTCCAGCGTTATCTGCCTGATCTTTCTTCCTGAAGAAGTGCTGCCGCTGATGGTAGTAGCCGATGGCGAACAACCCCTGATCCTCGAGACGCAAGTGGTTCGTAAAGCCATCGAGCTTCCCCATCGCTTCGTGCAATTGCTTTTCGTACCATATCCGCTTCCCGATGTCCATCTTCGACAGATGGTGTTGACTCAGCCGAAGGAGCCGCGGAAAGACGACGCTCGGTGTGGCGCTCGCCGAGGAAAAGAAGCGATCCTTGATCGTGACGTTGAGCTCTCCGTCCGCGCTGTCTTCCTGAATCTTTTCCAGGAGCGCGAACACGCGGCCCGTCACGTACGCCGGATCGGCGCGTTGTAAATCGAGACTCACCGAAACCTCCTGGGAACGGCCCTCGAATCGGGCGTTGCGTACAAGACAGCCCTTGATCGCGGCAATGCGATCGTGGGTGATGGCACCATCCGCCCGGAGCCGCCCAAGCATCGCCGTCAACAGCGAGTGCGGATACGGGGTGCCGAAGAGAACCGCCCGCGCCAGTGAAGCCGCCAGCAGTGGCGATATCGAATCGCTATCGTAGGTGACCCTTCCCTTCACGACGTCTGCGCGCCCTGAAGCCTGGACGAGACGCCGGACCGACAGCGGTGCATCGTCGTCGCGGCGCCCGCGCAGATCGACATCCTCGAGGTGCTGGGCGAGGCGCAGCGCCAGCTCGCCAGCGCTCGTCTCCAGCCAGAATCGCACCGACAGTCGCGACGCGTTAGGCGAGAGTGCCAGAATCCAGAAGGGCACGTCCTTCTCTCCCTCGGCGCTCAGCCCGGCGTCTGGGACACTCCTCAAGCCGGCGCGAACCTGTGACAGAAACAGCCGCACCTGTTCTCTGCGCCGCTCGTCCTCCGGTGCGGCGCTGTCATTCGAAGGCGGAGCGCCACCCAGCAACTCGCTCACGAAGCCTTCCAGCGACGTCGGACGCTCGGCCCAGAAGACAGCTGTGGCGTCGCCGAGCTGGATGCGGCGATTCTGTTCCCCGAGGAGCCAGTTGAGCGCTGCGGCGTACTTGAAAGCCGCCTCCTCGCCGACCGGCGCGTTGTAGCTCTGATCGCGGCCGTACGACGTATATGCGTCCTCGTTGAACGATACCAGCAGCGCGCCTGACGACTGGGCCCCGCTCACACCCTTGATCTTGGGCTCGTGCAGCCGGGCGAGCTCAGTCCGCGCGCCGGTGACGAGACAGGTCCCCTCGACCTTCTCCTCTCCGTCAGACGCAGCCTGTCCCCGAGCCCAGTAGGCCCGCACGGCCGGATCATCGTGGACGTATTGCTGCGCCCCGGCCATGCGGAAGACACCAAAATGGCTCACCAGATCGCGAAGATCGGGCAAGCGTGGCAGCGCTCGTAATGGGTCCCATTGCCGGAGAAACTCGCACACGGCCCTGAACGAGTCCGAGGGTATCTCGTCCGCGAGCGCCAGATGACGATCGCGGAGCGCACGAAAGGACTGGTCTACGCGAGCGAGGTACCGGTCGTCGCCAGCTCGCGCCTCGTCCTTCGGCAGGCCCAGCACATACTCCGCATTGTCCCACAGAAAGCCGGGGTTGACGCCCGATCCCGTCGGTTTGGATTCGCCGGGAACCAGCAACTGTCTGGGAATCGCGCGCCCCCGGCCGGCGTCCAGCAGCGATTCGATCTGCTGCAAGGCTCCATCGCGATTCAGTACGACGCAGAAGCTGACCTTCTGAAGCGAATAGCCGCGTTTGGGAAGGCGCGACGTCTCGCGCGGATCAGCCGCGAGCCGGTCGTAATGCTCGGCCAGGCGCTGGAGGATCATCGTGACGCGGCCATGGGGCGAAGCGGGGGTACCGTCACCATGCCATCCACCATTTCCGCCTGAAAGAACAACGCCTCACGACCGTTCTGAAAGTCGATGTCGTGGAGCATCCTCCCGAGCTCGAGGCGGCCTGCCAGTGATGGGTGCGACGCCGGGTCTGGCTCACCGGCCCCCACCAATGCGAAATGGGCCGCAAACTCGCGGCAGCCGAGATACGGCCGCGTGAAGCATTGTCCCGCGCGCGCGCGCCGGTTGAACATGTCGAGGTGCTTCGCCGCGTTGTCGTCGCCCGAGAGGATCTCGAAATGTGCGCAAATGACGTAATCCACGTCGCGGAGGACGAGCGCCGCACGCTGCTGGCGCTCCTCCTCCACGTACAGGCCGAGCACGCCACGCCCGGCTTTCATGGCAGCGCTCGCGCCGCCCGCCGGGATCCTTTTCCCCACCTCGTTCCGTCTCAAGGAGGTCCGCCGGATCGGGTTGAGTACCTGCACCCGGTCGATGACCCATCGTATCTCCGGCTTCCAGTACACTGCCTCGAGGATACCGCGCGCGGCCGACGGCGTGAGGACGTCGTACGTGACGCGCTCCACCTTCATCTCCGGCCGCGTGAAGCAGGCAAACTCACCCCAGCAGCGCAGTCGAATCCCGTATCCCATCGTCAGGCGATCCACACGTCCGAGTCGGCGTCCTGTTGATCGGTCACGAGTCCCTTGACCGCAGAATACAGCTCCCCTCTGACAAGCAGCCACAGCCCCGATTCATGCTGCACCACGGCACCTCGCGTTTCAAGATTACCGAAGGCCTGTGGCCACACGCCCACCAGGTAGCGCTGGGCATCGCGAATTGTGCGATAATCGATCTTCGCGCCTGCACGAATCTCCTGCATCAGCGCTTGCGCCGTCCCGTCATAGGGTACTAGCACGGGGATCTGCTCGTCGCAGATGATGCGGTACTGCTCAGCCGCCGTCCGAAACTTGAGGCTCATCTCCGGACGGTCGAGACGGTCGTGCAGCGCTTCCATCACCTGATGGCGGTCCCACGAATGTTGCTGCGACCAGTAGTATTGTCGGAAGTACGCCTCGATCGCCTGAGGCGCCAGGGGATCAGGCCGTTCGCCGCCAGGCCACAGCACGCCCATGAGCTCCCGTGCAACCTGGGCGGTCTGCCGCAATAGGCCAGTCGGCGGAAGTTTCTCCGTGTCGAACAGATAGACCCGTCCCCGATCGAGCTTACCCTCGCGATTGCAGCGCCCCGCCGCCTGGGCGATGGAATCGAAACCAGCGGGCGCTCGATACACGACCGGGAAATCGATGTCGACTCCCGCCTCGACCAACTGCGTGCTCACGACCCGGCACCGCGCCCCCGCCCTCAACCGCGCACAGATCTTGTCGAGCATGGTGCGGCGATGCTCCGCGCACATGAGCGTGCTGAGATGAAAGCATTCCTCGGCCGCTCCGTTCGCGGCAACCGCGTCGTAGAGAGCGGACGCATGCGCGCGAGTGTTGACGATACAGAGAACGGAATGTTCATCGGCCAGGCGACGAGCGAGATGGTCATCCGGAACCACCCCGAGCGACTCGATCCTCACGCGGCGCAGACGCTCAAACATGAAATCCGCCTCGGTCACAATGGGTCGGACGTTCTCGATCCCGATCGCGAAATCCTGCCGGCGCTCGAGCGCCGGCTGGGTGGCCGTGCACAATACCACCGTACAGCCATAATGCCTAACCAGCTCCCGCAGAGCGGCCAGCGTCGGCGCGAGGAGCTCCACGGGAATCGTTTGCGCTTCATCCAGAATGATCACGCTCCGTACGATCCGGTGGAGCTTTCGGCAGGGCCGTGTCGCCGCGGCGAACAGGCTCTCATAGAGCTGGACGTTCGTGGTGACGATGACCGGCGCATCCCAGTTTTCGGCGGCCAGCTGGTTCTCCAGCGTGTCATACGACGGCTTGATGTTGCTGTGGTGCTCCACGACGGCCCCGTGCCCCACTGCTCCAAGGGCGGCGCGAAAGACGTCGGCGCTCTGCTCGACGATGCTCGTAAACGGGAGCGCGACGATCACTCGCCGGAGATCGTGTTGCAGCGCGTGCTGAAGGCCGAACGCCAGCGAGGCGAGCGTCTTTCCCCCGCCAGTCGGCACCTGGAGGGAGAAGAAGCCCGGATCGAAGCTTGCCGCCTCCACACACTTCTGGCGCACGGCTCTTCGGACGCGATTCACCTCCGTGTCGTCCGCCTGCGCTTCTTTCTCGTCCAGAAAGGCGCCGAGCCTCTCGCTGAGCGTACCAATCCTCGGCTTGTCTCGGTTCCGCTGCGCCGCGCGACGGGGATCGCAGAATGCTTCGGTTGCAATACGATCCGCATCGATCAGGCAGGAGAAGAGGATTCGCGTGAAGAACGCGACCTGAAACCCCTTCTCAAGCCCTTCGGGCGTAAATGGCGGGAGCAACCTGGGCGGGACGTGGACGTGCGAAGGCAGCGCGACATCGGGAATCTCCTTCGTTAGGCGCCGCTCGAGGCTCCGGCTGACCGTTACGACATCGTCGCTCGTTGCGTCCGTCAGACCCGCGTGATGCCCCGCGAGACAGAACGCCATGATCCGTCCGACATGGGGGCCGAGGTTCCTTGTCGCGTACTGAGCGCCGAAGGTCGAGTGATCGACGCGCCGGGGCCGCTCCTCTTCGCCGGCGTCCGGGTCGCCACCGCTTCGCCGAAGATAGTCCTGAAAGGCGCGGGAGTACTTGCCGAGGTCATGCCACCATCCGAGGGTGCGCCCCCAGTCCGATGCTCCGAAGGCGCTCGCGTTGGTGGCGCACAACTCCGCCACCTTCTCGAGATGCGCTTCCAGCGGCTCCCACTCGTGCACGGGCCGACCGGGAAGCGTATGCGCATATGCGCGTGGGACCACGCCCGAACTCCGGTCTCCAGCCGGAGCACTCACTGCCGGAACACCGCCTCGACCGCCCGCCGAAAGGTCGGGCCGTGGATGGCTGGAAACCGGTGCAGCTCGGGCTCCACCCGCGCGAAGTACTCAAGCGCGCGCGGCCGCTCGATCAGCCCGCGCGCGAGCATCTCGTGCACGTCGCCGAGATCACGATCGTGCCCACGCTCGACCTTGGCCAACGCCTGGGCGTACAGATCGAAATGATGAAAGGAGACGCGGCTCCTCGCCGCGATGAAGGGACTTCGATCTTCCCACCCTTCCGGCACCGGGATGAAGTCGAGCGGCGACGCCAGCTCCACGTTCACCCGCAACCGCTCTTTCAATCCGGGAATCGCGCGGAGGATCGCGTCATCCTCCGGACGCATGACGACATCGACATCGATCGTCGTCGCGCGCCATCCCTTCAGTACGGCCGTCGCGCCGCCGACGAGATAGACTCGCACATCCCTCCTCGCCGCACGGCCGAACGCCTCCATCAGTCGCTCGATAGACTGACGATCCGCTAGATCGCGCATTCCGCCGCCCGCTCGAAGCTCACCAGCCGGCGCACGAGAGCGTTGTATCGGCCATGAGCGCTCTGCGGATCCTCGTTCGCGAGCATCCTGTAGAGGCGCTGCTCGGGGTCGGGGAACGCCGGTGGAACGTCGAGGCCGAGGCGACGCAGACGTGCCGTCGCCATGGATACGAGCAGCGCGGCGGCAGTTTCCTGGCGCGCCCCCAGATCGCGCAGCCCTTCGGCGACGAGATCGCCTCCGGGAAAGTCGCTCAATTCGGGCCGGTCGGACATCCATGAAGTCTGTCAGCCCCGCCGTGGCACTCGCAAGCGCGACGGCGCGGTGTCGAGGCCCGGCCTAGCGCACCCCGAACGTCAGGGTCGCCCACTTGGACTCGTAGTCGATCGTCGTGTCGGCGGTGGCGCGCTCCATGTGGATGAACTTGACGTACCACGCGCCACGCGTGCCGATGCGTATGCGTGCGGCCCCCGTGCTGTCGGTCCGCACTGACCGCTGCGCAATGCGCCCGCCAGACGGCGTACGCCCACCTGACACCACGAGCTGGTTCGCGACCGGCTGCCCCTCCACCAGCGCTCGCACTCTGAGCACGCTTCCGACCTCGAGGGCATAAGGATTGTCGAGCGGCACCAGCTCGGCCGGATAGTCAAGCACGGTCTGGTACCCCTCACTCCGCGCGTCACCAACCTGCACCAACGCCTTGACGTGTTTGTGGTATCGCTCGCGGGCCGGCCGGTCGAGCTCCTTGTCTCGGCGCCTCGCCCTCAGGACGTCTGGAACGCCGTCGCTCGCGAGGTAGGCATTGAAATCCTTCGCCTCGAGCTTGAGCTCACGCGGCTTGATGGATGCACCGATGACGTACGTCCCGCTTCGGCCCATGCGCACTCGCAGGACCGCCGTCGTGGTGTCGCTGCGGTCGTCCCACTCCGACGTGTCGGGATGCGTCACGCCCTCGGGAGTGACCAGGCTTATGTCGCGGAGACGGTTCCTCGCAACTGCGTTCTCGCTCTTGCTGAACGTTCCGTTGAGCACTCGTACGGTGACCGTCTCACCGGGCGACACGAAGAAGGCGTCAGGCTTGAGAAAGAGGTCGTGCGCCCCGAGCCATCCGGCGAACGCCAGGAGCAGCACGGTCGCGATCGCAATTCGCCCCGGTAGTCGGCGGCTGGGTCGGACTGTGTTCGCGGAGGCTCGTTTGCTTCTTGTCGTGAAAGGCATCGGCGTGTGAGGTTCGAGGATCACGGTGAACGGAGGCCACAATGATAGACCATTGCGATTGCCTCGCGTGGTGTGGTCGGCCGAATGAGGCGCTTCACTCGGATCTGGCCGAGCCGCACTCCTAACCGCTGCGGTTGACGGGAATCTGTGCTCTGAATGGCATCGCCATGAGCCTGGGAAAGGTCACGTCCTGCGGGGCGCGATACCCCGACACGCCGATCGCGATCTCGTCCTGAGGTACGTCCGCGCGATGGGTCCCGTGTAGCCGATCCCACACCGCGAGTCCGCTCGACCAGTTCGAGTCCTGCTCCTCGATGACGGTCGAGTGGTGAATCCCGTGCAACGATGGCGTCGTGAGAACGTGGCTCAGCCACCGCTCGAGCCGGGCGGGAAGGAGGACGTTCGAGTGATGGAACATCACCGAGATCGCGGTGAGACGCTGCCACGTCGTCAGCGCACGGGGGGAGACGCCGATGATGGCGATCTGCGCGGCGCGCCAGGGGATCGATGCGATGAACTCCCCGAAGTGGAATCGGAGCGCGGTGGATGCGTCGAGATCGAGATCGGCGTGGTGAACCTTGTGGAAGCGATAGAGCAGCGGCAGCCTGTGCTCGAGGACGTGCCACCAGTAGAGCGTGTAGTCCATGAGCACGATCGCGAGCGCATCGCGCACGCCATCCGAAACTCCCGTACGATCCTGAAGCCAGTAGGAAAGACCGATGCGACGCTGATGGACGTTTCGCGCGAGTGGCGCCACGACCGGACGCTCGGCCAGCTGGACGGCCACCGCCGTCACCCCGGCGACGGCGACGTTGCGAGCCAGCCGATCGGCCGGGTTCTCGACCGGCCGTCGAAGGGCCCGTCGCCGCTCCGCCCATACGAGCGCGCCGAATACCCCGAGCAGAAACGCACCGAACCACCGGCCTGACTTCCCGTCTCCCAACGTGCCTCCCTCTCTTGCGCCCGTGGCGCTCTCCGTTCGGCGGTGCCCCTCACCGCCGCGCGAACCAGCGCGCCACCGTCCTGGCCGGGCCTGAGAACTTCGCTTTGTAATATCCCTCGGCGGCCTGCTTCACCGCTTCGGAGTACGTGGGATATGCGTGGATCGTGCCGCCCAGCTTCCCGGCGGTGATGCGATGCTTCATCGCGAGAGTGATCTCGGCGATGAGGCTGCCCGCTCCGTGCCCGAGAACGTGGCCGCCGAGGATCCTGCCTCGGCGATCGGTGATGAGCTTCACCATCCCGTGGGTCTCCGCATCGGCGATCGCGCGGTCCACGTCATCGAACGGTCTGCGCCAGACCTGCACCGCATCGCCGTGCCGCTCGCGTGCCTCGCGTTCGGTGAGCCCCACGTGCGCCAGCTCCGGCTCGGTGAACGTCACCCACGGGACTGTCGAGTAGTCGGCCTTCGACGAGAACGGGAAGAAGGCGTTCCTGATCACGAGCCGCGCTTCGTAGTCCGCGACGTGGGTGAAGCGCAGCCCGCCCGTCACGTCACCCGCCGCCCACACACCGTCCGCGGTCGTTCTCAGCCGATCGTTGACGACGATGCCATCCTCGCCAGTCTCCACGCTGCCCTTCCCGGCATCGAGCGCCTTGACGTTCGAGACGCGCCCGGTCGCGACGAGCAGCGTGTCGCCATCGACGGCCACCGCGGTCCCGTCGCCGCGCTTCGCCTCCAGCCGAATTCCACGACCCTCGCGCGAGACGCGCGCGACCTTCGCGTCGAGCACGATCTCGATTCCCTCCGCCGCCAGCTGCTTCCCCAGCAGGTCGGCCAGCTCGCGATCCTCGTGCGGGAGCAGCTCCGCCGTGGCTTCGACGATGCGCACGCGCGTGCCCAGTCTCGCGAATGCCTGCGCGAGCTCGAGGCCGATCGGACCGGCGCCGAGGATGAGCAGCGTCTCGGGCTGGCGCTCGAGGGAGAAGATCGTCTCGTTCGTGAGAAAGGGGACGTCCCCGAGCCCGTCGATCGGCGGCAGCGCCGGCTTCGAGCCCGTCGCGACTACGATTCGCTTCGCGCTCATCCGTCGACCGTCGACCTGAACGCTTCGCTCGCCGGCGAAGCGCGCCGTTCCCGTGATGACGTCGACGCCGAGCGACCGGAACCGGTCTGGACTGTCGTGTGGCTCGATGCGCTGCTGGGCGGCGCGCACCGACTGCATCACGCGGCCGAAGTCGACGGTGAGCTCGCCCACGCCGACACCGAAGCGATCGGCGGTTCGTGCGCCATGCGCGGCGCGCGCGGCCGCGATCAACGCCTTGCTCGGCACACACCCGTTCCACAGGCATTCGCCGCCAAGGCGGTCCTGCTCGATGAGCGCCACGCGCGCGCCGATCCCGGCGGCGCCCGCGCTCGTGACCAACCCGGCGGCGCCACCGCCGATGACGATCAGGTCGTGCTCTCCCACTCGTCCCTCGCCGTGAAGGTTACCTTCGAGAACTAACTCGAGCGCCGGCGGTTTGTCGAATGCGTGTGCAGCCTGGTCGTCGCAGCATGTACGTGCGCCTCGCGCTGCTCGCGCTCATCCTCGCCGCGGGCGGTTACGCGGCGCATCGCATCGGCGTGTTCGAGCTTCGCGACCCGGACCGGTTGGCGCAGGCCATTCGGAGCGCCCGGGAAATCCCGGCGCTTCCAGCGATCTTCGTGCTCGCCTATGCGCTCGCCACTCTCCTCGGACTGCCGGGAAGCCTGTTCACGCTCGCCGGCGGCGCGATCTTCGGAATCGCGCTCGGCTCGCTGCTCAATTGGTCCGGTGCGGTGATCGGCGCAGCCGGCGCGTACGTCCTCAGCCGGTACTTCGGAAGCGAAGCCATTCGCTCGCTGCTGGGCCGGCACGCCCGCGCGCTCGACGCGCTCACGCAGAGGGCCGGATTCGCGACGATCTTCCGCCTTCGCCTCATCCCCGTCGTCCCGTTCAACGTGCTCAACTTCGCCGCGGGACTTGCACCGGTTCCGTTTCGCCCCTATGCGCTCGCCACGGCGCTCGGAATCATCCCCGGTACGATCGTCTACACGTACTTCGCCGACAGCCTGTTGGCAGGGGTGACTGGTGCGCGGGATCGGGCGCTCCTGCACGTGGCGGTCGCGGGCGCGCTGCTGATCGCGATCTCGTTCGGGCCGGCACTGGTGCGCCGCGCCCGGAAACGCTGACCGCGAACGACGGACGTGCTTCGAGTATCTTGCAGCTGTCCTCCAACCGGGATCTCGCGATGTCGAACGCCAAGGCCTACACGCTGCTCTTTCTGCGACTTTCGCTCGGGCTGCTCATGCTGGTCTGGGGAGCGGACAAGCTCGTCAATCCGTCGCACGGCGTGGCTGTCGCGCAGGGATTCTATTTCGGGCTCCTCGGCACGCAGGCGCTGATGCCGGTGCTCGGCATCGCGCAGCTTGCGCTGGGTCTCCTCGTTATGCTCGGACTCTGGCGGCGTTACGCGTACGTCGTGCTGGCCGCCGTCACCGGGATCACGCTCATCGGGGTCTGGCGATCCGTGCTCGATCCGTGGGGCTGGTACCTCGAGGGTGCGAACGCGCTCTTCTTTCCGTCGCTGATCATTTTTGCGGGCGTGCTGGTGCTGTTCGCCTTTCGTGACGAAGACGGGCTCGTGCTGAAGCGCCGCCGCGCGGATTCGCGCGCCGCCGGGGAGCCCGCGCCGGCGGTGAGGAGCTGATGATGCCGCGCGCGATTCTCGCGGGGCTCCTCCTTACAGGGGCCGCGGTGGCGGGGGTGTGGGCGATGCGGGCCGGGGACGCCCGGCCCGCGAGCACGCCCGCGGGAGAACTTCAGGAGACCGACACCGCCATCTTCGCGGGCGGATGCTTCTGGTGCATGGAGCCGCCCTTCGACAAGCTGCCGGGCGTCATCTCGACAACGTCCGGCTACATGGGCGGCACGGTCGTCAACCCGACGTACGAGCAGGTGTCAAACGGAGGAACGGGGCATGCCGAAGTCGTCCAGGTGGTCTACGATCCGCGGCGGATCGACTACGCGCGGCTGCTCGGTGTGTTCTGGCGGAACATCGACCGGCTGACCCCGAACCGCCAGTTCTGCGACGCGGGCGACCAGTACCGCTCGGCGATCTTCACCCGGGGCCCGGATCAGCGCGCGGCCGCGGAATCGAGTCTCGCGGCGTTGACGACCTCCGGGCGCTTCCGCCAGCCGATCGTCACGCAGATCGTGGATGCCGCCCCGTTCTATCCGGCCGAGGAGTATCACCAGGATTACTACAGAAAGAATCCCGTTCGCTACAA
>JBQTHJ010000001.1:0-70563 GCA_052389995.1 Gemmatimonadaceae bacterium | reverse complement strand
GATTGAAACACCGAGGTCAACAGCCAGCGGCAGGCGCCGCAGGTCGCTCGCGCGCGCGCGAGCGTGGATTGAGCCCCGGAGGCCCCATAATACACATTAGTTCGCTGCGTCTTGCTGTGCGTATTGCGTTCGCGTCGGCCTGTGGGGGCGACTCCACCAGCCCCGCAGGCGTGGACAGGGTCCTATCCCCGCCGCGCCACCAACGGTGCTCGTCGAACAAACAGTCCAGCTCTCCGCGACCGCTCAGGACGCGGGGGGCGCCGCAATCGCCGCACGCGCGATCGCCTGGGGAACGACGACCCCCAGTGTGGTGAACGTGAGCCAGTCGGGGATGGTGACGGCGCTCGCCGGGACAGGCCGCGGTGACGGCGACGGCCGACGGCAAGACGGGCGAGGCGCGCATCGAGGTACGGCAGGTACCCGTGGCGTCAGTGGTCGCATCCTCCAACCCTGCGGGCGCGCGGACGGGGAATATCTCAGCAGCTGACCGCGGTGGCACGCGACTCGATTGGCAATCCGCTGCTCGGACGGAGCATCAGTTGGACGAGTCGCGACACGGCCATCGCGACCGTGTCTGCGAGCGGCCTGGCGACCGGCCGCGTGCTGGGGGCCACACATATCGTGGCCACGGCCGAGGGACGGAGCGACAGCGTCGCGTTCACGGTGACGTCGGCCGCCGCGCCTCGAATTGCGTCGATCTCATCTCAGCCGCGCGCTCGAGCTACCGCGCCGTCTCCTCAGCCGGGCCGGAGAGGCGAGCTGCGCGGATACCGCCCCGCAGCGCAGGAAGTCGCCGGGTGGTGCTCCGGT
Source organism: Gemmatimonadaceae bacterium (assembly GCA_052389995.1). Lineage (GTDB taxonomy): Bacteria > Gemmatimonadota > Gemmatimonadetes > Gemmatimonadales > Gemmatimonadaceae > JAICNG01. The sequence goes on along the minus strand of JBQTHJ010000001.1, from coordinate 69,753 downwards.
GCGGTAGCAACAAGCTGCTTGGCCGAGATGTCATCGCGCTCCGATAACCGGAGCATCGACTGAGGGCGACAGCGGCCCCAGCCTTGCTTCTCTTGCTGGGGGACGGTCGGCGGCTAACATTTTCTCGTCCCGCGTGCCGAGGGGTCGGCCATCGCCCTCGGCCTGCGCGAACAATGACGAGCAGGTCACCCGACGAAAATGTCGCCACAAGCCTCCACCGCCCGGGAATTGACTCGGCGTCTCATCGCTCGCGAGGTGTCCGCGGGCGATGCGCCGGATGCCTTCGCAGAGGCGGCATTCCGCGCGAGCGAGCGCGTGGATCGGGAGCTCTCACGATGGGTGGGCTCGACAGGAAGCCTCGCCCTGATCAACCGCGCCCTCGCGGAGGCGAGCCACCAGCATCCGGTCCTCAGGGAAATGCGCCTCGACACGCGGTCGGCGACGGGCGTGGAGGCCGTCGCGGAGAGCGTCCGAACCCACGGCGCCGCGGTGACCGCCGATGGGCTCGAATCCTTCCTCGTCGCGCTCGTTGGTCTGCTTGGCCGGCTGATAGGAGACGATCTTGCTACAGCGGTCGTAGAGCAGAGCGCATCGAACGACCCGCGAGGCGAGGGGAATTTCACCGGGCAGAGGACTGGGCCATGACGAACCACCAGCGAGGCAACCAGCCGGACGTCGTCCGGAGCCTCGCCACCGGCGTGCCCGGTTTCGATGCCGTGCTCGGTGGCGGCCTGCCCGAGTACTCCTTCAATCTCATTGCCGGCGGGCCGGGAGCCGGGAAGACGACGCTCGCGCAGCAGATCGTGTTCGCCACGACCAGCGCCGAGCGTCCCGCGCTCTACTTTACCGTACTGGGTGAGCCCACGCTCAAGATGCTCCGCTACCAGCGGCAGTTCGACTTCTTCGACCCCGCGCTCGTCGGCAACGCCGTCCAGTATCTCAACCTCAGCGTGGAGGCGCTCGAGCACGACCTGGGCGAGTTGCTCGATCGAATAGTGAGCGAAGTCGAGCGCGCCAGGCCCGGGATCATCGTGGTGGATTCGTTCCGCACGATCAGTGGGCGCACTGCCGAGACCGTCGCCGATGGGACGATGACGGTCGATCACTTCGTCCAGCGCCTGGCGCAGCACCTGACCACATGGGAGGTGACCTCCTTTCTCCTTGGCGAGTACGCAGAACAGGAGGCGCGCAACCCCGTGTTCACGGTCGCCGACGGGGTGTTCTGGCTCTCCCAGGTCACCGACCGCAACTCGGTCGTGCGCAAGCTTCAGGTGATGAAGACGCGCGGCCAGTCCCCGATGCCGGGACTGCACACGTTTCGCATCACTCACGATGGCATTGAGATCTTCCCGCGCATCCCGGAGCAACAACGAGCGCGCCAACCGCAGGCGGTCGAGCGCGTCGCGACGGGCGTTCCGGGCCTGGACGAGATCATGGGAGGCGGCATCCCGGCGGGCGACGCGGTGATGGTGGCCGGCCCGGCCGGCAGCGGCAAGACGACGTTCGCGACGCAGTTCGTGGCGGAGGGACTTCGCCAGGGCGAGGCCGTCGTCGTCGCCGTGTTCGAGGAGTACCCCGAGGAGTACCTGGCCCGCGCCGCCGCTCGGAACCAGGCCATCGAGGAGATGGCGCGCGCCGGGAAGCTGAAGCTCATCTATCTCCGCCCGCTCGACCTTTCCGTCGATGAAACGCTGGCGGAGATTCTCGGAGCGGTGCGGACGCTCGAGGCAAGGCGCGTGGTCATCGATTCGCTCTCCGGCTTCGAGGTCGCGCTCGCGCCGGCGTTCCGCGAGGACTTCCGGGAGTCGCTGTATCGCCTGGTCGGGGCGTTGACCGCGACCGGGGTCACCGTGCTCATGACGGCCGAGATCGTCGGCGGCTATCCCGACGTCCGCTTCACGACGGAAAAGGTCTCCTTCATCACGGATGACCTCATCGTGCAGCGCTTCGTGGAGATCGCTGGCGAGCTCCGGAAGGTGCTGGCGGTGGTCAAGATGCGCGGAAGCCATCACAGCCATGACTTCCGGATCTACGATGTCACCGCCAAGGGCGCGGTCGTGGGTGGCCCGCTCAAGAGCTACCACGGGATCATCACGGGCGTGCCGGAACTCCAGCTCAGACTGCCTCGTCCGGGCTACGTCGGGCTCACCGACCGCGAAGCCAGCATACTCGACACGCTCGTCCGGCTCGGCGCCGTACCGCGCGAACACCTCTCGGTGCGCATTGGCCTGCCTTCGGCGGAGCTGGCCGAGGCCCTCGAGCGCCTCGTCGCACTGGGCTACGCTACGGCTACCGGGGACGGCGGAGGTACCTATCGCGCGGTCGCGCAGGCTGGCGGGTAGGCGTCGTGAGCGCAGCAGGTGGAGACATGAATCCCGGATCGCGAGAGCCGACCGCACAGGCCACTGAGCTGGCGCTCGCGCCGAGCGGCTCATTCGAGCGGTACTTTGAGCACGTTTCCGCGGCATTTGCCGTCACGCGTGGCCCCGAGCACGTTCTCGTGTACACGAACAGCGCCTTTCGCAACCTCATGCCGGCGGCTCGTGAGGCGGCGATCGGCCGTCCGATCCTCGACGCCTTCCCCGGACAAGGCGCGACCAAGCTGACCCCCGTGCTCGACCGGGCTTTCCGAAGCGGCGTTGTCGCGCGGGACCGGCGCGTCGACGGGGCCGAGCCTGGCGCGCCAGCGTGGTCTTGCACGGTGTGGCCGGAGGGCAGCGAGGATGGCGGCGAGCGCCATCTCATCATCGAGCTGCGCGAGGCGATCGAGCCTCACCCCGCGCTGGGGCTACAGCGGCAGATCGCGGAGCGAATGCTGCTCAGCGCATTGCGCGAGCGCGACGTCGCGCAGAGCGCCGAGGCTTCCCGTCGGGGGGCGGCGTTCCTTGCCGCCGCAAGCCGCCGGCTCGCCGAGTCGCTCGACGAGCGCACGACCCTGGATTCCATGGCGAGATTGTCGCTCCCCCACCTGGGCGCCTGGTGCATCGTCGACGTCATCGACCACGACGGAACCATGCGCCGGCTGGGTCTCATCCATCCGAATCCGGCCAAGCAGGCTCTCCTGGCTGAGCTGGACGGCCGCTGGTCGCCCGAGCCTAACGACCCCTTCGGCGCGCCGGCGGCCCTGCGGGGATCGGGACCGACGATCGTCGCCGACGGAGTCGACGCGGTTCTCGACGACGCCGCGCATGACTCCGGGACCAGGCGGATCCTCCGTGAGGTCGGTGTTGGCGTCCTTCTCACCATTCCCTTGGTCGCGCACGATCGGCTCATCGGCGCGGTCACGTTCGTGAGCGGCGAGCGCGACCACGTCTACAGCGACGAGGACGTGGCGCTGGCCGAGGATCTTGCGTCTCGAAGCGCGATGGCGCTCGACAGCGCGCGGCTGCATGGCGAGGCGCTCACGCTCAAGGCCAAGGCAGAGGCGGCCAGCCAGGCGAAGAGCGCATTCCTGCGCGCCATGAGCCACGAGCTGCGCACGCCGTTGAACGCCATCGGGGGCTACGTCGAGCTCCTCGGGATGGGTCTGCGTGGACCGGTCACCGATGCCCAGCACGCCGACCTCGCACGGATCCGGAGCAACCAGCGGCATCTTCTGGCCCTCATCACGGACGTGCTGAACCTGGTGCGTGCCGGCAGTGGCCGGCTCCTCTATGAGATCGGCGATGTCGTTGCCACGGATGCGCTCGCCGCGGCGGTCGCACTGGTGGAGCCCCTCATTCTGGAGAAGATCATTGTCTACGACGTCGTCGAGTGCGACCCCACGATCGTCGCCCGCGGCGATCCGGAGAAGGTGACGCAAATTCTCGTGAACCTCCTGTCCAACGCGATCAAGTTCACACCGCGAGGAGGGCAGATCGCGTTCGACTGCGAGGTGACGGACGACACGGTTCGTTTGAACATTGCCGACACGGGCGTCGGGATTCCCGCCGACAAGCTGGAGGCCATCTTCGACCCGTTCTTCCAGGTATACGCCGATCCGGCCAGCCGGGAAGAGGGCGTCGGGCTCGGCCTCGCGATCAGTCGCGATCTCGCCCGGGCGATGCACGGCGATGTCACCGTCGAGAGCGTATTGGGACACGGGGCCCGTTTCACCCTCGTCCTGCCGCGCGCCGGCGCGCCCCCGAAAGGAGAGCGTACCGGCACGACGCGCTCATCCGCGTGAATCCATCGCCGCGATCGAGGAGAAAGCGATCATCGACCACCGCGGTCCCGCTCCGATGCCATGACCGCCGAGATCATTTGCGATGCCTGGCCACGCGTGAGTCCCTCGGGCATGCGGATCCCGTAACGACCAAGGACCTCACGCTGTCTGTCCGTCGGCGGCTGCCGCCGCCATGGCGCATGACGTCGCACGAGTTGCGAGGCGTCCGGTATTCTGATGGCCACAAAGCCATCGGCCGCTTCGACGGCAAAGGGAAGCGTCCGCGCGCGGTGAATCAACGTCCTCTCCATCCCCGGACCGCCGTGCTCGACATCCCAGCCGTCGAGGAGATTGGAGACAATGGAGATCCGTTCGCCCTTCGGAAGCGCCAGGCGATACCCACCCGGAACTGAATACCAGGTATTGCCGGTATGACCGACGAGCTCGGCCGGCGGATCGAAATTGAAGAACTCGATGCGCTCGGCGGCAAGCTTGAGATCATCGGGGGAGCGGATGCGCGCGGTATCGACCCATGGGCGCATTCGGGTCAGGCGTTCAATTTCTCGTTCGACCTCAAACGCATCTCCACCACGCAGATTCATGGTGGCAGGGAGGTTGAACAAGGTATGAAGCCCTGGGAGCTGGTGTGCCCTGGAGTTGTCGGCGACGTCCACGACGAGCAGCTCGGACTTGCCGGGGTGAACGCGGGTCCCTCGGCCAACCATTTGAGCATAGAGCAGCTTCGACCGCGTCGGCCGCGCCATGATGACGCAGTCGACCCGCGGTTCATCGAATCCCTCCGTCAACACGTTGCAGTTCGTAACGACATCGAGCTCGCCGCCGGAAAAGCGTGCGAGCGTAGCCCGGCGCTCGTCCTTCGGCAGGGCGCCCCACACCGCGCCGGCGTGGATATCCGATTCCGCGAACGCGCGCTGCACGTCTTGCGCGTGAGCCACGTTGACACAGAAGACAATCGCGCGGCGGCCAGGGGCGAGCTCGCGGTACGCTTGCACCACCACATGGTTGCGGGGTGTCGTATTGACCACGCGTGCCAGCTGATTCTCGACGAAGTCACCGTGGCGAATGGTCACTCCGTCGAGCGACACACCGGTGTCGACGCGCCAGCCGGCGATCGGCACGAGATAGCCCCCGCGGATCATCTCGCGCAGATCGCGCGCGTAACAGACTTCCTCGAACACGTCGCCAAGCCCTTGGTGGTCACCGCGTCGCGGCGTGGCCGTAAACCCGATCAGGAAGCGCGACGTTCCCGGCTCGAACAGGCCGAAGTGATCGAGAATGCGGCGATAGGTTGGTGCGACCGCGTGATGCGCCTCGTCGACGACGACAATCGAGAAATCATCCGGGACGAGCCTGGAAAGCCGGGTGCTGCTGCCGCGAGCAAGAGTTGGAACGGAGGCAACGACGACCCGCGCATCATCGGATGCATGTGCACCAGCTTGCTCGATGTCGACGGTCAACTCAGGATCGACTGCGCGGAACTTGTCCTGCGCCTGCACGAGCAACTCCTCACGATGCGCGAGGACGAGCAGGCGCTTCTTCATCTTGAGCGCGCTCGGGAGATGGGCGAACACCACGGTCTTCCCGGTTCCGGTCGGCAGTGAAACCAGGACCCGACGCTTGCCAGCCGTGTAGGCCTCCCTCACGCGCAGGAGCGCTTCGCTCTGATAGGGGCGCAGTTGGAGCATGACTACCTGCGGGCCCACTGCTCCGCGGCGCTCACTACCTCTCCGGCACGGGGCCGCTCCGTGAACCAGACTACGCGCTCCGTTCCCACGGCCGATGTCAGCGTGTCGAGCGCGTGACCGACCGCCAGCCCGCGATACACGACGAGGATGAGGTTCTCGAGCCCCGCGGCGGCGACCTTGTGCGCCTTGGCCTCGAGATACTCCGGCGTCCAGAAGCCCACGATCTCGACGAGCGCCTCGCGCCCATCGGCGTGTCGCACTGTGAAATCCGGCAGAAAGAGCTCGTCACCAATGACGACCGGGGTCGTTTCGCGAGCGAGCCGCCACCCATCGCGCTCGGTCCCGAAGCCGCGGCGGAAGTCGGTGGCGAGCGAGCGCTCCCAGGCGGAGTCGTACCGTGGCTTCACCGACGCCGTGCCGATGGGCGCCTGATCGCGCGTGGCACGCGGCCGCCCCCGTGCGCTGAACCTGACGATCGCACCTCCGCGACGGATATCCGCATCGAGGCGCCACTTCGGCGCGCGCATCAGCGCCGGCACCACCCGCGCGAGGCGGATGCCATACCGCGACGGGCGGACGATGAACGCCGCAGCCGGCCCCGTGATTTCCACTTCGTACGATCGACCGGCGCGCCTGACGACGTGCATGAGTCGGGCGGCCTTGACCGCCCTGAAGATGGCGCGCCATCCACCGCGCGCCGTGATCCGCACCCGCACGGCGTCCCGCAGAATGGCCCGGGCGAGCTCGAGATTGTAGCGAGCGAGCAGCGCACGACCGCCGAGGGTGGGGGCGCGAGCGAGCACGCGGGCCTCCGGCGCATCGGAATAGAGCACATCCTGGACTTCGGCGACCGTCCATCCGAGCGCTACGGCGGCGGACTCGTAAGGCATCAGCTCGTCCCCCGGTACCGGTGGCCACCGCCGTCCGCGGGCTCGAAAGACCGCTTGGCGTACGTCCGGCGCGGTCTCCGCGCGAGACGGCGGCCGAAACTCGCACAGATCGAGCAGCGTTTTGGCGATCCCGGCGAGCCGCGCGGCATCACGCACGCGCCGCTCCTGCCGGCGCAACGCCTCCACGACGGCGCGTCGCGAGCAGCCCTCGAGACGGCTGACGAGCCGCACCAATCGCTCCAGAAACGGCGTGACGCGCCCGTCGGCGTCAGCGAGATATGCGATGCGAATGACACCCCGGTCCATGGTCACGAATGGCTGGACATGCGATCGGCTGAGCATGCGCTGCCCCGCTACATGCCGAGGCCGAGTTGCCCTTCGCTGACGCGCCGGATTCCCGCCCCGCGCTTTTGAGACGCGAAGAATTCATAGGTTCCCGCGGCGACGATCTCGTAGAGCGAGGCGACGGCCTCCCCCTGGCGTCGAAGCAGGCGCCCCAGTCGTTGGGCATGCTGCCGGCCGCTCCCGCGCGTGGAGTCACCGAGCACGATGCCCAGCTTCGCTGCCGGCACGTCCCATCCTTCGTCGAGCACGCGCACGCTCGCCACCGCGCGGATCTCGCCCTGCGCGATCGCCGCGAGGAGCGCATGGCGCTCCGAGGCCGGCGTCGAGGCGGTGATCATGGGAATCGACAGTGCTTGCGACACCGCCATGGCGGCATCCGTGCCGCCGCAGAAGACGATGGCCTGCTCGGCGGGATGCGCGCGCAGGATCCGCGCGGTTTCGCGCAGCTTTCCTTCGGCGAACCTGACGAGCCGTTCACGCTCGTGAAAGGCGCGCAATGCCCGACGGGCAGGCGGGGAGCGGCGGGCCGCGGCGGCGAACATCCGCCACGCGTCCGACGCCGTCGCTCCGCGCTCGCGGTAGCCCGCCGTCGTCATGTGATGCTCGTACACATCCGTGAGGCGTGCATATCGCTCCTCCTCCGTGCGGGTAAGTGACACGTAGCGCCTGACGAGCGCGAACCGCGCCAGCTCCGCGTCCGTCATCTCTCCGATCGTCCGCCGGTAGACGACCGACCCGACCAGGCGACGCAGCCCGCTGTCGCGGCCATCGGGATAGGTGGCCGTGAGTGCAAGGCGGAAGGGAGAGGGCGCGATACGGAGATGGTCGTGCCACGCGCGCTCTTCGCCGTCGCTGGTGTCGGCCAGATGATGCGCCTCGTCGAGGACGAGCAGCGCGAAGCGCTCGCCCCATCGCTCGAGGAGGGTGAACGCCGAATGGTAGGTGGTGATCGTGAGCGGGCGGACCTCCTTTTCATCGCCGTAGTACGCCCCGACGCGCTCCGCGCCGAACGCGTCGGCCGCCTGGGTGAACCACTGTGCGACGAGGGCACGGGTGGGTGCAACGACGCAGGCGCCCGCCTTCACGTCGTCGATGGCGAGGAGCGCGACGAGCGTTTTCCCCGCGCCGGTGGGAAGCACCACGGTACCGCGCCGTCCGGCCGCGCGCCAGCGCTCGACGGCCTCGCGCTGGTAGGGGTGCGGTTCGCGCGGGTCGAGGAGAGGCGCATCCAGCTCGTCAGGCATACCGCCCAGCTCGGGAACGTCGTGCGCATCCGCCCACGCGCGCAACTCGGTGAGCCGATAGCCGGGCGCCACCAGCGCGTCGAGTCGCGGATCGTATGTGAGCCACGATGGCGCGTCGTCGGCGGCGACGCCTCGCAGCACCGCGAGCCCCAGGCGGTAGGAGAGCGATCGGGCGCGGGGTTCTGGACGGCTACTCAGTCAAGTCGTCCTTCGAGCCGGCGAGCCAAACTCCCCCGGCCACCGCGTCGATTGCGATGGGGTTGCGCCGGGCGAGCTGATCGCGCCACTCCCGCGGCGTCCACGCGATCGGCTGGATTCCGGCCGGCCACGTGCCTAACGCATCGAGACGAGCTCCGGCGCCGAGCGGAAGGTCCTCCGCCACCACCAGCAAGTCGATGTCGCTCCAGCGGTTGAAGTCACCGCGCGCCACCGATCCGAACACGACCGCCGCGCGGAGCGCCACCTTCAGGCCGACCGCGCTGACGAACGTCCGCGCGCGATCGAGCAGCTGCTCTCGTTCGGCGTGCCGCCGGCCGATGACGGATTCAAGCCCCATCGCGATCTTCCCCCGCGAGTCGGCTCAGTTTTGTCCAGAGATGGTCCACCAGATGGAGGACTGCCGTGAGATCCTTCAGCGCATCCTGAGCGTCCTGGACGCCATAATGGAAACTCGGTGTGCCGGAAGGGTGCGCGTCTGGATAGCGGGCTGGGATGTAATGCCGGGAGAGTCGTCGCAGGGCGGCGGCGGTGTCCGCCGGAATTGCATCGCCGATACTCGTGGCTAGCGCCTCCCCGAGTTGTACGAGATCGTGTCCCCAAGCGCCGGCGCCCATCCCGTGCAGCAATCCCTTCATCGCCAACTGAGCCGATTGCTCGGCGAGAAAGCACGCCCAGTTGTACAGCGCCGCGTCGACCTGTACCTGCGCCGCGCGGCGCGCAATATCCGCGGCCTCGCGCCAACGCTCGAATTCGCTGGTATCCACCATCCGGTCCTCGCCGCGTTCGTCCGCCCCGTCAATGTAAGGCGGCGGGGCGGATGCGGCAGGCCGCGGTCACCCGTGCGAACCAGGCGATATCGTCGCCAGAGCGGTACCTCGTGCAATGCGTTGGACTGCCGCAATGCAGCGCTCCACGTCTGCATCCGTGGTCGCCCACGAGCTCACGCTGATGCGCATGGCCGTGCGTCCCTGCCACACGGTTTCGCCCGCCCACATCGTCCCCTCGCGCTGAATCGCGGCGATGATGCGTCTCGTCTCGTCGGGCTCACCGAACGAGACGACGACCTGGTTGAGGACGACGTCGTTCAGAAGCTCGAAGCCGGCTTGCGTGAGCCCTTCGGCGAACCGGCGCGCCTGACGACAATTCCGCTCGATGAGCTCGGCCAGGCCCGTGCGGCCGAGTGATCGCATCGCTGCCCAGACGTCGACCCCCCGCGCGCGACGCGAGAGCTCCGGCGTGTAGTCCGAGGGATTGCGGTGCGCGGTCTCGGTCGGCAGGTACTCGGCGGTCACGGCCATCGCTTTGCGCAGGGCTGACCCATCGCGGACGAACGCGATTCCACTGTCATACGGCACGTTGAGCCATTTGTGGCCATCGGTCGCCCAGGAATCCGCATGCTCGACGCCGTTCGCGAGGTGCGCGAGACGTGGTGACACGCGCGCCCACAGCCCGAACGCTCCATCGACGTGCACCCATGCACCTTGCTCGCGGGCGCGGGGACCGATCTCGTCGACCGGGTCGAAGGCGCCGCTGTTGACGTTGCCCGCCTGCACGCAGACGATGGTTGGCCCCGCGATGCGCGGCAGCGCGTTGGCGCGCATGCGCCCCTGATCGTCGACGGGGATTGTCACGACGCGGCTGCGCCCCAGTCCAACGACGCCCAGCGCCTTGAAGAGCGTCGGGTGCGCCTCGGCGCCGGTGATGACGGTGATCGGTGGTGCGCCGAAGAGGCCGTTCGCTTCGACATCCCACCCCACGCGTGCGAGAACGGAGTGGCGTGCGGCCGCAAGCGCGGTGATGTGTGCGACGGTGGTGCCGGTGACGAACGCGCCCGCGCACTCCGGCGGAAGTCGCAGAACGTCGAGCAGCCACTTCAGTGCAACTTCCTCGAGCGCCGATGTCCCGGGGGTGGAGGTGTAGAGTCCCGTATTCTGGTCCCACGCGCTAGCGAGCCAGTTCGCCGCGACGGCGACGGGAAGGGAGCCACCGATGACGAATCCAAAGAAGCGCGGGCCGGCCATCGCCATGGTCGCCGGCGACCCGATCGCGTCGAGCTCCTCGATGACGCGCTCGGCGTCGATGGGCTCGTTCTGGAGCGGAACGTCGAATCCCTTGAGCGCGGCGACGGCGTCATCGCTCGGTGAGACGCGGCGCTCGTCGAGGCTCTCGAGATAGCGAACGGATCGATCGGTCGTCGAGCGGAGAAGGCGCTCGATCTCGCGGTGGTTCATTGGACGCTGGGCGAAGACTATTCTGGAACGGATGGGCAAGCGGTCAGGTTCCGTTGCCGCCTGACCCTAAAGTGAGTCGCGTCGCGCCCGTTTGTACATTGGGGTGTCGTCGAGATTCGCCTTTTATCGCAAAGGACGCAAAGGAATGCGAAGGACGCAAAGGAAAAAAGCGGAAGACTAGAGCGCATTCACCGTGCGGCTGATACCCTCTCGGAGGCGTCGAACGTTGAAATTGATGAGTAGTCCAATCTTATGGCCGCTGGTTCGCAGGTAGGAGAGAAGCTGGGCGTGGTGAACAGGCAGTACTGTGGCGATCGCCTTCACTTCCACGATTACGACGCCGTTGACCAGGATGTCGATGCGATATGCCAGATCAACGCAAACTCCCTCGTACACAACCGGAAGCTCCAATTCCTCCTCGACACGGAAGCCGCGCTTGCGTAGCTCGATGGCGAGGCATCTCTTGTAAGTCGCTTCGAGCAATCCCGGTCCGAGAATGGAGTGAACCTTGATCGCCGCCGAGATGATGTCGCGACTACAGTCGTGGATTGGCATTGGACCAACATGAGAAGTCCCATGTGTTCTATCGGCATCACATTTCACCGCATCGGGCTCAAAGGCGGCAAAGTTTACGTTCGTAGGTTTCCTTTGCGTCCTTCGTGTTCCTTTGCGTCCTTTGCGATAAAAGCACGCGGGGACTCGACGTCGATGACCCGGCAAGCCAGGCGCGCTCTAACGCTGGCCCTTCTTGTTGTCTGTGATGGCGCGTGCGTCCAACGCCAAGCGGCAGTCGGCACCGGGGAGGCAGCGGACATAGTTCGCGTGGTCGTCTACAACATGCACGCGGGTAAGGACGCGGGAGGCGTCGACAATCTTCAGCGGGTCGTCGACTTCGTTCGCGACGCACGCGCGGACATCGTCCTCTTGCAGGAAGTCGATCAAGGAACTCGACGCTCCGGCGGTGTCGATCAACCGGCGGTGCTCGCGTGGCGCAGCGGCTTTCATGTCGCCTTCGGCAGCGCGCTGGACTACGACGGCGGGAAATACGGCGTCGCGACGCTGTCGCGCTGGCCGATCACCTTCGACACGCTCCATCGTCTCCCTGTCGATCCGCCTCAGGAGCGAGCGGGGGGCTCTCGCGAACCGCGCGGAATGCTGCGGACCGACATCGCCTCACCTTACGGGGTGATGAGCGTGTTCAACACTCACATCGATGCGTCACGAGAGGACACGTGGCGGCGGCAGGAAGCAGGGGTCATCGTCTCCACGGTCACGGCCACTCGCTCGGCGCGCCCGCTCGTCTTTCTCGGCGGCGACATGAACTCGACGCCGGAGAGTGCGGTGCAGGAGATGGTTCGGGACGCGGGTCTTCGCGATGCCTTCGCGGAGTGCGGTCAAGGCGCAGGACTCACGTTCCCATCCGACTCGGCGGTGAAGCGCATCGATTACCTGTATCTCACCGGGATGGCGCGGTGCGCCAGAGCGGAGGTTCCGGTGACGCGGGCGTCCGACCATCGGCCGCTGGTCGTCCACGTGCTCTTGCCGAGACTGTAGGTGCCAAGTGAACGCGAGAAGATGCTCGCCGGCGAGCTGTGCGATCCCATGGATCCCGATCTCGTTGCGGGGCGGATTCGTGCCCGCGATCTGGATGCAGCCGCCGTTCTTCTGCGACGAAGTACGCAAGCAAGAATCGACCAGCATCTCACTGCTTCACCACCCGAAACACGCGGCCATTGGGGCCACCGAACAGCATGTACAGCTCGCCCGCGCCGTCCAGGCCAAAAGACATCGTGTTGCCGATGAATCCGATGCCCCAATCCCTGTGCTCGGTGGCCGTGTTCGCGGACAAGCGGAAGCTTCTGAGAAAGCCTGAGCAAAAGTCGGAAAAGAGGTAGTGGCCCGCGAGCTCGGGAATTGCCGCACCACGGTAGACGAACCCACCCGTGATCGAGCACCCCGAGGCGTGGCTGTACTCGTAAACCGGAACCGTCAGACCGGCGCCGTTACAGGACGCCGCGTTGTAGCAGTGAGTGCCTTCCATGATTCGCCACCCGTAGTTCACACCGCCGTCGGCATCAGCCACGGCGTTGACCTCTTCCCACGATTCCTGACCGACGTCGGCGATGTAGAGCATCTCCGACGGAGGGTCGAACGCATACCGCCACGGGTTGCGGAGCCCATATGCCCAGATCTCATCACGGCCCGGTGTTGCGCCGGCGAAGGGGTTGTCCGGCGGGTTCGTGTACGGCAGGCTCGTGACGTCGAGGCGCAGCAGCTTGCCTAACAGCGAGTTGATGTTCTGGCCGTTGTTGTCCGGATCGCCTCCACTGCCGCCGTCCCCCGTCCCGAGATAGAGCATGCCGTCCGGCCCGAACATCGCCAGACCGCCGTTGTGGTTGGCGTACGTCGGGTGTGGAATCGTGATGACCTCGGAGCGCGAATTCGCGTCGGCGACATCGCCGGCCGGAGGGGCCGTGTAGCGCGCCACCGAGATGTTGCCGCTGGTGTTCGTGTAGTAGACGTAGAACCGGCCGTTCGTCGCGTACGCCGGATCGAACGCAACGCTGAGCAACCCTTCCTCGCCGCCGACCCGCACGATGCTCGTGATGTCGAGGAAGGGCGTGGGGAGAAGCGCGCCGTTCTTGAAGATGCGAATGCGTCCGCGTTGCTCGACGATGAACAGCCGGGCGTCACCGACGGGCGCCGCGAGGTACACCGGATTCTCGATGCCCTCCACGATCGGCTGGAGACCGAGATCGAGCGGTGTTCCCGCGTAGGTGACGGTCGCTGTTGCCGTCGCGCCGACCGCAACGCTGACGTCTTGCGTCGCCGGCGATGGTGTGTGCGTCGTGAGACTCGACGCAACCGCCGATGCGGCGATCGTGTACGTGCCCGGAGGCACCGGCTGGAGCGTTTGCGACGCGGTGATCTGCTGGGTATAACCTCCCGGGCCCGTCACCTGCACTGCCCCGATCGCCCCCCCGCTGAGTCCGCTGATGGTAACCGTGAGCGCGCCGGTGCCCTCGGCATAGACCACGTTCGCGGCGACCTGCGTCGTCGACGCCGTGAGCTGCACCGTCTGGGTCGCTGGTGCAGCGCGATACGTCGCGTCTCCCGAGACGATGTCCGCGGCAGTAATCGTGTACGCCCCAGGTGCGAGAAACTCGAGCGCGGCCGAGGACGTCAGCGTGTTCGTATAGCCGTTCGGCCCCGTCACCGTGACGCTCGCGTTGACACCGTTAGGCAGACCGGTGATGGTGACCGCCAGCCGGGCGGTAACGACTGCGTAGGTGACGGACGCCGGCGTCGCGCCGCTGCCAGCCGGGACGACCACCGTCTGCGTCGCGGGTGTCGGACCCCATCGTCCGTCGGCCCGCTCGACGTTCACGGCGGCAATGGTGTAGTCGCCGGGCAGCAGGTCGTCGATGGTCGTCGTGGCCGTCAGATCGCGGGAAAAGCCTCCCGGACCAGTCACCGCCACGGAGGCGTTCTCGCCCGTTGGGAGACCGGAGATCGTGACGGCGAGCGCGCCACGCTCCGGTGCGACGATGTCCTCGTCGCACGCCGCGGCGAGGAGCGTGACCGCGGCACATGCGCCGAGTACGGCGCGGCCGTGCCGCGCCGTCACCGCGCGCCTGCCAGGAAGATTCCGTTGAACAGCAGCTTGAACGTGCCGTGTGGCTGCGCGCGGAACGTGATCTCCGGGCCGAACAGGTACAACGTGCCGCGGCCGACCTGCGCCTGCGCCATCGCGGTGGCGTCCTTCAGGTACTGCTGCCCCCACGCCCAGCCGCTCCGCAGCGGCGCGTCGGTGTCGAACCATGCAATGCGGCGAACGCCGTGCGCCGCGGCGTCCCTGCCTAACCGGAACGCCGGGCTGTCGTCGAAGAGCACGTCCACGTGCGAGGGCATTCCGTGCGCGACGGGAATCGTGCTATCCACCCGTACCTGGAGCACTGATCCGGGGACGTAGTACTTCTCGCGCGGCAGCGATTGCTCGCGCCCGTCGCGCTCCTCGACGAGAGCACTCGTGATCGGAAGGCCGAGGTGCTTGGCGAGGGTCGTGGAGCTGCCGATGGTGAGGACCGTACCGCCCTCTTCGAGGAAACGTCGGAGCTGCGGAACCGTCTTCGCAACCGAGACGCGCCCCATGCGCGCCCGCCATTCCGCGGGAACGGTCGAGGTGTCGAGCGACCCCCCGAAGCCGCGCTGCTGGGAGCCATCACGCTCGGGGATGGCGCCGTCGACGAAGATGATCACGTCGTATTTCGTCCGGAGCGCGCCCGTGTCGAGCTGGGGGGGATACACGACGTCGAACGGGAACTCGTAACGCTCGAGGAGCCAGCGCACCCATCCGGACGGCATCGAGCCACCGTACGTGTCCCACAACGCCACCCGCGGCTGGCGGAGACGGCGCGCCTCCCGCGCAGGGCGCGTGCGTACCCCCTCGAAGCTCACGCCCGTCTCGGTGGCGAGCTGCTGTAGCAGGGGACGCGTGCTCGATCGCGCCGCGACATGAAATCGGCCGTCGGGAAGCCACGCCACCTCGTGGCCGCTCTTGAGCAGCCGGTTCACGACCAGCGCCGCGTCATTCACGCGATGATCGATCAGATAGCCGGTAGCGTTGGACACGCCCGTGATGCGACCGGGCGGGACCGTCGCCCTCCCTTCGATCCGCGCGAGAGGCGCGTCGAATCCATCGAGGATGCGATCGAACCGGATGCCCATCTGGTACGCGAGCGTCCAGCCCGCGTTGTCGTATGGGGGGATCGGCGGACCGCCGGGATACTGAAAATCGTTAGGGTGGTCCTGTGGCTCGAACATGTCGAGGACGTGCGGACGGAACGCCTGCGCGGCCTTCACCACGTACGAGCCGGCGGGATAGCTCTTCCCAGCACTCGCGAAGGGGGCGGTCGCGCGGTGGACCGCGACGCCCGTCTTGATCAGCGCGTTCACGAACTTCGTCGCCGTCGCAAAATCGGGCTGATCGCTGGGAATGATGTAGCCGCGCGGGTCACGCTCGGCGGGCGCGTGGAGCTGGCGCCAGTATTCCATGGGCAGCCCCCGCGCGCCGATGCCGCCACCGCGCTGGGCATCCGGACGCGTCGAGGCGTCGCCTTGTGCTCCGCTCGTGCGCGTCGCCGCGATCCGCACTCGCTCGATGTCCGACGGAGTCACCGTCCAGTGATCGCGACTTCCGCGCTCGATCGAGTTCATTCCCATGCGCCATATGTTGAACAGAAACTGCTCGCGATGGCGCGAGGCGACGTCGAGCACGGCACGGTTGGCGGTCACCGAGTAATCGACCGACTGCCGGAACTTCCACGGTCCGGGAGGCACCGGCGCCACGAGATCGCTGCTCGCGAGCTGACGCTGCGGGAGAAACGGGATCTCGATCGGCGTCGGGTTACCGATCGTCTCCGTGAGCAGCCCGATCATGTTGTGGAAGTACACGGTGGTGCGCAGACCGCCGTTCCACCACGTCGAGTAGTTCGCTCCGCGCCGCGTCGTTGCGCCGCGCTTCCCTTCGACGACGAACCGATTGTGCATCGACGCGCCGACCAGATCGATTCCCGTGACGACGAGCGGGTCGTAGAAATAGTTGAAGGGGTCTCTGAACGGCGGCGCGAACAACACAGTCCCTGACGGTCCCGTCTGGTGGTGGTTGTACATGATCTGCGGGAACCACTCGTGGAACATGACGCGCGCCATGTTCTCCGACTCGGGCTGCGTGACCATGTAGAAGTCACGGTTGTTGTCGTGGCCGATGTACTTCTGGTAGAGGCGCGGAATTCCCGACGTCGAGCGCTTCGTCGGCTCCGGCGTTCTCATGTACCAGTCGGAGACGAGCTCCATCCCATCCGGGTTGGCGTGCACCGCGAGCACGATGATGTCGTTGAGAAAGCGCATCGTCTCTTCGTCGTTCCGGCTCACGAGCTGCCACACCGTCTCGGTCAGCTGCTGCGCGCCGAGCACTTCGGTGGCGTGCAGCCCGCCATCGATCCAGACGACGGCCTTGCCCTCGGCGGCGAGACGACGCGCCTCTTCCTCGGTGACGCCTTCCGCGAGCGCCAGGCGCCGCGCGATCTCGCGGTACCGATCCAGACGCTGGTGGTTCTCAGGCGACGTGATGATCGCCATGAGCTGCGGACGCCCTTCGGCGGTGAGACCGATCGTGTCCAGCACCATGCGATCCGACTCGCGGGCGAGCGTCTGCCAGTACGCCATGAGCTGCGTGTAATCGGGCAGGACGTAATCGGCGCCGATCGCGTGCCCGAAATGCGCGGCCGGCGTCGTGAGCGTGTTCGGGGTTTGCGCGTGGACCGCCGACACGAGGGCGAGGCCCATGACCGCGGGAAAAAGCGAACGAGACATCGTCGCGGGCATCTGCGTGGTTCTCCGGTGGAAGGTCGGGCCGCCGTGGCGCGGCGTGGCCCCAAACGTAGAGATACGCGCGAAAGCGGCGTTCCGCTGACGTCAGGAGCGTTTGTGTGGTAGACTACAGGGAGGAGACCGAGGACCGAGGACCGAGGAAGCCGCCTGACTGCTCGAGGGCACCATGCGCTTCCTTCCTCGGTCCTCGGTCCTCGTTCCTCTGGAGGTCCAATGAAGCAAGATACCATCGAGCTCGAGGGCGTCATCTCCGACGTCCTGCCGAACGCGATGTTCCGCGTGGATTTGCCGAACGGTCACCGCCTGCTCGCCACGACCGCCGGAAAGATCCGGAAGTTCAAGGTGCGTATTCTCGCCGGCGATCGCGTGACGGTCGAGGTGTCGCCGTACGATCTCACTCGCGGGCGGATTACGTACCGGCACAAGGAATAAACGTGGACGACCGAGACGTCAGACCTCAGAATTCGGCAACCGGCGACGCGCCCCACTGATCAGGCGCTGGATTCTGAATCCAGACGTCTGACGTCCGACGTCTCGGGGGTGTACACGACCTCCCCCCGCCGGCACGGCATCGCGAACGCGAACGTCGACCCCCCCGGACCGTTCACTTCGGCCCAGGCGCGACCGCCGATCGACTCGACGGTCTCCCGCACGATACTGAGCCCGAGTCCGGTCCCTTCCACACCAGTGACCGACTGGTCGTGCGCGCGGAAGAAGCGCTCGAACAGCTTGGTGCGTGCGTCGTCCGGCACGCCGACGCCATTGTCGCGCACCTCGACGACGAGCGACTCTCCGCGCTTGTCGTCGCGGCGCTCCACGCGCCCGCGGATCTCGATCCAGCGATCGACCTTCTCGCGATCCGCGTACTTGATGCCGTTCGAGATGTAATTGGTCAGGCACAGCTCGACGACGGCGGCGTTCACCTCGACCTCGGGCAGGTCGCCCGCCACCTTCACCGTCACGGCATGCGCGCGGGCCATCTCGCGCAGTTGGCGAACCACTTCCGCCACCGCCTGCGGAAGTCGCACGTGGTGATGCTGCTGTACGCGTGTCTCGAGACGCGACAGCACGAGCAGGTTCCCGAGCATTGCTTCGATCCCGCCGACGTTCTCGCCGATCATTCGCAGAAACCGCTCGCGCGCCCCGTCATCGAGCCACGGCTCGGTGAGCAGCACATGCGCACCCTGAATCGCGCCGACGCGGCTCTTGAGCTCGTGTGACACCATGCGGTTGAACGCCCGAAGCCGCTCCTCGCGCTCGCGCACCTGCTCGTTCGACATCCGCAGGTAGTGCATCGTCGTCGCCTGCTGGATGAGCGTCACGGCGCGAAACAGCCGGTGCCCGCAGTTCAAGAGCTCGCTGCGCGTGCACGGCTCCTCGATGTCGTCGATGATCCGCGCGAGGAAGCTGAACAGCACGCCGCCGAGCAGCTCGTATTCCTTGAAGATCTGATAGGCGTCGAAGCCCTGCCGGTAGCGCAGCTCGCCCAGCTCCCGCGCCTTGGCAATGACCGGAATGTCGGCGGCGATGTCCTCGGCCGGATCCTCGATGTACGTCGCGATGCCGTCGACGAGCAGAGGAACGTGATCGAGGAGATCGGCCGTCGGGAAGACATGGTTCGCGTCGATCGACACGCGCGACGAGATGCGCTCGAGCCATCGAGCGGTAAGCTCCTCGCGTCCGGCGCGAAGGCGTTGGGCAAGTATGGCCGCGAGCGGGCAGTCGGGCGTGGGCACGCCTCCGCACGGTGCAGGGATTGGACCATCCGGGATCCCCGAACAGCCACGTGCCCGGGATCCCGTGCTCCGCGAGCGCCCCAGGCGGGTCCGGCACCCCACTTGCGCGACGGATGAGCGGAATCCTGGCGCTCGCCGACGGAACATTCGAGGAGGAACGCATGAGTCATGCAAAGGAGCCCGGCCGTCATAACGAGCGCGAGGATGCGTTCGAGTCTGCGCGGCGCGACGAGCGCAAGCGCGTCGGTCTCGATATCGCCGGGAGGCTCGAGGAGCGTGGGGTCACACTCACGGGAACCGAGTCGAGCGACGACCTGGTGACGTTGCTCGAAGCGCTGGAGGCGTTCGAGCGTGCCGTCCAGGCGAAAGGCGGGGACCTCATGGTCGACGAGCGGCGGGATACCGCCAACGTGCAGCCGGATGATGTGCACTTCGCGCTTCCACCGCGCGCGGCGGATGAGTCCGTGGCGCAGTACGTCCGGCGGCTTCGTGAGGCGACGGTCACGGTCGACGAGCATCCGCCCCTGCCCGGCGGCTGATGGACCGCCTTCGCGTCGGGGCGCTCCAGTACCTCATCCGTCCGATCCGAACGTTCGATGAATTCCGCGATCAGGTCTCGGCGCTGATCGAGACGGCCGCCGACTACCAGTGCGGGCTGGTCGTCTTTCCGGAATACTTCACCGTGCAGCTGCTCACGTTAGGCGACATCCGCCGCCCGATCCGTGAGCAGATTCGCTCGCTGGCCGCGTTGCGCCCCCAGTACATCGATCTCGTCTCCACACTCGCGCGCAAGCACGGGATCTACGTCGTCGGCGGAACGATCCCGGTCGGCGCGGACGACGTCGTCCGCAACGTCTGCCACGTCTTCGCCCCGAGCGGCGAGGTCGCGATGCAGGGAAAGCTGCACATGACCCGCTTCGAGACCGAGGAATGGGACGTGCGGCCGAGCCAGGGGCTGACGGTGTTCGACACGTCGTTCGGCCGCATGGCCGTCGCCATCTGCTACGACGTGGAGTTTCCGGAGATGGTCCGGGCGGCCGCGCGGGAGGACGCACATATCCTCGTCGTACCGAGCTGCACCGACGATCGCCAGGGTTTCTTGCGAGTGCGCTACTGCGCGCATGCGCGCGCGATCGAGAACCAGATGTACGTCGTTCACTCCGCGACCGTCGGATCCCTGCCCATGGTTCCCGCAGTGCACCTCAACTACGGGCAGGCAGCCATCCTCACGCCGAGCGACTTCCCGTTCGCGCGCGACGGCATCCTGGCCGAGGGGACGGTGAACCAGGAGATGATGGTGATCGGAGAGCTCAACCTGAGCACCATTCTCGATTCACGCGGCACGGGCACGGTGCTGCCATTGCTCGACAGCGAACGCACCGCCGCGGCGGTGCGTGACGTGGAGGTGCGAGCGCTGTGAGCGGTGGCACTCCGCCCGACCGCGTTCCGATCGTCGTCCGACAAACCACGCCGGCCGATTTCCCCGGAATCATCGCGCTCACGCAGGCGACCTATCCCGGCGCTCCCACCTGGAGGGAGGAACAGCTCGCGAGCCATCTGCGCGTCTTCCCCGAGGGGCAGTTCGTGGCGGTGCGCCGCGACACCGGGGAGATCGTCGGAATGGCGGCGAGCCTGATCGTGCTCTGGGATGACTACGCGCTCGAGTCATCGTGGCGCGACTTCACGGCACGCGGCCACTTCAGCAATCACGATCCGGTCCGCGGCCGAACGCTGTACGGCGCGGAGATCATGGTGTCCCCCGCGCTCCAGGGGCAGGGCGTAGGCAGTCAGCTCTACGCGGCTCGCGAAGCGCTGGCGCGCACGCTGGGACTGCTTCGCATCCGGGCCGGGGCGCGCCTGCGCGATTACCATCGCTTCGCCGACCGCATGAGCGCCGAGGAGTACGCCGCCGCCGTCGTGCGTGGTGAGATCGTCGACCGCACACTCACCTTCCAGCTCCGTCGCGGGTTCCGGGTCATCGGCGTCGTGTCGAGCTACCTGCGTCACGATCCCGAGAGTCTCGGGCACGCCGCCGTGATCGAGTGGGTGAATCCCGACGTCGCGGAGCGCGAGGGCTACCGCATCGTCTCGTGGCCTAACGAGGCGCGGCCCTGATCGTGGCGATCACGACGCCACCGCGTCGAGCCTCCTCGATTCCGCGAGCGCCTTCGAGCGACTGGGCAGCTGCCCAGGCGACTCCAGTGGAGAGAAGAAGGAGGACAGGATTGTTGTTGGCGCACGCATCGGACGCTCCGGTTGAGGCGCACTCAGGTGAGATTGGCGCTCTCCGGCAGAGGCGCAAGGACCCGTCGCGCGACGATCGCCGACGACGTCATGTGCCCGGTCACGTTCAGCACGCCCTTGAACAGATCGGGAATCGAGTCGGCCGCAATGAGGAGGCCAATGGCCTCGATGGGGATGCCGAGCCCGGTAATGAACGGGCCCATGAGGAAGATGCTCGCGCTGGGTAGCCCCGGAACGCTGAAGCTCATCAGGATGCTCGTGCCGAGCAGCCAGAGCATGGTGTCGGCGCCGAGCTCGATGCCGTAGAGCCGCGCGAGGAATGGAATCGCCACTCCCCACATGATCGGCGTCGAAAGACGCAACGTCGTCACCGCGAGCGGGAGGACGAAGCTCGTGACGGCGGACGGCAAGCCGAGCTGCGTGCGGGCCGCGTCGACCATGGCGGGGAGGGCCGCGAGCGAGGAGCGGGCGCTCAACGCGATCGCCTGTGCGGGCACGAGCGCACGAGCGAAGCGCCACGGCCGCTGGCGTCCCCCGATGACTGCGACGGGATAGAGCAGCAACGTCACGAGGATGATGACCGCCGTGATCAACGCCACATACAGCGCGAGCGCGCGCACGGCGGCGAGCCCCGTGCGCACGACGAGGGTCATCGCGAGCGCGAAGACGCCGGCCGGAGCGACGACGATGAGCCAGCCGACGATGACGGTCATCGCGTCGGCGATCGCCCGAAAGACGCGTGCAACCATGTCGCGTCGCTCGGTCGCGATCCGGGCGAGGGCGAGTCCGAACAGAATCGCGAACGTGACGAGCGGCAGCATCGCCCCGTCGACGGCGGCCCGAATCGGATTGCTGGGCACGACACTCACGACGAGGTCCGAGAAGCTCGGAAGCCGCCGTGCAACCGCCAGCACCGAGCTGTCGGCGCCCGCGCGCATGCGTGCCGTCGTCTCGGGGTCGATCGGGATCTGCGCGACGAGCGGCGTTGCGATGATCGCACTGATCATGGCGGTGCCGACGAGGAGTGCGATGAAGACGCCCAGGGCGGTGGCGCCGAGTCGTCCCGTCGCGCCGGTGTCGACGGTACCGACGATGCCGGTCACGAGCAGCGAGAGGACCAGCGGGATGAGCGTCATCTGGAGCGCGCGCACCCAGATGGTTCCAACCGGCTCGATGACGCTCGCGCCCGTGTTCAGCCACGCGACATCGAGCCAGGCGATGCCCGCGCCGGCGAGAAGGCCGGCGCCGAGTGCGACGAGGACGCGATTCGTGGAGGACAAGGGTCGTCGATGCTCGCCCGTGTGGACGCCGGACTCCCCTACTCCCGTAGACTCTCGCACGCACAGCGCGTCGAACGGGGCCGGAGGACACGGAGCGCCAAATGTAGGCACCGGGACAGCGCCGGGGCAAAAGAAGACCTTTGCAAGGGCACCACGTACCTAATCCCGATTGACGTTGTCGGGATTACCATCTAAACTCC
Source organism: Gemmatimonadaceae bacterium (assembly GCA_052389995.1). GTDB lineage: Bacteria > Gemmatimonadota > Gemmatimonadetes > Gemmatimonadales > Gemmatimonadaceae > JAICNG01. The sequence continues at coordinate 47,121 of JBQTHJ010000001.1, read as the reverse complement.
GCCGCTCACGCCGTTTGAAACCTCCAACCGAATCGTGAGACATGCGCTATCTCTATCTCCTTGCCCTAGCCTTGGGGCTCGCCGCGCCCGCCGCCGTCGCTCAGGTCGACTCCGCCGGCACGCGCCAGTCCGCCGATACCACGGACCGGTCCGCTCTCGACGACAGCTCGGTGCGAGCCCTCGATCCGGTCGTCGTGAGCGCTGACCGCGCTCGACGGTCGTACGCGGTGCGTCGCACCAGTTCTGCCACCCGAACGGATACGCCGCTTCGCGACGTCCCACAGGCGATCGCCGTTGTGGGCAGCGGCCTGATGACCGACCAGTCGATGCAGGGGATGGGCGACGTGGTGCGCTACGTCCCGGGAATCACCATGGGACAGGGAGAAGGCCACCGCGATGCGCCCACGATCCGGGGCATCAGCTCGACAGCCGACTTCTTCGCCGACGGTGTGCGCGACGACGCGCAGTACTTCCGCGATCTGTACAACGTGGAGCGCGTCGAAGCGCTCAAGGGTCCGAACGCCATGACGTTCGGCCGCGGGGGCGGGGGCGGCGTCATCAACCGCGTGATGAAGGAGGCGCAGTGGATTTCGACGCGCTCCGTGACGCTCGAGGGCGGATCGTTCGACCATCGCCGCGCGACGCTCGATGTCGGCGATGGATTCGGCCGGGCGGTTGCGGGGCGGCTCAACGCCATGCTCGAGGACTCGCGCCAGTTCCGCGACGCGACCGAGCTCGAGCGGTACGGAGTGAATCCCACCGCCACGATCCTCGTCGGCAAGACGGTCGTGCAGCTCGGCTACGAGCACTTCGCCGATCGCCGCACGGTGAATCGCGGCATCCCCTCGTTCCAGGGGCGTCCCGCGCCGACGGACATCGAGACGTTTTTCGGCGACCCGAGCCAGAGCCGCTCGCGACTCGTTATGCACGGCGGAGGAGCGACGATCGACCGCGCCTGGGGTCCCGTCGCGTTGCGCAACCGCACGCGCCTCGTGCGCTACGACAAGTTCTATCAGAACGTCTATCCCGATGTCGTGAACGCGGCCGGTACGGACGTCACCCTCCGTGCGTACAACAACGCCACTGATCGTCGGAGTGTGTTCAATCAGACCGACGTCACGTACACGCTGGAGACGGGACGCATCCGGCAGACATTGCTCGTCGGCGCCGAGCTGAGCCGTCAGCGCTCGGACAACTATCGGACGACAGGGTACTTTGGTGGGACGGAGACGATGAGGGCGGTGCCCTTCGAGTCTCCGACCGTCTCGCCGATGGTGGAATTCCGGCAGAGCGCGACCGACGCCGACAATCACGTCCACGCGAACGTCGCCGCGCTCTACGTGCAGGATCAGATCGCGCTGGGACCGCGCTGGCAGGCAGTCGTCGGTATTCGATACGACCACTTCGATCTCGACGTGCACAACAATCGGAACGGCGAGGATCTTTCTCGCGTCGACGAGATGATCTCCCCGCGCGTGGGGCTCGTCTTCAAGCCGGCGCAGCCCGTCTCGCTCTACGGCAGCTACAGCGTTTCGCATCTCCCGAGCTCCGGCGATCAGTTCGCGTCGCTCACGCCGACGACGGCGGCGCTCGAGCCCGAGGGATTCATCAATCGTGAGATCGGCGCGAAGTGGGACCTGCGGCCCGACCTTTCGCTCACGGCTGCCCTGTACCGACTCGATCGCACGAACATCGAAGCCCCCGATCCGAACGACGCCACCCGCATCGTCCAGACCGGGCGCCAGCGCAGCGTCGGCCATGAGATCGCGCTCGCCGGGAACGTGTCGAATGCGTGGCAGATCGTCGCCGGCTACGCGGGGCAGAAAGCGACGATCGTGAACCGGACGTCGGCTGCGCCGGCCGGGGCGGCAGTGCCGCTGGTGCCGCGTCAGACCTTCTCGCTGTGGAATCGCTACCAGCTCGTGTCGCGCCTCGGCGCGGGGCTCGGCGTCGTCCACCAGGCAACGATGTTCGCGGCGATCGACAATACCGTGACGCTCCCGAGCTTCACGCGCGTCGATGCGGCGGCCTTCGTCACGCTCAGCGAGACGCTGCGGGCGCAGGTCAACGTCGAGAACGTCTTCGATGAGCGCTATTACCCGACGTCGCACGGAAACAACAACATTGCTCCTGGTGCACCGCGCACGGTGCGCTTCTCGTTGACGGCAACTCCGAGGTAGAAACGAGGACGATGGGCGCGGAACGCGGATTGCGGTGGACGAGCACCGCCATGACCGCGCCTAACAACACGCCCGATCTCGCCGACGGCTTTTCTTCGCTCGGCCTTCGCCCGGCTGTCGTCGCCACGCTCTCCGCGCTCGGCTACGAGGAGCCCACGCCCATCCAGCGCGAAGCGATCCCGCTGCTGCTCGCGGGGCGCGACGTCCTGGGACAGGCGGCGACCGGAACCGGAAAGACCGCGGCGTTCGCCCTTCCGATGCTCGAGCGCATCTTCGAAGGCGCGGCGGAGTCGGGGCGTCGCACCGTTCGCGCGCTGATCCTCGTGCCCACGCGCGAGCTCGCGATGCAGGTGTCCGAGGCGGTTCACAAGTACGGAAAATCGTACGGAGCCCGCGTGCTGCCCGTGTACGGCGGGCAAGCCATTGGCGTGCAGCTCAAGTCGCTGCGCGCTGGCGTCGACGTCATCGTCGCGACACCTGGACGGATGGTCGACCATCTGCGGCGCGGCTCCATCACGCTCGACGATGTGCGCTTCGTCGTACTCGATGAAGCCGACGAGATGCTCGACATGGGGTTCGCCGAGGACCTCGAAGCCGTCCTCGAGGCGCTCCCGACCACTCGTCAAACCGCGCTCCTCTCGGCGACGATGGCCGGTCGCGTCGCATCGATCGCCGTGCGGCATCTGCGAGAGCCGGAGAGGATAGCGATCGATCGCGAAGGCTCCGTTCCCGGTGCGCTCCCCCGGACGCGCCAGGTCGCGTACATCGTGCAGCGCCGTCACAAGATCACCGCGCTCGGGCGCGTGCTCGACATGGAGAACCCGGCGTCGGCGATCATCTTCTGCCGCACGCGCACCGAGGTCGACGAGCTCACGGAGACGCTCGCCGGGCGAGGGTACCGGGCCGAAGCGCTGCACGGCGGTCTGTCGCAGGATCAGCGCGACCGCGTCATGCGCCGCTTCCGCGAGGGCGCGTCGGAGCTGCTCGTCGCGACCGATGTCGCGGCGCGTGGGCTCGACGTCGAGTCGGTGTCCCACGTCGTGAACTTCGATGTGCCGCCATCACCGGACAGCTATCTGCACCGCATCGGCCGCACGGGGCGGGCGGGACGTGAAGGGGTCGCGATTACGCTCGCGGAGCCGCGGGAGCACCGGTTGCTGAGAAACTTCGAGCGCCTCACGAGACAGAAGATTCACGTCGAGACGGTTCCGACGATCGTCGACCTGCGAGCGCGGCGCCTGGAGGTGCTTCGCGGATCGCTGCGCGAGTCGCTTCTGTCGGGCCAGCTCGAGCAGCACCGCGTGGTCGTAGAGTCCCTGGCGGAGGAGTTCGACGTCCTCGACGTCGCTGCCGCCGCGGTCAAGCTCGCGCATGAAGCGACGCTCGGCACGGCAATGAACGATGACGCCGCCGATCTTCCGGCACCGGAGCCAGAAGCGCAGCGATCGCGTGAATCGCGCGGGCGCGACGGCCACAAAGCCCCGCGTCCGAAGCGTGACCGGTCGCGCTCCGACGCTGACGTGACGCGGATCTATATAGGGTTGGGGCGCCGAGCCGGGATGCGTCCCGCGGACCTGGTTGGCGCGATCGCGAACGAGGCCGGCATCGACGCGCGGGCGATCGGGGCGGTCGACATCGCCGACCGCTTCTCGCTGGTCGAGGTCCCCGACGAGTCGGTCGACGAGATCATCGGCGCGCTGCGAAACACCACCATCCGTGGAAAACGCGTGGTGGTTCGACGCGATCGGGAAGGTCAGTAACCGTCAGTCCGCAGCATGCGCCGTCGCTCGCCGCAGCCGAGTTGCACGGGCCGGGACCTCGCCATATTATGGCCGATTACCACCGGTGGCAGCCGCGCGTCATCCCGTGGAAACCCGAGGGCCGCATAACAAGAGAGGAGGAGGAGTCTGCGTGGTCGAAGTGAAGTTGGACGACGTCGATCGGATCGAGTGGGCGCTCAAGACCTTCAAGAAGAAGGTGCAACGCGCAGGTGTTCTCCAGGACCTGCGACGCAAGCGGCACTACGTCAAGCCGAGCGAGGCGCGGCAGCAAAAGGCCGCAGCGGCGCGGCGGCGGAAGCGCTCCCGCGGTTGACGCCACGACTCGGTGACCCGGCCAGCCCCGTGCTGGCCGGTCGCTTTTTGCGGGATCGAGACACTTCATGATGTCGATGTCGCTTGCGTAGCGAGCACTGCGCGTACAACGTACAGCATTCCCACCGCACGGCATCGCCGTGCACGCTTATTCGCAGCGACGTTCCGCACGGTCTCGCATGAACAGCCACCCTGGCGGCGAGCGGGTCACACGAGACGGCACCACGTTACCCCCATTCATCCCGGCCGATCGCCCTGAGCCGGCCAGCCGCGACGCCGAGCTCGAAGCGGCGCAGCGCCTGGTCGAGGCGGAGCACGCGCGACTGGCCGAAGCATTGGCGAACGCGGAGGCCGCGCTGGCGATGCGCGACGAGGTACTCGCGATCGTTGCCCACGATCTGCGGTCTCCGCTCAACGCCGTGATCACCAGCGCCGCATTTCTCCAGGACGTCGAGCACAGCGATGCGGAACGCGCGCGCCTGCTCGCGGTCGTGCGCCGTGCCGCATCGAGTATGAACAGGCTCATCGATGATCTGCTCGATGTCGCCCGAATGGAGAGCGGGGCGTTTACGGTGGATCTGCGCACCTTCGACCTGGGCGCGCTCGCTCGCGACGTCTGCGAGCAGTTTCGCCACCAGACGTCCGAGGCAGGCCTTTCACTCGCGTGCGAGGTACAGCCAGGCGATCTCTCCGTCGCGGCCGACAGCGACCGCGTTTCACAGGTTCTCGAGAACCTCGTCGGCAACGCGCTCAAGTGCACGGCGGCGGGCGGAAGCGTCGCGGTTCGCGTTGCGCGAAGCGAGGAGGGCCGCGTGCGATGCTCGGTCTCCGATACGGGAACTGGCATCGCGCCCGACGACCTGGCGCACCTCTTCGAGCGCTTCTGGCAGGCTCGCCGATACCGGCGCAGCGGGGCAGGGCTCGGCCTCGCTATCGCGCGCGGGATCGTGGAAGCGCATGGCTCGCAGCTCGAAGTTCAGAGCGAGCTGGGCGCGGGAAGCACCTTCTCCTTCGACCTCCCGTGATCCGGGGCGCGGTCCGCCCTTAGGCCTTTCCCGGCGCGTCCAAGCGCACTTCCACGCTTCTTGCAACCCTCGCTTGGCTGTCCGGGCGGCGACGCCGACCCGGGGGACAGATCATTCGGAGGAAACAATGACGATTCACAACAGGATTCTGGGGACTGTGATCGCGGTCACGGTGCTCGTCTTCGCGGCCTGCCGCGACAGCGGGTACTCGGACAGCGACACGGCCGGCGGCGTCGTGATGGACACGACCGCCGTTGGTGGCAACGTCGAGGCATACAGTGATGCCAATGCGGTGGCGTTCCTTCAGACGGTGAACACCGGTGAGATCGAGGCGGCCGGCCTGGCGAAGACCAAGGCGACCGATGCCGACATCAAGGCGTTCGCCCGGCAGATGGAGATGGACCACCAGCAGATGAAGGACGAGGTCGCGCAGACGGCTCAGCGGCTCGGTGTCTCGACGACCGGCACGAACGAGGACGTCCTCCAGGATCACCAGGAAGACATGCGCGAGCTGAACGAGGCCGCTGCTGGCAACGAGTTCGACGACAAGTACATCGATGAGCAGGTCGAGGCGCATCGGAACGCGCTCGACCGGATCGAGGATGCCATCGAGCGGACGCAGAACGCCGAGTTCCGTGCGCTACTTCAGAAGGCGCGTGGGGCGGTCGAGGGCCACCTGCGTCGGGCCGAGGAGCTGGATAAGAAGGTGTAAACACTGAACGAGGAACGAGGACCGCGGAAATTGCCTGTTTGGCTGCGGGCCCGAGCCTTCAGGCCACTTCCTCGGTCCTCGTTCTCAGCGGCTGCGGTCGCGATTCGCTCTACCTGCCCGCCGTCTTCTTCCCCTCGTTCACGTAGCGGTCGAGCCACTCCACCATCTCCCAGAGTACGTGACCGACCGACTCGCGCGCGCGATACCCGTGTGATTCGGAGGGGAGTAGCACGTACCGTACGACGCCGCCGTTCCCCTTGATCGCGGCGAACATCCGGTCGGACTGCATCGGGAAGGTCCCCGAGTTGTTGTCGGCCTCACCGTGGATCATGAGCACCGGCTCGTTGATCTGATGCGCGAAGGTGAAGGGAGACATCTGCATGTAGGTGTCCTGAGCCTTCCAGAAATCGCGCTCCTCCGCCTGGAACCCGAACGGAGTCAGCGTCCGGTTGTAGGCGCCGCTGCGCGCGATGCCGGTGCGGAACAGATCCGAGTGCGCCAGCAGGTTCGCCGTCATGAACGCGCCGTACGAGTGGCCGCCGATGGCGATGCGGTCGCGGTCCGCGATTCCGCGGCGCACCACCTCATCGACCGCCGCCTGCGCCCCCGCCACGAGCTGCTGGATGTAGCGGTCGTTAGGCTCGGACGTGCCTTCGCCGACGATTGGCATGGCGGGATCATCGAGCACGCCATACCCCTGCGTCAACAGAAAGAGATGCGACGACCCCTGCGGGCGCACGAACCGATAGGGAGAGCCGCGAACCTGCGCCGCCGCCGCCGCCGTCTTGAACTCCCGCGGATATGCCCAGAAGAGGAAGGGAAGCGGACCGCGCGAGCGATCGTATCCCGCCGGGAGATACAGTGTCGCCGACAGCGCGACGCCGTCGGCGCGCTTGTAGTTGATGAGCTCGCGCGTGACGCCCGCGAACTGCGGCGCCGGGTCCTTGAAGGTGGTGACCTGCGTGAGACGTCCGCTTCGCACGTCGCGAACGAAGACGTTCGGCGGCTCCGTCACCGACTCGCGGCGCGTAATGATCTGTCGCGCGTCGGGATCGAGCACCGTGACGACCGACTCGTAGTGCGGAGCCCGCGAGCGCCACAGCCTCGTCGGCTTCCATGTGGAGAGCTCGACGCGGTCGAGGAACGGACGGTCTCCCTCCGGTGATGCACCATTACCGGCGAGATATGCGAACCGCCCGTTGCGCGTCGTGAGGAGAACCGGTGTCCCGCGCGGTCCGGGTACGGTCACGAACTCCCCTGGATCGGAGTAGCGATCCTCCGAGGAGCGATCGAACACGAGTCGTGGCCCGGTAGCGGCGCCAAGCGGGATCGCCCACGTGCGTGTACGCCGTGTCTTCCACCATTCCTCAGTGACGAGTGCAAGGCTGCTGCTCGACCAGACGATGTCGTCGATGCGGTAGCCACCTTCGAACAGCGTACGCGGCTCGCCGGTAAAGGGGGCATCGAGCGCGACGAGCCGGTCGCGACGCTCCACCTTCCGGGCGGGATCGCCGCCGTCGAGCGCTTCCACCCACACCAGCGTCGCGGGGACGTCGAGCCTCCACGTCGCATCGCGCGGACCTGGAACGGTCGCATCGAACGCGATCGGCATCTCCTCGATGAGCGGGCGGTCGGTCACCCGCTTCACCACCTGCCCGTCCATGTCCCAGACCTCGATGCGCTGCGGAAAGCGGCTCAGCGGCACGACGTACGAGAAAGGCCGATGCGATGTCTCGACGAGCAGGAAGCGGCCGTCTGGTGACGGCTCGAGCTGGCGGTGGATTCCCGCCGAGCCCACGAGCCGCGCCGACCCGTCCACCGGGATGATCGCGATGCGGCTCGTCGCGTAGTGCTCGAACAGTGTCTCATCGGCGGGATTCGAGAGGAGGTCCTGGTACGTCCGGTTGGGCGCCGCGCGTCCTGCGGCCTCCTGTATGACGGGACCCGTGGGCGTCGTGGAGCGACTCGGCTCGGGACCGCGATCCGGGGGAACCACTTTGCAGGCGAGCCGCGTCGCATCGATCCACGTGCACGGATTGCCGACGGCGGCGTTGAGCGGCGGTGCCACGGCGGGGCGAGCGTTGCCCGTGGCGACGTCGGCGATCCAGAGGCGCATCGCGCTGTCGGTCGTCACGGCGAAGGCGACGCGCTTCGAGTCCTCCGACCAGAGCGGAATGCCGATGCGACCGCCTGAGGGTGGCTGGATGCGCCGCTCCTGAGGGTCGCCTCGCCCGGGGAGGATCGAGCGAAGGCTTAGCCCGCTCAACCCTGCCTCACGAGAAGGTCCGGTCGTCCGCGGATTGATGCGGAGGCCCGCGAGCCTGAGCTCTGGCTCCGACAGCTCGGCGATCGACGGCAGCGATGCGCGCTCACCGAGAAGCAGCCACGCGCGGTCGGGACTCACGAACACCGCGGGCGTTTGGGGCGCGTCGAGGATATCGGCGATCGGCGCCGGCGGTTGACGGTATCCCTGCTGCGCGGCGAGCAGCGTCGGGAATGCCGCGAGAGTAGCAACGGCGAGAACGCGCATCGAGCGAGTCATGGGGCTCCTCACGATTGAGAGACCGGACGGGCGTGCAATCTACCACCGCTTCTTACGCGTTACGAGGCGCCGCCGCTGCCAGCGCCTCTTCGCGACGGTGCCGAGTTACGCCGACGTCCGAACACTCGTCGCACGAGCACGCGCCAGTCGTCGTCAGGCACGCGGACCCTTCTCGACTCCGCGATGTATGACGAGACGCGCAGCTTCACGCCGAATGGGCCCTCGCGAGTCTCCGGGGCTTCATCGGGTGTGACGGGAGGCATCGAAAACATGGTCGACAGCGTGTATCGTGTGCGTTGATCCTGGATCGACGCGCCGCGTTGGCATCGGCTGGAGCCGGGCTGTGCGGTGCGCGAAGGAGGGGCGGTGACTCTGGTACAGCAGGCTGGTGGAATCGTGTGGCGCGCCGTCGACTCGGGCGCCGAAGTGCTCGTCGTCAGTGCGAAGGACGAGCGCGAGCACTGGATTTTCCCCAAAGGCGACCTCGAAGCGGGAGAATCGCCCGCCGAGGCGGCCGAGCGCGAGGTGCGTGAGTTGGCTGGCGTGGAGAGCCGCGTGCTGGCTCCCGCCGGCGATCTCGAGTTCGCGCACCACGGCCGTCACCTCAAGGTCAGATACTTCCTCCTCGAGCTGACGAATCGCGTTGGGGACGGAGACGGGCGCGAAGTGACGTGGCGCAGCATCGACGACGCGCTGGAAGCGCTGACGTTCGATGGCACGCGGCGACTGCTCCGGTCGCTCCGGCGAAAGATCGAGTCCCAGGCGAAGCGGCGCGCCGCGCGACGTTAGGCACCCGGTGCCCGTCGAACCGGGCACCGAGCTCGGGCTCAGGGCATCGTGTGCGCTTGCGCGGAGACACCCGCCGCACCCGGCTGGCCCGGGGTATAACCGCCCGCCGAGCCCGGCGTACCGGACGTTCCGTCGGTGCCATTCGCCGGCTGATATCCACCCGCGCTGAGCGTGCCGGTCTGCACACCACCAGCGCCGTTTTGCCCGTTCGCGCCGTTCGCCCCAGCGGTTCCGTCGCCGCCATCGCCGTCGCACGAGATCATGACGGCCGAGTGCGGGAACAAATGTGTCTCGGGAGAATCCAACGATGACGGGGTGACCAGGCGAAGTCAAAGGACCCAGATTGCAAGAGTCACGTTCAGGCTTCGAGGAGACGCATGACACTCGACGAGATCGAAACGCCGGCCCCGATCGTCGATCTGGCGCGCATGGAGCGCAACCTCGATCGCATGGCGGGGTACGCCGCCGCGCACCGCCTCGCATTGCGTCCACACATCAAGACCCACAAGACACCGTGGCTTGCGGCCGAGCAGTTACGCCGTGGCGCCGTCGGTGTCGCCTGTGCGACACCGCGAGAGGCCGAGGTGATGAGCGATGTCGCCAGCGACGTGCTCGTGGCGTACCCGATGGTCGGCTCCGCAAAAGCCCGGCGTGTCGCCGCCCTTGCGGCCGAGGTCCGTATGACGGTAGCGCTCGACTCCGCGCGTGCCGCGGACGATCTGGCCACCGGCGCACGTGAGGCAGGACGTCGGGTCGGCGTCTACGTCGAATGCGATCTCGGCATGCGACGCGTGGGCGTGCCGGGGCCGGACGAGGCGATCGCCCTGGCCACACACGTTGCGAGGCACCGCGAGCTGGAGTACGCGGGAATCACCTTTTATCCCGGGCACATTCGCGAGCCTGTCGATCAGCAGGACCGGTCGCTCGAGATAGTCGGGGCGTCGCTGGCGCGCACGCTCGAGGCGCTTCAGCGCGCTGGACTCGAGCCGCCCGTCGTGAGCGGAGGCTCGACGCCGACGGCCTGGCGCACGCACCAGATCCCGGGGGTCACCGAGATGCGTCCCGGAACCTACATCTACAACGACCGCACGACCGCGGCCGTGGGCGCATGCACGACCGACGATTGTGCGCTCACCGTCCTCGCCACCGTGGTCAGCACCGCCGTCGCGGGACAGGCGGTGATCGACGCCGGCTCCAAGTCACTCGGGCGCGAACCGCTGCGTGGCGTGGACGCTGACGGGTTCGGTGTGCTCCTCGAGAATCCCGATGTCACCGTTCGCGCGCTGTCGGAGGAGCACGGACTGCTCGATCTCTCGCATACGGGGTGGCGTCCATCGGTCGGCGACCGCGTGCGCGTCATTCCGAATCACGTGTGCATCGTCGTCCACCTGTTCGACGTCGTGCACGGGATCCGGGGCAAGGTGGTCGAAAGCAGCTGGGTGGTGGCGGCGCGCGGGCGCCACGAGCTGGCGGAGGGGCTTTCTCGTGTCCCCAGCTGAGTACGCGGCGTCCGACGCAGAAGGGGATAGCCACGGATTCACATCCGTGGCCAACGCCGTTGCCGTTGCCGTAGATTCCAGCGACACCAACCCGCCGACACGATGCGTCTTCTCCGCCTGACGACCTCGCTCCTCCTCGCGGCCTTTGTCGCGCCGACGCTCGGCGCGCAAGCCACCGACCCGCATCTCGCGCGGGCTCGGCGCGTTCTGCGCACGACTCCACTGATCGATGGGCACAACGATCTCCCGTGGGCCATCCGCACCGACGCCGAGGCGCGCCTCGACGTCGACAAGTACGATCTCCGAAAGACCACGCCCGGCCATACGGACCTCGCCCGCCTCAAGGCAGGGATGCTCGGCGGGCAGTTCTGGTCCGTGTACATCCCCGCGAGCATGCGGGACTCCGGCTTCGCGCGCGTGCAGCTCGAGCAGATCGACATCGCGCGGCAGGTGATCGCGAAGTATCCGGAGATCGAGTGGGCGCTGACGGCCGACGCCCTGCGCGCCAGCCATGGCCGCGGACGCATCGGCTCCCTCCTCGGCCTCGAGGGAGGTCACGCGATCGAGAACTCGCTCGGCGCATTGCGCGCGTACTACGATCTCGGCGCGCGCTACATGACGTTGACGCATTCGGCGACGATCGATTGGGCCGATTCGGGAACCGATACGGCCCGGCATGGCGGCCTCACGAAGTTCGGCGAGGAAGTCGTTCGGGAAATGAACCGGCTGGGGATGCTGGTGGACCTCTCGCACACCTCGCCCGGGACGATGAGCGATGCGCTGAACGTCACCGAAGCGCCGGTGATCTTCTCGCATTCATCCGCTCGAGGTGTCACCGACCACCCGCGTAACGTCCCCGACTCGATTCTCAGGCGACTTCCACAGAACGGCGGCATCGTGATGGTGACGTTCGTACCGGGCTTCGTCTCGCAGGAGGTGGCGCGGTACGGAAATGAGATGCAGCGCGTGAGCGCGGAGCTGCGACAGCGGTTCGGCAGCGATGACGCCGCGCGCCGTCGCGAGATGTCGGCGTGGCGCACGGCGAATCCGGCACCGAGGGCGACCCTCAAGGACGTGGCCGATCACGTCGATCACATCAAGCGCGTCGCGGGCGCCGACCACGTCGGCATCGGTGGTGACTTCGACGGGATCAGCGAGGTACCGGTCGGGCTCGAAGACGTGTCGACGTATCCGGCGCTGTTCGCCGAACTGTCGCGGCGCGGGTGGTCCGAGGCGGACCTGCGCAAGCTCGCCGGTGAGAACCTCCTTCGGGTGCTCAAGCGCGCCGAAGCAGTATCGGCGCAGCTCGAGCGTCAACGCTCGCCCTCGACGAGGACCATTCAGGAGCTGGACGGCACGCGGTCGTGAGCGAGCCGGCGCGCTGCGCGTGGCCTCGCACGCCGTTGGACATCGCCTACCACGACACGGAGTGGGGCGTCCCGGTCCATGACGACCGTGTTCACTTCGAGTTCCTTACGCTCGAGGGTGCGCAGGCGGGCCTCAGCTGGTCGACGATCTTGAGGAAACGCGAACATTATCGCCGCGTCCTCGACGGCTTCGATCCAGAGCGCGTCGCCCGGTATGGAGAGCGCAAGCTCGATGCCCTGTTGCGAGATCCTGGAATCGTTCGACACAAGCAGAAGATGGCATCGCTGGTCCCGAACGCTCGCGGGTTTCTCGCCATTCAGGAGGAGTTCGGATCTTTCGACGCCTTCGTATGGCGTTTCGTGAATGGCGAGCCGAAGCGGAATGTGAGACGGTCCCTCGGGGACATCCCGGCGAAAACGGACGAGTCGGATGCGCTGAGCAAGGAGCTGCTGCGCCGCGGCTTCAAGTTCGTCGGCTCGACGATCTGCTATGCGTACATGCAGGCGTGCGGGCTCGTCGACGATCACGTCGAGGAATGCTTCAGGCGATCCGCGCCTCGTTGAACGCAAAGCGGGCGGAGTCGTGAGACTCCGCCCGCTTCACTTCATGTACGGGTGCGGCGATTACTTGATTACCTGCACCGCGTCCGTCCCGACGACCTTGCGGCCATCGGTCGTAATACCGTGCAACGTGAGCGACTCGGTCGACGGCGTCAGGTCGCCCGACCGAATGAGATCGTTGCGATCGAACACGACGAGCAGGTCACGGTCGCCATCGCGGTCGACGTCGAGCAGCACCGAGAGGTCGCCATTGCTGAAGTTGAAGCCGTTCTGGCCCCAGTTGCCCATCTCCGACGGGGCGGAGAAGTGCGCGCCGTGCCTGAGCTGCGCAACCTGTACGCTGCCGAGCCTGAGGCTCGGGACGCTGACCGTGCTCGCATCCAGGCGATCGTTCGTGAGCACCGCCACGGCGACGAGCCGGTCGAAGGGACCCCTGAGGTAAATGCGGTTGCTGTAGTGCCACGGCTTGATGTCGATGTCGACTTCATCCGCCTTGACCTCGACGTGGGCCTCGACAACGGGCGCGTTTCCGCCGTCCTTGTCGGTGAGCGTGAGGCGCACGTGGTAGTTGCCGATCGCGTCCCAGGCGTGACTGGCCGTGATGCGTTCATCGATGCTCGTCGCATCACCTTCGCTCGACGTCCCATCGCCCCACTCGATGACCCAGTGCCACGGGGCATCGCGCACGCCCGCGTCACTGAGCGACGCCGACACGTTGTAGGGCTCGCCGATGAAGCGCGTCAGGCTCTCGAGCGCGCTCACCGACGGAGCCGCGTTCGCGACGTCGACGCGCGTCGTCGCGATCGTCACCAGCGCACCGTCGCTCACTGCCAGCGACGCAGGATAGGTGCCGTTGTCGACGTACCGGTGCGACACGACGTTCCCATGCAGCACCGTGCCATCACCGAGATTCCATGAATACGTCAGCACGTCGCCGTTTTCGTCGGTGGCCGAGCCTTCCATCGAGATGTCCGAGCCTTCCGAGCAAGCGTACGGTCCGCCGATGTTGACGACAGGCGGCACGTTCACCGGCGCCGGCGCGCAGCTGTTCGACTCGCGATAGCCGTCCGCGCCCGGCGTGTACGTGATCGCGCACCCCTGGAGAGCGAGCACGCCTGCCCCCGTCGCCGAACGCACGAAGCTCTGCGCGTTGGCCGCGATACCGGCGCTCGAGTTCGACACGATCATCTGCATCTCGCGGTACGCGAAGACGAGCTCGCCGGTGCGCTCCAGGAGTTGCAGCTGGAAGCTGGAGCCGGGGTAGGACAGGCTACAGCAGGGACGAATGTCGTTCCATGTGACGACGAAGCGACGGTCGCCGATCTCACCGACCGTGTTCACGTACACGCGACTCTGCTGAAGACTCTGGAACGAAAAGCGTGACGCGGGCATCCAGTCGGCGTACGCCGGCGCCGCGATCACGTTGTCTCCGTCAGGGAGATTCCACGACCGCTTGAACGCGACCGGACCGCCGAAGCTGATGTGCCCGTTCGGGTTCACGTAGACCGACGAGTACGACTGCCCATAGAAGGAGAACGCGAAGGGCAGCGCCTGCGCGACCGCGTCGTCGTCCACCTGCGTGAGGCCCGTGCCGAGCTCGCTCACCCATTCCGCGGGCGTCACTGACGCCAGGTCCACGGCGAGGGGCGACAGCGGCGCAGCGGACAGGCGGAGCCCGTTGACCGCGTCACCGACCAAGCTCCCCGTCGAGAGGGAACCCCCGAACGCACTGGCGCGAGCGTACATCGTCGGCGGCAGCTCGGGTGAATACTTGGAAAGCACGTTCGGCACGTCGGCGTACGACAGCTCGTCGACGTTCGGCGCGAAAGGCTTCGTGGTGAAGAACTCACAGGCACTCGTCGAGAACAGCATCACGACGAGCGCCACAGAGGCGGGTGCCCGGAGGACACGGCGGGTCGGTAGCATGGCTCAACTCGAGGTTGAAGTCCGGTTGCAAAAAGTCCGGTACCTCTGCCAGGCAGGCGGAGGTACTCAATAAGATGACGGGCATCCCTCGAGCCGGGTAATGGTCGGAAAGACGCTTGGTTCGTTAGGCGACACCCCCTCGCGAATCTTCGGGTCGGAAAGTGGGACAACACATTGCGATGAAATCGCTTCGCCACGTAGACCGAACCGTATATCTCGATGGCCGATGTCTTGCGTTGGCGCGCGTCCATTGCGCCCCAGAATCCTCCCGAACCGGGGCGAAAAGATACCGGGATTTGTGATCGGGATTCCGGCCAGAACGGCAGGAGAGGCCTCCGCCGGAGCCGCTCCTCTACTGCTCCTCGGGCACTCGTCTCGCGAACGCCGGACTCCATTGCAGAAGAACCACCGCCGCGGCGATCAGCGCCCCACCTGCGAGCGTCGAGGAAGGCAGCGGCTGCGTGAGCACGAGCGCCCCGAGCAGGGCGGTGAAGAACGGCTCGATGGTGGAGACTATCGCGGTCCGAACTGGGCCGAGCACCGCAAGCCCGCGAAGGAAGAGGAGGAAGGCGAGCGTCGTACCGACGATCGCGAATCCCGCAATGCTCGCCCAGGCAGCGGGGGCCAGGCTCGCGCTGAACGTCCCCGTTGCCACGCCGGCGATCACCTGCACGATCGCAGCGCCAAGCACCACATAGATCGAAAAGACCGTTGGGCGCTCGCCCTCCTGCATGCGGCCGATGGTCGGGATGTACAAGCCGTAGCACACGGCCGCCGACAATGAGAGAAGGACGCCCACGAGCGGGACGTCACCTGCTGCTCCCGGCGTGCCCACCATGGTCGCGATACCGGCGAACGAGACCACGAGCGCAGCGATGCGGCGCGCGTCGAGACGCTCGATCCCTCGCAGGAACGCGAACACCGCCACCCAGGCTGGATACGTGTAGAAAAGAAAGGCGTTGGTGGCCGCGGGGAGATGATCGAGCGCCCGGAGGGCGAGAAACGAGATGAGCGCCTGGCCGCCGCCGCCGATCAGCAGCACCCGAAGTGCGACTGGACGCGCTGGCCCTCCCCGCGCGGCGCTGAGCGCGCGCGGCCCGCCCGCGGCGATCGTCAGGAACAGCGTCGCGAGAAGAAACCGCCACGCGAGGATCGACGTCAGCGGCGCCTCGGTGCGTCGTGCCAGCACGACGAAGATCGCGATCGTTCCAAAGCAGAACGCGCCAGCCAGAACGGACACTGTGGCGCGAGCGCTCGAAGCTGGTCGTGCGTGCGTACGTGCTCTCTTGTGGGAGTGTGTGCGCGCGAAGTCTATTTACCCTTGCACATCTGCACAAAGGCAACTCGATGGACCAACGTTGCAGCCGTCACGGGTTCGGCTTTCGTCGCTCTCATGGTGAATGGCGTCGCGGCCGTCAGCGAGGGCGTGCACACGGGAGCTACGCCGGGCCGGGCACTGCGAAAGGGACGGTGAGGCATGCTGTTCATTGACTCGGCTTCCGTCCGCGACCTTCTCTCGATCGAGGAGTGCATCGCTGCCGTTGAGCAGGCCTTCCGTCTTCACGGGGAAAGGAGAGCGCCGAGTCCGGGCGTGCTGGGGGTTGATGCCGAGCGTGGCGCGTTTCACATCAAGGCCGGGGTCCTGGACATGGGGCGGCCGTACTTCGCGGCAAAAACGAACGCGAACTTCCCCGGAAACACCGAGCGCTACGGATTGCCGACGATCCAGGGCGTCATCGCGCTCTTCGACGCCGAGCGCGGGACGCCGCTGGCGGTTCTCGACTCCAAGGAGATCACGAGTCTGCGCACGGGCGCGGCAACCGCGGTGGCGGCGAAATATCTCGCGCGTGAGGATGCATCCGTCGCGACGATCTGCGGCTGTGGAGTGCAGGGGCGCACACAGCTCTCGGCCGTAGCGGCCGTGCGGACGCTGAAGCGCGTGTACGCCGTGGACCGCGACGCCCAGCAAGCGCGACGCTTCGCCCGGGAGATGTCGAACGAGCTCGGCGTCGAGGTAGTGGCCGCAGGCGATCTGGCGAACGCGGCCCGCGACAGCGACATCTGCATCACCTGCACACCGTCACGCACCGCCATCCTCGGCGCCGGAGATGTCAGCGCCGGGGCGTTCGTGGCCGGTGTGGGCGCGGACAATCAGGACAAGCAGGAGCTCGACCCCGCGCTCCTCGCGCGAGCGGCCGTCGTCGTCGACATCCTCGAACAGGCGGCCACTGCCGGCGATCTCCACCATGCGATCGCCGCGGGCGTGATGACGCGCGACGACGTTCGCGCCGAGCTCGGCGAGGTCGTGGCGGGGACGAAGGTCGGGCGAGTGCATACCGACGAGATCATCGTCTTCGACAGCACGGGAACGGCGCTCCAGGATGTCGCCGCCTCGGTCGCGGTCTACGAGAAGGCTCGCGCGCAGGCGCCCACCGACTGACGCTTACCGCCAGGCGCCGAGGATCGCCCGATGGCGAAGGCCGCGACCGCGGCGACGATGATGGCGAGCCAGTTTACTTCGAGAGGCATGGGGGTCTCCCGGCGACAGGGTGCTCAGGGTGCTCAGGGTGCTCGGGGTGCTCGGGGTGCTCGAAATGTTCGAGGTTAACCGCCGTTGGCACCCTGAGCACCCTGAGCACCCTTACAGATACCTCTCCCTCAGAATCCGCTCGTGATGCGCTACGTGGCCGGCGATCACGAACGCCATCGCCCGCACTGAGACCACGAATCCGCTGGCCGTTCCCGTGCGAACCAGGGCGTCGGCATCCAGGTGATAGTAGAGGTCGAGCGTGCCGGCGCGGAGGTGCGAGAACTCATCGGCGAGACTCGCGAGTGAGCGCACATCGAAGTTCCCGGTACGCACGTAGTCGTCCTGCTCGAAGGAGGGGAGCGCCGTCTCATCCGCGCGCGCAAAGCGGAGAGCCCGATACGCGAAGACGCGCTCCGTGTCATTCAGGTGGCCGATCATCTCCTTGATGCTCCATTTGCCCGGCGCATACCGGTAGCCGCCGCGTGCTTCGCCGAACGAGCGGAGGAATTCCGGCAACTCGATGCGCTGGCGCGACAGGATCTCGAAGATGTCGCCGTCCGGCACGCTGGCGACGTACCCTGCCTGATACGGCGCGTATTCCGTCGCTGGCGGACGCTCGAGGGTGACGTGGGGCATCGTGTCCTACACGCGCTGCTTCTCGCGCGCGACCCACGCCCGCACGCGCGCATCGAGAATAGTGAGAGGGATGGCGCCCGCGCCCAGCACTTCATCATGAAATGCGCGAACGTCGAACGCGTCGCCGAGCTCGCGTTGGGCGTGCGCACGCAGCTCGAGGATCTTGAGCTGTCCGATCTTGTACGCGAGCGCCTGGCCGGGCCACGAGATGTAGCGGTCGACCTCGACGGTGATGTCGTGCAGCGGCTTGCTGCTGTTGGCCGCGAAGTAGTCGATCGCTTGCTGACGAGTCCACCCCATTGAGTGGAGTCCGGTATCGATGACCAGCCGCACGGCACGCCACATGTCGTAGGTGAGCGCGCCGAAGCGCGAGTAGACATCCGTGTATAGCCCGAGATCGTAGCCGAGGGACTCCGAGTACAGTCCCCACCCTTCGACGAATGCGGTGAAGCCGGCGTGCTTCCTGAACTCGGGGACGTTCTCGAGCTCCTGCGCCAGCGAGATCTGGAGGTGATGACCCGGCACGGCCTCGTGCACGGTGAGCGCTTCCATCTCCCACTTGGGGCGCGCCTTCAGATCATACGTGTTCGCGTAGAAGTAGCCCGGCCGCGCCGCCTCGGCCGAGCCCGGCATGTAGTACGCGGTGGTCACGTTCCGTTCGGAGTACGCGGGGACCGGGACCACGCCGTACGGTGTGCGCGGCAGCTTGCCGAACAGGCGAATGAGGCCGGGGTCGATGCGCTTCGCGATGTCGCGATACTCGCGCAACAGGCTCGCCGTGTCGGTGAAGAAGAATCGCGGGTCGGTGCGAAGGAACGTGATGAAATCGGCGAAGCTGCCCTGAAATCCAGTCTGCGCGATGACGCTGTCCATCGCGGCGCGGATGCGCTGCACCTCGCGCAGGCCGAGCTCGTGGATCTCGCTCGCCGTCATCTCCGTCGTCGTGAACTGCCGAACGGAGTACGCATACCATGCCTCACCGTCAGGCAGCGCCGAGAGACCGATGGTCTCGCGTGCACCCGGTACATACCGCTCCGTGATGAGGCGGTGCAGTTGTCGCCACGCGGGCAGCACGGAATCGCGAACGAGGGCGGTGCCGCGCGCGAGCAGATCCTGGCGCTCGCCTTCTGGCATGGAAGCAGGAAGCTTCGCGAGCGGAGCGATCATCGGACTCGTCGCCGGATCGTCGACGATGTGACGCGCGATCGCATCCCCGACGGCGTGGAGCGTCGCACGCGGCGGCGTGATGCCGTGCGCGCCCCCCGAATCGAGAAGCCGCATGACCTGCCTGACGAGACGCGGAAACGTCTCGAGGCGCGTAAAGAGCGGCTCCGCGTCGTCTGCGTTCGTCACGTTCATGAGCGACACGACGTCGGGCACCTCGCGCTGAATTCCGCTGAGCGCGGTGACCTGGAAAAGCTCGGCGGGGAACCGCGCGCCGTCGGCGGCGAGCCGGCTCTCGTACTCGAGCACGTCGAACGTGAGACGGTCGGCCGCGGAGAGCTTGCTGCGATCGATGGTCTTCAGTACGGCGAGTGGCTTGCTCGCGTCCTGTTTGCGCCGGCCGATCGCCGCGGCAGAGAGATCCGTCCAGAGGTGATCGTGGCCGGAGTGGCCAATGAACGTCGCCGACTCCGGCGAGTCCGTGAGCCGCGCCTCGAAGTAGAGCTCGGCGAGCTGTCGGAGGCGTGATGAGTCGCTCGACGAGCGCGCGCGCCCGGCGCGTTCGAGGTCGCGGAACCGCCGGTCGATCTCCGAACGCGAGGGTGGCCGGTGCTGTGGGAGCGCGTCCCTCGCCGACACGCCAAGTGCGGCGAGGAGCGCGAGTGCCGCGAAAGTCGGGCGCATGGGCCAGACGCTGCCGCGCCGCGGTCGATCGCGCAAGGGTTTCGGGCTTGCCCCGCGAGGCGACCCCGCCGCAACGTGTACGCTCCTCTTTCGTCACTCCTCTGTGATCCGGCACCCCCGACTCCTGGCCGCGGCATTGCTCGCTGCTGCGCCACTGGCCGCACAGTCGGCCACCGACGCTGCCCCACCTGTTCGTCGCGAGTTTCGCGGCGTGTGGGTTGCGTCCGTCGCCAACATCGACTGGCCGTCGCGTCCCGGGCTCTCGACGTGGGAACAACAGGAAGAGCTACTGCACGTGCTCAACCGGTGCGTGGCTCTCGGACTGAACGCGGTCGTCCTTCAGATACGTCCCGCGGCCGATGCGCTGTATGCGTCCACGCTCGAGCCGTGGTCGGAATACCTCACCGGCCGGCAGGGGCAGGCGCCCGAGCCGGCGTGGGACCCGCTCGCCTTCGCGGTGGAGGAAGCGCATCGCCGCGGGCTCGAGCTGCACGCCTGGTTCAATCCGTTCCGCGCGCGCCATCCCACGGCGACATCGGAGATCGCGGCAACTCACGTCGCGAAAAGGCGTCCGACGCTCGTGCTGAGCTACGGGAGACACCTCTGGCTCGATCCCGGGCTTCCGGAAGCGCGCGCGTACTCCATCCGCGTCATCGCCGATGTCGTGCGACGCTACGACATCGACGGGGTGCAGATCGACGACTACTTCTATCCGTATCGCGAGCGCGACTCGTCAGGCGCGCTGCTCGACTTTCCCGACAGTCTGAGCTGGGCGCGCTACGTCGGCACGGGCGGCGCGCTCGGTCGTGATGACTGGCGGCGCAGCAACGTCGATGTGTTCGTGCGCGATCTGTATCGGGCGATCAAGCGCACGAAACGGCGGGTCAGGTTCGGCGTCAGCCCGTTCGGCATCTGGCGACCCGGATACCCGGCGACGGTGCAAGGCTTCGATCCGTACGAGCAGATCTACGCCGACGCGCGCAAATGGCTGGTGGAAGGGTGGGTCGATTACTTCGCGCCGCAGCTCTACTGGCCGATTCAGCCACCGGCACAGAGTTACCCCGTGCTCCTCGCGTGGTGGGCGCAGGAGAACGTCAAGCGACGTCATCTCTGGCCGGGGAACTTCACGAGCCGCGTCGGCGCGGGGGATTCCACGCGTCGCTGGACGCCGGCCGAGATTCTCGACCAGGTGCGCCTAACGCGCGAGCGCGCCGGTGCCACCGGCAACATCCATTTCAGCATGAAGGTCTTCCTCGAGAATCGCGACAGCATCGCCACGGCGCTCGCCCGCGGGATCTACGCCGAGCCGGCGCTCGTCCCGCGGACGCCCTGGCTCGACAGCGTTCCGCCACGTCGGCCGATCATCGCCGCGAGAATCGATTCGACCACCGGAGGGGTGACGCTGCGGATGCGTCCTGGAGGCAAGGAGGCGATCTGGCGATGGGTCGTGCGCGCGCGCACCAACGGCGCGTGGACGACGCGGATCCTCCCCGGCTGGCAGCGATCGCATGCGCTCACGCTCGACGCCGGGACGCCGGTGCCGGATGCGGTGCTCGTGAGTGCGGTCGATCGTCTCGGCAACGAGACGCGTGCCGTTCGCCCGCGTCTTCCTGCCCGCGGGACGACGGCGACGGCGCCGTGAACGCGCGGGACGCAGGCTTTCGCGCGGCGCGCAGCGCGGTTCGCCCTACGCAGCGCGGCACTCACCGCACGGCGCGCGGCGCTCGCGGCATGCAACGCTACCTTGCCACATCGTCGACCCACGGAGGAGTTGTTCGCATGCTGGAGGCGCGCGATCGTGCCGTCGCTCCCACAGGATCGCTGTCGATCGATTCGCGCCGGTCGCGCCTCGCCTTCGACGTGCGCTACTTCGGCGTCCTGCGTGTGCGGGGCGAGTTTCGCGACGTGCGTGGAGAGATTTTCGGATTGGACCCGCGCGCTTTCACGGCGAGTTCGGTCACCGCCGTGGTGCCGGTCACGAGCCTCGCGACGGGGATTCGTCTTCGCGACTGGCACCTGTCGAGCAGCGGGTATCTCGCTGGAGCGAAGTATCCCGAAGCGACATTTCAGAGCGAGCGCGTTATCCCCGATGGTCGAGCGGGCGCGCGCGTCGTCGGCTCGCTGACGCTTCGCGGGATCGCGCGGGACGTCGTGCTCCGGGTCGACAACCTCCGCTTCGACGGGAACGATCGGCGGATGCGGGCGCGAGCGCGTGTGTCGCTGAGTCGCCGTGACTTCGGCGTCGGGTGGACGAAGCGCGCGCCCTGGTGGGACCTGCGGCGGTATCTCATCAATGACGCGGTGCATGTCATGATCGACATCGAGGCGGCGGAGCGTAGCGAGGAGTCGTGAGCGAGGAGCAGAGGGAGAGCGCGGCGTCGGCACGCCACCTCCTGGAGGTTCAGCGCGAGCGCGCCGAACGTTTGCTGAATGGCGTGCGGGCCGGCGTGCTCGGACTGCTCGCGGTCGCGGCGCTTGCCTACGCGCCGAGCCTCACGCCCGCGCTCAACCGGGTCAACGTGCTCGTGCTCACGCCGACGCTCGCGTGGACCGTGGCGCAGTACGTCGTGTTTTACCGGCGGGAGCGGCTGCCGGGCTGGCTCTCGATCGCGAACCCGCTCGTCGACATCACCGCGGTGAGCGCGATCATCCTTGGCTACGCGCTCGCGCAATCGGCGGCGCTCGCACTCAAGACGCCGATCTTCCTCTCGTACTTCGTGATTCTCGCGGCGCGTCCCATCGCATCGTCGACGGCGCGCGCGGCGCTCGTCGCCGCGTTGGCGGTGACGCAGTATGCCATCCTCGTGCAGTTCTTCGTGAGCTCGGGGCGCATCGCGACGACGTCGCCGCTCGATGCGCCCGGCGTCTCCGGCGTTTCACTGCTCGACGAGAGTGCGAAAGTGCTGCTGCTCGCGCTGGCGGGCGCCGTGGCGACGTACGCGACGGCGTGGCACGAGCGCCTCGCGTTGAGCTACTTCCGACAGGCTCGGGATCGGGAGCAGCTCGAGGCACGGCTCGCCCGCGCGCAGCTCCAAACGCTCAAGCTCCAGCTCCAGCCCCACTTCCTCTTCAACACGCTGAACGCGATCACGGCCCTGATCGGGGGGCAGCCGCGAGTCGCCGAGCGAATGGTGTCGGGGCTGAGCGAGCTGCTGCGGCTGTCGCTGCGCAATGCCGGAGAACAGGAGGTTCCGCTGTCGCGCGAGCTCGAGCTCCTCGAGCACTACGTCGAGATCCAGCAGATCCGCTTTCGCGATCGGCTCACGGTGACGCTGGAAATCTCGCCGGATGCCATGCACGCGCTGGTCCCGAACTTCATCCTCCAGCCGTTGGTGGAGAACGCGATTCGTCACGGCATCGGGCCGCGAGCCGCGCCCGGCCACGTCGATGTCCGTGCGTATCGCGAGAATGGAGCACTGCACCTGCGTGTCGCCGACGACGGCGTCGGTGTCCGCGGTCGCAGCGCCGAGCCGTCGCGAGATGGGATCGGTCTCGGGAACACCAGAGCACGGCTCGAGCACTTGTACGGCACGTCTCACGAGTTCAGCGCTCGCGGGGGCAACCATGGCGGTTTCGTCGTCGACATCGTCATTCCGTACCGTCCCCGCTCCGAGTCCGCGAGCGCCTAACGCACGGAGTGACCGATGGAGCAAATTCGAACCCTCATCGTGGATGACGAGCCGCTGGCGCGCCAGCACCTGCGCGTCATGCTCGCCGACGACCCGGAAATCTCCGTGATCGGCGAATGCGGGAATGGTCGCGACGCCGTGGAAGCGATTCGTGCACAACAGCCGTCGCTCGTGCTGCTCGACATCCAGATGCCCGAGCTCAACGGGCTCGCGGTGGTCGACGAAGTCGGCGCCGAATCGATGCCGGCGACGATCTTCGTCACCGCCTTCGACGAGTACGCCGTGAAGGCGTTCGACGCCCATGCCCTCGATTACGTCATGAAGCCGGTCAGCCGCGCGCGATTCCACACCGCGATCGAGCGCGCGAAGGCGCAGCTTCGCGACCCGGCGCCGGCGCCGCGCCCGCCCCTCGCGTCGCTCCTGGATCAGCTGCGCGCCGATGGGACGGCGGTGCCGAGACGGATCGCGCTCAAGCGCGACGGGCGGCTGCTCTTCGTCCGCGTGGAGGACATCGACTGGATCGAGGCGGCCGACGACCACGTCGTGGTGCACGTTGGGCGCGAGCTCTATCGCCAGCGCGACACGCTGACGCGCCTCGAGCAGCGGTTGCCGCCGCACAAGTTCCTCCGCGTGCACCGCTCGTCGATCGTGAACGTCGACCGCATCCGCGAGATGCAGCCCTGGTTTCAGGGCGACTTCGTGCTGATTCTCGTCGATGGGACGCGCGTCACCACCGGGCGGAGCTACCGCGAGCGAGTTCGTGAGTT
Organism: Gemmatimonadaceae bacterium; assembly: GCA_052389995.1. Taxonomy (GTDB): domain Bacteria; phylum Gemmatimonadota; class Gemmatimonadetes; order Gemmatimonadales; family Gemmatimonadaceae; genus JAICNG01. The sequence goes on along the minus strand of JBQTHJ010000001.1, from coordinate 23,017 downwards.
TATCGAGCGCTCCATGTAGCGTGGACGGGCGTCGTGGCAGACGGCAAAGACGTTAGACGTCAGAGTACCGATGTCAGAGTGCAGAAACGTCGCCGGGAAGCGCGGATTAGCTTCCCGAGGTTGTTTCTGAATTCCGACATCTGTATTCTGACGTCTGACGTCCTTGCCGTCTAAACCAGAGCCTCTGCAACTAATGGCCTCCAGGACGCGACTCGGCATTCTCCTCATCGGCTGGCTGCTCGTCGTCGGCCTGTTCGTCGGGACGCTCATCCTCTATGGCGGAACCCGACTGTCCCAGCCACACCGGCTCACGGGGTTCCCGCACATGCCGCTCTACGGGGCGATCACATGGTGGTTCTTCCTCGCGATCCCGATGATCGGGCTGACGTACGGCGTGCTGAACGAGTGGCGAAAGCGCTGACCCGCCAGCAGGTAACAGATCTGACTCGAATCCCCGGAGCGCACGGCGCCCCGGGGATTCTTGCGTCGGAGGGCAGAGGAACCTTTTCCGAAGCCTCGCCGTTCCAGGAGGTATCGAAAATTGTGGGTAGCCGCTTGCTTGTCGCGTTCCGTGCAGCAAGTACCCACTTGCCTACACATCTGGTTGCGACTATCCTCCGACCATGAACCCCATCCGCGAACGCCTCCTCGATGCCGCCGCACGCGTCTACGCCGAAACCGGCTACCGCGGCGCCACCACTCGCCGCATCGCCCAGGAGGCCGGCGTCAACGAAATCACGCTCTTCCGCCACTTCGGCTCGAAGACGACGCTCATCATCGAGGCCGTCCGCCAGGCCAACCTCCGCCACGACTGCCCGACAGTCCCCGCGACTCCCGGAGACCCGGTGACCGAGCTGCGCACATGGGTGCGCGAGGAGCTCACCCACCTCACCAAGCTCCGCTCGATCATCCGTACCAGCCTTGGCGAAGTCGAAGAGCGCCCCGAGATCGTGCCGCTCATCGGCGAAAAACCGCGCGAGGTCATTCTCGCGCTCGCCGGCTACCTACGGCAATTGCAGCAGGACGGACGTGCCGCGAGCGACTTTGACGCGCGCACCGCCGCGCGGGTCGTGTTCGGATCGCTGTTCGCCGACGCCATGGGACGCGACGTCATGCCGGAGCTGTACGACGATTCGCTGGACGAATCGGCGGCGCACTACGCCACCGTCTTCCTCGGGATGATCGGCGTCGCCGACAATGCTCCCGCGCACCGTGACGGGAATGGCCGTGGGTCGACGCGCCCGCCGTCGAAAGCCCGTCGCCAGTAAGCGCACCGTCGTCATTCAACGAGTGAGTGTGTCAATGTCTCGCATAACGACCTCTCGCACACTTGGTACCCTCGCCGCTCTGACCGCCTTTGCCGCGACCACGGTGCAGGCGCAGCAGCCGGCCGCCGAAGGGAGACGGCTCTCGCTCGCCGATGCGCTCCGCATCGCGGAGACCGCGAGCGAGGAGGTCGGGATCGCGCGCGCGGGGACGGAGCGTGCACGCGGTGAGGTCCAGCGCGCGCGCAGCGAGCGCTTTCCGCAGATCTACGCGTCCGTCGGCTACACGCGAACGCTGGCGTCGCAATTCGAGGAGATCGCCGAGGACGCGCCTCCGGAGGAGGGAATCGACTTCAGCGCCCTCCCGTTCGGACAGCCGAACAACTGGACGCTCGGGCTCAACGTCGAGCAGACGGTGTTCGCGGGCGGGCGAGTGATGGCGCAGACGCGCGTGGCGGGCGCCGGTCGACGAATCGCGGAGACGTCACTCGCGGCCGCGCGCGCGCAGCTCGTGCTCGACGTCACCGAAGCGTACTTCGATGCGGCGCTGGCCGACCGTCTCGTCGCCATCGCGGCGTCGACACTCGAGCAGGCCGAGACGACGCTCCGTCACACGCGGCTCGCGCGACAGGTCGGCAACCAGCCGGAGTTCGAGCTGCTGCGCGCGACGGTCGCGCGCGACAATCAGCGTCCCATCCTGATTCAGCGGCGCGCCGACCGGGACATCGCGCTCATGCGGCTGAAGCAGATGCTGAATCTGCCGCTCGAAGAACCGCTCGTCCTGACGACGCCGCTCGACGATAGCACGGCCGCACTGCCCGCGCGCCTGACGAGTGCTCCTGTGTCGTTGGAGGACTCCGTGCCGCCGACGGAGCGGGCCCCGGTTCGCCAGGCGGCAAACGTCGTGCAGATCAACGAAAGCGCGCTTTGGATCGCGCGCTCGCAGCGACTGCCGCAGCTCAGCGTGAACATGCAGTATGGCCGCGTCGCGTACCCGCCGAACGGCGTACCCGAGTGGAACGACTTCAGCACGAACTGGACGGTCGGCGTCGCGCTCCAGGTTCCGCTGTTTACCGGCGGACGGATCGCGGGCGACGTGCGCGTCGCGCAAGCGGATCTGGAGGACGCACGGTATCGCCTGACGCAGGCGCGCGAGCTGGCCGAGCTCGATTCGCACGCGGCGATGTCGCGACTCGCGGCGGCCGAAGCGTCATTCGCGGCGAGCGCTGGCACGGCGCAGCAGGCGGCGCGCGCGTACCAGATCGCCGAGATCCGGTATCGCGAGGGAATCTCCACGCAGGTAGAGCTGTCCGATTCCCGGATTCTCCTCGAGCAGGCGACGGCGAACCGCGCGTTGGCCGCGCGTGATCTCGCCGTGGCCCGCGCACGCGTCGCACTCCTGCGCGACCTTCCGTTCGGCGCGCTTGGCACACCGTCGTCAGCCCCCATGCAGACCCAGCGGCAGACGCAGCAAAGGCCGCCCGCTTCTCAACGCCCACAGCAGGCGGCGGCATTCACTGGAAGCCAGACCGGAGCCCTTGTCCCATGAGTTCCCCGACGCAAATGAGTCGCGCCCGCGCACGTGCGTTCACCTCTCGAGCATTGATCCTTGGCTCGACCGTGGTGATCGCCGGCTGCAGCCGCGGGAACGACGCGAACGCGGCCGAAGACACCACGACGGTGGTCGACGTCGGCGCGCAGAGCATCGCGATCGTCGAGCAGACGATCCTGCGTGTCGGGCCGCTCCTCTCCGGCTCGCTCGAGCCGGTTCGCGAGGCGGAGGTGCGCGCCGAGATCACGGGGACGATCGTGCAGTCGCTCGCCGACAACGGCCAGCCGGTGCAGAAGGGACAGCTCCTGGCGCGCATCGATGACACGGCGATCCGCGATCAGTGGCTGTCGGCGCGGTCGCTCGTGACGGCGGCACAGAACGCCGCGACCGTGGCGCGACGCGAGGAGGAGCGGACGCAACGTCTCGCTGAGGCGGGCGCGGTGGCGGAGCGGGACCTCGAGACGGCCCGGCAGGGTCGTATCGCGGCCGAAGCGCAGCTCGAGGACGCGCGTGCGCGACTCTCCCTCGCCCAGCGCCAGCTCGACAACACGCAGGTGCGCGCGCCCTTCGCCGGGCTGGTCAGCGAGCGCGCGGCCAGTGCCGGCGACGTCGTACAGCCCGGTTCGGAGATGTTCACGATCGTCGATCCGTCGAGCATGCGGCTCGAGGCCTCGGTCCCGTCGGATGCGCTGACGGCGCTGCGGATCGGTGATCCCGTTGAGTTCAGGGTGAATGCCTACCCCGACCGCACGTTCACCGGACGCGTCGAGCGCATCAATCCGACCGCCGACCCGAACACGCGGCAGGTGCGCATCTACGTCGGCATCCCCAACACGGGCGGACGGCTGGTCGCCGGGCTGTTCGCCGAGGGCCGCGTCGCCACCGACACTCGGGAGACGCTCATCGTCCCGCAGAACGCGGTCGACGTGCGCTCGGTGCGGCCGAGCGCGGTTCGAGTGAAGAACGGCCGCGCGGAGCGTGTCGAGGTGGCGCTGGGGCTGGAGGACGATGCGAGCGAGCGCGTCGAGATCCGGAATGGCTTGTCGCTGGGCGACACGGTGCTCGTCGGCGCCGCGTTAGGCGTGACGCCGGGATCGCAGGTGCGGGTCAGGCCGATCGCCGACCGATGACGGCACGGAGGACGCCCATCACGAGAGCGTTTCCATGATCATTTCCGATTTTGCCATTCGTCGTCCGATCATCACGATCGTCAGCATGCTGGCGCTCGTGATCTTCGGCGTCTTCGCCCTGATGCGACTTCAGACGGATGAGTTCCCCGACGTCGCACCGCCGGTGGTCACGGTCGGACTCATCTACCCAGGCGCGTCGCCCGACGGCGTCGAGCGCGAGGTGCTCGATCCCGTGGAAGAGGCGATCTCCTCGATCAGTGGCGTGAAGAAGGTGTGGGGGAAGGCCGAGGATGGATTCGGCAGCGTCATCATCGAATTCGAGTTCGAGAAGCCGCTCGCGGAGGCCACGCAGGACATCCGCGATGCGATCTCGGGCATTCGCGCCGATCTCCCGACGGAGCTCGAGGAGCCGATCATTCGGAAGTTCAACGATACCGATCTCCCGATCGTGTCGATGGCGCTGTCCTCCACGTCGCTGACGCCGGCCGAGCTGACGCGTCTCGCCGATCCCGGTATCACGCGACAGCTGCGCGCCATTCCGGGCGTGGCTGAAGTGCAGATCTCGGGAAACGTCGAGCGCGAGCTCACGGTGCAGATCAAGCCCGACGCACTTCAGGCGGCGGGAATCGGCGTCGCGCAGGTGGTGCAGGCGCTCGAGCTCCAGAACCTCGCGGCACCGGTCGGACGGGTGACCGGCGCGCTCCAGGAGCGCTCGATTCGCTTGCGCGGACGTCTCGAATCGCCCGCGGCATTCGCCCGGCTCGTGGTGGCGGAGCGCAACGGTCAGCTGATCCGGCTCGGCCAGGTCGCCGACGTCTTCGATGGTGTCGAGGAGCAGCGCACTGCTGCGCTCTTCAACGGGCGTGAGGCGGTGGGCATCGACGTCAAGAAGTCGAAGGGGTACAGCACCACGACGGTCAGCGATGAGATCCTCGATCGCATCAACGGGGTCAAGGCGACGCTTCCACCGGGTACGACCATCGATGTCGTGAAGAACAGTGGTGTCGACGTCAGCAACTCCGTGCGCAGCGTCCAGGAGGCGTTGCTCGAGGGCGCGCTGCTGACGGTGCTCGTCGTCTTCCTCTTCCTGAATTCCTGGCGGTCGACGGTCATCACCGGCATCGCGCTGCCGATCTCGGTGCTCGCGTCGTTCATCGCCGTGTGGGCGCTGGGCTTCCGCCTGGAGACGATGTCGCTGCTCGGTCTGTCCCTCGCCATCGGTATCCTGATCGACGATGCCATAGTGGTGCGCGAGAACATCGTGCGACACGTGGAGATGGGGAAAGATCACTACACGGCGGCGCGAGAAGGGACCGATGAGATCGGCCTCGCCGTCGCAGCCACGACGTTCTCGATTCTCGCCGTGTTCGTGCCGATCGCGTTCATGCCGGGCGTGGGCGGCCAGTGGTTCAAGCCGTTCGCGCTCACGATCGCGTCGTCGGTGTTCGTGTCGCTCTTCGTGTCGTTCTCGCTCGACCCGATGCTCTCCGCGTACTGGAAGGATCCGCACAAGGAAGAGCACGAGAAGGCGTGGATCACGCGCAAGCTCGATCGCTTCAACGCGTGGTTCAATCGGCGGGCGAACGACTATCGCCACGTGATTGCGTGGGCGCTCGACCACCGCCTTCCGGTGGTGTTGATCGCGATCGGGACGTTCTTCGGCGCGTTCACGCTGCCGGTGAAGGGATTGAGCGGATTGGCCGTCGTTCTCTTCGCCGTCACGATCGCCGTCGTCGGGCTGGCGAAGTTCAGGCATTGGATGCTGAAGACCGCGAGCGTTGCCGCGGCACTCGTCGTCGCCGTCGTCGGCCTGCGGGCGGTTCCCGCCGCCGGCATCGTCGGCGTCGCGTTTTTCCCCGAGGATGACAACGGCGAGCTCAACATTCAGATCGAGACGCCGCCCGGATCGAACCTCGAGTACACGCGACTCAAGGCCGAAGAGGCCGCGCGGCTCGCGCGCGCGCACCCGGAAGTGCGCTATACGTACACGACACTCGGCGGAGGGACGTCGGGCGCGGTGGACGTTGGCAACATCTACATCAAGATGATTTCGAAGCCCGATCGCGACCTCAGCGCCGAGGAGTTCGCGTCGGTCCTGCGGTCGGAGACGCAGCGCGTCGCGGGCGCCACGTTGTCCGTATTCGCGTCGGATTGGCAAGGCGGACGCAAGCAGCTCCAGATCGAGGTGCGCGGTAGTGATCCGGAGGCGGTGAATGCCGCCGCCGAGGAGGTGCTGGCTCAGGTGAAACAGGTGCCGAACGCGGTCGACGTGAGCCTGTCGAGCAAGGGGCAAAAGCCGGAGCTCGACGTCGAGCTCAATCGCGGTGTCGCGGGCTCGCTCGGAATCACCGTCGGGCAGGTGGCACAGGCACTCAGGCCTGCCTTTGCCGGCATCGATGCCGGCGACTGGGAGGATCCGAGCGGCGAGGTCCGCGATGTCATGGTGCGGCTTTCCCCCGAGGCGCGGCGCCGCGCGACGGATCTTCGGCAGCTGCCGCTGGTCGTGGCTGGGCCTGACGGCGCTCCGACGACGGTGCCGTTGGGACAGGTCGCCACAGTGGAGGAGAGCCTTGGGCCGGCGGTCATCAATCACCTCGATCGTGACCTGGTGGTGAATGTGGAGGCGAACGTCTCCGGACGGTCCACCGGAGAGGTCACTGCGGACATCACCGAGCGGATTGCGACGATTCAGCTTCCGCCGGGTGTTCGTGTGACACAGGGCGGCGATGCGGAGCAGCAGGCGGAGGTGTTCAGCGACATCTTCTTTGCGCTCGGCGTCGCGCTGCTGCTGATGTATCTCATTCTGGTGATGCAGTTCGGGTCGTTCCTCGATCCGCTCGCGATCATGCTCTCGCTGCCGCTCTCGCTCATCGGCGTCATGCTGGCGCTCGCGCTGACGGATGGCTCGATCAACATCATGAGCCTCATCGGCGTGATCCTGCTCGCAGGGATCGTGGCGAAGAACGCGATTCTGCTCATCGATTTTGCGAAGTGGGCGCGCGAGGGGCGCGGTCTCCCGCTGCGCGAGGCGCTGATCGAGGCAGGCGCGATCCGGTTGCGTCCGATTCTCATGACGACCTTCGCGCTCATCGCCGGCATGATCCCCGTGGCGCTCGGCAGCGGCGAGGGCGCGCAGTTCCGTGCACCGTTAGGTATCGCCGTGATCGGCGGCGTGATCACGTCGACACTGCTCACGTTGATTGCGATCCCGACCTTCTACGAGATCCTCGACGAGTGGCGTCGTGGCCTGGGCCGCGTGCTCGGCTTCCGTCCGAGGCAGATGACGGCGGAGATGCCGGTCCCCGAAGCCGCTGGGGACTAGGCGAGGGGCGGAATGCGGAAGGCGGAATGCTTTCCGCATTCCGCTTCTCCTCACAGCCGCCGAAACCTCAGATCCCTCACCCGCCCCAGAAAGAGACTGATCTCGGTCGCGCGCCCGCTCGCGTCGCGCAGGAAGCGCACGACGTCGCCGCTCGGCAGCTCGAAGGCGTCGCGGTAGGCGGGGCGCAGCTCCAGCGAACGCGCCGGTGGCTGGCGCAGCACCAGCTTCCCGCCGTCCTGTACGATGGCGAGCGTGGTCGCCGCCTCGTCGCTCACGTATGTCCCTACGAGCTGGGCGACATCGTCGGCGTTCGGCGTGTGCGGCTCGACCGGAAGAAAGGTGAGCGTGTCGCCGTCCTCCTGGATGAGTCGCATCGAGCGCGTGCGTCCGTCCGCCTCGAGATCGAAGACGGCGCGCGAGCCGCCTTCGGTCTGGAAGACCGTGGCGGAGAGGGGTACCGCTTCGTCGTCGCCCCCGCTCACGAGCTTGCCATCCTTGACCGAGATGCGGAGGGGCGCTCCGGTCACGGCGTCGCGATACATGCCAGCGCGCGCGGCGAGGACGTTTGACGCGAGCGTGACCGCTTTCGGAGCCGCAGGCCTCGCCGGGAGGGAGCCGAGGAAGATGTCGGCGACGCGGCGACCGAGGGTCGGAGCGCCGGCGCTCGCATGATTGCAGAGAACCGCCACCGCGAGTCCCTGGTCCGGATACCGGCTGAGGAACGCGCGATACCCCGCAGTCGACCCGCCGTGGCTCACCTCCGGGACACCACGATAGCGACTGATGACCAGGCCGGCCGCGTACTCGATCTCGCGGCCCCCCGTTAGGCGTCCCTGCCGCAGCTGCTCGCGCACGAACGGCTGTCCGCCGACGCGCGCGAGGTCGAAGTTCGCGCTCCAGCGCAACAGATCCTCCACGGTCGTGAGGAGTCCGCCGTTTCCGTGCACGTTCTCGAAGGGCATGTCGAGACGAAAGCCTCCCTGCGTCGGCGAGTACGCAGTCGACCGTCCCTTGACCACGCGTGTGTAGTCATCGCGCCACTGTGTTCGGGTCATGCCAAGCGGCTCGAAGATTTCCGTGCGCGTGAAGTCGGCGAATGAGCGGCCACTGACACGCTGCGCGACGATCGCGAGGAGGTTGTACCCGGTGTTGCTGTAGAGGTATTCGCTCCCGGGCGTGAAGTTGAGCGTGCGTTGACGCTTCACGATGTCGAGCACGTGATCGTGCGTGTGAACGCGCGATCCCCGCGGCCACCCTTCCACCATCGCCACGGTTCCCCAGTCGCGAAGTCCGCTGGTGTGGTGAATCATCTGGCGAATCGTCAGCGGAGCGCCGTAATCGGGCAGCTCGGGAATGTGCTTCCGCACCGGATCGTCGAGCGAAAGCTTGCCCTGCTGACCCAGGAGGAGCACGGCGCCGGCCGTGAACTGCTTGGCGACGGATCCGGCCTCGAAGATCGTTTCCGTCGCGTTGGGGACGTCGTACTCGAGGTTCGCCATCCCGTACGCGCGCGAAAGCACGGTGCGGCCATGTCGCGAGACGCCAACTGCACACCCCGGCGTCGTGCGGGTGAAGCGGGAGAAGACGCTGTCCACCCGCGCGACGCTGTCCTGAGCCGCGACCAGACGGACGTGACCGATCAGCGCGCTGAGAACGAGCGCGGCGGTGACGACGACGAAGCGCATGGGACCTACTCGATGGTGATTTTCGTGATGCGTCCGGTGGGCCCGACGGCCCACCCGGACCGTCCTGATCGTGCGAACCCTACGCTCCAGTACGCGAGCGTGTCCAGCCGGTTCCACGATGCGGCATCATCCCTCGACCAATCCATTCCTCCCGGGCCAACGGCGACGAGGGCGGGTGTCCCCGGGATGTACGCCACGCCGTAGACCGGACCGGCCATCGCGGGACGTCCGCCAAGGGTCCAGGTGCGGCCGCCGTCTCCTGTTACGGCGGTCCAGTCGCCGCGCTCGTTAGGCCTGCCGACGGGGCCGCCCATCGCGACCCCCTGGAGGGTGTCTCGGAAGGCGAGGCTCATGGCGCCGACCGCCTCGGCGGCGGAGAGCGGCGTGACGAACACGCTCCACGTGCGACCGTAGTCGGCGGTGTACAGGATGCGGGACGTCGGGGGCGCATTCCCGGTGACGATCCACGCTCGGCCGCGCGGTCCGGTCACGACGCACGTACCGCTCGCCGCGAACGCGCCCTCCCCGGGGCGAGCTGCCGGAAGCGCCACCGGCGGGACGCGGACCCAGGACCGTCCGCCGTCGTCGGTCGCGAGAATGACGAAGCTCCCATCGACGGCATCGCTGAACGCGAGTCCGCGTCGCGAGTCCCAGAAATCGAGGCAGTCGAAGAACGCACGCGGCTCCGTGTTGCGGAACTGCATGGTCCACGTGCCTCCGCCGTCCGTCGTGTGATAGATGCGTGACCGGTCGCCCTCGCCGGCGGCGAGCAACCACGCCGTTCGCTCATCGATCGCGTACACATCGCGAAACTGGAGGGAATCCGCATCCGGAACGATCGCCGCGCGCCACGTCGCGCCGCCGTCGGTCGTGATCGCGTACGTGCCGCGATGCCCGCTCACCCACGCGACGCGCTCGCTGGGCGCGCTGACCGCCTGGAGGAGTGCCGTCGTCCCGCTGCGCTGACCCGCGAGCACCGGTGGTGTCGTCGGCGCGCGCTCGAGCTCAGGTGCCGGCGCCCGGTGACATGCCACGACGACCAGGACAAGGACGAGTCCGTTGAGCGGAATTCCCAAGATGTCTCCTGGCTGGGCATCGACGTTCAAAGGTTGACTCGGATCCCGCCGAAACGCCGGGTTGCGCCCCTAACAAGGAAGCTCCTCGGCCAGGGAATCTTGAGCTTGAGGCTGTTGACAACAATCCCGATGGGAATGTTGGTAACGTCCGCGCACGGGTGCAGCGCGAGCGGAGGGCTAGTCTGCGCGCGGGGGACGGGTTTGGCGCTGCACCTCGGCGTCGAGCGCGCGTGCCGCGTTCTGCGCGCGAAGGCTCGCCTGACGGAGACCCTCGACCGCAACGGCGAGCCGCTCGAAGGCGGCGCGCGCCCGCAACAGCGAGTCGCGCGCGGACAACAGGTCGGCGACCGTCGTCCGTACGTTGGGCGCGAGCAGGGCGTCGACGTCCTCGGGGAGAAGAGGCTCGGTGGGCATCGCGGTCATCCGCGGTGCAACGATCGTGCGCGCCGCGTCAGGCGCGGGGTGGCCATGGCGGCTCGCCACTCACGCCACGGTACTCGATCCCCTCCAATGCTCCGCCGCCGTGGACCTCCCATGCCGCCCAGGGAAGCCCGGTATCGCGCCCGCGCGGGGCGCACCGGAGCTCGGACCCATCGCCAAAGCGAAGCGTGATCTCCCCGGCGCGAGCGATGTCGAGCAGCTCGAGCCGGCGTTGCAGGAGCGGAAGCAATGGCGCGAGCTGCTCGGGCTCGGCCGGATCTATCGTGCGCGCCGAGCCGTCTGGCTCTCGATAGCGGAAGGGGACCGCGATGCGCACTTCCGCGGATGCCTCGAGCGTCCACGTCTCGATGCGCAATGCGGACGGCTCGACACTCAACCGCGTGATCCGGTGGGCGTCGAATGTCCAGCGGTGACGATCGGGTGATTCGTCGAGCGTCGCCGTCATGGTGTGCGGTGTGTCAGACCGACAAACGCTCGAAATGCTTCTTGCGAAGCTTCGCGATCTTCGGAGCGATCACGGCCTGGCAATACGGCTGCCGGGAATTCCGCGCGTAGTAGTCCTGATGATACGTCTCGGCGGGATAGAACTTCGTCAGCGGCTCGATCGTCGTGACGATCGGTGCATCCCACGCCCCGCTTGCCTCGAGTTCCACGATCGCACGTTCCGCCTCCGTCTGCTGCTCCGGCGTGTGTGGGAAAATCGCGGAGCGATACTGCGTTCCCACATCCGCCCCCTGCCGGTTGAGCTGCGTGGGATCGTGGACGGTGAAGAAGACGTCGAGCAGATCGCGGCAGCTGAGGATCGACGGGTCGAACGTTACCTGCGCGACTTCCGCGTGGCCGGTCGTGCCGGTGCATACCTGCTCGTACGTGGGGTTGGGACGCGTGCCTCCGGCGTAGCCTGACTCCACCTTCGTCACTCCCCTGAGGAGTCGGAACGCGGCGTCGAGACACCAGAAGCACCCGCCAGCGAGTGTGGCGACTTCCTGTCGCGTGTCGGTCATGCCCGAAGGCTATACGACGTCAAACGATACCGCCACGTCCGGGGTCGCGACCGCGACCGTGCCGTAGAGAGGTCACCGCCGCTTGAACTCGTCGATGAGCGCGCCGGCGCGCTGCTTCTCGACGCGGGCGAGCGTGAAGCGCATGTGGAAGGTGTTGAGCACGGTGACGTCGGGGCGCACCGGCCGGCTGCGATCGACGGTCGCGCGGATGCTCACGGCGATCTCGCCAACGGCCACGGACTGCTCGCGGGCAATCACCTGCACGAGCTCGACACCGCACGCGGCGACGCCCGACAAAAAGGCCTCCGGCGGAGTCAGCTCCTCGCCCGGACATCCATTCGCCACCGGCCCGTCGATGATGAAATGGTGCGTGCGCGCGCTGCATAGCACGCGTCCGAACGTTGGCGTCGAGCGGGCATCGATCGTGTACTCGCGCGGGGTGGGTGCAGCGGGTGCGCTCACGACCCCGTGACCCGGCGGCCGTCGGCATCGCGGAACTGGCCAGTGAGAATCATGATCAGATCCGCGAGCCACCAGATGCCGAGCCCGCCTAACGTGAGAAGCTGCAGGATCCCGGTTCCGTATTTCCCGACGTAGAAGCGATGCGCGCCAAAGACGCCGATGAAAAAACACAGGAGCCCCGCGGTGAGCGCGCGGCGCTCACTCGGCGCCGTTGCGGCGACAGAACCCTTCGCGTCGAACTGCTGTGCGCCGCAATGGGGACATTCGCGCGCGATGGCGGAGATCTCCGCGTCGCACGCGCGGCAGGGCATGGTGGCGGTGATGGGGGACTGCTGGGCCACGAATCCTCCAGGATGGGCCTACCTTAGCCACGCTTCGGCGGCATTGCAACGCCGCGTCAGCGTAAGAAGCGCTCGGCGAGTTGCTCCAGTCGCTCGTCCTTCTCGAGGCGCGCGCGCTCGAGGATGCGCCGGACGTGCGCGTGCAGACGGGGCTCACCCCAACGGTAACCCGTCGCCTCCTCGGCGTCCCCCGTCGCGCCCTCGCGCGCACCTTCGAGGAGCGCGGCGGCCGCCGCTTCGTCGAACTCGGAGTCGTCGCGATGCGGAAGCGTGAATCGCCGCCGCGGTCCACCGGCCGAATCCTCGTTTACGAACGCACGCGACATGGATCCGGCCTCCAGAGATTCACGCGCGGTGGTGAAGGTCGTTCGACTCGATGATGCGCACGCCGGGCTGGTCGTCGCGCGCCGCCCGCAGCATCGCTGCCGCCACGTCGTCCGCGGCAACCGGGCGGTAGCGGAGCGGAGCGAACCGTGCGAGCGCCTTGCCGATGCTCTCTCCAAGGCGCGTCTCCTCACGCTCACCGATCAGGATCGATGGACGCACGATCGTGACCGCGCGGTAGGAAAGGGCGCGAATCGCCTCTTCGATCTCGCCTTTCACACGACTGTAGAAGACGCGCGATTGCGCCTTGGCGCCCAAGGCGCTGACGAGGAGGAAATGGCGCGCACCCCCGCGCACTCCCAGCTGGGCGCCCGCGAGCGGGTAGTCGTAGTCCACACGGCGAAACTTCATCTGCGATCCCGCTTTCTTGATCGTCGTTCCGAGCGCGCAGACGACGTGCGAGACCCGAAAATGCTCGGCCGCGCCATCGAGGCGCTCGAAGTCGACGACATGACTCTCGACCTTGGACGTATGCGCATCGGCGCGCAATGGGCGCCGCGTAAGCGCAATCACGCGTGCGAAGTCGGGAGAGTCGGCGAAGAGTCGCAAACATTCACTCCCGACGAGGCCCGTGGCACCCAGTATGAGCGCGGTCTTGCTCACCCCCTCATTCCTCACCTTCATCGTCCGCCCGCATTGCTCCGAGCGACAAGCTGAGGTCGCGCCGCAGCGCCGCGTCACCCGAGATGATGTCGCGCCACGTGAGCTCGTGGCCCTTCCGCTTGCCCTTTTCCGTGACCTTGATGCCGTCGGGGGAGATCGTGACGGTGTACAGCGTTCCATCGAGGTCGAGCTCGCGCTTGATGGGGCGGTCGAGTGGGGTCGTCATGAGAATGAGAGTGGTGCTTCGGCCGAATCCGCATGAACGGGGCCCGGCGCATTCCGCCCGGCTCCCTGTTGAGCGGTCTCCGGTCGGTGCACATTCCCTCGACCATGCCCCGCGAGATGCTCGACCCGCTTCCCGAGCCAAAGCCCGCTCCTCAGCGGACACTGGAACGGCTTCGCGTCGCTTTTCAGGGAGAGCCGGGCGCGTTCGGCGAGGAAGCAATTCACCTCCTATGGAAGGGCACCGCCGAACCCATTCCGAAGTCGACGTTCGAGGATGTGATGCACGCCGCGGAAAGCCGCCAGGTGGACTTCGGGATCCTCCCCATCGAGAGCACGCTCGTCGGTGGACTGGACGTCGCGTACGACCTCCTGAGCTTGCACGACGGTCTCAAGATCGTCGCCGAGGTAATCGTGTCGGTGCACCTCTGCCTGCTCGCCGTTCCGGGCGCGACGATCAAGTCGCTGCGAACGGTGGCAAGCCATCCGGTGATGTTGGGGCAGTGCTCGCATTTCCTCAGCCGCCACAAGCATATCACGCCTCAGCCATCGTGGGACACGGCGGGCGCCGCGCGCGAGGTGCGCGACGCTGGTGACCGAACGCGAGCAGCCGCGGGGACCCGGCGGGCGGCTGAGCGGTTCGAGCTCGCGGTGTTGATGGAGCACATCGAGGACCGGCCGGACAGTCAAATGCGCTTTCTCGCCGTTGGGCGCGAGCCAGCGTCGATTGACGAGGGCACCGCCGCGCGCACTGCCCTGCTCGCCGTGTTTCCGCAGCAGGCCGGCGCGCTCGTCTCGGCGCTCGGCCCCATGGCCGAGGCGCAGTACAACATCTCGCATCTCGCGTCGCGACCGACGCGCGAGCCGTGGCGCTATCAGTTCTTTCTCGAGTTCGAGCACGTGGCGGGCGATCCGCGGGTGTCGGGCGCGCTCTCGGCCATACGTCGAGCTACCGATGAGTTCCGCCTCGTTGGTACGTACCCGCGGTGGACGAAGGCCGACACGGAAAACGCCACACCGTGGTGATGACGTCGCTCACTGGTCATTGCGATCGCTGCGCACTATCCTGTGAATCGGCGTCCGATAGTGGGCGCAGGCACTTTTTACCGCTGGAGGAGTCGTGCGACGGTCTTCGTCTTTCGCAGTGGTCGGCATCGTCGTCGCCGCGGCGACGGCATTGGCATGGCCCGTCGCGCATCGTCAGGCAAGGCAGCCGGATGGCGTGGATCAGCTCGCCTGGTTCGCCGGCTGCTGGGTATACACCAGCCCTCGCGTCATCATCGAAGAGATATGGACGCGTCCCGCTGGCGGAAGCATGCTCGGCATGAGCCGCACGCTGCGCCGCGATCCGGCAGGTGACAGCACGATTGCCTGGGAATTCATCCGCGTGCACGCGCGCGGCACCGACCTCGTCTATGCCGCGCAACCCCACAACCAGCCCGCGGCCGAGTTCATGTCCGAGAGTGTGAGCGACTCGGCCGTCGTGTTCGCGAACCCCGCGCACGATTTCCCCCAACGCATCATCTACCGGCGGGCGGGCAAGGACTCGCTCCGAGCGCGCGTCGAGGGAACCCAGGGTGCACGAACGCGCGGCAGCGATTTTCCGTACGCACGCGTCGCGTGCGACTCCACGCGCTCCTGACGCGCCGCTCTCGTGCGACTGCTCGTCGTACGACACGCCGCGGCCGAGGACAAGAACGAGTTCGCGCGCACCGGGCAGCGTGATGATCTTCGGCCCTTGACATCGGACGGCCGGCGCGAGATGCGCCAGGCCGCGGCCGGTTTGCGCGAGGTCGTCCCGGCGCTCGACGTGGTGGCCACCAGCCCGCTCGTGCGCGCCGTTCAGACCGCCGAAATCGTCGGCGAGACGTACAATCGCACGCCCATCGTTGTCGAGGCGCTACGTCCGGAAGCCGCATACGAGCACCTCGCGCGCTGGGCGAGCGCCCATGTCGAGCGCGACGTCGTCGCCATCGTCGGGCACGAGCCACACCTGAGTGGGCTGGTCAGCTGGCTCCTCGCCGGAGCAAAGGAGTCTTTCCTCGATCTGAAGAAGGGCGCCGCGTGCCTGCTCGAGATCGAGGGGCCACCGTCGGTGAGCTCCGCGGTTCTTCTGTGGGCGATGGCCCCAAAGCAGCTGCGCAGGACCGGGCGCGGGTAGCGCCCGCGCAGCACCCATCGTCCACAGGATCCTTGCCGTGGCTCTGGCAGTAGTGCCCCAGCCGTGTCGTCCCGGGAATCCCGGAACAGCCAAAAAAACTTGAATCGCAGAGGGCGCGAGGGTACGCAGAGGAGCTGCTGCTGGGCTCCGAAGAGCGATCACGTATAGACCACGCACCCACGCGCGCGGAGCACGTCGAGCCACGACGGCAGGTTGGGAAGGCCGTTCCAGCGCAGGTCGAGCTTCTCGAGAGAGGAAAGGTCGCGCAGCGAGTCCGGGAGCGACGTGAGCTGGTTCTCGCGCAAGTCGAGATGCATGAGCTGTTGCATCTTGCCGATCGCATCGGGAAGCGTCGTCAGCCGGTTCGAGCGAAGCGCGAGGTGCGTGACGCTCTGGAGCCCGCCGATCGTGCGGGGAAGGCCGATGAGCTTGTTGTGACTCAGGTCGAGCACGCGGAGACTCGTCAGGCGGCCGATCGAATCGGGGAGCTCCTCCAGCGCGTTGCTGTCGAGATGTAGCTCCCGCAGCGCGGCGAGGGCACCGATGGAGTAGGGGAGCACGCGCAGCGCGTTATCGTGCGCCTTGAGCTCGATCAGGGCGCCCAGCGCACCGACCGGTTCTGGAAAGACCGGCAGCGCGTTGTTGCTGACGTTGAGATATACCAGCGACTTGAGCTTCCCGATCGATTCCGGCAATCGCGTCAGCCGGTTGTTCGACACGTAGAGGAACTCCAGTACGCGGAGATCGCCAATCGCCTCGGGAAGGTCGGTGAGCTGGTTGTAGCTGATGTCGAGCGTCGTGAGCAGTCGCTGCGAGCAGACGTCGTCAGGCAGCGCGCTCAGGGAGCTCGCATGGAGGAAGAGGCGCGTCGTCTCGAACTCGGCCGTCACTCCTCAGTCCTGGTCACGTTTGGCTTGAGAAAAGATATGTCGGTCGGGGCGCGCGATAACCCCGAATGAAAGCGTTCGGGGAAGACCCGGAGGAACTTCCGCCGGCAGCAGAGCGCGCCCGGTGTCCTGGTCAGCGCTCGTCCCCGATCGGACTCGTGCGCCGCGCATCCGGTGTGCCTAACGTCTGGTGCCCGCCCCGACGCAGCCCGGCGCGCGCCGACCAGAGCATTTGGAGGCGGGTGACGCACCCCTCCGTCACGACGTACCGCCCGACATCTCGTGCGGCAAGCATGACTCCGATAAATGCGGCGCCGAGGGCGACCGGTCCCATGCCGGTGAGCGCCAGCGCGCCAACGACAGCGGCGCTCGCGCCCCCGAGTGTGAGCGCCGAGGAGTGGTGGCGCTGGAAGGGGCCAAATTGCGCCACGAAGTCGAGGGTGCCCTCACGAAGGCGCACGCGAACGCTCGCGAGCTGTGGCAGCCGCACGCAGAGATGGTCACCGTGCGGCACGACGATGTACCCGAGGCGCTCGAGGTCGTCACGGAAGCTGGCGAGCTCGGGAACGAGAGATGATGCGGGCAGCGGTCTCGAAGACGGCATGGACTCGACGGACTGAAAACGGCGGTTCGCGCTCAACTATGCCTGCGCAATCGTGACGCCGCCATGGCGCGGCGCGGGAAATCCCGAATAGAATGGGGAACGTCGGCACACAGGACGGTCCCAGGCTTCCCGGAGGTAGACATGACCCTCACGATCGAGTCGTCCGCGTTCGCACAGGGAGCGGGAATTCCGCGCCAGTATACATGCGACGCCGAGGACGTGTCTCCACCGGTGCGGTGGGCAGGGTTGCCGGCGAAGACGCGGAGTCTTGTCCTCATTGTAGACGATCCGGACGCGCCCGATCCCGCCGCGCCGAAGCGGGTCTACGTGCATTGGGTGCTCTACGACATCCCCACGTCCGCGACAGGAATCGGGGAGGACGGGGAAGTGGCAGTGGTGAAGGCGGGAGCGCGACAGGGCAAGAACGACTGGGAGCGCACCGGATACGGCGGGCCCTGCCCACCCATTGGGCGTCACCGCTACTTCTTCAAGCTCTACGCGCTCGACACCATGCTCGGCGATCTCGGAGCGGCGACGAAAGGCGAGGTCGAGAAGGCGATGCAGGGACGCGTGCTCGAATCGGGCGAGCTGATGGGCACGTATCAGCGCGGTGGCTGACGCTGTTCAGCGGGTGTCGTCGATCTGCACGACGCCGGCGTCCGCCTGCACCGGATAGGACTCGCGCACCGGCCCGGTAAACCACACGCGGACCCACTGCTGTAGCGCGAGCGACTTGAAATCGCTGCGAGTCGTATCACCGCGCAAGATCACCGTGCTCTCGGTAATCCGGACTGCCGCCTTGTCGGAGCCCGACGTCTCCGCTGGGTTCGCCTCCACCCGGATGGAGCCGATCCGTTCACCGGCGCGATCGATCGCCGTGATGCGACCCTCGACGGATGCCGGCGATGACGGCACCGCAGGCGTCTGCTGAGCGCATGCCGCGACCGCGAGCGCGACGCCGCACATGATCCCTCGGCTTCGATCGAGCATGCTCGACTACTCGCTCGGCGCCACGTCGCGAAGGCGCTCGACGAACCGCTCCGGCTGCCGCGGACTCAACAGCAGGCTGTACCCATTCGTCGTGGGGACGTAGACCGCCTGGCGCGCAGCACGAAGAGGGCGAGGACTATCGCGCCGAACCACTACCGGAAACGTGAGGTGTTCGGGATGATCGTGAAGGTGTCCATGCTCGCCGGGCTATTCCTCGGGGATGATCAGCCAGAGGATCGCGTAAACGAGGAGGCCGGGGAACGCCGCCGAGATGATCGAGCCGACGACGTAGACCACGCGCGCCAGCGTCGGGTCGACGGACCAGTATTCGGCGAGTCCACCGACGACTCCTGCGACCATCCGGTTGGAGCGCGAGCGGCGGAGCTGCTTTCGGGTTGCCATCAGCATCCCTCCGACGGTGGTGTTGCCTGCAACTTCCACCGTTGGCGGCGGGAAGTCCAGGGGACACGCGTTGGCGTCCAACGTCCCTGGCTGGTGCCGCGCGCGGGCCACCGTTAGGCGGGACGGAACGCCGTCAGGACCGCGGAACCTCATGGTCCGTGAGGACGGGCATGTACTCCACCCATGGCCCGACCTCCTCACGGTACTGCTTGGCCATGACCCGCGCGACCTGGGCGATGTGCCCGAGGTCGTGCACCGCCCACGACGCCAGAGGCTGACGTAACGTGACGGGCCCCAGGCTCGGATGGCCGGCGCGAAGGCCGAGCTGGCGCTACGTCCTCCGCTTGCCTAACGGTGACGCTACTGCGCGTAGCGGAGGATGTCGAAGATGTACCTCACGCCAAACCCCAGATTCTCGATGCTGACGCGCTCGTTGTTGCCGTGAACGCCCCGCTGGCTGTCGGACGACTCCACCTTGAACGGATCGAGCCCGTACGTGATGATGCCTGCCCGCCGGTACGTCGGACGGTCTGTGGCCCCGGTGAGCATGTATGTCGTCACGATGGCCCCCGGATCCCGCTCACGTGACGCGCGCTCGATCGCCCGGAACAGATCCGTGTCCACCGGATTCTCGAGTGGTGTCTTGGGGGCGAGCAGCGTCGACCAGTGCACGGAGGTGTCGTTCACGATCCCCTTGAGAACGCGCAGCACCGAATCGGCGTTCTGATCCGGCAGCAGGCGGATGTCGACGTCCGCCGTCGCCTCGGCAGGGATGACGTTGGTCTTGTTCGATCCGTTCACGACGGTGAGCGAGATCGTGTTGCGCAGGATCGCATTCCAGTACACATCGCTCAGGATCCACGCGCGAGCGCGCGGGATCGTGATCGCCCGCCGAATGTTCGCGAGCCACGTGCGCTGCTCGCCCTCGTACACGCGTGAGATATCGCGAAAGTACTTCTCGACGCCCGGCGTCACGTGCAATGGCGTCTCGTACGTGCCGAGACGGTTCAACGCTCGGATGAGCTTCGGCACCGGGTTGTCCTTCGTGGGACGCGACCCGTGCGAGGGGACGCCGCGCACCGTCAGGTGCTGCCAGAAGGTGCGCTTCTCGGCGACGCTCACCCCGTAGTAGAGGAGCTTGCCGTCCTGGACCGGATTGTCGCCGCCCTCCGTGATGATGTACTCGACGTCAGCCAGCAGCTCCGGGTGATTGTCGACGAACGCGATGGCGCCCGTAGATCCCAGCTCCTCATCGGGATTCGCGATGAAGACGATGTCACGCGTGAGCTGGACGCCGCTGCGCTTGAGGGCGATCATCGCCATGAGGTGCACGATTCCCTCGCCCTTCATGTCGAGCGCGCCACGGCCCCAGACGAATCCGTCCTTGATCGCGCCGCTGTACGGGTCCACCTCCCAGTAGCGCGCATCCGCCGGCACGACGTCGATATGGTGGACGAGCGCAATCGCCTTCTTGCCGCCGGTTCCCTCGAGACGGGTGTACAGGTTCGGGCGTCGTGGGCCCAGCGAGCTGGCCGCGGTGTCGAAGATCTGAACCTGGAATCCCTCGCGCTCGAGGATGTTCCTGAGGAAGATCGCGCCTTCGACCTCATTCCCCGGCGGATTCGCCGTGTTGAGCTTCATGTAGTCGGCGAGCACCCGCACGGTCTCGTCGCGGAGCTGATCCCAGTCGATCGGGCGCGCGGGCTCCGGGGCATGCGGCTGCTGCGCCAGCAAGCCCGGCCCGGGCAGAACGGCGAAAAACGCGATCAGGGCGTTGCGGAATCGGTTCATGCTGCGCCGGAGAGAGGGTGGGCCGTCTGGCCGCCCGGGAATCGACTGGAGTGTACGCTGGCCCGCAAGGGAACCCCTGAAACCATGGTTCGCATCGGGGCGTAGGCTTCTTCGGTCCCTCCCGGTTGGTCCTATGCTCGAACTCCTGGCATTCGTTTTCGTCGCCGCGCTCCAGAATCCGGAGCAGGCGCACGCGCAGGCCGCGCAGACCGAAACCGTCGCGGTGGTGCGCGACACGGCCTTGCGGACCCGTCGCGTCGATCGCGACCACGAGATGCCGGACGCTTTACGCGCCCGGAAGACGCGAACGCCGCTCACTCCCGCGCTCCTCGCGAACGCCTATCGCGACGCGAGCGCGCGCGACATCGTCTCGCGCGCGCGGACTGCACGTCTCGAGCAGGACTCTTCACTCGTCGCCTACGACGCCCGCGCGGTGCAGCGCATGTCCGCCGGGCTCGGGCTTCGGGCGATGGGCAGGCAGCGGCTCGTCTTCCGGAACGAGAGCGCGACGCGCGTGCGGTGGCAGCGCGGCACGGGCGCGTGGATCGACGTCGAAGGAACACGCACGGCGATCCCCCTGGCCTTCCCTGGTGCGCGAGCGCTCGCCGGGACGCTGGAGATGAGCCCGGTTCCGTACTTCCCGGGCCGCGAAGGCCTGCTTCGGTTCACCGGAATGGAACGCGTCACGGACCAGGAAGGTCTGTTCATCCATCCGCTGACCGAGGGCGCCGAGGCGTACTACCGGTACAAGTCGGGGGACACGATCTCGTATTCGCTGCCTGGTGGCCGCACCATCCGGATCGCCGAAGTCACGGTGCGAGCGCGTGAGCCCGCGTTCGACTTGATTCTCGGCTCGCTCTGGTTCGATCTCAAGAGCGCGCAGGTAGTGCGTGCGGCGTATCGTCCAGCGGCGCCGTTCGACATCAAGAAGTTCGTGGAGGAGGAAGAAGGCGAGGAGGAGTTCGACGACGTCCCTCGCGCGATTCGTCCGCTGATCTTTCCGATGGTCGCGACGATCGAGGCGTTCACCGTCGAGTACGGATTGCACCAGGGGCGGTGGTGGCTCCCACGGCTCCAGTCGGTGAACGGACGCGTGCAGGTTGGCGTGATGCGGTCGCCGTTCGAGGTGTTCGAGACGTTCACCTATGCGAGCGTGAACGGCACCGACCCCTTGCCGCCGATCGTGGTCGACACGATGGCCCGGCAAGACCGAACGACCGTCCAGATCAACGTCGGCCGTGAAAAGAAGGCTGACTTCGATAACGGATTTGGGGATTGCGCACCCGGTGATACGCTCACACGCACCGAGTGGCGCTACAACAAGAGCGTGGCGGTGGCGATCCGCATTCCGTGTGACACGGCGGCACTTGCCGCGTCGCCCGCGCTGCCGCCATCGATCTTCGATCCGTCGGACGAGCTGTTCGGCGCGCGCGAGCGCAAGGAGCTCGAGCAGGAGCTGACGATCGGCCTTGAGCCCGAATGGTCGCCGCAGTCGATCGACTGGAGCTTCCTCGAGCGCGGCATGCTGCGGTACAATCGTGTCGAAGGACTGTCGGCGGGTACCGCGATCTCACAAGAGCTGGGAAGCGGGTTGTCGTGGCGCGCCGCGGCGCGGCTCGGCCACGC
This sequence comes from Gemmatimonadaceae bacterium, assembly GCA_052389995.1. Taxonomy (GTDB): domain Bacteria; phylum Gemmatimonadota; class Gemmatimonadetes; order Gemmatimonadales; family Gemmatimonadaceae; genus JAICNG01. The sequence goes on along the minus strand of JBQTHJ010000001.1, from coordinate 1,069 downwards.
GGATCTGGAGCCCAACGTCGACCTTCGTCTCACACGCGGCGACGCGGTACGAGGAATCGCGCTCGGCGTCTACCGGCGGCTCGCCGTGGTGGATGACTGGGGTGCGCCGTTAGGCCTGGGGAACTCCGCGAACGCGCTGCTCTTCGGCCGCGATGAGGGATTCTACTACCGGACGGCCGGCGTCGAGGCGTTAGGCGTCCTCGGGCCGTTCGAATGGCGGCTGTTCGGCGAGCGCCAGCGCACGGCGCACGTGGAGACGCAGCTCTCCCTGCCGCACGCCATCAACGGCCTGCGATTCCGCGAGAACGTCGTGGCTGCGCACGCCGACCTCGCAGGAGCGGGCATTCGCCTCCCGTTCGCGCTCGGTCTCGATCCGCGGGCAGTTCGCTTGAACGGCGCGCTCCGTCTCGAGGCGGCGACCGGAGATCTGGAGTTCGGTCGCGCTGCGATGGACGCCACCGTGATCCGAAATCTGGCCGCGGGACTCGCCGGTGCGCTTACCGTGAGCGGCGGCACGACGACCGGCGACGTGCCAGCCCAGCGTCTCTGGTATCTGGGCGGCACCCACACCGTTCGCGGTCACCCGATCGGGACGAACGCGGGCGACGCCTACTGGTTCGGCCGCGCCGAGCTGTCGACCGATCGTGTCGCCTTCCGTCCGGTCGTGTTCTTCGATGGCGGGTGGGCGGGATCGCGAGAGGACTGGTCGCACCCCGGAAAGCCAATGCTGGGCGCGGGCCTCGGGTGGTCGGTGCTCGAAGGTTTCGTCCGCTTCGATCTCGCCAAGGGGATTCGGCCGAACCGGGGCGTGAGGGCGTCATTGTATTTGGACGCGAGCTTTTAGGAAGGTTCTCAGGGTGCTCGGCTCAGGGTGCTCGGGGTGCTCAGGGTGCTCGGGGTGCTCAGGGTGAAAAACAAAAGCCCACGCATCGCGTGGGCTTCTTGTGTGTGCCCAGCATGAACATCGACCAGGAGGTGGAAGTCCTCTGGGGAGGTGGTCGCACCGACCCGAGCGAACCGCAAGGTGATAACCGTGAGGGAGTCGCTGAAAGCAGCGGGGAGCGAGACC